>DHPI01000068.1:78040-82090 GCA_002407865.1 Spirochaetia bacterium UBA5368
TGACGGCATCAATGACGCGCCTGCGCTCGCGCGTGCCAATGTCGGTATCGTTATGAGTCAGGGCACCGACATAGCGATCGAAAGCGGATCGATCATCCTGATGAAAAATAGTCTACTGGATGTGGCTGCAGCCTTGCAACTGAGTATAAAAGTTATGCGTCGTATTAAGCAGAACATTTTCTGGGCATTTGCGTACAACATGGTGCTTGTGCCGGTCGCCGCCGGGCTGCTGTACCCGTTTTTTGGTATCACCTTTCGACCCGAACTTGCCGGCCTTGCGATGGCGCTAAGCTCTGTGACCGTTGTCAGCTTTTCACTTTCTCTAAAGAGGTTCAATCCTTCCGCTTACGTCGCGCATGAATAGCTTCCGAGGAGAAAAGTCTTGACAAAAACGAATGAACTTGATTCATTTTATAAACATTATTTATTTAATAAAACTCAATCATGATGATTGCAGTATGCACGTGCCATTCACTCCATGCTGCAACCTGTGTGATTACTATCACTGTGACAGGGGGGCGTTGCATTATGAAACTCTATGAATTTACGAAATCGTACGAATTGTTTGAGGAAGCAAAAAAATATGTGCCAAACGGGATTTACGGTCCGCGTAGCCCCATGTTTCTTACTTACGGTTCGTATCCTGCGTTTTTAAAGAGGGGCGATGGGTGTAAAATATGGGATGTCGATGGAAACGAATATATCGATTACATGTGTTCATTCGGCACAAACCTGCTGGGGCTGCGGCATCCGAAAATTGACGCTGCCGCTCGCGCGCAACAGGAAAACGCCGACTGTTTTACATTGCCGTCCGACCTGTGGGTGCCGCTTGCGAAAAAAATGGTTGCTACCATTCACAACGGTGACTGGTGCGTTTTCGGCAAAAATGGTTCAGATGTAACCTCGTACGCCATCACGGTTGCGCGCGTGCATACAGGAAAAACCGATATTCTGGTTGCGAAGGGATCATATCACGGCGCCCATTTCTGGTGTCAGCCGCATGGTGAAGGTGTGCCGGAGGAATGGAAATCGCATATCCGGTATTTCGAATACAATGACGTCAGCGATTTCAGGCGGGCAGTAAGCGAGAGTATGGGCAAGGTGGCGGGCGTAATCCTTACGCCGCACCGGCATGACGCGCTCCGCAACCAGGAATTGCCGACGAAGGAATTTGTCGATGCAGTCAATTCGGTTGCGAAACAGGAAGGCTTTACCGTCATTATAGACGATATCCGATGCGGATTCCGCCTCCAGCTTGACGGCAGCGCATATCATTATGGATTCGACGCGGACCTGCAGACTTTCGGAAAAGCGATGGCGAACGGGTATCCGATCGCGGTGGCTATGGGCAAAAAGGAGTTAAAACCATCGGCCGAAAAGGTATTTTTCACCGGTACGCATTTTTTCTCGGGCGTGCCGTTTGCGGCTGCCCTTGCGACGATCGACGAGATACAGGCAAGCGGCTCGATTGAAAAAATAGATCTGATGGGCAAAAAGCTTATGAAGGGCCTTCAGGATGCGGCAGATGCGGCGGGGGTGTCTATAACGCTCAGCGGCCCTCCCGCGATGCCGTTTATGACCATTGCGGAGGATCCGACATTTGAAAAAAACAGGTATTTTTGCGGCGAGGCCTGTCGGCGAGGCATATTTTTTCATCCGCACCATAACTGGTTTGTCTGCGCGGCGATTACCGACGAAGATATCAAAAAGACTGTTGACGTATCGCTGGAATGTTATAAGTTGACAAAGTCGAAGTTCGGGGGATGATATGAAGTGGAATCATCTCGGCATTAAAACGAATAATTTAAAGAAGTCCCTGCACTTTTATTGCGAGGTGTTGGGGCTATCGGTACTCGAAGAAGTGGATATTCTTGGAAAAAAATTCTACTTTGTGGGGAACGATTCTTTTCAGATTGAAATAGAAGAAGGCAATCCGTCGGATACGCAGGCGAATGTTAGCGTGCTGACGGGACTGTATCACATGAGCCTTACAGTGGACGACATACACGGTCTGGTCGCCAGGCTCAAGGAAAACGGAACGGCAATTTTCTTTGAACCGCTTCAACCGAGGCCCGACCGCTGGACGTCGTTTGTGCAGGGCCCTGATGGAGAGTATATTCAGCTCATCCAGTATGTGAATAACTGAGGCGCATGCGCGAGGCCGCCGGAAGGCGGCTCTCGCATTTCAATGAGTACGTATCATATATTCCAGATGTGATGGTGTAACAGCGGCATATGGGGATACAGGAACGAAGAATCCGCGAAAAAGCGGAGCGCCGGGCGACAATACTTGATGCGGCGCGAACGTTGCTTTTCAAGGAAGGGATAAGCGGAACATCGGTGCATCAGATAGCGAAAATGACCGAGCTCAGCGTGGGAACAATTTATCTTTATTTTAGAAGCAAGGAAGAGATTTTCGCGACACTTCAAGAAGAGGGGCTTGATATCCTCAAACGAATGGCGGAAGACGCCGGGAAGGAAGGCGCGACGCCGACAGAGAAGCTTATAAAAATGGCGGAATCTTATTTCGAGTTTTCCAGCGAACAGAAAAAGTATTTCGATATTTTCAATTATTTCATATCCGCGCCGAAAGTGATTTTCCCGCCGCCTCTTAAATTGAAGATTGATGCGCATGGCAAAAAGATACTTGGCCTTGTCGAGAAGGTGATAGAGTCCGGCATCGCGTCCGGCGAATTCAACGAAGTAGTCCCGAAGGTATTCGCACTGAGTTTCTGGGGAACGATGCACGGTCTTATTCAGTTCAGGAAATTTGAAGCTACGCTCATGAAAAAGGGGGATTTTTCCAGGATTTATACGCATACCGCGGCGTATTTTATTAACGGAATTTGCAAAAAACCGACACCCCCCGCATGGAAGTCGTTGTCGGTATAATTGCCGGATCGATGGTGCGGGGCGGCGTTATCTGCCGATTATCATTTTTAATGAAATAAGTAACAGCGTGACGCCAAAGATTTTTTGAAGCAGGTTCGTGTCTATCTGCACGGCGATTTTTGCCCCGAAATAGCCCCCGAAAAAAAATCCCGCGGCCAGCAGCATCGCAACTGGAATATTAACAAAGCCGTTTTTGTAATATACCCATGTTGCCAGCAGTCCGATCGGAAACAGCATCGCGGCAAGTGTGGTTCCCTGTGCCATGTGCTGATTGAAGTAAAGGAGAAATGTCAGCGCCGGAATCATGATGATGCCGCCTCCGATGCCGATAAGCCCGCTTAACACGCCCGCCACCACCCCAATGCACACCGCGCCTATGTAATACCACATTGTGTTTCAATCCTCCCTGTCCTTAAAAAGTAAGGGCGGCGTTTCCACCATTGAATCATGTGGAAAAGGCATTTTAAGGTGTTCGTATGCTCCCCGCGTCGCGACCCTGCCGCGGGGCGTTCTGTTGAGAAGCCCGCTTTGCACCAGAAACGGCTCGTAAAAATCCTCAAGGGTGTCGATTTCCTCTCCCACCGACACCGCGATTGTTTTTATGCCCACCGGTCCGCCGTCGTATTTTGTTATGATCGCGGAAAGAATCTTCCTGTCCATGTCGTCGAGGCCGAGCTCGTCAATGTCGAGTTTTTCAAGGGCATACCGCGTGATATCGAGGTCGATAGCGGCCGTCTTTTCGACTATCGAGAAATCGGCGACCCGTTTCAGAAGGCGATTTACTATCCGCGGCGTTTTTCTCGAGCGTTTGGCCAGTTCTCTCGAGGCCTCATCGGTAATGGCGCACGACAATATTCTTGCGCTGCGTGCGGCGATTTTCATCAGGTCTTCTGTCTCGTAGTAATTGAGGCGCAGCGGAATGCCGAAGCGGTCGCGTAACGCTGATGTCAAAAGACCCGTGCGCGTGGTGGCGCCGACGAGGGTGAACGGCGCCAGGTTGATTTTAATCGTTTTAGCGCCGACTCCCTGACCGATGATGATATCGATGGCGCGATCTTCCATTGCCGGATAAAGTATCTCTTCGATTGCCGGCGAGAGCCGGTGAATCTCGTCGATGAACAATACGTCATATTCCTCCAGCCCCGTGAGGATCGAGGC
>DHPI01000068.1:82230-100919 GCA_002407865.1 Spirochaetia bacterium UBA5368
GGCGAGATCGCCTGCCTTTTCTATGATTGGCGCCGATGTCGCCCTGATATTGACGCCGAGCTCGCGGGCTATTATGAACGCAAGCGTCGTTTTGCCGAGCCCCGGGGGGCCCGCAAGGAGTACGTGGTCAAGCGGTTGTTTTCGGATTTTCGCGGATTGGATAAACACCTTCAGGTTTTCGGTGATTTTCCGCTGACCAACGAATTCCCCGAGATTTGAGGGTCTCAGTGACTTTTCCTGATCATCCTCATCCAGTTTGTTCACATTCACAAGTCGTGAAAGATTTTCCATGCCGGTCACTTTTTCGCGGATTCAAATTTTTTGATCGACTTGAGGATCGCGTCGGGGGTTTTCAGCGTCAGCAGCTCCTGGCGGATTTCGTCGTTGTTCATTATTTTGGCGATATTGGCAAGCGTCTTAATGTGCTGTGTCAGTTTGTTTTTCGGCACAAGCAAAAGTATCGCAATTTTTACCGGGAGGCCGTCGATGGCGTCGAAATCGATTCCGTTTTCACAGAGTGCAAGGATGATTATTATGTCGTCAACCTTAATGGATGTGCAGTGAGGTATTGCGACAGATTTGCCGATACCGGTACTCATCGATTTTTCTCTTTCAATCAGGGCTTTTTTTATGACATCGCGGTCATCTTCCCTGACATCCCTGTTCTTCACTGCGTAATCAAGCATTTCCTGGATAAGATCCCAGCGGTTCTTTGATTTTGCGTTTATAATGATATTGTTTTTATGTAGATATTCTGATAAAATCATTAAATAGAATAACCAGTTCTATCGTTATGTAGTGATAGAGTAATGCGGCGATGCTGCCCGATAACGTTACTATAGGCTGCGTCCGTGATGAATGCGGCATTGTGGCAAAGTAAATGATAGTGTCAAATTTTAGTCAAGTTTTATATTAATGTCGTGCGTTGCGTTATGGAGGAACGCCGCCTATTTTCCCTTCAACTGCCGGGCGTATATCTTCCGCACGTTGTGAAAAAAATCATAATATTCCTGCATGCGGTAGTCTGGATACGTCCATTCCCATGGCTGATACCGTTTTGCTACGTAGCGGTACTCGTTTTCAAGATATATGCCCTTCTGAAGATATGCCCGGTGAAAAAACTCTTTACATGACGCCAGGTATACGTTGGAGAGCGTCAGGTATCCGGGATCGATGTTTATCCGGCGTTTTTCCTTTCCCGATATTTTTTTTTCAAGCCTGTTCGAATACAGCTTTATTCCGGCGATGTCCTCGCGTTTTATGAGTTTACGGAACGACAGAAAGGTTCTGAAGAGATTTTTTCCGATGGCACTGTAATAATCGGTATTGGTGAACGGTATTTTCATGGTTCGGAAATCGATTTCGCCGAATTTTTTTTCGAGCGCTTTTTCCGCGGGAGACAGAAATTCTTCCGAGGTCGTGAGGATTCCGATAAAAAGCTTTGCGCGCGGCGGTAGTATCGGTTCTGCCATTACGTGTATCTCCTCGTTTCGATGAATTCTTTAAAATCATCGGGAACCGGCGCCTTGATGACGCAGTCTTTTTTCAGTACCGGATGATAAAAACGGATGGAGCGGGAGTGCAGCGCCGAGCGGTGAAATTGCAGCGTCGCGAGCAACTCCGGCGTTTCCCCCGACGCGATAAAGCGAAGATACGCGCCCTCGTCCCGCCCGTACATCTTGTCCCCGACGATGGGGTATCCCGCGTGCAGAAGGTGTACGCGAATCTGGTGCAGCCTGCCCGTCTGGGGCTGCGCCCGGACGAGCGTATAATCCCCGAACGAAAAGAGCACCATAAAATACGTGACAGCCGTTTCGCCGGATTCGGGCAGTACGATGCGCTTTTTTTTAATAGCAGACGCCGGGTCGAAGCCGATCTGCGCGTTGACGGCGAACCTTTTTTCAGCCGGTTTTCCGTGTACTATGGCGATGTAACTTTTTTGCACCTGCGAAAAATTCTTCTGAATCTGCGAAGCGACGGAGACGTTTTTTGCGAAAAGTATAACGCCCGATGTTTCCCGGTCGAGGCGGTGAGCCGGGTACAGCGGACGGTTGTGCTCATGCTCCAGAATGCGGAGCAGCGTATTGTTGAAATATCTTCCCGCAGGATGTACGGGAAGATTTCCAGGCTTACAGACGCCAAGTATATCGGCGTCCTCGTACAATATCCGGATATCGCGGCTTACCTCGGGTTCGCTGTAGCCCATGCCGTCAAAACGCAGCAGATCGCCAAATGATACCCTGCGGTGAGGATTGGTGACAACGCGCCCGTTGATACTGATTTTTCCACGGATGATTTCGCCCTTCCATGCCGTTCTGCTTAAATACGTAAATCGCCGAGAGAGATAGAGGTCTATCCTCATCCCCTCAGATTCGCGCGAAATTGTGGTTTCGTTAATTCTCGTTTCCATTTTCTGTGCTATACTGAATTTGTGTTCATTATCAATGGAACCATGGCGTGATGGCAATGTTTTTTCCTGGTTTATGTATCTTTCCTTGGAGTGAGGTATCATAAAAAAGAGTTGCGTATTAAGCTTTGGTTTTCGATAATTATGCTAAGGATAATTCCCCGTCCATAAGTGCATGACCTTTCGCGTGCAAGGCTTACTTTGGCGGTGAAACTGTGCGACGTTGGCGGCAATTCCGCGAGAGGATGTGCCGCGTGAAGCAGGGCGGGAACAAGGGGAAAACCCGGGGATTACAGGCGGAAACAAATGAAATTTACGATAAAGCGGTATCAGAATTCGTTCAAAATGAAGGTATCGGAGAACTATTACGTTCTGAAGAAAAGATATTCGAAATGGTGGGACAGCTTTCGCGAAAAGGGACACGAGCGGATGACTGTCATGTTCATTCCCCATAACGAGAAAAAGATTTTCAATTTTCAGATATCGAAATTTACGGTATCGTTTTTCGTGATTTTGTTTTTAATCGTCATCGGGACGTCATCGTATGCAATAATCAAGAATGCTTCGTCGAAGCGCGAAGAGCAGCGCCTGTTGATGAACTATAAGGATATCCGCTCGAACCTGCTGCGGGTCGAGAAACTTACCAACAGCATTTTCAAGCAGCTTGAAGGCATGAAGCCCGATATAGAAGAAGTCTATGAACTTTCGGCGGGCAATAGCGAGGATGTTGAAAAAATCTGGAAAATCGCCAATGGTGAACTGGAAGCCCCTCCGGAAAAAAAGAACGAGAAAAGCATATTGCCCGATGAATTTTTAACCATGCGCGAATTGCAGAAAGACCTGTTGTGTTCCACCAACGCAATTAAAACGGTAAAAAATTTTGTGGATGTACGCAGCAAGGTGATAAATGATACCCCGTCCATTATTCCGAATCCGGGGCATATCACATCGCTTTTTGGATGGCGGAGGTCTCCGTTCGGTTTCGGAAGGGACTACCATGCAGGCATCGATATCGCCGCCGCGTCCGGAACGCCCATCTGCGCAACCGCCCCCGGAATGGTCGTGTCTACCGGATGGGGCGGCGGATACGGGTATATGGTGCGACTGCGCCATAAATACGGCTATGAGACGATATACGGGCATTGTTCCCGCGTTGTCGTAGGTCCCGGCGCCGTTGTCAAGAAGGGGCAGGTGATAGCGTATGTCGGCCAGACCGGATCGGCCACCGGCAATCACTGCCATTATGAGATCCGTCTCGGTGACACTGCCATCAATCCGTATCCGTACATGAGCCGTATCTGGTAATATGATGCGCGAGTACTAATGTTGCCGCATACATAAAACGGGCGCCGTTCATCCCGGTAATATATTCCTTGAAATAATGATGTCCGCCATTATTATGCAATATGCGACAAAACCTGTCCCTTTATGCCAAAATATTAATCGTATCGGGGACCCTGTATTGCATCAGTGCGGCGCTTTCGCAGGAACGCACATCGCCCGCGGGCTTTAAGGACTTGCTTCTCGATTACATCCATGAACATTCTTCCACCCCGCCGCCGCAACTATTTATTCAGAAGGACGAGATAACCGCCGAAGAACCGGCGGACGGATCTTCCGATGGCATTACATATGGCGCCGGTGACTGGCGGACATATATCGTTGAGCCCCGGTACCAGTTGCGCATGGACCAGCTCGCGGCGGGAGAGTACCGCGTTGAAGAGAGGGAGGATGTTGAGATCAATTCGTACGGCGCCGCCCGCCTGAATATGAAATACGGCAAAACGAATTTCACCAGCAGTAAATACAGGCAGTTCGACCAGGACAAGCCCGTTTCACGAATCATCACGTCGGGATACAATCCCGACAATGAAATGCAAATGCATGTCGAAGGGCATATCGGCGAACGGCTTACCCTCTTTATCGATCATGACAGCAAGAAAAAGGATAACCAGTATTATATGCAGTACCGCGCTGTGCGCGACGAGGAGGTGATCCGCGAAATAAACGCCGGTGAAATCACGATCAAAATGAACCGCTCGAAATATGCGGTGTACGATGATACGTCGAACAAGGGGCTTGGCATTGATACGACTGTCCGGAAGGGGAAGCTGCAAGTGAAGGCGTTCGGGTCGGTAACGAAGGGCGAAACGGTTGTCGAATATTTCAGGGGCAATTCATCGCCGGGAAATATATCGCTCGGCGAGTACCAGTATGTGCGCACTACATATTACCAGCTTGAGGCGTTCAAGCGCTTCGATAATCGCGCATCGCCGCCGCTGCCCGCCGAGATACCGGGAACCGTGACAATGACATCGAACCCTGCGAATCCTGACACCTACATGCCGTATTCCGTCAATATCGATCCGTCGGGATTCGAACTGTACATGGACGACCAGAATCCGTTGAACAATTACAACGCCATTCAGTTGAGCGGCATCGACAACGGCTATTATACGAAAATGGTTCTGGGTTCTGATTACACAATTAATTTCAGTACCGGCCTCATCTCGTTTACCAGATCCATTCCCGCCAATGCGCGTATTTTCGCGGTGTACACACATGACGGGGGGAACAGCTCCATGTCGTCTGACCCGGCAGCACTGATGCCGGGAGATGCGAAACATCCGGGCGGTGTTTTTCAGAATAAGATATTTGTATTTATAAAATACGGGTATGCAATTCAGGAGGCGGCGGGCGACGACCGCAATGGCGACGGCAAGCAGAATCTCGATATTTACGAGGTGCGCTCATATTATTACATCGGCGATCGCCAGATTTTGCAGGACAACTTCAAGATTCAGATTTTCTATCAAAACCAGCTTCTCACGAAGTCGGAAATCGCGAAGCTTGGAAAATTTTCGGTCGATTACGCGAAAGGGGTGATCGGTTTTACGCTGCGCGAGCCGTTTAAAACGCTGAACAACTCCGTGTACGCGGAGAATCCCCCCTCGACGGTGTTTGAGAAGTCGCTCTATTCGCTGAAAGTCGATTATTACCGGGAAGCGCGGAGCTTCCAGTTGAAGCACTTCAATATTTTGCAGGACAGCGTTCGCGTGAAGATCAATGAAAGAGAGCTTCCCCCGACGCTGTACACGGTCGATTATACCGCGGGTTTTCTCGTCTTTACCAATCCGAACAATCCTGTAATTACGCCCGAATCGTCGATCGAGGTGAAATACGAGTATCTTCCGTTTCAGGCACAGTCGCAGTCGTTTGTCGGGGGCGTGCGCGCCGATTACCAGTTCGGCAGGGAGCTGAATCTGGGGGGAACGTTTCTTTTTACGCGCTCGTCGGGGGGCGAGGTGATTCCCATGATCGGCAGCGAGCCGACGCAGACGATGGTGTTCGAAGGCGACGCATCGCTTGCGCTGAATGAATCCCGGCTGAAGGCTGTCGCGAACGCGATTCCCGGCGTGAATGTCGATTCCGTGCCGTTCGAACTCAAGGGATACGCGGAATATGCCCGCAGCTACAGGGACATCAACACCTTCGGGAAGGGGCTTATTGACGACATGGAGTCGTCGGAGGAGATAACGGGCATCTCCCTCTCTGACAAGGATTGGATGCTTGCCTCGATTCCGGGCGGCAACAATCAGTCCGTGCGCGGGAGGATATATTACAAGTATTATCGTGAGGCCGGCAATCCGAATAGTCTCAAGGGGGTCGCGTTCAGCCCCTATGTGATTGAGTATGCAAAAAAGCCGGGGCCATACAATGTGGCGGCCGGGCATGTCGCCGATTCGGTGCAATCCGTTGAAAGCCAGCGCTCGCTGGTGCTCGATTTCGAAATCAGCGGCGCCGAGACGGGTATTTCGATTGCCACGCGGAAGCTTTCTTCGCAGGCGGTGGATTTTTCGGGATTGCAGTACGTGGAGATATGGTACCGGGTTGACAGCCTTTCGGCTGACGTCGATATCGATATCGACCTGGGGCAGATAAACGAGGACTCTGACGGCGACGGAGTTCTCGATACCGAAGACGCGAATCGTAACGGCATCCTCGATTTCGATCCATCGGCGGGGATATTCGAGGACAGGGGATACAGCTTCGACGGTAATTATCCGACGCGGGTCGGCACCGGCCCGCAGCTCAACGAGTACACCATGGGCGACGGCGTGCTTAATACAGAGGATATCAACGGCAACGGCGTGCTGGATACCGGTGAATACAGTGTTACCCTTGCCGGGGCGATTCTCAAAGATGCGCCGGCGCATTCGTTCAACGTTCCTGTTACTGAAGTGTCCGGCAGCGTATGGAGGATGAAGCGAATCTATATCAACAGGAGTTCGACAGCTTTCACGGATAACCTGTCTACACTGAAGCAGGTGGAGGCGGTGCGCCTCATTGTGAAAGGCAGCGCTCCGGTGGCGGGCCGTATTTTTATCGACAGCCTGCGTTTTGTCTCGTCGCGGTGGAGAAATATCAAGATTAACGATATGCCCCTGGAAGATCCTGATCAATTCAGCGTCACGATGGTCGACAATTTCAACGACCCCGAGTATCGCGCAAACGCCTTCCTCTTCGAACGCAGCGACGTCTACACATCCCTTCACGGTGAAAAAAGCGAAAAAGAGCTGCTGCGCGAACGGGAGGCTGCGCTGCAGATCGATTATAACCTGGCAAGTGCGTCGGGATCGGTCACGCGTAAATTTTCCAAGCCCATGGATGTGCGTTTTTATAAAACGATCACGATATGGATTAATGCGCGCCAATCGGCCAGCGGTGACCGAATTGGCGTGAGAATAGGCTCGTCCGAGAATGATTATTACGAGTACGAGTTCGCGAACGACTATGGCCCGGTCTGGCGCGAGGTGCGGCTTAATTTACAGGATGGAGCCGCAGGCGGTGTCAACCGGACGTCGCTTGTCGGCAATCCCGATTTAAAACGTGTCACCTGCATGGAGTTTATTGTAAAAAGCCCGGGTGCGGGCAGGCTCTGGATTAACGATATTTACGCAAGCGATTCTGAAATGCTTGCCGATAGCGCATACTGGTTCGAGGGTGAAATGCGCGGCAAGCGCCCGCTGTGGCGCACCGCCTCGGGCGTGCCCGTGATATCGGATATTTATATTAAGTATATCGAAAAGGGACACGGGGCGCAGTTTAGTACGGTTGGCAAGACAAATTCCGACATCAAGGAGAATTACAGGGAGCTGTTCTCGTCGGTAAAAATACTGCCGAACTGGGGTGCGCAGATGAGTTTTACGGATGAGCGTTCCGACACCGATTCACTTAACCAGGAGGTCGTGGATACCAAGCGCGGCAAAACCGAGAAAAAAACGCTGTATCTCGAATCGGACTATGTTTCCACGGCGTCGCTTGTGCCGAGCGTCAAGGTGATGTATAAAAACGACAGGTACGACAACCGAAGGGATGATTATGTGGCGTATTCCGGCAGCAGCTACAGGGTGCTGCGGAAAGCCGATATCGACATACACAGCCCCACGGTCGTTGTCAAAGAATCGATCGAAAACTTTTTGGGAGGCAGGCTGACGACCTCGTTTTTGCTCGACATGCTGTTTAAAAAAGATTCAATTGAAAGGATTTCCGATGTGCTGGACCAGAACGCACTGTCACAGGTGGTGTCTCTCCGCGAAAAGGAAAAGAGGCAAGAGGGCAACAGCCGGTTCACACTCGAATACCAGAGCAGGTATTTTTTCATCCAGCCCGCGCTCACCCTCGGCTCACAGGAAATAGTCGAGTTGAGCGGCAAAACGCAGTTGCCCGATACGAGCATACTTGAGAACGTACGTGGGGGATACCACATCCCGTTCGTCTATAATGACTATTTTAAATTTGTGGAAAGAAACAAAAAAGGCGTCATAAGCGCGGGCATTCGGAATGTGGGCGTGCTGTCGCCGGTGATGCGCGTCGAGATGCAGTATTTCGAGAATAAATTCCGCGACTACGAGGAATCGGAAAGATTGCTGGCGAAGAAATATTCCCGGGCGCGAGATGCCCGCAGCTATATCTCCAGCAGTATTACAATGCCCTTCGATTTTTATAAAAAGAAGAGCACGAATTTTATCCGTAATTTGTATTTTTCCTGCAGCCGGTCCGTTTTTCTGCAGGAGAATGAAATCCCGTACGAAGGGGAGCGGGAATCCGCCTTTTCGGAAAACTATGGCATTAACCGCGCATTTGGCGGTATCGGCGGCGCAGGATTGAATCTCTTCGGGTATCCGCCGTGGTACTTTTTCGCAGGACGCGGCAATTTCGCGAATGGAAGGGATTATGCGTATTCAAAATTCAATGAGAAGCCGACATTTCCCGGCGGCGAACAGGCGCCCAATTATACGAACAGTCTTCGTCTTATCGATACGTTTTCCGTCAATACAACGCTGGATCTGGAGAAGGTGATGCTCTCCGGAAGCGGGGGCGTCAATCACGTGTCCGAGCGGCAGTCGGTCAATGGAATCCCGCAGCAGGTCATTACCCTGAACACGGGCATGAACCTCAGCTTCGACCTTATGCGCATATTTCGGTTCTGGTTTTTCAGGCCAAACGCGCCGGGGCTTCCGCATCATTCTTCGAGCCTCAATATCGGTTACGATTTCAACCGCAATATGCTGATTACTTCGAATATCGAGGAAAATACGCACTCGCCATCGGCCGGGATAACATTCAAATGGGACAGGTCAAGCGTTGGAGTGAAGGGTGGATTGCAGTATCGGCACAGGAGTCGAAAGGAATATATATCGTTTAACGCGAATGAAAGGGACGCAAGGGATGATGTTTTTATCGGCAATATGGCGCTGTTGCCGCCGTTCAAAGAGGTCGATAAGGGATACAGTTTTTCCATAATATATGAAACCGATGTGCAATGGCTTTACGATTTTCTTTCCGGATTTTACGCGCTTGTGGCGTTCCCGATTTTCAGCATTGAGTATTCTCTTTTGTTCAATCGATATGATTACACGCTGACTGTGTCTCCCGAGCCGTACGATCAGCACCTTGTCACGGGCAGACTGACGCTTGATCTGCATAAAAATATTCAGGGAGGACTGGTCGCGCGGTGGGCGCTCGAACGCTTCAGAAACAGGGAGACAGGGGGAATCAGCAGGGAACTTGTGTCGTATGAAATAGGAGCGAGCTTTTCGTTGATTTTCTGACAGCCGGACGTGCGCCGGCCCGCTATTGCTTGAATATTGTATCGATACGTTTTTTAAATCTTTCATAAAAGCTACGGAGTTCCATCAGGCGGATGCCGTCGCGCGCCCGTTTGAGAACTTGAAGCGTTGTAAGAGATACAACCTGCCACAGCAGTTCCCTGTCGGGGCACCCCCTGAAGTAATCAAGGTTTACCTGATATGCGCCCTTGAACTTGCGCGCCCCGCCCTCGGCGGTAATCCGCTTTATTACATCGTTAAGGTCAAGGTTCTCGTTTTTTGTTCTGAACGACGCGTCGAGTCCCATGCCGCGCTTGCCGCTTTTCTCTACGACGGCGAAGACGATGACTGTCGAGGCTGCCGTTTTTTGAAGCAAAAAATCGGCAATGATCGCGATGATGTCCCGGTTCGATTCATCGATAAATCCAATGCCGCTGATAAGCCAGTCCTTGTACAATTCCCTTTCGGCTGCCGCTTTGCCGATCAGCCTGACCGCCGTTTCCGAAAGGGGAAAATCCGATACCCTGGCGATGATTTCAGCGTCCGCGAGCGTTGTGAGAAACTGCACCGCTTCAAAATCGGCGCGTCCCGCGTGATGATAATTGTCGGTATCGGTCTGTATGCCATACAGCAGGGCGGTGGCGGCCTGCTTCCTTGTTGTTTCAGAAACGGGGATGTTCAATTCCTTCAGCACAAGCGCCATTATGGTGCTGACCGCTCCGACATTGCCGGTCGAGATTTCGAAATCGATCTTTAATGGCGAATCTATTTTTTCGTGATGGTCAATATGCACCGCGCAGGGCAGCCTTTCGGAAAGGTCTTTCACATATGCAGATTGGTGGTCAAGGATGGCATAGGCGTCGTAATTGCGAAGGTCGGGAAGCGCTTTTTCAATGTGGAGCGGGATTTTCAGATCGCGCACAATCGCCTGATTTTGCGGCAGCGATATTTCAGCGAGTGCGAACAGCGTTGATCGTACGTTAATTGAATCGCAGATGCATTTCAGCGCAAAAGACGATGCGATGACGTCAGGATCGGGCGATCCCTTGATGAATATCAGGATATTTTTGTAGCCGCGCAGCGCCGCCGTGAGTTTCCCGGATATATCGGTGATGTCCATGTGTCATCAATTACAACAATTGCGTTATTCTGTCTTAAAAATAATAAGACTTACGTCGTTGTGCAATTGTGTGTTCTGTATAAAATTCTTAAAGTCGGCGAAAATTTTACGCACAAGCAGGGCGGGCGTGTCCGACGCGTTAAGCCGCACTATGTCTTTTATTCTGCCGATTGAGTAATTCACGCCGCTGGAGTTGACGGCGTTCTCCAATCCGTCCGAATACAACAGGCCGATGCTGCCCGGATATACCTGAAGCGTTTTTACCTCATAGTTAAAGCCGCGATCGATACCCACAGGAATGCCCCCGGTGTCAAGCTCGATAAAAACGTTTTTGCCTGCGTCAAAAAGGACCATTGGCTTCATTGCAGCGTTTGAATATTTCAGCGTGCGCGATGTGCCGGAATAGATTGAATAGAACGCGGGAGCGTAGTTTTTTGAAAAGCGTGAAGTCGATACGACCCAGTTCATTATATTAAGAAGCTTTTCCGGGCTGTCATATGACGCCGGCTGGGCGTGGACAAGGCTGTAGCATTCAAGCCCGAGGATTGCCGAATCGACGCCTGCGTCCGCGGTATCGGCGATAAAAATGCCGATTTTATCCTGCCCGAGAGGGAGCGTGTCGAAATAATCGCCACCCTGCTCGGAATTGTTCAGATAAAATGAGCTGATTCGTATGCCGTTGATCTGGCTGAGCTTTTTCGGGGTGAGCCGGCTTTTAATGTTGCGGATCACCATTCTGTCGTGCTCGGCGATCTGGGAGGCTTTGATATGTTCAAGATACATGGAATTGACGATGGTGGCCTCGAAATGAATACGGTAAATCTCGAAGGCCGAGATCAAATCCATGGGATACGGTTTTCCATTCTTCATCGCACCGAGCGTGAGAATTCCGATGAGATTTTTTTCATGGTCATAAAATGGCAATACCACGTCAATGGTGTGTTCATCGAAAAACGCGAGGATTGCCGTGCTGAACTCCCGGAGATTATCGTCGGTAAACAGCATTGACCGCTCGATGAGAACGGGATACGCCTTGAGACATTGCACTAATAGATTGCTTTCATCGATTGTCCGTGACTCGCCGGCTTTCCCGAATCCGTAATTGTAGACGAAGCCGCCTTCGCTCTCGTCGCGCATGTAGAGCGCCGCGCTTTCGATTCCGAAGCGGGGTTCGAGCGCGTCTATCGTCGAGTTAAAAAACATTTCCCAGAAGTCAGTCCTGTCTTTCATGGCCGAAATGCCGCTGATGCCCTGGAAGAAGTCCGTTATGTTTTTTTCGAACGTGAGATATCCTTTTCTAAAGAAGTCCGCGATACGCGGTGATACAAATCGATACACAAGAAAGAAATACATGAACGCGAGCAGCGAGCCTGTTACCGTATATAACGACTTTGCCCCTAATGGCAGCAGGTCAATGTACCGTAGTACGCAATATGCCGGCACCGCGAGTAAAAGAAAAAGCGAACACCAGTACGCGCCGCGGGCGTAGAATTTTCTGAAGTCGAGAAATCGTTCGTCGGAAATTGCGTAATTATTAATTATAAGGAGAATAACGGCCGAAAGCGGAATACCGATGGCATGATATTGCTGAAGGCCGAAGAAATACGGGAGTATGATGAAAGATACCGTAATAAGGGTGGCGCTGATGTGGTCGCCTATCGAACGGTAGAAGAGCTGGATGCGGAATGATTCATTCGCGAGCATACGCGTTTTATAGACCAGGGTGAAAAACGTCCCGAGAATATTAAAGGCGAATACCGCAATATATATTGGGAAGTACCTGCCGTAGACGAATACAGGTTCTCCGTTGCTGCATGCCGCATTTTCCAGAATCATATTGGTACATAATGTCATGAAAAAGACGGCTGTGCCGGGCAGCGCCGATAGAATGATGAACCATCGTGGGCTTCTCTTTTCCCAGCGGGGGAAAATCTGGGCGTAATGAAAGTAAAGATGATTTATCATTGAAATCGTCGCAAAATATACCAGAGCGGCTTCGTACAGCCACCGGGAATCCGGGACGAACAGCATGTACAGCAGGCTTGACGTCATTATCACCGTTATAAATGAAATGGCGGCGAACAGCCTGTTCACAGCGAATTGGAATTTTCTGATGATGTTGTTGAGGAAGACATAGAGCGATGCGGCGATACCGAAAAAGGAGATGATGATCTTTAAATAGAGCAATTCTTCACCATTATCAGTTCAGTGTAGTATTGCCGGCCGGTTTCACGCAACCGCAACCCGCAGAACGGTTACAACGCATGGCCGCGCCGGATATGCCCGGAGGCATGTATAGTTACATTTTCGAGTAATTTCGCATCAAGCTGAATATAAAAACAGCCCGTCGCGAGAATGTCAAATAGAATTATTTGCTTGACAAAAATATTGGCACATACTACTTTTGGCCTCTAAAAATGCGTGGTGCCTCATCCCTTGGATATTGAATTCAAAGCGTACGCCAAGATCAATCTGCACCTCGAAGTGCTTAATCGCAGGCCTGATGGATATCATAATATCTTTAGCCTGATGTCGAGTATTAATTTATTTGATCTTTTAAAACTCGAATATTGCGGCATTTCCAGTGCGCCATACAGGGATGTCGCGATGAGGCTGGCCGCGAGCGGCGGAAAAAATGAAGACGTGATGGACGCAATTCCGCTTGAAGATAACCTCGTCACGAAAGCTACACGGGCGTATTTTAGAGCGATCGACAGATCAGCTGAAGTGTCCATATCCATTGAGAAGAACATTCCTGCGGGTGCGGGGATGGGCGGTGGCAGCAGCGATGCGGCGGCAGTGCTGAGGATGCTGAACGGACTGTATGCCGGCCTCGATGAGAGCGAGCTTTTGCGCGTTGGGGCGACTGTTGGCGCGGATGTGCCGTTTTGCCTGATCGGAGGGGCGGCTATATGCGAGGGGATGGGCGATATTTTAGAGAAGCTTGACGGCGGATTCAATCGATGCGCCCTGGTTGCATACAGTGGTGTACATGTTGATACCGGCGAGGCGTACCGTTCACTTGAAAGGGGAAGCAAGGCGTTGCAATCCTCGAAGCAATTGGGCGAAAAACGCCGTATTTTTCGCGCCGCGGCGAAGGCCTGTGCGTTTGAAATGGCGGCGCCGCTGCTGAAAAACGATTTCGAAGAGCCGGTATTCCGGCGCAATCCCGAATTGCGCCTCACAAAGCAGCGTATGCTGGAGGCGGGGGCCGATTTCGCAATCATGACAGGGTCGGGTTCGGCAATCGTAGGGGTGTTTAAGGATTCGAACGAGGCGTGCAGGGCGAAGCAGTCGCTTGAAGGGATGAGTGGGCAGCTATACATGGCTGATTTTTTTTGAAGGTTTAGGATTACTTTTATATTATATAGTTGTTTGTATTTTTGTGATTACCATACCCTTTGAGGCGTAGCCAAGTGGTAAGGCACCGGGTTTTGGTCTCGGCATTTCCTAGGTTCGAATCCTAGCGCCTCAGTTGTTATTATTAATTGTTGATAGTGTATAATGAATACTACCGCTGAAAATGTAACAGCCGTCGTATTGGCCGCCGGGAAAGGGGTGCGCATGAACTCCGAATTACCGAAGGTATTGCATTTGCTCAGGGGGCGGCCGCTTGTGCATCATGTTGTCGATGCTATCCGCGGCGCCGGCATAGATTTGGTTACTGTCGTTGTGGGATACGGGGGAGACCGTGTCATTGAATCGATCGGCGATTCCGTTGTGTATGCGTGGCAGCGAGAGCAGCGTGGAACCGGTCATGCGGTGATGCAGGCGGAGGGCAGTCTCCGAGATTTTTCCGGTCTTGTGTATGTCGCCTGCGGCGACGCGCCATTGATATCATCCAAAACGATACGGCGGATGGTAGCGGAAGCGCAAATGCCCGGGGTGAAGGCCGTTGTGCTAACAATGAAGCCCGATAATCCATTCGGGTATGGACGGATTGTGAAAGACGCAAATGGAAACTGTATAAGGATTGTTGAAGAAAAGGACGCCAGTACCGAGGAAAAAAGCATTCGTGAAGTGAACACGGGAACGTATGTTTTCCACAGTGATTGCCTTTTCCCCGGGTTAAAAACCATAACGACTGAAAATGCGCAGGGGGAGTATTATCTTCCTGATGTCATATCATTTATACGCAGTTCGGGATATTCCATACGAACCGTACTTCTGGACGATCCGGTTGAGGGTAGTGGCGTTAATTCTCCCGAAGAATTGAGGAAGCTGGAGCAACGCCTGAAAGAATCTTTGTATCGATAGTTGAGTGGATGGACATGAGCGACGCAATGAAAATTTTATCGGGGTCATCCAATAGGCTCCTTGCAGAAGAAATAGCGAGGTATCTGGGAATTCCGCTGGCTGAAGTCGAGTTGAAGAAATTTAAAGACGGTGAAATTTCCGTCAAGATAGGCGAGAACATACGTGAGGTTGACCTCTTTATTGTGCAATCGACATGCAATCCCGCAAATGATCACCTGATTGAGCTTTTGCTGCTTATCGATGCTGCACTGAGGGCCTCGGCAAAGCGTATAACCGCGGTAATACCGTATTTTGGCTATGCGCGGCAGGACCGCAAGGTTGAGCCGCGGGTGCCGATTTCGGCGAAAGTCGTGGCGAACATGCTTCAGGCCGCTGGTGCAAAGCGTATCCTTGCCATGGAGCTTCATTCCGATCAGATTCAGGGCTTTTTCGACATACCGGTGGATAATCTGATATCCGCTCCGATAACAGTGGAGTATTTTAAAAAGCTTAATATCGAAAATCCGGTTGTCGTGTCCCCCGATACCGGCGGTGTGGTTCGTGCGCGATTTTATGCGAAAAAGTTGAATGCCGGACTTGCGATAATCGACAAGCGAAGGCCGCAGGCGAACGAGTGCCAAATAATGCATGTTATCGGGGATGTGAAAGGCAAAGATTGTATTCTCGTAGATGATATGATTGATACTGCGGGTTCTATTTCGGGCGCCGCAAAGGCGTTGAAAGAAAACGGAGCGAAGGATATTTACTGCGTATCGACGCACCCTATCCTTTCGAATGGCGCGTCGATAAAGCTGAAAAACGCGGGATATAAGGAGATCGTGCTGACAAACACTATCCCGATTCCCGATGTAAAGAAGCTGAACAATATGACGGTGCTTTCGGTTGCGCCGCTGCTCGGCGAAGCGATCCGGAGAATTCATGATGGTGAATCGGTGAGTTCGCTGTTCGTATAAGGCGAAGCGCAGTGGATGTAGTAGTGAATTGCTATTGAAATTAAACATCAGGTGAGGAGACCATGGAACAACATACATTGAATGCTGAAGTGAGAAAAGAAACCGGGAAAAACGAAAACCATAGGATGCGGGCAAAAGGTTTTATTCCGGGCGTTGTATATTCGCACGGAAAAACCGAAGCGATAAAGGTGCCGAAGAAAGAATTTAGCAGGCTTTTCAGGGGGCATATTTCAGAGAGTGTTCTTATCAATCTCAACCTGTCGGGAGGCGCGAATGAGGCAAAGCAGAAGGTCGTCGTAAAAGACTACCAGCTTGATCCCATAACCGATGAAGTAATCCATCTGGATTTCTACAAGGTAACGCTGACCGAGAAATTACAGACGACGGTTGCCGTTGTCGTGGTTGGGACGTCAATTGGTGAAAAAACTGGCGGGATTCTCGAGGTGCTCGAGCGCGATCTGAATATAGAATGTCTTCCGACGGAACTGCCGGAAAAAATTGAAATTGATGTAACCAATCTCAATGTGGGCGACTCTATACGAGTCAAGGATCTTCCGGCTGAGGGCTCGTTGAAGTTTCTTGGAGATGAGGATCGTACGGTCGTGGCCGTTATTGCGCCAAAGGCGGTACAGGAAGAGGCGGCGCCGGTGGCAGAGGGCGAAGCTGAAGCAGCGGCTGCAGCAGGCGCTGAGAATAAAGAAAAGACGGAGTAATGCTGATCTGGCTGCATAGAATTTAAACGGGAGGAAAAAGGGGTAGTTGAAATTAATAGTTGGTTTCGGAAATCCGGGTGAGAAATTTTTGAATAACCGGCAGAATATCGGATTCAAGGTTATCGATATCCTGGGTAACAACGAAAACATTGAAGTTAAGATTAAGAAAAAGAAATCCCTCATCGGGAGAGGCAAGATGAGGGATTCCGATGTTGTGCTGTTGAAGCCGCAGACCTTTATCAATCTTATAGGCGAATCGGTACTCTATATAGCGTCTTTTCTGCGTATCAATGTGCGAGACATCATTTGTATAATTGAAGATTCTTCACTGAAGCTCGGAGAGCTTCGTGTCGATTACGCGAATTCAACCCTCGATCATGCTGGCGTGGATTCGATGGTTCGGGCCCTGAAATCCGACAGGTTTGCGAAGGTGCGTGTCGGTGTCGGCGCTCCCCCCAGGAATATGAGCATGGAAGAGTATCTGCTCCAGGATTTTACGAGCGAAGAAAACCTTGTTTTGATCGATATCCTCAATAAAACAGAAAAGGCCGTTAAAATGCTTGTTACGCAGAGTATCGAGGAAGTCCAAAACAAGTTCAATCCTGAGGGCGCTACGAAGATCGAGAAAAGAAAAATCAGGAAGATTAGAGTTCGCCGCTGACGTCAATACCGCAGATCGAGTATCAAGCCCCGGATTTCTTCGATTGTTTTCATCAAATTAAATGCCGTGTTGTTGCGTATAATAGCGGTGGATATATCCGCGAGTTTGGAGTTAATTTCTTCAACAATAACGAAATCGGCTTTGTTTCTTCTCTTGCGCTTCAGGGTTGCGGTTCTGAGGCCGTCGTTCAGTAATTGCTTGAGTATCGTTTGTACGATTGATTTGTACCGCGCGAGTTCATAAATGGATTGTTCGTCGAGGAACCGTTTTTCCTGATCTTTCAGGTCGTTCATCAGTTCCTCAATGGTTCCGTGAAACTCGAAATTAAGCGAATTCTCGAGGGCCGTTGTAAAAGAAGCCCCCCCAGGGCGAGTAACCGCGGATTTCCTTCTCCGCTTGATTTTCAGATTTTCGTCTTTTTTCAGGTCTGTCGACGTTTTTTCAATCATATAACCGCCCCTTCCGGCCGGCAGCCGGTTTACGTATTATGACGACGCCGCTTCGGTGGATTGCTTATTGATGACGCAGTTTCCATCGAATACAACACCATCCTCCATTACCAGGCTCGGCGTGATGATATTGCCGTGCATCTGTCCCGAGGAGAGCATAATGACCCTCTCGGTAGCAAAAATATTGCCCCGCACAATGCCGCCGATTACAACGACGCGAGCCTTGATGTCCGTTGTTGCCTCACCGGTCTGGCCTATCAGCACCTTGCCGTCAGTTTCAATTGTCCCCTTGAACCGACCGTCGATTCGCAACAGTCCATTTATAGTGAACTCTCCCTTGAATTCAGAGCCTTCGCCGATGATGCTGTTAACAATGTTGTCCTCTATCTGTTTTGCCGCCCGTGCCATAGTATCTCGCAGTTATTGATTATAGTACGTACCCGTGCCATAAGCCCGCTTTCGCACAGTTTTTCAAGGAAGTTTTTTGTGTACCCATGAAACATGGCCACATCGGTTAATTTGAAATAAAAGGCGCATAACATGCAATTAATTTTTAAAAACACCCAAAAAAAATGGTTGAAAATTTATAGCAATATGATCTAATCAAACCAGAGGAGTTTTTTTATATTTACAAGGAGGGAAATTATGAGAAAAGCTATTCTAAAGCTGCTGGAGTACGGGTGGCCAGATAAAATAATAGCGAACTATCTTATGATCAAGCCTACAATTGTTAAATATTATCGTAAAAAATACAGAATCTCCCGAAACGAGTACCAGGGTTTTTACTGATTTCCCCGCACAGCGTCTTCAAAAATAAAATAAAGCCGAACAAACAAGATAAAAAAGAAAAGAGGGGGGAGATGTTATCCCCCCTCCCTGAAGTTTAGCCCTATATTTTGGAGGTTCGCAAAAAATAGGAGGACAACGAATCCAAAGTTTGAAATTAATAATTTTGTGTCAACAATAATATGTATTTTTTACGTTTTTGCTGTCCGGTAGCAGATTAATTTTAGGGGT
>DHPI01000038.1:0-2412 GCA_002407865.1 Spirochaetia bacterium UBA5368
ACCCCTAAAGTTCTACTGCTACCAGTTCTCCGGATAGCCCCCTACAGCGAGTAGCCGATACCGA
Source organism: Spirochaetia bacterium UBA5368 (assembly GCA_002407865.1). GTDB lineage: Bacteria > Spirochaetota > UBA4802 > UBA4802 > UBA5368 > UBA5368. The sequence goes on from DHPI01000038.1 coordinate 65, forward strand.
AAAACAGCGACGAAATACTCATGGGTTTGTCGGTATAATAAATCCACTTAAAGTTGTAACCGGCGGTAAAAATTAGCTGGCTTACCGTGAAATGCGCGCCTGTTGATATGGAGGCATAGGTGTTAAAGGATTCTCGCGATTCAATAGCTGTTCCGGGGCCGTCGCTGCCTTCAGCGACAATTTCAGCTTTGGAATATGCCTCGCCGATACCGGCGGATGCGAACGCGGAGAACACCGGTGAAAATCCGTAACGGTATTCGGCGTTGAAAGAAAGCCCCCTGAACGAAAGATAGGATTGGGGAAGCTCCGCGGTGGAATGCGTATTTGCCGTGAAAAAATCATACTGGGCCGAGGCCGTAAGACCGCGAACGAATGGTGTCTGGTTAAGCCATGCGTTGTTCCGCATGTCATACGCGATGTACACGCCGGCAATATCGAATTTGTTCTGATAGATATTACCCCATTCGCCTAATATTGCTGCGGTACTGTAATTAATTCCGAAGGAGATTCCTTTCAACGACATGTACGGCGGCGCGAACGGGGAACTCCTGCTTTTTTCCTTTTGTATCGCGATGCTTTTCTGCAGCTCGCTGTTGATTTTTGTGGTAAGTTTGTCGATTACGACAAGCAATAGTGCGCCGAGTTCTTCACTTGTTTCGCCGATGTCCTGTATTTTTTGTTGGTCGACATCGAAAATCTGCGTTTTGATGGTGATTCTTCTGTTTTCGACGGCATATGAACCGGTGATTATGTAGTGCGCGTTAAATTCTTTCCCGCGATCGGAGAGCAGGCGAACCCGGGTTTTGTATGCATCCTCGGGCTGCGTCGATGCCGTATAGTCCATTACGACGGGAATTGACTGTACATCGTATTTCGGCACTTTGCGTATGTCCGTTGCAATGGTGTCCGGAATGATATATGAATAATAGCCGTATTCCGATGTTGTGCCGATGTTCTGAAAGTAGTACACGACAATCTTCGAGCGCTCGGTGTCAGCCGCGCCGAAACCCCGCGCCGCGCCGGCGCAGGCTACAAGCATCGTTAAAAGGAAGACCGCTCTCTTGAGGTTCATTGACATGCGTTCCCACTTTGGTTGAATGGAAAATATACTTGTCGAGACGCGTCTATTAGTCAAGAATAAATAATCCGCACCGCTGGCCTATGTTGTGTATTCTGCATTTATCTTCACGTACTCATACGAGATGTCGGAAGTGTAATACACAGCGTTGCCGTTGCCCATGCCGAGTTCGACCGTAATGCTGATGTCTTTTTGCGAAAGATTTTCGCTCATAGCGGCCTTGTCGAACGGCACGGGTATGCCGCGGGAAAGCAGTGTAATGCCGTTGATGGCGATCGACAGACAGCGCTCTTCAATTATCGCCCCGGAATATCCGGCAGCGCACGCGATCCGCCCCCAGTTGGGGTCGTTGCCGAAGAGCGCTGTTTTTACCAGCGGCGACTGGGAAACGGCGCGGGCTGCGAGACGCGCGTCGTCGTCGTTTTTCGCGCCGGAGACCGATACCGTCACATATTTCGTCGCGCCTTCACCGTCGCGCACAAGGAGCTCCGCAAGCCGCGTCATTACCGCCATCAGGGCCTCTTCGAACGATGCGAGGCCTTCCGCCGAGGTTACCGGACTGTCGGATATCGGCGAAAGGATGATGGCCGTATCGTTCGTAGACATGTCGCCGTCAATAGTGATTGCGTTGAACGATGCGCCGACGGCGCGCTTGAATATGGCGTTGAGGTCGCTTTTACGCGCGGGCATGTCGGTTATGATAAACGCCAGCAGAGTGGCCATGTTCGGCGCGATCATGCCGACGCCCTTTGCCGCGCCGGCGACCGTATATTCGCGGTCGGCGCATGAAAACGAAAATGCGCACTCTTTTGGATACGTGTCTGTTGTCATAATGGCGCGTGGAATGAGCTTTCCCTGCGCGGGCGAAAGCTTTTCCCTGAATCGCGAAATCGCCGCGATCATTTTTTTAACCGGGAGCTGCACCCCGATAACACCGGTGGACGCCGCTAACAGCGAGTTTTCGGGCACGCCGAGCATGGACGCGGTTTCGCGTGTAAGCCTTTCAACGTTCCGGTAGCCCTCGTCGCCGGTGCACGCGTTTGCGTTGTTTGCGTTCACAAGAATGCCGTGCACCGGTTTTCCTATACGCTCGCGGCAGAGGCGCACCGGCGCCGCGAAAATTTTATTGGTGGTAAACGCTCCCGCTGCGTTGCATGGTTTTTCGGAAAACAGCAGCGCGAAATCGAGGCGATTTTCGTATTTTATGCCGCATTCGAGCGCCGCGAAGCTGAAACCCGGCACGTTTTCCAGCCCGCCTTCACGTTGTTTC
>DHPI01000038.1:2562-6910 GCA_002407865.1 Spirochaetia bacterium UBA5368
ATTGATTTTACAGCACACGGTCCGCGATTGTACCGCGCGGATGCGATACGCGGTGCGCAGGGTTGTGCGCACTTTCCTTTGTCGCATACCGCGCGGTGATGGCAAGATAAATTTGAGTGTGTCGATCAATAATCGTTTAATACGCTTGATGAAATCACCAGCCGCTGGATTTCCGAGGTGCCTTCATACAGTTCGGTAATCCGTGCGTCGCGATAAAAGCGTTCCACGGGGTAATCCTTGATAAAGCCGTATCCCCCGAATATCTGGATCGCCTTGTGCGTGACCCTGTGCGATGTTTCCGACGCGAAGAGCTTGGCCATCGCGGCGTAGCGCGAGTATTTGCGGCGGTTGCCCGTGCCGATAAGCTGGGCTGCGCGGTACGTCAGCAGACGCGCCGCCTCAATTTCCGTGGCCATATCGGCTATCATCCACTGGATCGCCTGAAATTTCGCGATCGGCTGGTTGAATTGCACGCGCTCCTTTGCATACGAGGCCGCGGCGTCAAGCGCCGCCTGGGCGATACCCACAGCCTGCGACGCGATGCCGACCCTGCCGCCGTCGAGCGTGTGCATGGCGATAACGAAACCGTCACCCTTTTTGCCTAACATATTTTCTTCCGGAATCTCGCAGTTGTCGAAGACGAGCTCCGTCGTTGACGACGCGCAGATGCCAAGCTTGTCCTCGGTTTTACCCACCGAAAATCCCGGCGTGCCGTTCTCGACGATGAACATCGTAAGGCCCTTGTGTCCGATACCCTTTTCGGTAATCGCGATTACCACTGCGACGCTCGCGACGCCGCCGTTGGTGATGAAGTTTTTCGTCCCGTTCAGAACCCATTTTCCGTTGCGGAATTCCGCCGTGGTTTTTGTGCCCGCGGCGTCCGATCCCGCCCCGGGCTCCGTTATGCCGAAGCACCCGATCCATTCGCCGGTGGTGAGCTTGGAGAGATATTTTTTCTTTTGTTCTTCTGTGCCGAAATAGTATATCGGCGAGAGGCAGAGCGAATTGTGCGCGGATACGATGACGCCCGTCGAGGCGCATCCCCTGGAGATTTCCTCTACCGCAATGGAATAGCTGACATAATCCATCCCCGCGCCGTTATATTCCTCGGGGTACACAATCCCCATCATGCCCATGTGACCAAGTTTTTTTACATGTTCCCAGGGAAATTCGTGTGACCGATCGTAGTGCGCGGCGGACGGCATTAGCTCGTTGTCGGCGAATTTTCTGCACATTTCTCGCACCATCTGCTGTTCTTCGGTTAGCCTGAAATCCATAGATCTCTCCTTGTCGTTGTATATTGTATATTTGAATGGAATTGAACAGAGCCGTTGAATATGAAATGACGAAACGTGAATCTATGCAATAAAAAAATTATATTATGTGGCAACATGTGTAAAAAATGTTCAAATTCGTATAGCCCGGCGCGCGTAAATTTATCTTGAATTATACGGCGCGGTTGGATATGCAGGGAGATGTCCCACCGTGGGATAATATACCGCATAACCGATCGAGGTTTTATGAAACGACAATTCATTACGACTCTGGTGCTCGTGGCGCTGCTTGTGTTCGGGGCTGTGTCGTGTTCCCAGTGGAAAGTAAGCGCCCTGAAAAGCAAAAAAATCTGCACATTATACGGTGGAACCAATCCGGGCAACGTTCTGATCGATTACAACGACAATGGCGTGCTGAACCTTTCGTTCCTTGTCCGCGTGTTCGACGGGAAAATATATACGGTGGATAACGCGCTGAAGCGGGTGCAGGTGTTTCAACACGACGGCACGCCCGAGCTCATCATTGGGCAGAAACCCGCAAATAAGGAAGACGCCGAAAAAATACGGTATACTTCCTTTAATTTTTCCTTTCTCGGCGCGCTTGCGGTGGATTCATCGGGAAACATATATGTGCAGAACAGGCTGATGCCGTCGGGCGCCGGCGTTTCTGCGAAATCCGATGAAATGGGTTTTTCCCCATCATATATTCTCGTGTTCAATAAAAACGGAGAATTGCAGACGACACTCGGCCAGCGTGGCGTGCCGGATATACCATTCTATTATATAGAAAGCATTGAAATCGACCGCCACGACCGGATGTTCGTTCTGTCGCGTTCGTTCGATACGTGGAGCGTATACAGGTTTTCCGGAAGGAAGAGAGATTTTTACGCCAACCTTAGCGCTATCGACTTTAAGGAGTCAGAGGGAAAAGACACCTATACCGGCAGGATCGAAAATGTGAAGGTGTTCGGCAGCGGCGAAAGCTTTCTCGTTTCGGTCGCCTACTATCACGGTTCACGCTTCAAATACCGCAAGATATATGAATACTCCTTGCAGGAAGGCAGGATAGTAAAAACGGTGCTGGAAATACCCGATCCGAAGAACGAGTTTTTTACAATGGTAAATGATAAGCATATTTACCTGTGGAACGTTGAAAACAAGAAGATAAAATTTGTAATAATGAACTTCGACGGAAACATTATCAGCAATATCATGATCACAATGCGGGACAACATGTGCTTTGAGGATATATTCGTCGATGAATCCGGCCAGTTGTACTCGACTCATGTCGGCAGAAAGGATATCGGCGTGATGGAGTGGAAATAAATGAAGGCCGTCACCGCGGAGGAGATGCGGCGCATAGACGCGGCGGCGATCGGTGAAACCGGAATTCCGGGCGGCGTGCTCATGGCGTTCGCGGGAAAGGCCGTCGCCGGATTTGTACTCGAAAAATTGAAAGGTCTCCGCCGCGTTGCCGTGTTATGCGGAAGCGGCAATAACGGCGGCGATGGATTCGTCGCGGCGTACTTTCTCTCGAACTACGGTGTTGATGTCGATGTATTTATCGTCGGTGAGAAGCGGAATGTCTCGGAAACGTCGCGGCCATATCTTACGATCTGCGAGCGCTCGCACATTCCAGTGACATGGATCGTGGATGAAGCCGCTCATCATATAGAATATAACCGCTACGATCTGATTATCGACGCGCTTCTGGGCACCGGTTTCAGCGGCACGCCGCGTGGTGTTGTCGCGGCCGTAATAAACGCGGTCAATGCCGCTGATGCCGCCGTTCTCGCCGTGGATATGCCGTCGGGGCTGCCGTCGGATGGCGAAGCGCCCGCCGGTGCGGCGGTGCGCGCGAAATATACGGTTACGATCGGGCTGCCCAAGATATCGCTGGTGGTCTATCCTGGAAAAGACTACGCCGGTGAGACGCATGTCGCTGATATCGGTTTTCCGCGTGCGCTGACCGAGTCTGATGAGTTACGTACAGATGTTGTCGATGCCGCATACGTGGGTACGCGCCTGCGCACCTCGCGCGGATACGATACATACAAGGGTATCGCGGGCCACCTGCTGCTGGTTGGCGGTTTCGATTCCATGGAGGGCGCCATACTGATGTCGGCGATGGCGGCATTTGAAACGGGCGTGGGGCTTGCCACGCTTATAACCACAGCCGGTGCGCGTAACGTTATCGCGGGAAAAATCCCGGAACTGATGTGCCGCGCCCTGGCGTGTACAGGCGATGATGCGCATTGCACGGAAGAGGCCGTGAACGAAGAGCTGGATGATTTTTTTAAAGGGGGCAGGCGCTACGACGCGATTGTAATCGGGCCGGGCATGGGACGCACCGCGGTATCGTCGATTGTGTTTAATTCGCTGATAGAACGGCTGCCGCAAGCGGGCATTCCACGGGCGCTCATCGACGGCGACGGCCTCTATCTGCTGGCGGATTACATTGCCGCGAAAAAGCTTCCCGAGGGCGTCGAATGGATAATTACACCGCACTGGGGCGAGGCATCGCGGCTTGCGCAATTGCATGTGGACGAATTGAAGAAAAACAGGCTGCGCTCCGCGAAGCAGCTTGCTCAGTGGAGCGGCGCGGTCGCGCTTTTGAAGGGGCCGGCCACCATAGTAACGGATGGAACGTGGAGCCTTATTAATACGACGGGCAATCCCGCGCTTGCCACGGCGGGCTCGGGCGATGTGCTTTCGGGCATAATCGGCGCGCTGCTGCTTCGCGGCATTGATGCGCTTGAAGCCGCGGGGATCGGCGCGTATCTGCATGGCCGCGCCGCGGACATGTATGTCGAGGATAGCCAAAGCGGTGTAATGAAGGCGACTGACATTGTGCGCTACATACGGAAAGCGATGTGCATGTAAAAGGTAGATAGCGGTGGAACGCCGGGTTGTATTGATGTATTTGAATTTATTAAAAGAGAAAAAAGGCGACGCGCAAACGTCGCCTTTTTTATATGAATTAGAAGTTATGCTCGAAGTTGACGTACAGGCCGGTATCTTCCTCGCTTATTCCATAATAGACGTGAATAATCGTGGCAAGGTTCCATGCGATG
>DHPI01000038.1:7030-11767 GCA_002407865.1 Spirochaetia bacterium UBA5368
GACCGCCGCCATACGAGGTGTGATAATCGCTGAACCGAGGATCGCTGAACGGATCGCCCATGCCGTCATAGACGTTGCCGGTATCGCAGAAGCCTACCACCTTGAACGCGAAGCGCTGGCCTCCGCCCGTTACTTCATAAAACTGCCAGCGGAATTCCGCGTTGCCCATTGTCATGGTTCTGCCGACGAACCGGTTCTTCTTGTAGCCGCGGAGCGTTCTGTTGCCGCCGAGTCCCTCACGCCTGTTGAGCGAGAAGCCGAACCAGTTCATTTCGTAGAAGGGTATGTCTTCGGACGATGTTGTGTATGCCAGTCGCAGCGCCAGCACCAGCTTGCCTATGGGATTTACGAAGAAGTTTGCGCCGACGTTGTTTTTAAGAAAATCGTATTCGGAGCCGAGCGTGCTGTTTGCCGCCTCAAAGCAGTAATCGAGATAGATACCCTTGTTCGGGTCGGGCTCGAAATCGCGCGTGTCGTAGCCGATACCGAAACGCGCGTAGTTGGTCCACCCGCCGTCGAATCCGGGAACGAAGGCTTTATTTTGATCCAGTAATGTATCTTTCTGTATTGTGCTCTTAAACTTTTCGCCCTTGTATGTGTCGATGGTAACGTACTTGAATTCCGCGCCCGCCATGAGTTTGATCTCATCGGTCATGTCCCTGAACAGGTAGAGATAATATTTGGGGCGTATGATAGAATATTTATACCACTGGTAATAGTCTTTATTATCATCAATATAATCCTGATAATCCGAATACTTGCTGAAAGTCTGGCCGAGATGATTTGTCAGTTTCATCTGGGCTGCATCCGCGCCGAGGCCGAAAAAGTTCGCGTTGATGTCGGCGTCGTACACGAACGCGGATTTGATTCTGAATTTGGTTCCCGCGATATACGGCATGTCGAGATTCAACTCGTGATACTGAACGCCGTTTGTGGTTGCGAAATACTGCGCGTATAACTGCATAAAATAGGGGGCGCTGTCATAATATGGATCGTCCTTCTGACCGTTAAAATACAAATACGCCCGTACGCCGTAACCGAAGCCGTCGTCGCTGGAGAAGTTGACCAGCGGCAGACCGGTAACGTACCATCCCTCCTTCTTTTTCGCGAGCGTGTCGTCGCTGAGCTTCGCGGCATCAGCTCCGATTGGAAGCAACGCGAAGATTAGAGCTATTGCGGCGAACAACATCATGCTTTTTTTCATGTAATAACTCCTGTTGGTAATAATTATTGATAGCCGGTGAAACAAACTACAATGAAAGGATTCTAAATGCAAACCAAATTCTATTTACACTGAACATCATTCATTTAAAAAAGTCAATTCATTCTTTTTCCTATTTTATTGCATACACAACCATGGAACTGGTCGCGGCGAAGTTTCCATAATGAAGTTTGCTCAGCAGATGATAGCGTGTGATTTTCAGCCATCTGAGATAGTGCAGCCACGATGTGAACGTATACCGTGATTTCATGAGTTTCGGCAGCAGTCCGAATTCTACCGGCAGAAACACCTTCACGCGCGAAAAGCCCGCATCATGCAGCAGCGATGTACAATTTTTTCGCGTAAAATACGAAAGATGTCCCGGCATAAAATACGCATAACGGTCTTTCAGCAGTTTTGCCTGCATGCCGTCCATGTTTGCAGTCTGAAGCGCCAGAACCCCGCCTTTTTTGAGGAGCCGGTAGCATTCGCGGACGGCTGTTTTCGGATTGGGCAGATGCTCTATAACCTCAATCATGGTGATGGCCGAGAAAAAATTTTCGCTGAAAGGGTGGTTGTCAAGTGTGCCGATATGTACGGCGCTTCCAAACCGCCGGCGTGCCTCCGTTCCCGCATACGGGGATAGCTCTATGCCGTACGGTGTAAAATACCGCGAGGCGGCGCGCATCAGGCCGCCGAAGGCCGCGCCAATATCGAGGAAATTGCCGCCACGGGCGTAGCGGTTCAGGACCTTGATTCGTTTATCCCAGACGTGGCGCGCAAATTTTTCCGCCTCGCGTTCGTCGTAATATGAATACTCGGCGTTGCCGCGGTAATAATCCTCATTATAAAAGGATGAAACAACGCCATCGTTGAATCGCGGATTCATGAACATGAAGCCGCAGCGGCGGCACATGTCGATATTAAACGGCAGGCTGTACCGCGTGATGGTATATTTTGTGCGGATTGACTCGCCTGCGCATAACGGGCATGCGGTGCGCGGATAGTCGTACACGCTGAGGTCTGTATACGCGCCGGTCATTTTTTCGCCCAGAAGAACCAGTGGGAAATTATTTTTTCGATGTCGCCCGTAAGGCTTCGCTCCATGATGCCGTACCGTGAATCTGAGAATATGCCAAGGGCGCTTCGCAGTTCTGCCTCACTGTAAAAAGATACGGTGGAATGCCGTATGTCCGGCGCTGTCGTTATCCAGGTATCGTTGCCGACATGTGTTCCCCGCTTAAGGTATGTATCGCGCGTGCTTCTCAGCGTTCCGAAAAGCCGGCCGCCCTTTTTCATAACGCGATGAATTTCGGAAAGCATGACGCCCAGGTTGTCCTTGACGGTATAGTGCAGCGAGCCCCAGGCGATAACGATATCGAACGTCTCGTTTTGAAGCGGCGTTTGCAGAGCATCGGCAAGCATCAGCGCCCCGCCCGGTATGCGCGGGCACGAGGCAAGCGCGTTTGGGCTCGTGTCGATGCCGGCGGCGAACTGTACGCCCATTTCATAAAGCAGTTTCAGATGGCGGCCAGTGCCGCATCCCAGGTCGAGCGCCCGCATTGCCGCAGGGTCGTGTTCCTGGCAGTACGGCTTCAGCATGCGTACGAGGTTTTCATCCGGATACAGAAGTACCGATTTGTCCCGTGTATAATGCGTATTCCACGCGTCATTGCTCATTATGCCCGCTCTCGCTTTCATTCAGTGTAATATTCAACGCCGATTCGGCCCTGGCGGCTGCCGCCTGCGCGGCTTCCCTGGTTTTTCCCCTGGCGATTATTACGCCGATTCTGTCGTGGTTTGTCGTCGGAAACGCCGTTGCGCTTCCGGCTTTTTTAAATAATTTCACATGCAGGATGCCGGGCAGCCTGCGCGCCGCCTTTTCGTTCCATGAGGCAAGCGTTCCGGGGCGTGCGGTGATGTAGCGTACTGCGATGGATGCCTTTATTCTCTTTTGTACCGGCGTTCTGAATCCGAGTCCGCTCACGGCGCGAATCGATTGCTGAATGAGATTATAGCCGGTACCTTCGGGGATAAGCACGTCTGAAATGAATTCACCGCCGAATTCCGGCGCCGCTTCGATAAGTGAAAGCTCCCGGCCTTCCGAAACGATCAGTTCCATTATAAGGGGCGACGTGGCGATGTCAAACGCGTCGGCAACCCGCTGGCCGATTGCGGAAATTCTGTCCCACAGGTCAAAATACCGTGACGGATATATATGCTCGAGGTCGACAAAGTACGGCGGCGGAGTCAGCTTCTTGTCGGTGATGCCGATGAGAATGTAGCGGTGCTGATAAATCATGCCGGCGGCGATGATCTCGTCGCCGCGGACGAATTCTTCTATTATAAAAGGACATTTCTTCCGGTCGTTACCGGTAAGGAAGTGCTGCATGTCGGCTTTCGATTCGATACGTTGCACGCCGGTCTTCGCGTGGCCGGTGACGGGCTTGACAACGCAAGGGTAGCTGAGCTTCGAAACCGCCTTCCGGAAGTTATTCTGGTCGGTTTGTATGTGCAACGGTGTGTTGAGACCGTTTGCTTCGAAAACCGATTTCATTCGTTTCTTGGAAATGAAATCGTCCATTCGTTCGTACGGCATCAAAGGGATGTTCAGTTTGTTCGCAATAAAGCACGCGCTCTTTACCGCGCTGCCGTACGAGCGGGAGAGAACGCCTTTGATGTCACCAAAGAGGATTATTTCCAGGATTTTCTGATAGATTTCTTCGTAATTTTCAATGGACTCTTGAATCTTGAGATCGCACAGGCCGGCGCCCTCGGCGCAAGGGTTGCGGTCAACGCCTATAACGTTGAATCCCAGGCGCTTGGCCGCGGTGATGAGCGGCACCTGGTTTGTGCCCGCACCGATTGATACAAAGAACTGCGGAATTTTTAATTTTGATTTATAGTGCAACATCAGACGCTTAATCGCTATCCAGCACAAAATTGGCCAGCATGGTGATACCGCTGATTACCAGCGACGCCAGCAGGGCGATCCAGAAAGAGTCAACATGCCATCCCTTCATGAAACTGCCGACAATATAGATAATCGTGCCGTTTATTATAAATGTAAAGAGGCCCAGCGTGAGAACGTTGAGCGGGAGTGTGAGAACGAGAAGCGCCGGTTTCAGGGTAATGTTAAGCAGGCCGAGAAAAACAGCCCCGAATATCATCATCCATACGGACGAAACCTCAAATCCGCTGACGAAATACGAAGCGGCAAAAATGCCGAGCGTAATGACAAACCATTGCAGCAGTATTTTTTTCATGCGGATTCACGCATCCTGTCCGAGTGTCGCGGAAGCTGGCGCATCATGCCATGCTGTTCGCCTCTATACGAGTACGATCGATGTAAATTGTCAATCGAAATCCCCCGCCCCAGTGCTTCGCGCAGATGTTTCATGCTGCATCGTGGCACTATTACTATCGGCTTCTGAGGGCGTTTTTCTTCATTAAGATGGCATATTTTCAGTAGATGGCATAAAAATTCCGGTTGTGTGCGGTTTGCGCCACACCGGGCGGGCGGCCGCGGACAGCCC
>DHPI01000038.1:11911-13226 GCA_002407865.1 Spirochaetia bacterium UBA5368
AACATGCGGAAGTATATTATTTAGCGGTATTTCAGATGTTCTTTATGGTATTTTAGTAGACACAATTCGAATTATTCTGTACACTATATACTGATGTCAGGTCCGGCCGCACCGGGTGAATACGTGGTGTGAAAAGAGAGAGCTGCATGAATGCCGGTTCCTTCGGCAGCGGAACAATGAATTATGGTATGCGAGAAATGTAAACATAATGAGGCGACAGTCCACCTCACTGAAATTATTAAAAATGTAAAGTCTGAAATACATCTGTGTGAGGTGTGCGCCCGCGAAATTGGCCTGAACTCTAAACTGTCCAACTTCAACCTGAGCGTGCCCGACATGCTGTCGTTTCTCGATGTCGAGGAAGCGGGCGATGTCGTCGATACCAACGTGTGCAAAACCTGCGGAACGACGTTTTTTGATTATAAAAAAACGGGCAAACTGGGATGTCCGGATTGCTATCGCTATCTTCGTGGCGCGCTTGACGCGGTCATTGTGAGCTATCACGGGGAGAAGAAACATATCGGTAAAATTCCGGTGAATTATGTCGAAACGAGAATGCCGGGCAAATTTTATATTGAATCTGGAACGCGAGTGCTCGAAAAGACCGCAACCGTTGCCGAACTGAAAAAAAAACTTGAAGACGCTGTGTCCGATGAAAGGTACGAAGAGGCGGCGGAGATTCGTGATTCCATAAAAAAGCTCGAAGGCGGGGGCTTTTGAGGGCGGCGTGCGGCGATGTTTGAATACCTCCATGGAAAGCCCGGGTTCTGGTCAAAGACGGGGCCCAATGCGGATGTTGCTTTTTCCACAAGGATACGCCTTGCGAGGAACCTTGCGTCGGTGAGCTTTCCTCACATGCAGGAGGAAGGCGAAGTCGTCGTCATAAAATCAATCGCGTCCAGGTTTGTTGCCGATTCGGTATATGGAAAATCCCTCAGTCTGGTGGACGTGGCTTCGCTTGACAATAATGACAAACGATTTCTTCGCGAACGAAACATTATAACGCCGGAAATGGAGTTGTCGTCTTCGTCTTTCGTCATTATGGACGGAAATGATGATTTTACGATCCTGGTGAACGAGGAGGACCATTTCCGCATTCAGGTCATCAGTCCCGGCTTTCAGGTAATGGAGACATACCGCGTTGCCGACGCTGTCGACGACGAATTGAACCGCATGGTGTCGTACGCGTATTCCGACGATCTCGGGTATCTTACCACGTGCGCATCGAACCTGGGGACGGGATTGCGCGTGTCGGCAATGCTGCACCTCCCGGCGCTGACGATGATGCGGTCGATCGGTGATGTGACGAGAGTAG
>DHPI01000038.1:13345-14616 GCA_002407865.1 Spirochaetia bacterium UBA5368
GGATGTGACGAGAGTAGTCCATGATTACGGCGCCGAGTTGAAGGGCGGGGCGGGGAGCGATGGCAAAACCATCGGTAATATGTATCAGGTTTCCAACAAAATATCGCTGGGCAAGTCTGAAATTGATATACTCGAGGAGTTCGATGAGGTTGCGTTGATGTTGATTCAGATGGAGAACGAGGCGCGTGACGATTATATCGCGCAATACGGCAGGCAGCTTGAAGACAGAATCTGCCGGTCGTACGGTCTGATCGCGTATTCGAGGATACTCAACTATGTCGATGCTATGGAAAATCTTTCCAATATACGGCTGGGGGTGGTGCTATCGATAATAAAAAATATTGAATTACACAAAATTAATGATTTAATGATAAATGTACAGTGTTCACATTTACAGAAAAGTGCGCAACGTGTTTTTTCCGATGAGCTTGAGTGCGACAGTTATCGCGCTGACTTTTTAAGGGCACAGTTCAGCTGAAAGGGGTATGAATATGTACGATTTTACCAAAAGATCTAAAAAAGTGCTGGAAGTGTATGCTCAGTCGGAGGGGAGAAGGCTTAACGCTGATTCGCTCGGTGCCGAGCATATTTTTCTCGCCCTGCTGAAGGATGACGATTCGGTTGCGGCGCGCATACTGAAGAACCTGGGCGTCAACTTCGATTTCCTTCGGAAAAACATCGAGCAATCAATTCGTAAATCGGGAACCACAATTATACTCGGCAATGTTCCGATAAGCTCACGATATAATAAAATAATTGAATCCGCGAAGGATGAAGCTCGAAAGCTGAAAAATAATTACATTGGCACCGAGCACCTTCTTCTTGCCATATTCAAGGATGCCTCGTGCGCGGGTATCGACAACATGCTGAAATCCGGGATAGACTACAACACCATACGCGGCGAGATTCTCAAGATCCTCGGTCTGCAGGCGGTTCCACAGGTTGCGTCCGATAAAGCGCCCGAAAAGAGCAAAACCCCGACGCTCGACGAGTTCGCCCAGAACCTTACGCAGCTTGTCGTGGAAGACAGGCTCGATCCGGTTATCGGTCGCGAGCGGGAAATTGAGCGCGTTATCCGCATCCTTACGAGAAAGACGAAGAACAATCCGGTGCTCATCGGCGAGGCGGGCGTCGGCAAGACCGCAATTGCTGAAGGGCTTGCCGAGCGGATAGTGAAAAAACAGGTGCCCGAGCTTCTGCAGAATAAGAGGGTGCTTGCTCTCGATATGGCCGCCGTTGTCGCCGGCACCAAGTACCGCGGCGAGTTTGAG
>DHPI01000038.1:14725-18263 GCA_002407865.1 Spirochaetia bacterium UBA5368
GTACCGCGGCGAGTTTGAGGAGCGGCTTAAAAGAATTATGAAGGAAATCAAGGGCGCCGAAAACGTCATCATATTTATCGACGAATTGCATACGATCATCGGCGCGGGCGCGGCGGAGGGCGCGATTGACGCGGCCAATATACTGAAGCCTGCGCTGGCCCGCGGTGACATGCAGTGCATCGGCGCGACCACGCTAAATGAATACAAGATGTATATTGAAAAAGACGCGGCGCTCGAGCGCAGGTTCCAGACCGTTCTTGTGGGTGAGCCGACGATTGACGAGTCGATAGAGATACTGAAGGGACTGAAAAAGCGATACGAAGTCCACCATATGATACGCTATACCGATGAATCGCTGGAACGATCGGTGGTGCTTGCCGACAGGTACATTCATGACCGTTTTCTTCCCGACAAAGCCATCGACATAATTGACGAGGCGGGATCGAAGGCGCGGCTCGAAAACAGCGACAGGCCCGAAGACATACGGATTCTCGAAGATGAAATCAACGAGCTCAACAACAGGAAGAATACGCTTGTGAAGGCGCAGGAATACGAGCAGGCGGCCGCGATACGTGATATCGTGAGAGAGAAAAAAGACCTCCTTACCACCAAGATTGGTGACTGGCAGAAAAAGATCAATGACTATGAAATCGTTGTCGATTGCGATCAGATTGCGCAGATTGTCGCACAGTGGACCGGCATTCCTGTCGAACGCCTTGAAGAATCCGAAACAGACAGACTGCTTCGCATGGAAGAGGAGTTGCACAGGCGTGTGGTGGGGCAGGATGAGGCAATCAAGGTAATCAGCAGGGCAATACGGCGCTCGCGGACCGGGCTGCGCAGCGGCAAGCGTCCCATCGGTTCATTCATCTTTCTCGGACCCACCGGCGTCGGCAAGTCGGAGCTCGCGAAAGCGCTTTCTGAATTTCTTTTCGAGGATGACAATTCGTTAATCAGACTTGATATGTCCGAATACATGGAGAAGCACGCGGTATCGAGGATAATCGGGGCTCCGCCTGGCTATGTCGGATACGATGAAGGTGGGCAGCTTACCGAGAAAATCAAGCGAAAACCGTATTCGGTCATCCTTCTCGATGAAATTGAGAAGGCGCATCCCGACGTATTCAATATTCTGCTTCAGGTGCTCGAAGAAGGCGAGCTTACCGACAATTTCGGAAGCACTATCAGCTTCAGGGATACCGTGATAATTATGACGTCGAATGTCGGTAACAGGGAATTTCAGAACATGGGGAAAATGGGATTTTCGCGCGGAGAGGCGGCCGACAGCGGAAAGGACAAGGTGTTCGATGAATTAAAGCGTCTCTTCAGCCCGGAATTCATCAACAGAATAGACGAGGTGGTGTATTTTCACCGTCTCGAAAAGCAGCATATACGGCAGATCGTCGATCTGATGCTGAATGAAGTGAACGCCCGATTGAAAGAGCGGCCCCTCGAGCTTACGTTCTCGCCGAAGGTGAAAAGCTTTCTTGCCGAGAGGGGGTTCGACGAGCGGTTCGGCGCGAGGTATCTGCGCAGGGCGATACAGAGCGAGATCGAAGATGTGCTTGCGTTCGAATTACTGAAGGGCGGGTTCAAGGAATGTAAAAAGATCTACGTGGGCATCAAGTCGAACGCGATATATTTTAAGCCCGTGGATGATATCTCCCCCGCACCCGAAGATGCGGAAAAAGAGGAAGTGAATATTTTATAAGTGGCGGGTGATGTGCGCGCCTTCAGATAACGAACGATGAAATGAAAAAAAACAAGCAAACGATCCCCTCTGCATGCATAAAAAAAAAGAACGCTCCCATCAATCGCGTTGTCCCCGCTTTTATCCATGGCGCTGAAGAAATAAACACTACATTTAAAAAGCTGAAAAACAGATTTTTTCTGCCGGATTTTTTGCGCGAAATGAAAAAGCTGCGCGTGGGCGGAACCTCGGGCGGCAACAAAATTAAACTCATTACCGACGGTGATGACTGCTTCGATGAATTTATACGGTCGATACGCTCGGCGAAATCGAGCATAAATCTTGAAACCTACATATTCAAAAGCGATGATGTCGGCTGGCGCATTGCGGAACTGCTTGCGAAGAAGGCGAAAAAGGGACTCGAGGTGAATGTTATTTACGATTCCATCGGGTGCCTCGGCACCTCGCCGTCGCTGTTTTCAATGCTGCGGGATTCTGGCGTGGAGGTGCTGGAATATCATCCGGTGGTGCCGTGGCGCAAATTTTTTAATCTCAGCTTTCGCGATCACAGAAAACTGCTCGTGGTTGACGGAAAAACCGCGTTTGTTGGCGGCATCAACATTGGCAGCGAGTACGCGGGAAAAAAATATAACGGCGGCGGATGGCGCGATACCCACCTGAAAGTTGAGGGCCCCGCCGTGCGGGACATGCAGTTCTTTTTTATGGAAAACTGGTTCCGCCACGGCGGCGCTATTGTCGATAACAGCCGCCATTTCCCGAAGCTTTATGAAGAAGGGAAAAAACTGCTAATGATACTCTGCACCAAGTCGAGAAAAAAAATCAAGCCTGTACACGAATCGTATATCTCGGCGATAAAATTCGCGCGTGAATCCATTTATATCACCAACGCGTATTTCATCCCCGACGGAAAGATCTACCGGGCGCTTATACGGGCCGCGCGGCGCGGGGTCGATGTGCGTGTGCTGCTTCCGGGGATGAGCGACCTGCCGTTCGTGCAGCACGCAGCGCGGTTTCTCTACAAAAAATATCTCAAAAACGACATACGCGTGTACGAATATAACCGTTCAATATTGCATGCGAAAACCGCGGTTATTGATGGCATATGGTCCACGATCGGATCGTCGAATTTAGACAGAAGGAGCTTTACCCGCAATCTGGAGATAAACGCGGTTGTGCTCGACCAGGCGTTTGGCGACGAAATGGAGCGGGTGTTTTTTGACGACCTGAAACACAGTGTCGAGTTGAAGCTTGAAAACTGGGAAAAACGCTCCGTTGTGAATTATCTTGTGGAGAGTATTTGCTACCTGTTTAGAAACCAGTTTTGACGATTATAAAAAAGCGGCGCATAACAGCGTCGCTTTCGTTTTCTCGCGGATGGTTGAAGTGCCTTTTTACAGTATAATCAAAAACCTGCCGCAATGCGTGCATACGGATATCCCCTTCGTTTCCTTGATCTGTTTCAGATAAATTGGCGGTATCTCGAGGTGGCATCCGGTGCAGCTGTTTTTATCGACAATGGAAAACGGGTTCTGGCATTTTTTTCTCATGCGTTCGTAGTAGGTAAGCGATCTGTTGTCAATCAGTCCGCGCATCTGCTCGATTTTTTTTGTAATCGATCCTGTTTTGTTGCCTTCATCGTAAAGGTGGTAGAGGCTGTCAAGGCGGATGAGAAGGTCAAGGTCAGTCGAAGGTACGCCTGAGAGGGATTCCACAAGTTCCGATTCCGATTCTTCCTTCTGTGAAATGCACTCAAAATATTCCTTGGAATCTTTAGAAAGGATTGAATAAACTTTTGCCGGCGTCTTTGCCTCCAGAAGCGTGGCGCGT
>DHPI01000038.1:18400-19632 GCA_002407865.1 Spirochaetia bacterium UBA5368
CGTGGCGCGTTTTTCCTCGTTGGAAAATATCCTTGCCATCATCCCCACGAGATACAGGTATTTTGTGCTCATTTCAGTGGGAAAGATGTTCAGCAGTATATAATGCACCGGCTGGCTGTCGTACGACTGATAATCTATTCCCTCTTTTGAAACGCCGAGTATGGAAATAAAATCCCGCACAGAGTCGGTTCGCGCGTGCGGAATCGCCAGGCCGCATCCGATGCCGGTATTGTCGATCGATTCTCGGTGTATTACCTGCGCATAGTACCTGTCGGGATTTTCCAACTTTTCCAGCTTTTCAAGCTTCTGCAGCATTTCTTTTATCACGAGTTGCTTCTCGGTGTTCTTGAGAAAAAATACCTGCGTTTTATCGAAATAGTTTTCCAGCAACATTGTAATACATTCTCCTCATTGCATACGCATATTTATTAATGATTACTACTGTTATCTTAAGTATAGCACGGGTTATGACAGCGTCACGTGTATTCATGTCATTTTACCGCGCAAATTTGAATGTCCTGAACACGCCGACGCTCTGTACAAATCAGATCTTTTTTAATAAAAGAACCTATGATTTCTCCAATAACGGTTTCCAGATATGTACGTACCAGTAAACAGGCATCGCTATAATATTCCCAAAAAATATTACAATTAACCAGAGTACTTTCTTGTCAGATTCAATTAAAGCGTTTCTGAAGACGTTTACAACATAAAATATAAGTAAACCAAACAGTATCAACATTGTTAGAAAATGTAACGGAAAAAGGATTTGAACGATGCCGGGTTCTTTATCCAAATCCAAATTATTTCCAAACGACATAAACGTTTTAATGATAAAAGTAAAAAACAGTATAAGATACAAAATCGGTTCCAGAGTAATTAATGCTAAAATTATTGCCCCAATTTTTTTCATTACGACCTCGTATTGTTTTTTTTCGTATTACCCTGTGGCATTGCGCATAACGGTATATGCGCATGGCGGACATGTCGCGAATGAAAAAATCCGAATAATTTGGAAAAAAGACACCTGGAATTGATATTAACTTTGTGTGGGTGAACAGTTGCGGGGGTATTCTGCGTTTTGGAATGCTGCCACGCATTCGAATACTTCTGGGTATTGTAACGACACTCACTCTCCATGTAAAATCGTATCTCCGCCCCTGCATCGAATAAAACCCGCATTCGGGGCGAGAGGATTTGAACCTCCGACCCCTTGACCCCCAGTCAAGTGC
>DHPI01000038.1:19759-20044 GCA_002407865.1 Spirochaetia bacterium UBA5368
CTTGACCCCCAGTCAAGTGCGCTAACCGGACTGCGCTACGCCCCGTGTACGTGCGAATTTCACCCAAGTATACGAGCGGCGAATTACGTGTAAAGAAAAAATTTTTTCTGGCTTTAAAAAAGAACGTTATTTGAATACGTCGCCTGCTTCCCTGTACCATAAGATGAAGTCAAGGTGCGAAAGAGGGATGCCAATGGCGGCGGAAAATTGCGCCATTGTGCGCTCGATCTCCAGATATCGTTGAGGCGTAAGGTTTCCCGGCGGCGCGTCTGTTACGCCAAGAAG
>DHPI01000038.1:20172-29137 GCA_002407865.1 Spirochaetia bacterium UBA5368
CTCTGTTACGCCAAGAAGATGGAGATTTTTCAGAATATGCCTGTCGAGAATTGCGAGTGATGCGCCGAAGCCGATGTTTCGCAAAAAATGGCTCGCTTCCTTGTAGCCTATTCCGCGTACGTTTTCCGCCAGCCATCGCCTGATTGCGAACACATCGCCCTGACGGAGAAGCGTATCTTTTATGGCGATTTTTGCGTTTTCGGTAAAGAGTTCACGTGCCTCAACGATAAACTGCGATTTCTTGTTCTTGAAGCGCACAATATTCAGCTCTGCGCAGATATCGGTTGCACAGCCGTTAAATATGAGATTCTTTCTGAGAAGGATATCAACGGCCCTGCCGCACCGATGCGCGCTCGACTGCGGTGTCAGCAAACAGAAAACGAGCTCGCAAAAGATGTCTTCATCGGCGCCGTGTTCCCAGATGGCGCTGAAATGCCGCAGCCGCGCTTCAACCCGTTCCCTTATTTCATCATATATCTGGCACACGGTTTCACGTGTAATAATGGTTGCGTGTGGTGATTTTTCTTTCATACTATTGAGAATGCCGTGAAATGTGATTGTATATTTCGCCGATAGTGCGTAATCAGTCGTATATAGTAGTAGCACACGTGGAATTAAATTCAACAATGAAACGATATCTGCTTCCATTCGTAGTTGTGCTGTGCAATCTCTCGTGCCTGTCCACATGGGTGTATTATCCGGTGCGCGATTTGTATGTGACGCCGCAAAAGGTCGGTTTGCGGTACGAGACCGTTGAACTGCGCACGAACGACGGTGTGCGGCTGCACTGCTGGTACATTCCCGCCGCGGACGAACGGGGAGTCGTTCTCTTCTGCCACGGCAACGGGGGAAATATTGCGCGGGGGATGTACACCTATTCAGTGTTTCACGCCATGAACCTTTCCGTATTCGCGCTCGAATACCGCGGGTATGGGAAAAGCGGCGGCAGTCCGTCGGAGGAGGGCACGTATCTTGATGCGCGGGCGGCGTGGAATTATCTCGTACACGTAAAGGGCGTGCCGCCGCACCGCATCATCATATTCGGAAGGTCGCTGGGAGGAGCGGTTGCGTCATGGCTTGCGGCGCACAGCGAGGGCGGCGCGCTTGTGTTAGAATCGACGTTCACGTCGCTTAACGACATCGTGAAGAGCCATTATGCGTGTGTGCCGGTTGCCGTCCTGACGCGGATACGCTACGACAGCATCTCGAATATACCAAAGGTCCGCTGTCCGGTGCTGGTGATACACAGCAGGGACGATGAGGTGGCTCCGTTTTCGCAGGGATGCGCCCTTTACGAATCGGCGCAATCGCCAAAGATATTTCTGGAGATACGCGGCTCGCACAACAGGGGATATATACTCTCCGGGGATAATTATAGCGGCGGGATAGACCGGTTTCTCAGCCTGTATTTCGATAGAACGCGGTGATAACGGTGCGAGAGTCTTTTTCTCAGCGGTGGTCCCTTCCCGGAAGCACAGTGTCGGCGCACTGTGAGCACATGTCTCTGATGCTGTTTATACGCGTGTAGAGCGCATCGACGAAATTGCTCTGCGGGTAGCGCGCGAGAAGGCCTGAGACTTTTGCGCTGTACCTGATAAGCGCGCTTTCGAGCGACAATATGTGCCGCGCATCGTATATTGCCGCCATCTGAAGCGATTCGAGCAGGCTTTCAATGAAGCGGTTTTCGGCGTCGAGCTCCGGAAATTCCCGTGCGTCATTTAAAAAGTCGCCGCAGAGAAATACGACAGTGCGGAAAAAATCAGATATTCCATTGACCGGATTGCTGTTCATCGCGTATTCGAATCCCCCGGAAGGATGGGAAGCCCATGCAGACGTATATCACCTCGCCCTCAAGCCCTGGTCTCGCGATAATCGAAATAGGGAATGCATTCTTTCATGGGGCAGACAGCGACCTTGCACTCAAACGAGGCGTCGCGGAATGCTTCAGGGTTGTGCTCCAGTTCGTGACGTTTGCGCCGCATCCATGATTTTGCCTCTTCCTCGGTATCGACGATACCGTCACTGTAAACCGATTTTCCCTTGCAGTGAACAAATCCATAGATAAGCTCAAATTTTCGCGTACTCATTGTCCCCCCGCACAGACAGGCTGGTATGGTGCTGCTATTACTTTATATCACGAATTATGTGGTTTTCAACCGGGGAGTTTGCAAGATAGTGAAATCCTATATGGGTCAATATCAGTTTGCCAGGAAAGGCCGGCAGCATTTCGAGGTACTCAAAATCCTCCAAAAGTTCCTTGAATACCGACTCGCGAAGGTTTTTCGGCACAAGATCCCGGATGATCAAGACGTTCATTGTGACGCCCGCATGTAATTTGGCGCCATAGTAATCCTGAAACTCCTGCATTACCATTTTGGAATAGTGGTTTAACTCTTCTTCCATGAACGGGCTCCCGGAATAAAACTAAACAAAGTTACTTATATGGAATTAATACGCATGCCTATAAATCTTTTACCAGAACCGGACATATTCTCATATGATTATAATATATATGTAAAGCTTTTTTTATTGGAATTGCAATCTTTTATACGGTCTTTAATAGCCATTTTTTAAAAATTATCAATATTCGATGCTGCCGGCTATAGTGAGATTTCGCGGCCGCAGTACGTATTTGCCCGCATAAACAATAATACGACATGGTGTGCGTTATCCTGTGTAAAAAATTATGTCCCATGGTGAAAAATTTTCTTATGAAATATCCGGTTATTCCGATGAGAAATATAAGGTATAATCTATGGGAGTGTGGAGCGACGCATATGTTTGAAGCAAGCAAGATGATGCGCACCAATTACATGCTGGAGCGGTCCCTCGATGTTGAATCGCTGCGGAGAAACGTGATAGCCAATAACATCGCGAACGTGGATGTTCCTCATTTCAAGAGGAGCGAGGTGAACTTTGAAAGCGAGCTTACGCGGGTAATTCGGGAAAAAGAGGATGAGACTAACAGGCTGCCTGCGCTGATGACCGATTCACGGCATTTGCCGTTTTATGTTGAACGGGACATCCGGGGCGTTCGTCCAAGGGTGAATCTTGATTACAATACCACATACAGAAATGACGGCAATAACGTTGATATAGAAAAAGAGATCGTCGACGCGCAGAAAAACCAGATGCGGTATAATGCAGCGGTGACGGTACTCAACCAGAATTACAAGATGCTCAAAATCGCCATGAGGATCGCGTAAGGGGGGGCATAAATGGGAATGTTTACAAGTTTTAATATAGCGTCGACGGGGCTGACGGCCCAGCGCCTCAGGATGGACCTGATAAGCGCCAACGTCGCGAACGCCACAACCACGCGGACCCCGGAAGGCGGACCATACCGTAGAAAACGGGCTATTTTTGCCCCTGAAAACATACGTCCGAATTATAAATCACCGCGTGTGCCCGAAAGGATTGACCACGGCATGGGGCAGGGTGTGCGTGTCGTTAAAATCGAGGACGATGCATCGCCTTTCAGGCTTGTGTATGATCCCACGCATCCCGATGCAATAAAAACCGGCCCGAAAAAAGGCTATGTCGAGATGCCGAATATCAACATCGTGACTGAAATGACCGACCTGATCTCGTCATCGCGTTCGTATGAGGCAAATGTCACGATGATTAACAACGCGAAGGCAATGTATACCAAGGCCCTCGAAATAGGCAGAATCGGCGTGTAATTGATGGCGTGACCCAAGGAGGTTGAATATGGTACAGGAACAATCCGGAAAAATGGAATTGCATATAACACACGAGCTGTCCCGTGTGGACAACCTGCGGCGGAGGAAACGTCCGCAGGAATACGGCGACAATTGTAACACGCATGCCGTAGTGGAAATACGGGGCGGATCGTATGTATGGAGGCGAGGAAGGCAATGAATATCACTTCACCGGGATATAGGGGTTTGAATATTGTAATGAAGACGTCGAATCCGTTGCATATGGCAGATACGGTCAGCCGTCCACAGGACGACGACGTCGCGGGTTCGTTCGCCGATGTGCTGAAAAGCGCGATCAATAAAGTTAACGACCTCCAGATCGACGCGGAGGATATGACCCAGAAAATGATTTACCAGCCCGAATCGGTCGACATCCATTCGGTGATGATCGCGACGCAGAAGGCGGAAATCGCGTTCACGTTCGCCAAATCGGTGCGCGACGAGGCGATCAGGGCCTACAGGGAACTGATGAACATGAGGTAAATTAATTGAATTTTTTTGGAAATTAATTGATTTTTTTATTTACAATTTTTTTTATCTATGCTATCTGCATTATGTCGCTTTAATTGCGCTGTGAAAATCAATTAATTTCCATATTTCGCCGTGTCGCGCGCACGTGTCCGGCGCGGAGGGAGGGTCGCATGGGTGAGTTTCTCATCAAGCTGTGGAACCAGTTGAAGGATATCTACAGTAAACTCGATACTACAAAAAGAATCATCATAGCATCTGTCGTTGGGGTCGTATTTATCGCGTTTATTGTGCTGTTCTCCGTATCCAGCGAGCGAGCGAACGTGATGCTGTTTTCGGAGCTTTCATCCACGGATTTCGGTCAGGTAACGAAAAAACTCGACGAAATGGGATTCAGATATTCAACGACGGGTACCACCGCCATCTTTGTTGATCCCGACAAACGCGAGCTTATCATGACCCGCCTGGCGCAGGAAAACATGATACCAAGGGGCATTCCGGGCTGGAAACTCTTCGATATGTCGAAGTGGACGGAAACCGACCGCGAGATCAGCGTAAAATACATGCGGGCGCTGCGGGATGAAATCAGGCGTCATATCGAATCCCTGACGAACATCGACAAGGCCGACGTTGAAATCGCTATCACCGAAGACGAGCTGTATACCGAAAAGGAGAACCCGTACACCGCCGCGGTTACGGTGTATCTGGCGCCGGGTTACGATAAGCTGAGCAAAAAGGAAATCCAGGGCATTATGTACCTGGTGTCGCGCGCGGTAGGGGGCAAGCTGAAGCCCGAGAATGTGACGGTTACCGACGAGTACGGGAATATTATATCGGACTTCGACGACGCATTTGAGCAGGCGAAAACCGAATACACGATAATTGAATACCGCAAAAGAATAGAGGAAAAAGCCCGCGTACAACTGCTTCGCGACGTCCGCAAGGGCCTCGAGCGCATTTACACGCCCGACCGCATTCAGATTGTACGCCTCAATATGGATTTCAACTGGGACAAGATTGCCGAGGAAAAGGAGGAGTACTCTCCTATAGAGATAGAGCCGGACAATCCAGCGACGCCGTATTCCGAGCGCAAGGTAAAAGACTCGCTTGTGATCTCGGAAAAGGCGACCGAGGAGCATTTCCAGGGCCACGGCTGGAATCCCGAGGGGCCGGCTGGAACCGAGGGCAACAAGCCTCCGGGATACAAGGCAAGCGACGACCAGTTCTCGAAATATGATAAATCCGAAAATATACGGAATCACGCTGTCAACAAGACGATGAAGAAAATCCAGCGCGATCCGTACGATATTGCGTCGGTATCGATTGCCATCGCGATCGACGGTTTTCAGGACCTCCCGCGGACGTCCGAGGGTGATTACGATCTCGATCCGACGAAAAAGCCGCTGCAGATACCGCTGTCGCGCGACGAACTGAAGCAGGCGGAAAATATCGTAAAAAAGTCGATCAACTTCAATGACATACGCGGCGACCAGGTGGCTGTTGAGAACATCATGTTCGACCGCACCAAGGATTGGAACAAGCTTCGCGAGGAATATCAGAAGAAGGAGCAGTTGAAGCGGATTCTTCTCGCGGCGTTGATAGGCGTTTTTGCCCTGTTTATGGGTATGGTGCTTTTCAGGGCAATTTCGAGGGAGATTGCGCGCCGCCGGCGGATGAGGGAAGAGCAGCTTGCACTCGAGCAGCAGCGCATGCGAGAGGCCGCGCTGCGTGCCGCGGAAGAGGAAGGCATTGCCGTGGAGCTTTCGCTTGAGGAAAAGGCGCGCCTCGAATTGCAGACCAACGCAATCAACCTCGCGAAGGAGCGGCCCGACGATGTGGCGCAGTTGCTGCGGACATGGCTTTCCGAAGAGTGACAGAGCCAGCGTTGGATTTATTTTAGTTTGACGGAGCCATGAATGCCGATGTACTATTAATTGTACACGGCATTCGTGATATATGAGATAACGGGGCGTACGAGGTGCAATAATGCTTCAGTCGAAAAAATCGCAGCTAACCGGAAGGCAGAAAGCGGCTATCTTTCTCGTGTCGCTGGGCTCCGATGTGTCGTCGGAAATTTTTAAACATCTGCGTGAGGATGAGATCGAGCAACTGACCTTCGAGATAGCCAGGCTCGACAAGATCGAACCCGAAGAGAAAGACAGGGTGCTGATGGAATTCCAGGAAATGATGATGGCCCAGGAGTTCATCGCCACCGGCGGTATCGATTACGCCCGTGAGGTGTTAGAGCGCGCGCTCGGCACGCAGAAGGCGATCGACATCGTCAACCGCCTCACCTCGTCGCTGCAGGTGCGCCCCTTCGATTTTATACGCAGAACCGACCCGAGCCACCTGCTCAACTTTATTCAGGGTGAGCATCCGCAGACAATTGCGCTTATCCTTGCATACCTCGATCCGCCCAAGGCGGCGCTCATTCTTTCGGGACTGAGCCACCAGATACAGGCCGACGTGGCCAAGCGCATCGCGACGATGGACCGCACCTCGCCTGACGTGTTGCGCGAGGTGGAGCGCGTGCTCGAGAGAAAGCTCTCGACGCTCGCTTCCGAGGACTATACCTCCGCGGGTGGTATCGACTCGATCGTCGAGGTGCTCAATCAGGTAGACCGCGGCACGGAGAAGATCATCATAGAGGCGCTTGAGGAGGAAGATCCCGAGCTTGCCGAGGAGATCAAGAAGCGGATGTTCGTGTTCGAGGATATCGTACTGCTCGACGACCGCTCGATCCAGAAGGTGCTCCGCGAGGTGGATACGCAGGACCTCGCCAAGGCGCTCAAGGGCGTGGACGCCGAAGTGCAAGAAAAGATATACAGAAACATGTCGAAACGCGCTTCGTCGCTGCTGCGTGAAGACATGGATTTCATGGGGCCGATCAGATTGAGGGATGTTGAGGAATCGCAACAGAAGATCGTCAACATCATACGAAAACTTGAGGAAGCCGGCGATATCATCGTCGCCCGCGCCGGCGAGGAGGAGCTGATTGTCTAAGCTTGTATTTAAACCGACCGAGGTGATACTGACCGGGGCCCCGAAGCAGATTGAGCTGCCCGAGAAATACCAGAAGAACGTTATTTCCGACGAGGAATTCCGCGAGTTCGAGGTCGACGAGGAGGGCAATCCTGTCGATGTGTACCAGGGGCCGTCGGTCGAGGAGATGGAGGCCGAGCTCGAACGGTATCGCCGCGAAACAGAGGAAGAGGTGCGGCGCATGCTCGAAGATGCCCGCACCAGCGCCAAGAAGATAGAAGAAGACGGCAAGGCAGCCGCCTTCAAGGAGCTTCAGGACGCCCGCGAACAGATCAAGATGGAAATGGATCGCTTGAAAATCGAGTCCGAGCACGAAATAGAGCGGGGAAAGTTTGAAGCCGAAAAAATGATCAAGGAGGCCGAGCTCAAGGTTTCCGAGATCGAACATGAAGCGTACAAGAAAGGATACGAAGCGGGGCGCGAAGAGGGATACAAAGAAGGGCAGGCCGAGGTAATGCGCCTGATCGACCGCCTTGGCACGATCGTATCGACCGCGGTCGACATCCGCGACGATATTATGCGTTCGTCGGAAAAACTGATGACGGAGATGATTCTCATGATTGCGCGGAAGGTCATCAAGGACGAAATCGTCGAGCGTCGCGAGGTGGTTATCAACAACATACGCGAGGCGATCAAGCGCGTGAAGGACCGCGACAGGATCGACATCCGCGTCAACTTCGCCGATCTCGATATGACGACCGCGCACAAGGACGAGCTGATCAAGATGATGGAGTCGCTGAAGAAGGTCAACATTTACGAGGATTCGCGGGTCGACCGCGGCGGTTGCATTATCGAGACGGACGTGGGCGCGATCGACGCGCGCATCTCGACGCAGCTTGATACAGTAGAAGAAGCGATAAGGAACTCGAGCTCGATGTAAGAGCGGAAAACTGCGATGATAAAGATACTCCCACACGAAAAAGTCGACATCCTTTCAAAATATAAAAAGCTGATCGACGAGACCGAAGTAATACATTCGACGGGAAAAGTGGACAAGATCGTGGGGCTCACGATTGAATCCAGCGGTCCCGCCGTGCAGTTTGGGGAAATATGCAAAATCCGCCTCGGCGCGGGAAAGTACCTGTACGCGGAGGTCGTCGGCTTCCATAAAAACAGGGTCATTCTGATGCCGATAGGCGATATGCGGGGCGTTGTCCCCGGCGCGGAAGTGATCGCGGCGGGCACGCAGCTTACGGTGCCCGTCGGCCCGCAGCTTCTGGGGCGGGTCATTTCCGGCGTAGGGGCGCCGCTGGACGGGCGGGGCGAGATTTTCTCGGACATGCGGTATCCGGTCGACGGAAAGCCGCTTAATCCGCTGCAGCGGCGTCTCATAAAGCAGCCGCTGTCGGTGGGCGTCAGGGTGATCGACGGGCTTATCACCGTGGGGAGGGGGCAGCGTATCGGCATATTCTCCGGCTCCGGCGTGGGGAAATCGACACTGCTGGCGATGATTGCCCGCTACACGGATGCCGATGTCAACGTGATTGCGCTTATCGGCGAACGTGGAAGGGAAGTGCGGGATTTCGTTGAAAAGGAGCTTGGCGAGGAGGGGCTGAAAAAATCCGTGGTGATTGTCGCGACATCGGACCAGCCGCCGATGATACGACTGCGCGGGGCGTTTCTCGCGCATGCCGTTGCCGAGTACTTCCGAGATCAGGGCAACGACGTGAATATCCTCATGGATTCGGTGACCCGCTTTTCACTTGCTCAGCGGGAGGTGGGGCTTGCCGCCG
>DHPI01000038.1:29302-35743 GCA_002407865.1 Spirochaetia bacterium UBA5368
GCTCGCTGCTTCCGAGGCTGCTCGAGCGTTCGGGCACGCGCGAGGGGGCGGGCAGCATCACCGGTTTTTATACTATATTGGTCGAAGCCGACGACATGAACGAGCCGATCGCCGATGCCGTGCGCGGGATTCTCGACGGGCATATCGTGCTCGACCGCAGCATTGCGAACAGGGGGCATTATCCGGCGGTAAATGTGCTCGCGTCGCTTTCCCGCTGCATGAAAGACGTGGTGACATGCGAGCACAAGGATGCGGCAAACAAAATGCGCGAGCTTCTCGCGGCATACGCCGACGCGGAAGACCTTATCAACCTGGGGGCGTATGCAAAGGGATCGAATTCCGTGGTGGACAGGGCGATAGAAATGAAACCTGAAATCGACGCGTTTTTGCGTCAGGACATATATGAAAGGGACACGTTCGACAATATTACGCATCGCCTGATGTCGATGTTTGAAAGCAAAGAAAGCAAAGGCGAATCTACGCAAAAAGATTATGTCGCACCGGTGCCCTATTTCGCGAGAACGAGGCGGCAGGCGTGATATGAGCCGGTGCCATGAAAAAGTTTGAATTCAGGCTGCAGCGCCTGCTGGACATCAGGGAGGCGAAGGAGCGGGAGATTAAGAACGAGCTTGCCGCGATTGTCGCCGTGCAGAACCGCGAAAAGATGCGGCAGGAAGAGTACCGCAGCGGCATACAGCAGCAGCGCGACAAGTTCCGCGCGAAGATGCTGGGGGGGCGTTTTTCGTACAACGAGGCCATGATGTTCGAGCGCTATGTCGAGTTTGCTCACAGGGTGATAAAGTCGCAGCAGGAGAAGATCGACGCGATGGAGCCGGAGATTCGGAAGGTGCGCGAACGGCTGGTTGAGGCGTCGCGCGACAGGCGTGTGGTCGAGAAGCTTCGTGAAAGAAAATGGAACGAATACATGTACGAATACAACCGGGAAGTCGCGAAGGAAAACGACGATATGAACCAGAAATTGTACCTGCGAAGAAAAATTGAGGAAAACGCGTGAGGCGCCGGCCATGATGGAAGACATGTATGCGGTAATGAGCAGAATCCAGGAAATAAAAAAGCGCTTTGGCCTTGTTCAGCCGAACGCGGCACCGCGCGACGCCGCGGCGTTTGACAACGAGGTGAACGCGCAGATCAGGGATGCCGCCGAAAAAGAGAAAGCCGCCGGCTTTGCGGAGCGCGCTGATTTGCCATCGCGGGAGAATTTTTCGATATCGGATATAAAGGATCTTGCGCACCGGAACGCGGCAAAGAGGGGCGTACCGCCGGGGCTTATCGACGCGATTATAAAGAACGAATCCTCGTACAATCCGCGCGCGGTGTCGAGCAAGGGGGCGAAGGGTCTGATGCAGTTGATGCCGTCGGTGGCGCGCGGTCTCGGCGTGGAAGACCCGTTTTCGCCGGAGGAAAATATTAATGCCGGCGTCGGTATTGTGAAGCATCTCCTTGAAAAATATAGCGGTGATTACAAGAAGGCGCTTGCGGCGTACAACGCGGGGGAGGGCGCCGTCGATAGAAACGGCGGCATCCCGCCCATCACCGAGACGCGCGAGTATGTACAGAAGGTGATTCGGGATTATATGAAGAACAGCGAGTGACGGAAACCGCGGCGAGCGGCGTAGTATTATTGCGGGGAGCTGACAATGAAAAAAGTATCCGATAAGGCGAAAATAGCGTATCTTGCGATTCTTATCTTCTTCATAACGGTGGCGGGTTTTTTCTGGATGGATTATATCGGGCTTATTGATATACGTAAATACGTGGAGAGGCGTTTTCCCAGCGAGGCGCCGATGGTCGTCGACGCGGAGGATGACGAGCCGTCGCTGGTGGCAAAAGAGGAATTCGAGAAGGAGAAGCAGAAGCTGCTGGAGCGAGTCGAGGACCTCGACAGGCGCGAGGCCCGCATCGCCGAGGTTGAGAAATCGCTGAACACGGAAAAGGAAAAACTTGACGGTGTCCGCCGTGGATTAGACGTTGAGCGAAAGAAGCTCGAGGATGAAAAGAAAAAATATTCGGGCTACAAGAAAAACGTGCAGGACCTCGCCAGTAAAATTATCAGCATCCCGCCCGACGAGGCAGTGCAGATCATCGTCAAATGGGAAGAGCCGCTTATCATCGACGTGCTGCGGCAGATAGACGCCGACGCCGTCGAAGCGGGCAAGATGAGCATTTCCTCGTATCTCATTTCGCTGATGCCGAAAGAAAAGGCAAGCCGCATAATGTATCTTATGACGCAGATATAATCCCGAATCGCGGCGAATGCGGGTTCAGGAGTATTCGCCGATCAGCCTCAGTATGTCGCGCTTGCCCTCGCCGCTTTTCGTCGATGAGAGAAAAACAGCGTTCCGCTCTATGCCAAGAGCGTCGGCAATTGTGCGGAGGGATACCGGGCGCTGGTTGTTCGAGAGCTTGTCGCATTTCGTGGCGACGATCGCCGTGGGGATGTTCCTTTCGGCGAGGAGCGTTATCATTTCGCGTTCGAAGTCGCCGGGCGTCCTGCGGATATCAATGAGAAGGAATACAAGCTTAAGGTTTTCCCTCCCCGACACGTATTTTTTTATTAACGGAAGAAACGTTTTGTGCACCGCTGCCGGGAGCTTTGCGTAGCCGTAACCGGGGAGGTCGGCCAGGAGCACCGAGTTGTTGATATGAAAAAAATTTATAGAGCGCGTTACGCCCGGACTGCCGCCCGTTTTGACGAGCCCCCTGCGGCCGACCACCATATTGATAAGTGACGATTTGCCGACGTTGGAGCGCCCCATGAACGCGAATTCGGGCAGTGTCGTAACCGGAAAATCGGCTTCCTTGAAGGCGCTTTTTATGAAGTCTACATCTCGAATTTTCATGTCAGATTCTTTTTTCCATCAGAATTGCGTCGTCGTCAGGGTAATAATTGCGCCGCGTGCCGTTTTCTGCGAAGCCGAGCGCGCGGTAGAAATTGAGCGCCGCCGCGTTTTTTGATGCGACTTCAAGCAGTATCACCCCCGCGCCCTGGGGCCGTAATTCAGCAACGATGTGATCAATAAGCGCGCGGGCGATGCCGCGACGTCTGTATTCTTTCTTTACCGCGATGTGGTTAAGCTGAATCTCGCCAGTTACGTGCCATGCTACCGCATACCCCGCGATGCCGCCGGGGAGTTCCGCGACGATAAATCGAGAAAATGACGTTGAAAGCTCGTTTACAAAGCTGGCATAGCTCCATGGCGAGCGGAATGAATCGACTTCTATCGCGTACACCGCCGCCATCTCCTCCGCGCGCGCCGGGCGCAGAATGCACTTGCCGCCGTGTATGTCTACATCAGGTTGCATGTAGTGCACAATGCGAGGCGGGCCGTGCCGTGTCAAAGAAAATTTGTTTACCTGGGGAGTTGCCGGTGTATACAGTGCATATGGCACGAATATATAGAGGAGACATCACATGAAGATAACGGTACTCAACGGCAGCCCGAAGGGAAAGGCAAGCGTCACGATGCAGTATGTGCGCTACATACAGCAGAACCACCCCGAGCACGAGTTTGTCGTCCATAACATTTCGTATGAAATAAAAAAGCTGGAAAAAAACACCGCCGCGTTCGACGCGGTTATTGCCGATATAAAAACTTCTCGGGCGGTGCTGTGGGCAACGCCGGTGTATGTGTGCCTTGTCCCGTCGCAGTACAAGCGCTTTATTGAGCTGGTGCACGACAAAAAGGCCGCCCGCGCCTTTGCGGGAAAATACGCCGTGTCGCTGACGACGTCGATTCATTTCTTCGACAATACCGCGCATGAGTACCTGAACGCGATAAGCGATGACCTCGGCATGAAGTTCGCGGGCTCGTATTCGGCCGACATGTTCGACCTTGTGCACCGCTTGCACCAGGCGAAGGTTCTGCAATTTGCGGAGGACATCTTTACGGTGATCGAAGAGAAACGTCCCGTCGCGAAAAAATACCTGTCACTGAAAACACGTGCGTTCGCCTACGTGCCTTCGAAGCCAGCGGGCAAAATTGACACTGCGGGCAAAAACATCGTTGTCTGTACGGATGTGTCGAAAAAGGGCGGCAATCTCGACAAAATGGTGTCGCGCTTCCGCGATGCGTTCGGCGGTCATGTCGATGTGTTTAATATACGCGACATAAATATTAAGGGCGGCTGCCTGGGCTGCATCAAATGCGGCTACGACAATGTGTGCGCATGGACGGGTAAGGACGATTTTATCGACTTCTTCAATTCGCGGATTATCTGCGCCGACATCCTCATATTGGCGGGCGAAATCAGGGACCGCTACCTGTCATGGCAGTGGAAGCAGTTTTTCGACAGAAGTTTTTTCAATACGCACAGACCCGTGCTGAAGGGAAAGCAGATTGGTTTCATCGTATCGGGCCCGCTGGGACAGATTCCCAACCTGCGCCAGATACTGGAGGCATATACCCAGTGGCACCAGGCAAACCTTATTGATTTCGTGATCGATGAAACCGGCACGTCGCGTGAAATAGACGCCCGCATCGATTCGTTCGCGAAGCGCGCGGTGGAATACGCCTCACGCGGCTATCTCCGCCCGGCTACGTTCCTGGGGGTCGGCGGCACCAAGATATTCAGGGACGATGTATACGGCAAACTGCGGTTCGCGTTTCTTTCGGACCATGCGTACTACAAAAAGCACGGGGTGTACGATTTTCCGCACAAGAATTATAAAATGCGGCTTACCAACGCGATGTTTACGCTTATGATGCGCATCCCGAAATTCAGAAAAAAGATCATCGGCGGCATGAAATACGGCATGTTGCAGCCCTTCAAGAGGATTGTGGGGGAGTGGAGGTAACGAGAGATCGTTTCATTGACATTTGGCGCATATCTGCGTATGCTTGCGGTATGCGGATAGAGCGCCGCCGCGCCCGTGGAATATGGCCTGTGTGCGGGGCGTTTGGGATATCGAGAGGAAGAAACAATGGATTTGCGGTATCTTGATAGAAAGAAAAAAGAAGCTGACGATAAAAAACACCTGCTGGTCAAACAGCTTTACGGCATTGGCGACCTGGCGCATGTGAAAAGCTCGCGGAGGGGCGATTACGAACTCCAGGACCTCGTGAAAGACGTGCATGATGAACTGCATCGGTATTACGCCACGGTGAAGCTGTTCGACCCACGGGTATCTGGTGCGAACGCCACATATGAAGAGATCATCGTCTTCTTTATGAACAATGTGTTCGAAACATTTGTCCTTGGCGACAGGATCAGGTGGTTGAAGGAAATGCTGTTCTCGCCGAAAGACGATACAGATGCAGATTCCCCGGGCCGTGCAGAAGTACGGAATATCTCACGCACGCCGTATCTTATCGATCTTGAAGGGAAGGTAAAACAACTCGAAGTAAAGCTGACGATGGAGATCATGCCGCGACTCCGCGAGTTTGTAAACGATATCAATATCATACTCTATTGCGAAAAGGCGCTCTCGCTTATCGAGCGTTCGGCATGCGACATAGCGTTTTTCCGGGGCGGCGAGGGAATGGTGTCGCTGAAGAATTTCACGATAACCTATGTCTGGATGAATTCGAAGATACAACCGGCCGAGCTGACAAGAAAGAAAATAACACACACCATTGCTGAAACTATTAACCAGACGGGACTCGGAGAGATGCTTTCCTCGATGGCCGGTATTACCGAAGCGAAGATGATCGGGTTTATAGAGCGCATTGCCGACGAATTTCAAATCCATATGAAGGATGATTTCGAGGTGGACGACCGTGCGGATGATGAGAGCGCACCGGAGCTGGGCGAGGCGAAACACGACGAATACGCCGACGCCGTAACGCAGCTAAAATTATTGCTCAGGGGATTCAGTAAGGTGCGGCATCCTTCGCGTTCGCTGTTCCTTCCGGAGTTTGCCTCGGCGCGCTATCTGGCGGATGCGAAGGAGCAACGGTATCTTTTCAATGTGTCGGGTTCGTACGATGTTAGCCTGAAAACCGTAGGCGATTACCTCAGCAATTCGCTGTTGTTCGTGTTCTATTGGCTGGAACAGCATATAAAAAAGAATCCCTCGC
Organism: Spirochaetia bacterium UBA5368; assembly: GCA_002407865.1. Classification (GTDB taxonomy): domain Bacteria; phylum Spirochaetota; class UBA4802; order UBA4802; family UBA5368; genus UBA5368. The sequence continues at coordinate 35,341 of DHPI01000038.1, forward strand.
AGGCGGCCTTGTATGCGCCGCTCGTTGCGTGCGCGGAGTGTGCCGACAGGTTTTTGCGCGTATACGCGACGGCGCTCGAGATAGCGGCCGAAACAAGCAACCAGTCGGAGACTTTTCTACGGGGCGAGATTCTTCAGTATGTGCCGGTGCGCTGTGCGGCAATGCTGATAGGTCTCATTCAGGAAAACTGCATCAGGGTCGAGGAAGCGTTCGTTGAATGCATCGGGAGAATCGCGCGGCACGCGTTTAAAGGTCAGCAGGCGGTGCTAAAGCAAGTGGATATTGTTCAGGATTCCTTTATCGACGCCGAGAAAAAAATATCGAGGGAAATGAGCCGATTGCGCGGATAGGCGCGAACATCGAATCCGGATGAGCGAAGGGCAATTAAAAGCGAGGGCCTGAT
>DHPI01000038.1:35877-36105 GCA_002407865.1 Spirochaetia bacterium UBA5368
GGGCCTGATCACCGCCTATGGCAGCATCGAGAGTGCTGTTGAATCAATAAAGTTAGGGGCATTTGATTATATCACAAAACCTTTTCAGTCTGAGGATATCAGGAATGCCATTCGAAGAATCATTGAACGAAAAGATCTGATGGATGAAAACGTCAGGCTGAAGAAACAGATAGAAGAGATGCATGAAGCGGGTCACGTCCGGGAGAGTGTGTAAAAAAGATGTAGAAA
>DHPI01000038.1:36266-39315 GCA_002407865.1 Spirochaetia bacterium UBA5368
TCGTAAACCTACCAGGGTTGTAATCGGCAAACAACAACAAAGGAGGGAGCCATCTATGCCAACATAGTTGTCGCCTAAAATATTAAGTAGACAGCTATGAAAGACAGCAAAAGGAAGGTGGGGACGCTCATAGTAATAGGCATTACTGATGACGGATACAAGGAGGTTTTGCACTTTACCATGGGCACCGAGAGCGAAAAGCATTTCGACGAGGTACTGCAAAGCCTCATAGAAAAGGGCTGTTATGGTATAGTGATGGGAGTCGTCAGGGAGCAGAACGAGCGCTGGTCAAAGCGCAGTCACTGGCGTAAGACCTAAACGGTTCGCTCTGGTGGGGTTACACACTGGATTGGACGTGACCTCAGTATGGCTATCCGCCGGATATGCAGATGCCGGCAACGAAGACGGTATAAAACAGACCGAACTGATAGCCGGAAGAATTGACCCCCTGAATGCAATTAAAAAAATACAAATTTTACTTTACTAAAGAAAGATATAATAGTAGCTTATTAAAAATAGGCTATAGAGTTCCATTTAAATATCTTTTCCCGTTTTTTGATAACATTTGCATCCTGTGGTTTTGGTCACTACATATCACGCTCCGACGTTATGCCGTTGCAGCGCCTTGGATCGATAAACCATACCGGATATTGCCCACAGAGAGGGATCGTCATGGCATTGCTTAAAAACGTGTTTACCAGAAGGAATGAGAATGCAGTGGAATCACCCGTTGCCCCGGCCGACGCCGAGGAGCCGGTAATTACGCCGAAACAGCCCCTGATTAAAACATTACAGGGGAAATATGGGGATCTTTCGGAGGAAAGCCTGAAAGGGCTTTATTTCGGTGATACGGCGCCGCGCCTCGTCATAGGATTTGTATCGCCTCACGTCGAATTTCGAAGCGTTACCTCGCGGATTACATCATTCCTTCCCGCCGGCACCAAACTTGTCATGTGCACATCGGCGGGGGAACTGTGCTCTGCGGACGATACGCGAAGCACGGTGTATCTCGAAACAGGCGCGGCGTGGGATACAATCGTTCTACAGAGCTTCAGCGGGGAGTTGATATCGGACGTTCATGTTGAAGCTGTCCCTCTGTTTTCGGAGGATATCAGGTCTGGGAAAAATACGCGAAGCATTTCGGAAAGGATAAAGAAAATTTCGGAGCATTTGAAAACCATCGATGTGCCGTTCAAAATACAGTATGAGGATACTATCGCGTTTACGCTGATCGACGGGCTTTCGAACAGCGAAAGCTTTTTTATGGAGGCGGTGTACGGTTCGGGGAGGTTCCCGTGCCTCTTCGCGGGCGGTTCGGCCGGCGGGAGGCTGGATTTCAAAAATACTTATATCTTCTATGATGGCGTCATATACGAAAATCACGCAATCGTGTCGTTTCTCAAGCTTCAGCCCTCCATGCGGTTCGGCATACTCAAATCGCAGAATTTTGAAAAGACGCAAAAAAAATTCATGATACTCGAGTCCGATACCGTGAGGCGGTTCGTCAAGACGGTATACGATCCACAGACGCACGACATACGAAACATGATCGACGAGTTGTGCGAGTATTTCAGATGTCAACCGGGGGAGCTTGAGGAAAAACTTAACGATTATTCCTTCGGGATAGAGATCAACGGTGAGCTGTATGTACGATCGGCGTCGGGGATCGACGTCAAAGAAAACCGGATCAATTTTTATTGCGATGTTTCGAAGGGCGACGAGCTCTATCTTCTAAAAAAGACAGACTTCGTTGAAACGACACGAAGAGACCTTGAGCAGTTTCTGAGCGAAAAAACGGCATTTGCCGAGCCTGTCGGCGCGATCCTTAACGACTGCATACTGAGAAGGCTCAATAATCAGAACCTGCTTCACGGGATTACGCATTTCGGTTCGCTGCCGCTCGCGGGTTTTTCCACATTCGGTGAACTCCTGGGCGTCAATATCAACCAGACACTGACCGCCGTGTTCTTCTTCAGGGAACTGGAGAAAGACCAATTCAGAGATTATTATGTCGATAGCTTTGTGCATCAGTATTCGGTGTTCAAGGACTACTACAGCGGCAGGCGTATCAACCAGATGGTGCAGATCAATGCGATCCGGAAAAACATGTTTGATTCCGTCGATAGCAAAATGTCGATAGTGCGTGATACAGTAGAAAATTTTCGTACAATTACTGAATTTTCCGGAAACGTCAGCAGGGACCTTGTAGCGGTAAACGACAGGTTCGGTGAATTCCTCACAAGCATTTCACACAGCTCCGATACCTATTCCTCGCTTGCCGACAGCGTGCGTACCATGGAAAAATCCGCCGAGAAGGTGAAATCCATTCTTGGCGCGGTGGACGATCTCTCGGACCAGACGAATATGCTCGCCCTTAATGCTGCTATTGAGGCGGCGAGGGCAGGCGAGCAGGGGCGGGGTTTTGCCGTTGTCGCCGACGAGGTGAAAAAACTTGCCGACAGCACCCAGTTGCAGCTCAAGGAGAGCAATTCGGTGATCATGGGTATCACGGGACAGATGCAGAACATCACCTCACGGATAATTGCCCTGAATGATGAAATGCAGGCCGTGGTGCAAAACAGCGCCACTATCAACAAGTCGATCGGTTCGGTGCTGCATAACGCGATGAGCGTAAAGGAAGATTCAGAAAAAATCATCCGTCTGCTCCACGGCCTCCTGGAGCTGATAGATGAAATGAACCGGATGAAAAAACTTGAAAAGGAGCTGACAATCCGAAATATAAATTAGTAAAATAATATAGTTTATTTTTAATAGTTGACTGACAAAATAGTGCAGGAATAATTCGTTCCTAAGAGCCACGTGACTCGTATAGTTTCTGTGTAAATCTTGCGGTGCGAAATTTACATCACATAGGTGCCGTCCAGACTATATGTTGAATTATGGGACTTTTTAGCGTGCGGCTGTCTCATAGAGGAGATTCATGTGCAACACTTTTTCGTTCCCTTGCTGTTTTGCGGCCTTATCGTGATACTCTCAGCACAGATTTTTGCTAAATATATAAAGATGATTTGCATGATGACCGTATTTG
>DHPI01000038.1:39424-39831 GCA_002407865.1 Spirochaetia bacterium UBA5368
TCAATGCTGTACGTGCCGTCCGCTCGGGCGTTCGAAGGATCTGTCGGATTGAACGCCGGTATTGACTATTTCAGTAATTATTTCTGGCGCGGGGATGATTTATATGGAGAAAACAGGGGCGTGTTTTTTCCGTTTGTAAATCAGAATGCGGCCGATACTGGTGTATCAATAGGCTACATTGGCGAATACGCTTCAGAAGTTTTCGGTGATGGGGCAAACGATATTGAGAAGCTGTGTTACGTAGCTGACTTTGGCATTTGCTTCACGCGAACATTTGCAGAAACCGTTTCAGTGGGGGTCGAGGTGTGGTACTTTTGGTATTACAATTCGGCAGACCGGAATAAAAAGGTGAATGGGAATAACCATAATGAAAGCTACTTTACCGGAACCCTGTCGCTCACGATTGA
>DHPI01000038.1:39958-41138 GCA_002407865.1 Spirochaetia bacterium UBA5368
TTACAACCATGATTATTACGTAGACGATTATGAGGGCACCCGCGAAGTGGACAGGGATTTTTATCTCCAGTTCCAGTTGAATCGGGATTTCAAACTCACCGATGAGGCAACCCTGACCCTGCTTGGCGGACTTGGCTATTATAACAATAAGGCGGCTGAAATTGAAGGAGATCCGGCTACACGGGCAAGGAAGGGGATAAGCGATGTGACCGCAAGCGCGGATCTTTGCGTGACAGTCGGGCAGAGCACATTCCACGGCAGCATTAATTACGCCTATGTTCCCGATAAGGACTGGAACAGGTATTATTCCACCAAGGCAAACAAGCACCGCTGGTGGTCTGGTTTCGGGGCGTCGTATTCGCTATAAATGCAAGTTGCGTCTGCTCGTGCTCGGTTTGCCGTCACTTCTCGTACATTACGGTGATTCCCTGCCAATCTGCTGACGGAAGACTGTCCATATACTCTTTACATCGCTCTATTATGAGTGCAGATGGAGTATCGTCAGGAAAGAGACCCTGCGCTTTTTCAAAGAACTCAAGCGCCTGATTCCACTGCCGATCCAGATACAAATCCATCCCCTGGTTAAAAAGGTCAACGAATGAAGCCTGTTTCTCCGATATATTTTCCTTTGACGCAAATAGTTCATAAATCGGAATGCCGGTATTCTTTCCCTTTACCGCCACGATATCTATTTTACGGCATACAAACCGGTCTTCGATGAAGCGATATGTATTCTCGCTGATTATAATTGTCGTACCATAGACCTTATTGATTCCCTCAAGCCGGCTGGCAAGATTGACATTGTCTCCGATAACTGTGTAGTTAAAACGGTCTTTATATCCGAAATTACCGACTATAACCTCGCCGCTATTGATGCCAAACCTGGTAATCAATTCGGGCTTTCCCGTCTGCCTGTAATTTTCGTTCAGGGTTTGTAAAAACTGTCGGCACTCCAGTGCGGCCAGGCACGTCAGGTACACATGGTCCCTGATATCCGAAGGCGCGCCCCAGAACGACATAATCGAATCACCGATATATTTATCGACGGTGCCGTTATGTTTAATAATAATCTGCGTCAATCCCTCAAAGTATTCCGACATCAGCTCTGACAAGAGCTCAGGGCTTATCTGTTCGGACATGCCCGTAAAGTTTGCAATATCGGTAAACATAACCGTCAGTT
>DHPI01000038.1:41253-42556 GCA_002407865.1 Spirochaetia bacterium UBA5368
TGCTTCCTTGTTCAATCTGATCAACTGGCTTACCAGGTCGGCAGGCACATACTTTTTAAATGACTGCAGGCCTAACTTCATGTTGTCTTCGGCATATTTCATGTTTATTATTTCTATAAAGCGCGACTTGATATCGACAGCCGCATCCAGATCGAAATCTTTGATGCGGATCATATCCTGCTCGAGCAGTGCGAGCGGTTTCACGATTCGGCGGGCAATTACAAGACCAAGCATGACAAAAACAGACGCGACTATCGCGCCGATCAAGAGAATATCGACCAATACGTAACGTTCCCGCTGCAATATTGTATGAGCGGATATATCGATGCAAAGGTAGCTGTCAGAGGCGCCGTTTGAGTTTACAATTTTTGCATACCCTGTAAGCCAGGTTCCCCATTTATCCTTCTCAAACTCTTTACAGACATAGATAGTATTATCTTTACCAATCTGTGATTCTATGTCAAAGCCTGTGTACTCATCGCCAAGATGACTGATATCTTTGGCGTCTTCCTCGGCATCGACGATAAACTGATATGCATGGTTGCCCAGATGCCTGATGGTGTAAACATACCGGACTTCAGTACTGCCATCTCGTATTTCCTGAAGCACCTTTTTAAGTGCGGCGTATTGTGCAGTGGATTCCTGTTCCGGGCTTGTGAGTGAGGCATGCATATCGGCGTTGATTTTGGTAATGCCGATTGCCAGAATGTCATGGATGCGCTTCTTGAGATCTTCACGCATGACACTGCGCATATTAAAAAACAAAACCGTCGAAACGCAGAAGGTCGTTATGATTACAACAAATGCGAAAGCGGAACTGAGACCGAAATTGATGGTAACGTTATATTCTTTTTTCACTATAATGTCTCCCGCAAATTACAGGTAGTGTGGTTAGTATAGTTATCGAATAGAAATTTCCGCCCTCGGTGCCATGAAATCATCATTCTGTCCAAATTCTGGTGAGTATAAAATTTTATTTAGAATAGTCAAATTATTAATCTATTTATAAAAAGCGAATCTTATCGAAAAAGACAATCGTCCTGTCGGCCTGACAGGGAGTCGTGTTCCCCATGTCATGTATACGGCGAGACGGATAATCTATGAGAAAAAAGACAATAAGATAAAAATATAGTGCCGTCATGCGATATTAAGACGCGATTCCCGCCAGATAGACATAAAAGATGTGAGTAGCGGTATTACACTCATAGTGAATATAAGTAGGCCGGTCGGTATAAAAATGATTTGCATATCGTACTGTTTGTATAGTAGTGTGGTGTAATATCATACAAACATAAGTTTGGAG
>DHPI01000038.1:42734-44657 GCA_002407865.1 Spirochaetia bacterium UBA5368
ATGTAAGGCCGGCTGCGCGCGTCCCCGGGCGGTACCGTGGAAGACGTGGGGGCACAGGTATAATAATTAAAATTTCGTGTTGCTGGGAGTATATGGTCCGTTGGATAATCATCATTGTTTCTTTTGCTGTGTGTGCGGCGGCGGCGCTCTCCCTCACAATTTTTAAAGAAAAGATTAAATCCGCGTTTTATATCGGGCACATGGAACGGGATGAACGCGTTAATCGCATGCAGGTGGAGAAAATTATCGATCGTTTGCGGATTGCACCCGGAGATATCGTCGCGGATGTCGGTGTGGGCACTGGATTTTTTTCGAGAAAAATCGCGCCGCGGGTTTCATCATCCGGAAAGGTATATGCCGTCGATATTAATAGAGAACTTCTGAACCATATTGACCGGGGCAACAGGCGTGAAGGGATTGAAAATATTCAAACCGTCGCCGCCGTCGAGAATGATCCGCGAATACCGCACAGGGTTGATTTGATATTCATATGCGATACGCTCCATTATATCGACAGGCAGCAGGAATATGTAAAAACATTGAGCGGCTACTTGAAATCGGATGGCAGAATAGCGGTTATCAGTTTTAAAGCCAATTGGCCGCCCATGTCGAACAAATTTACGGAAAAAGACCTCGTGCGCTGGATGAGTAATGCCGGTCTTGAACTGGCGGACAGCGACAATTTTATGCAGGATGAATATTTAATGATTTTTAAAAAGAAATAAAATGGTGCCGCACTGTTGATGCGCGCACGAATGACAATATCCTGGAAAAGGAGGCGTGTATGAAACCTCGGGGACCGTTGATGATTGAGCACAGGCTTATCGAGAAGATGCTGAAGGCGATGGACAGGGAAGCGGCGAAGATTAGACGGGATAAAAAGGTCGATCCCGTGCTGATCGATACGGCCGTGGATTTTATCAGGGTTTATGCCGATCGTACCCACCACGGAAAGGAGGAGGATATCCTCTTTAAAGAACTCGCGAAAAAAACGATGACGCCGGGAGAAGACGCCATGATGCGTGATCTCGTCGATGAGCACGTCTTTGCCAGAAAAACGGTCGGCGAGCTTGTCACCGCGAGAAACGCATACGCGGCCGGCGATAAAGTCGCGCTCGATATAATCCTCGATGCGCTTGGCGTATTGCTGCGATTCTATCCCGAACACATCAGAAAGGAAGACAAAGAGTTTTTTCCTTCAACGGAAAAATACTTCACGCCTGCCGAGCTTGACTCGTTGCTCGAAGAATTCTGGAAATTCGACAGGGAAATGATCCACGAGAAATACAAAAAGGTGGTACGCGACCTTGAGTCGCGTTAACTGGCGATCAATATATTTACCGGCGTCATGATATACGCCGGTCAGCCGCAGTTATCGCAGTTGTCGCAATCGACGCGCCGCATGCCGAAATACGAATGAATGTAATTTCTTCGGCAGTTCGGTGTTTTCACGTAGTTCAGCATATCCACGAGGCGCTTTTTGTCCCTTTCCTGTTTCGAGGTGATATACTCGGCGGAAAGTATTTCGTCGGGAATCGGCGATTTCAGCGTCAGGTTCAGCGTATCAAGGTTTCCCTCGGTGACATGGTACAGGTCGAAGAGGTTGAGCACGGTTTGCAGCCTGTGGTCGGCCCTGTGTTTGTAGACGAGCTTTTCCTGGAGGTCTTCGTACGTGTACGATTGCAGCGTATCGCCCATTGAAGCGAGAAGGCGGTAGGCGTTTTTTATAAATATGGCGTCGGGATTTTTCCATTCAAGAAAATTTATCTGCACTGCGAGGTCGTCCTGGCAGTACATAAGGACGCATTCGGAACGTTTTCCGTCGCGGCCGGCCCTTCCGATTTCCTGGTAATACGACTCGATGGAGTCGGGTATCTCGGCATGCACTATCATGCGGATGTCGGGCTTGTCGATGCCCATGCC
>DHPI01000038.1:44745-50291 GCA_002407865.1 Spirochaetia bacterium UBA5368
GGGCTTGTCGATGCCCATGCCGAATGCGTTTGTGGCGAGCATCAGTGATTGCTTCGATTCAATAAATCGCTTCTGCACCTTTCTTTTCGCATCGGGATCGAGCTTGCCGTGGTAGATGAAGTACTTTTGTTTCTTCATGTCGAGAAACGCGGCGAACTTTTCGATGCTTGCGATAAGGTTGAAATAGACAACTATACTGCCCTGCGTTTTTTTAACGAGATCGTATATGGCGTCGAATTTATCGCTTTCATCTATGAAATCCATTACCCGGAGAGAGAGGTTGGGACGGCAGATGCCCTCGTTGAACACCTGTACTTCATCGGCGGGAATCCCCGTTTTTCGTATAATGTCCGCCTCGACCTCGCGTGTCGCCGTTGCCGTCAGCGCTATCGTTACTGGGTTTCCCAGCACGGTTCTGATCTCCTCTATGCGGGAATAATCCGGCCTGAAATCGTTGCCCCACTGGCTGACACAGTGAGCCTCGTCGACTGCGAGGAGTGAAATAGCCCTTGATTGCAGGCACTCAATGAAATGCTTTTTTCTGAACCGCTCGGGGGCTACATATAGAATTTTGTAGCGGCCGTTGCGGATATTGTGGTAGCGCTTTTCCCTTTCGCTTTTGCTAAGCGACGAATTGATATACGACGCGTCGATACCGAGCTTTATCAACTGGTCGACCTGGTCTTTCATGAGGGCGATAAGCGGTGAAAGCACAATTGTGAGGCCGTCGAGAAGCAGCGCCGGAAGCTGGTAGCACAGCGATTTTCCCATGCCGGTCGGCATTAGCACAAGGCAATGCTTTCCGTCAAGGATGCGCGTAATGATCTCCTTCTGTGATGCCCTGAATTCTGTGGCATGAAATGTTTCATTCAATATGCGGTATATCGATTCGTCGGTATATTCCATGGTATTCCTGTATTGTTTTTTATGCTTTCCAGTCACAGCATTCTAACGTGCCCGGAATGCTTCGTGCGGTGCTTGAAAAACGCATCAATGATGGCGGCGCATGTCGCGAATGTCTTCGACATATGCGATTACCTGTGAAATACGTCAAGCACGAAGTATAGCGTCGGTAACAGCCAAACACCAGAAACTATGCGCGGCGGTAAAATTCGAACTGCACGTTTCGACAGCGTGATGCGCGGACTAATGCAGTGTTGCGGTGGTATTGATGTTTGATTTTAACAATTTTTTAACGGGTTCGTCAGTATAGTTAACACACAGAAAATAGACAGACGTAAGGGAATATCATATCTTTCATTCAATCCTGTCAGTATCGGAGGCAGCATTATGACGTATCTATTGATTGCCTGCAGCATACTCGGTTTTGCGGCGGTAATGTATCTCTGGTATTCGATTTTTTTCCCTGAGAAATTTTAGAGGATGCGACAATTGTGAAAGAAATAGTGGAGATAGTATTCTTTTTTACCGTACTTATTATTCTTGTGCCGATTTTCGGTTGGTACATGGCAAAGGTGTTTGCCGGCGAAAAAAACCTGTTGAGTCCCGTTATGCTTCCCGCGGAACGATTGGCGTACCGCATTGCAGGAATACGGCATAATGAGGAAATGAACTGGAAGGAATATCTGACGGCATTGCTTGTTTTCAATGCCGCGGGATTCATCGTCGTTTTTGTACTGCAATTGTATCAAAAAAGCCTGCCGCTCAATCCGGAGCGGCTCGGGAACATTGCCCCCGCGCTGGCCTTCAACACGGCGGTCAGTTTTATGACGAACACGAACTGGCAGGCGTATTCCGGCGAAAGTACGCTTTCGTATTTTACACAGATGATCGGCCTTACCGTGCAGAACTTTCTCAGCGCTGCAACGGGAATTGCGGCGTTTCTCGCGATGACGCGCGGGCTGACACGAAAGGAAACATCGTTAATTGGAAATTTCTGGATAGATGTCTCGCGCTCGGTTCTCTATGTGTTGCTGCCGCTTTCCATCGTTTTGTCGATTGCGCTCGCCGGACAGGGGGTGGTGCAGACGTTTGCTCCTTATGCGCACGTTACTACCCTGGAGGGGGATCATCAGGTTATCCCGCTGGGGCCCGCCGCCTCACAGGTGGCAATAAAACAGCTCGGTACGAACGGGGGCGGATATTTCGGCGCGAACAGCGCACACCCGCTCGAGAATCCGACGGCGGTCAGCAATTTTTTGGAAATGCTCGCAATACTTCTCATCCCGATAGCGCTTGTGTTTACCTATGGCAGGCTCGTCGGGTCGCGGCGCCAGGGATTTGCCATTTTCGCGGCAATGATGCTGCTTCTGCTGGCGGGACTGTCGGTCATGCTCCTGGGTGAGCATATGGCCAATCCGATCTTCGCGGATACGCCCCTCCTTGAAGGAAAGGAGCTTCGTTTTGGTATTGGGAATAGTATACTCTGGGGCCAGGCAACCACGTGCGCCTCGAACGGTTCGGTTAACGCGATGCACGACAGCTTTACCCCTCTTGCGGGGATGATTGCAATGCTCAACATGATGCTGGGGGAGGTTGTTTTCGGCGGTGTCGGCGCCGGTTTGTACGGAATGCTTATGTTCGTCTTCGTTGCCGTATTTATTGCGGGCCTCATGGTAGGAAGGACCCCGGAATACCTCGGGAAAAAAATTGAAAAACGAGAGGTGCAGGCATCGGTAGTCGGCATTCTGGTGCCGGGCGCGGTTATACTGCTTTTTTCGGCGATTGCATCCGCAACCGGAGCGGGCCTTTCAAGCCTGGGGAACAGGGGGCCGCACGGCCTGTCCGAGATTCTCTACGCGTTTTCGTCGGCAGCGGGAAACAATGGGAGCGCGTTTGCGGGATTAAACGCCAATACGGATTTCTATAACATAATGACCGGCATCGCCATGCTGGTTGGTCGTTTTGCCGTGATTGTCCCCGCCGTGATAATCGGCGGAACGATGGCGAAAAAGAAAATTATTCCCGGAAGCGAAGGCACGTTCCGCACCGACAGCCTGATGTTCGTATTCCTTCTTATCGGCGTCATTGTTGTCGTGGGGGCGCTTACCTTTTTCCCTGCGCTCACGCTTGGGCCGATTGTGGATCATTTGCTGCTGATGAAGGGCAAATTCTTTTAGAAACGGAGATGTTACGCCGATGAGCACCCGAAAAAATATTACATTTCTCGACCGAACATTGATACAAAGGGCGGTTGTCGATTCATTCAAAAAAATGCATCCCCGCACTCAGGTTAAGAATCCCGTCATAATGATGGTTTCAACGGGGGCGGCTTTTACTACCTGCATAATACTGGTTGACGCCTTTCATGGCCGTTTCCCGGCTTTCAATATACAGATCGCCCTGTGGCTCTGGTTTACGGTACTGTTTGCAAATTTTGCCGAAGCGATAGCAGAAGGGCGCGGCAGGGCCCGTGCAGATAGCCTGAAAAGCGCAAAATCCGGAAGCGTTGCGCGGATGATAACCGACAGCAGGGAATTAAAAATTCCCGCATCGGAGTTGAAGAGAAACGACATAGTCGTGTGCGAGGCCGGCGACCTGATTCCGGGGGACGGCGAGGTAATAGAAGGGATTGCCAGCGTCGATGAATCGGCCATCACCGGGGAATCTGCGCCGGTGATACGCGAGAGCGGCGGCGACCGGAGCGCCGTAACCGCAGGAACGAGGGTGCTTTCCGATCGCATACTCGTACGCATCGTATCTGAATCTGGAAAAACATTTCTTGACAGGATGATCGCGCTTATAGAAGGGGCTGCGCGGCAGAAGACCCCCAACGAGATCGCGCTGACCATTTTGCTTTCAAGTCTCTCGTTTATTCTGCTGATCGCGGTAATGACCCTTTACCCGTTTTCGCTTTACAGCGCGAATGCTTCGGGCTCAGGTATGCCGGAATATCTCACTATTCCGATACTCATTGCGCTTCTCGTTTGCCTTATTCCGACCACGATAGGGGGGCTTCTCAGCGCGATCGGCATTAGCGGCATGGACAGGCTGATACGGCACAATGTCATCGCCATGAGCGGCAAGGCGATCGAGGCGGCGGGCGATATCGACGTGCTGCTGCTCGACAAGACCGGCACCATTACCATAGGAAACCGGATGGCGTCGGATTTCATTCCCGCGCACGGGGTAGACGTGTCGAGACTGGCATCGGCGGCGCAGTTATCGTCGCTTGCCGATGAAACGCCGGAGGGGCGGTCTATCGTAGTGCTTGCGAAGGATCTCTTCAATCTGAGGGCAGGCGATGTGCGAAACACGAACGCCAGGTTTATTCCGTTCAGCGCGCAGACCGGAATGAGCGGCGTCGATATTCCCGTACCGGGCGGGATGCGCCGCATACGAAAGGGCGCCGCCGAAGCAATGGGGAACTATATTGCCGGGATCGGCGGCGCATATCCTCCCGAGGTTTCCCAGGCGGTGGAGACTGTCAGCAGAAGCGGGGGAACCCCGCTCGTGGTGTCGGAGGGAAAGGACATAGTCGGTGTGATTCATTTAAAAGATGTCGTCAAGGGCGGTATCCGTGAACGCTTTGAAGATTTGCGGAAGATGGGCATCCGAACCGTGATGATTACAGGAGACAACAAGCTTACCGCGGCGGCGATTGCCGCGGAAGCGGGCGTTGATGATTTTATCGCGGAGGCCACGCCCGAGACAAAGCTTGTGCGCATACGGGACGAACAGGCGGAGGGACATCTTGCCGCCATGATCGGCGATGGCACCAACGACGCCCCGGCGCTTGCGCAGGCCGATGTGGGCGTGGCCATGAACAGCGGCACCCAGACGGCGCGCGAAGCGGGCAACATGATCGACCTCGATTCGAACCCCACGAAGCTTATCGAGATCGTAGAGATCGGCAAGCAGCTTCTCATGACGCGCGGCTCGCTCACCACGTTCAGCATTGCAAACGATATCGCGAAATACTTCGCGATATTGCCCGCGCTCTTTGGCGGCCTCTACGCGCAGGCGGGCACTGCGGGCCCCATTGCGGCCATGAACATAATGCGCCTTGCATCGCCTGAAAGCGCCATCTTGAGCGCCGTAATTTTTAACGCGCTGATTATTGTCGCCCTGATACCGCTGGCGGTCAGGGGTGTTGCGTACCGTCCTGTCGGCGCGAACGCCATACTTGCGCGAAACTTGTTGATGTACGGGCTTGGCGGGCTTGTTGCACCGTTTATCGGTATAAAAATAATCGATTGGATGGTGGTACTGCTTCGCCTTGTATGATAAATTTGGACGAGGGCCCATAATGAAAACATGTGGAGTGTCGATCAAATTTCTCATGGTAATGACATTTATCACAGGGGTGCTCTATCCGGCGGCGATAACCGGAATCGCGCGGCTCGCATTTCACGAAAAGGCTGCGGGGAGCATCATTACGCTGGATGGAAAACCGTCCGGCGCTACACTGATCGCGCAAAAATTTACCATGGAAAAGTATTTCATGCCCAGGCCCTCGGCCTCCGGTTATGCGGCGGTTCCATCCGGACCGAGCAATATGGCAATCACCAGCGCCGGGCTGAAGGAGCTTTACGATATCCGGGTAAAGTACTGGCGGGAATTGATTGCCGGACATCAGCGGAGCA
>DHPI01000038.1:50371-50912 GCA_002407865.1 Spirochaetia bacterium UBA5368
GATTGCCGGACATCAGCGGAGCAAGGACGGTGATGCGATCATTCCCCCGGATATGCTGTTCGCGTCCGGAAGCGGTCTCGATCCGCACATAAGCCCGGAGGCCGCCATGATGCAGGCGCCCCGCGTTGCGGCGGCGCGGGGCTTTTCACAGGAGCGTACGCAAAGGCTTCAGGAATTGATTGCAAATTTGACTGAAAGACCCATACTGAGATTTATGGGAGAACCGGTGGTCAATGTGCTGATGCTGAACATTCACGTGGATAAAATGCGATGAGCCATCGTGACGATACGCGGCCCGATCCGGAGGCGCTTCTTCGCGCGATTACGCGAAACGGCGAGGACGGCGTCCGTCCGCAATTGAAAATATTTTTTGGAATGGCTGCCGGATCGGGAAAAACCTATGCCATGCTTACCGCCGCGCACAAGGCGATGGGGGAAGGCGTTGATGTCGTGGCAGGCTATATCGAATCTCACGGCCGCGCGGATATCGAGCGGCTGGCTGACGGCATACCTTCGATTCCACGGCGCAAAACAGTCTACC
>DHPI01000038.1:51012-59411 GCA_002407865.1 Spirochaetia bacterium UBA5368
ACAGTCTACCGCGGCGTCGCCCTCGAGGAAATGGATACTGATGCGGTGATAGCGAGGCATCCTGCAATTGCCCTTGTTGACGAGCTTGCGCATACCAATGCCCCTGAATCGCGGCATCCGAAACGGTTTCAGGACGTGCTCGAACTTCTTGATGCGGGCATCAGCGTGTATATCACGCTGAACGTACAGCACATCGAAAGCAGGGCGGGCACCGTTCGCGAGATTACCGGTATTCCCGTACGGGAAACGCTTCCGGATTCTGTGCTCGAGCGCGCGGATGAAATTGAGATCATCGACATATCGCCGGAAGACCTGATAAAGAGATTGCGTGAGGGGAAAATATACCCGCCGGAACGGATCGAGATGGCGGCCGGGAATTTTTTCGAAATTGGCAACCTCACTGCGCTCAGGGAAATGGCGCTCAGGTTTACCGCCGAAAAGGTGGATCATTCGCTTCAGAGTTACAGGCAGACCAGAAAAATATATGAGCCGTGGAAAACCGGCGAAAGGCTTCTCGTGGCAGTGAGTCCGAGTCCATTTTCCGAAAGCCTTGTACGATGGACCCGTCGCATGGCGTATAATCTCGGTGCGTCATGGATTGCGGTGAACGTCGAGACATCGAAGCCTCTTTCGGTGAAAGATCGCAAGCGTCTTAACAAAATAATATCTCTCGCGAGGGAACTCGGCGCTGAAATAGTGGTGACACGTGATGAAGACATTACCGGCGGCATACTCCGTATCGCGCGGCAGAGAAATATCACCCAGATCGTTGCCGGAAAACCGGGAAGCGGTTTCTGGAGAGATATTTTCCGTTTCCGGACGCCGGTGAGGCGTCTTATAAAGGAGAGCGGCAACATTGACCTGTATATTATTCGCGCGCCAGGTGGCAATGAAAACGCCGCTGAAAGAAGAACCGGTTATTCCTGGAAAAAACCGCGCTGGAAACAGTATCTCGCTGTGTTGTCGGCGCTTGCTGGTGTTGCGGCAGCAAACTATGCGATGCTTCCTATTATCGGCGCACGTTCGGTTTCGCTTATATTGTTGCTCTCAATCCTGATAGTCTCCCTGTTTGTCGGGCGCGGTCCCGTATTTTTCTATGCGGCGTTGAGCGCGCTTGTCTGGAACTTTTTCTTTCTGCCGCCGTATTTTACGCTTTATATATATCGCATTGACGACGTGATCATATTCATAATGTATTTTACCATAGCCCTGGTCGCCGGATCGTTAACATCAAAGATGCGCAACCAGGAGAGATCGGCCGTACAACGTGAAGAACAATTGAATGTGCTCTATGATGTTACCAGGCGATTTGCGTCGTCCCGAAGCATTGACGAGGCCATAGAATATGTTCTCGCGTATATAAAATCGACGTTTGAGGCGCTTGCGGTTGTTTATATAAAATCCGCCGACGGTTCGCTTTTCGCGACGCCGCATCCGGCAAGCTCAATAATACCGGATGAAAAGGATTTCAGTGTGGCAAACTATTGCTTTACCAGCGGTAAAACCGCGGGCCGGTTTACCGATACGCTCCCGTCGTCGCCGTTTCTCTTTATTCCCCTTTTCTTCAAAAAAGAAAATACGGTGGGGGTAATGGGAATAAGGTTTTCCGCCGATATTCTTCTTACCCTCGAGGAAACGGCAATGCTTGAAACGCTCGCGAGCCATCTTGCGAACGTTATCGAGCGGGATATGTTCGTGCAGGAAACCCAGAAAACGAAAATCCACGAGGAATCGGAAAAACTGTACCGGGTGCTCATGAATTCCCTCACCCACGAGATCCGCACTCCTCTGACCGCCATCAAGGGATCGATTAGTACGCTCATGGACACTGCTGTACATGGCAACGAGCATGCCCGGCATAATCTTCTAAAAGAGACGCAGGACGCCGCCGAGCGTCTCATAGCGCTGGTCGACAATCTCCTTGATATGAGCCGTATAGATTCGGGAAGGCTTTCGCTTAACGCCGATTGGAACGATTTGTCGGATATTATCGGCAGTGTGCTGAACAAGCTGGAATTTCTTGCCGCGCGTCATCCCATTACCGTGTGGTGCCCCGACGATATTCCGCTTGTGCGCGTCGATTATACCCTCATTGCGCAGGCGCTTTATTGCATTGTCCATAACGCGATCGTGCATACGCACGACGGTACGCCGGTCAGGATAGGCGTGGCGAGATACGATAACGGCGTATCGATCGTCGTTGAGGATGACGGCCCGGGGCTTCCCGCTGATGATATCGGAAAGCTTTTCGACAAATTTTATCGTTCGGGTAAAACTCAGTCTCGCATGGGGCTCGGGCTGGGGCTTTCCATAAGCAGGGGAATAGTGGAGCTCCACGGGGGGCGAATCACGGCTGAGAACAAAGCCCCGCATGGCGCCCGATTCGTTATGTATCTGCCTGTCGCTGTGAAGGAAAAAGAAAGTGATTGATGCCGGCATGGAAAACAAATTGATACTGGTAATCGACGACGAGCTTCAGATACGACGGTTTTTAAAGATTGGCCTTGAAAGCCAGGGATGCCGCGTATTCGAGGCCGGCAACGGCGGCGATGGCATCAGCATGACGGTGATGAAGAAGCCGGATATCGTGTTGCTCGATCTCAATCTCCCCGATATGAGCGGCCTTGATGTGCTCAAGAAATTGAGGGAATGGTACGTGTCGCCGGTTATTGTGCTCACGGTGCGCGAGTCGGAACAGGATAAAATAGAGCTGCTTAACAGCGGCGCCGACGATTACATTACAAAGCCTTTCAGCATGGGAGAACTGCTTGCCCGTATACGGGCGGTGTTCCGCCGTTCGCGCCGGGATGCCGAAGAGCCCGTTTTTTCGCACCGTCATATCACAATAGATTATTCGAGAAGGCTTGTCACGGTGAACGGCGTTACGGTCAAGTTCAGGCCCCTTGAATATGAACTGCTGAAACTCCTCACAAAAAATGCTGGAAAGGTGCTTACTCAGCGTCAGATTATGAAGGAGATATGGGGCCCCGGCATGGAGAGCGAGACCAGCTACCTTCGCGTGTATATCGCGTCGATCAGAAAAAAAATCGAGAAAGACCCATCGCGCCCTAAAATCCTTATAACCGAACCGGCAGTTGGATACCGCTTCGTTATCGAATAAACGGTATCATTCCGGACGTTCGTGAATGACGTTAAATATGGGGCATAATGTTTGTGGCATCCGGCCACCAGAAACTATGCGCGGCACAGTGTGGTCCTTCCGGGTGGCGCTCAGAAGCGTCGTATCCTGCGGCAGACGCTGTATAGTACTTGCCTTTCAGAAATCGTTTTACCTGCATCATGTATTCGTTGAATATCTCGTTTGCGCCGGAGTGGGAGTTGCTTTCCAGTGGTGCGGACATCGAGAAATTCGGTCGTTCTTCCGGGGCGGAATGGTTGACATTGCATGCCGGCGCTGACACAGTACGCACTGGAGCAGGGATGGAAATCAATGTACTTTCTTTCGACGGTGTAAAATAATGCGGAAATCGGATATACTTGAAATATCGCGAAACTATGGGCTGCATCCAAACAAAAAGCTCGGCCAGAATTTTCTCTACAGCGATGCGGTTGTCGACAGGATATTCGGTGTGGCAGGCATCGGGGCGGACGATTCGGTGCTTGAAATCGGGCCTGGGCTTGGCGCAATGACGGAGAAGATAGTAGGAATCGGTGCGTCGCTGACCGCTGTGGAAATCGACGCAGGTATAGTACGGTACCTGAACGACCGGTTTGAGGGCAGCGGCAATTTTACGCTTGTTCACGGTGATTTTCTCAAGACGCATATTCCCGGCGCCTTCACGAAGTCGGTGTCGAACCTGCCGTATTACTGCGCGTCGGAAATACTTTTTAAACTTGCCGTCGATTACGCGATTCCGCGCGTGTGCGTAATGCTGCAACGCGAGATGGCGGAAAGAATAGTGTCCCCGCCGGGTGAAAAAAATTATGGTGCGCTTACGGTCGCGCTGGGATCGTATTACACGCCGGCGATCGAATTTAACGTGAGTAAAAACTGTTTCCATCCCCAGCCCGATATTGTGTCGTCCGTGGTAACGCTGCAGGCCAGGAATGACGTACACCTCTCGCCGGCAGAGAGGCGGATGTTCCATGCGGTAGTGAAAAATGCGTTCTGGGGGAGAAGAAAAATGTTGATTACCGCGCTTGCCGAGGCCCCGGGAAGCTCTTTGGATAAAAAAGTGATTGCGTCGATTTTACGCGAGATGAATCTGGATGCAAAAATACGGGGAGAAGATCTCTCGGTGGGCGAATTCATACTCCTTGCGAGACGATTGAACGAAATGACAGATGGCGAGAATTCATAATGACGACATGCGCAGGCTGGTTTTCAATCTACAGAAACCGGCGAGATATACCGGGGGCGAATACAACCGGATCGTAAAGGAGGATGCGTCGTTCAGGATGGCGCTGTGCTTTCCCGATCTCTACGAGGTGGGGATGTCCAATCACGGCATACAGATACTGTACGATGTCGCAAACCGCATCGACGATGTCGCATGCGAGCGTGTGTTCTCGGTACCGGAGGATTTCGAGCGCCGGGCGCGGGAGATGAACCTGCCGCTTTTCACGCTTGAAACGCGCACCCCTCTGTGCGAATGCGACCTGGTAGGCTTCAATGTATCGCACGAACTGCTGTACACCAACATATTGCAGGTGCTCGATCTCGGGCATGTACCGGTATTCTCGCGATACAGAAACGACGACCATCCAATCGTGATTGCCGGCGGCGAGTCGGTGTCGAATCCAGCACCGCTTGGCGATTTTATCGATGCGATGTATATCGGCGATGGCGAAGACGGTATCGTCGAGATTATACGCGCATTGAAATCGGCGAAACACGGCGGCCTTACGCGCGACATGAAGCTGCAATTGCTCGAAGAGATCGACGGCGTGTACGTGCCCGCGTTTCATTCGCTGGTGTACGATAGCGGCAGGCTCGCGGGCGTGGAGGGCAAAGAGGCGCGAAAGCGAATTTACAGGTCGACCGCGCCGTCCGCCCCGCTGCGTCCGGTTGTGCCGAGCATCCGGGCCGCCCAGGACCGCGCCGTTGTCGAGGTTACCCGCGGGTGCGGCAACCTGTGCAAGTTTTGCCATGCCGGTTATTACGAGCTTCCCTGCCGTCAGTACGACCCCGATGCTGCCGAACGCGCGCTGTTCGCCGTTCTCGACAATACCGGCTACAACGAGCTGACCCTTTCGTCGTTGTCGATCAGCGATTATCGGCATCTGCCGCGGCTGCTCGGTTCGATTCTGCCCCGGCTCAATGCGGAGGGCGTCTCCATATCGTTTCCCTCGCTTCGCGTTGATACGGCCACGCTGCCGCTCATCGAGCAGATATCCGACCTGCGGCGCACGTCGCTTACGTTTGCGGTAGAATCAGCGTCTGACGAACTGCGCGCCATCGCGAACAAAAAGCTGCGCACCTCCGATCTGCTTGAAATCCTCGACCATGTGTTCGCGAAGGGGTGGCGCACCATAAAGCTCTATTTCATGATCGGGCTTCCGGGGTGCGAGGAATGCGACGAGGCGGGCGCGATTATCGGCCTTCTGAAAACCATTGCGTTGATCGGCACGCGTAAAAAGGAAATCAATGTCACGTTGTCGCCGTTTGTGCCGAAGCCCCACACGCCGTTTCAGTGGAGCAGACAGATGGACGCGTCGTACCTTCAGGATGTCATCGCCCGTGTAAAGCGCGCCGTGCCGAGGTTCATCAGCATAAAAAATCATGACGTGCGCATGTCGCTTCTCGAGGGGGTGATGTCGCGCGGCGACGAAAGGCTCGGCGGCGTGATATACCGATCGTACATGGACGGCTGCCGGCTCGATTCGTGGACGGAGCATTTTCGGTACGATATATGGGAAAAAAACCTTAATGAGATGATCCCCGATTGGGGTCGTTATTTCGATCCGCGCGGGTATGATGATATTCTGCCGTGGGACGGCGTGAAGACAGGATTCGAAAAAATCGTAGCGCACAAACGGGATACGCAATCTTCGCGCGAACAAATGCCGAAGCGCGCGCCGGCGGTCATTGAGAATTCCGGCGAGATACGCCGCTCGCTCGATGCCTTCGGCGATAAATACGAGATACGCGAAAGGATACGCATACAGTTTGCAAAGCGCGGCGACGCCCGCTATATCCCCCACCTCGATTTTATGGAAATAATAAAACGGGCGCTCCGGATGGCGCGCCTGCCTGTTGCGTTTACGCAGGGATTCAACAAGCGGGAGCGCATCTCGATGGGATTTCCGCTCCCCGTTGGCGTGGAAAGCCTCTGCGAATTGTGCGATGTCGATCTGTACGATACGGTCGATGCGGATATGGCGCGCGAGATTATGAACGCGAAACTTCCGGACGGCATCGGTGTCGTTTCCGTGCGGCATATAGAGGGAAAAGAATCGCTCATGTCGATCACGTCGGCGATGGAGTTTCGCATCTCGGCCGGCGCCGATTTTATGGACACAATGGAAAAGGCGCTCAACGAGGGGGTCACGTTTACAAAGGAAACGAAACGCGGGGTGAAAACGATTGACTTCACGTCGGCGGTGCGGTGCTTTACAAACGATGGCGCCTCGGTTATACTGACGCTTGCCACGGGCGACGATAACGCGGTACGGGTAGACCGGGCGGTGATGCGCCTTGCGGGCGTCGATGCCGCGGAATTATACAGATTTGACATTGTGAAAACCCGCCAGTTCAGAAGTGACGGCGCGTCGTTAATGGAAATTCTGTGATTCTCCGGAGGGGGATATGGATCTTGGATTAAAGAACAAGGTCGCGGTCGTTATGGCGTCGAGCAGGGGGCTCGGCTTTGCGGTCGCCGAAGAGCTTGCGCGCGAAGGGGCGCGCCTCGCGATATGTTCGCGTGACGGCGACGCGATCGGCGCGGCCGCGGAGCATCTGCGCGCGTCGTGTAACGCGGAGGTGTGCGCCGGCGCCTGCGATGTAGAAGATGCCGCCGCCATTGACGCATTTGCGCGGAAGGTCATCGATACATACGGTACGGTGCATGTGCTCTTTACAAACGCCGGCGGGCCGCCGCCGGGCACGGTGGCCGATGTCGTTCCGGCGGACTACAGCAGGGCCGTATCGCTTAACCTTATGAGCGCAATTAACTGCGCGTATGCCTTTCTTCCGTACATGAAGGAGCAGCGATGGGGGCGTATTATTGCCTCGACCTCTATTACGGTGAAACAACCCCTGCCGGCGCTGGCGCTCTCGAACGTGTCGCGCGTTGGCGTCATTGCCTTCATTAAAAGCCTTGCTGTTGAATACGCACAGTACGGCATCACCGCAAACGCCGTTGCGCCTGGCTACATCGGCACCGAGCGGGTGGCCGGATTGCTTGATGCAAGGGTGCAACGCGAAGGGATAACGCGCGAGGCCGCGGCGCATGATATCGTCGCGAATATACCGGCGGGACGCATGGGCGATCCGAAAGAATTTGCCGCGCTGGTTGCCTTTCTCGCCTCGGAGCGCGCCTCGTACATTAACGGAGAAACAATCCTTGTCGACGGCGGCATGTACAGGGGCTTAATGTAGATGCCCGTATTTTTGTCGATTTAATGTGACACCCGCTGCGGCATGAATCCTGACGCGCGCGTGCGTCTGGTCTGAAGGCCGTGTCCGCCGCATCATTATGCGTAGTACGCCGTTTGTCGCCCAAACAGGGCGGCGCCTGTCATTTCCGCGAAAACCTGACATCACTCTGAAAAAATCCAGTTGCAGGCTGCCGGCGCTGACGCGCCGGGCATGGACTGTACGGGCTGTATGTGTTTAGAAAAAATAAGATGATTGACATTGAATATAAAATGTTATCATAGTATATAAATGGAAGTATGTTCATAATAAAAATATATATATAAATGGAGGATTGATTGTATGGCTCGATTCAAAGAAACGTCCATGGGCGCAATTTTCCAGAACCAGGCGATGAAGTACGGCGGCCGTGCGTGCGTCGCGTACAAAAAGAACGGTGCGTACAAAGACCTGTCGTGGGATGAAATGAATGGCATGGTGCGAAAAATCGCGTGGTACCTTTTGTCGATCGGCGTAAAAAAAGGCGACAGGATCGCCATTTTTTCCGAGAACCGGTACGAGTGGTGGGTCAGCGATCTGGCCGCGCTTTCAATAGGCGCCATTGACGTGCCGGTGTATACGACAAATTCCTCAGAAGAGGCCCGCTATATTCTGGGCAATTCCGGCGCGGCGGTATGTTGTGTGGGGACAACCGATCATCTCGACAGGGTCCTCAGCGCGAAAAAAAGCCTCCCTGCGCTCGGTCGGATTATCGCCTTTGATGACGACGCGGCGGAAGGAGCGCGTGGAAGAAAGGGAAGGCCGCAGGTGGTGGGTTTCGGTGAAGCGTTGCGCAGGGGAG
>DHPI01000038.1:59517-67698 GCA_002407865.1 Spirochaetia bacterium UBA5368
GGCATACCGGAATAAAAACGAATTTGATACGCGGTTGGCTGGCGTCAAGCCGTCCGATGTGGCATCGATTCTCTATACATCGGGTACAACGGGAAACCCCAAAGGCGTTATGCTGACACATAGTAATTTCGTTTCGAACGTGCGGCAGATTGTTCACGGTATCAGGGATTACGTCTCGGATAACGACATTTTTCTCTCGTTCCTGCCGCTGTCGCATTCGCTTGAGCGCACCGCCGGATACTATTTCCCCCTTGCTGTCGGCGCGAAGGTCGCGTTCGCGGAAAGCTTTCAGACGATCCAGCAGAATTTCACGGAAATCCGCCCAACATGGATAATCAGCGTCCCGCGGCTGTACGAGAAGATCCACGCGGGCATCCTCGCGACTGTTGCCGGTTCGCCTCCGCTGAAACGGGCGATACTGCGATGGGCGCTCAGGCAGGCCGCGAAAAACCTTCCATACGTATGCCGGTGCCGCCAGCGACGCGGCTTTTTTGCGTATCGGTATTCCCTGGCCGACAGGCTGGTGTTCTCGAAGCTCAAGGCGCTTCTCGGCATGGACCGGTTGCGCGTATCCGTATCGGGCGGTGGGCCGCTGTCCGTATCCGACGCGGAATTTTTTCTCGGCATGGGCCTGGTCATCCTTGAGGGATTCGGCCTGACGGAGACGACGCCGGTTACCAATTTCAACAGACCGTGGCTGATCAAACCGGGCACGGTCGGCCCCGCCGTGGCGAACACGATTGTAAAAATCGCCGACAACGGTGAGATGCTGGTCAAGGGCCCGCAGGTGATGAAGGGCTACTATAAAAATCCAGCCGCTACCCGCGATGTGTTTACCAGCGACGGGTTCTTGAAAACGGGCGACATGGGAATGATCGACGAAGACGGCTACCTGTCGATTACCGGCCGCATCAAGGATATCATCGTCACCTCGGGAGGAAAGAACATCTCTCCGCAAAACATAGAGAACAGCCTCAAGACGTCGCGGTTCATCGAACAGGTTGCGGTAATCGGCGACCGGCGTAAATATCTCTCTGCGCTCATCATACCCGCGATGGATGAGCTTCGCAAATGGGCCGGTGGTGCGAATGGTGGAAGCGTGGTTTCGGAAGAACTTCTGCGCGATCCAAAGGTGATTGCCCTGTTCAGCGACGAGGTGCGCGCGCATACAAGGCGGTTTTCCCGCGTGGAGCAGATCCGTAAGTTTACGCTTCTTCCGGGCGAATGGACGCAGGCCGGCGGCGAGCTGACGCCGACGCTGAAAATACGGCGAAGGGCCATCGAGGAGAAATACGCGGATATTATTCGCGATATGTATCCGCCGGAGGACGTAATGTAGACGCGCTTCAGTTCCGGTTTCTGCGCGACAGTTGTTTTTTTAATTGAAAAATCCGGCGTTATGCGGGATGCTGATCCCGTTATATTGTAATGATCAGGAGAAGCATATGGGCGGGCTCTGGTATAATCTTGAAGGAAAGGTCGTGGTTGTTACCGGCGGCAGCCGTGGAATCGGCCTGGAGTTGGCGAAACAGCTTGTTGCGCAGAAGGCGAATGTGGCGATCTGCGGGCGCAAAAAAGAGGGGCTTGACGCGGCGCTGGCGGAAATAAACGGCGGGGATGCCGTGCTGGCCGTGCAGGCGCATATCGCGAAGGAAGAAGATGTCGACGCGATGTTCGATGCCGTCGTGAAAAAATTCGGAAAGGTCGACGTGCTCGTCAATAACGTGGGGATGAACCTCCTGACCGGTTCGGTTGTCGATACCGAGCTTGCGACATGGCAGAAAATAATGGAATCGAATCTTACCGGCACGTTCCTCTGTTCGCGGAAGGCGGGGCGTGTTATGCGCGAACAGAAGGCCGGAAAGATAGTGAATATTTCGTCGATCGCCGGCAGAAAGGCGTCGCCCGGGATGGGCATTTACGGCATTGCGAAGGCGGGCATAGAGATGCTGACGAAGGTGCTCGCGTTCGAGCTGGCGCAGCACAATATACAGGTGAATGCGGTGGCGCCATGCATGGTGCGCACAAATTTCAGCAAGCCGTTCTGGTCGAACAGCGATATCTATGCGGAAATAATAAAAACGATTCCGCTGGGGAGAATCGCGGAAACCGCCGACGTGATACATCCGGTGCTGTTTCTCTGTTCCGATGCGTCGAATTTTATCACCGGGCAGGTGGTGCTTGTGGACGGCGGTACGACAGCCTGAGCGCGCGGCGAGGAAAATATTGCTTTTTTCCAAAACTTTTTATTCTAATTAATCAGGAGAATGCCGATTAGAGAGGTGGGGGTATGGAAATACAGCATATAAGCGGGCCGGATGTTGTTCCGCGCGGGGTTAGCGTTCAGAACCCGCCGGAACCCGAAGCCGCGCGGGTGGAAAACAATACAGAGACAAAAACGGTGAATACCGTGAAGGAAGAATCGAAGGGAAATTATATAGATGTCCATGCATAAGGATTTTCAATGGCGATAACGAAAGCGGAAAAATCACTCTATAACGAATACATAAAAGATTTCAAAACCGAGAAAGATCAGGCATATGGAAAAATTGCCGGACTGAAAAAAAAGAGAAAGGAATTCCCCCGAATCACAGCATACTACACGCTCGAAACCATCGTTGAATTGCTCAAGGTTGTAATGCTGAACATCAATATGAGCGACGCCTCACTGGAAATACTCAAGATTAAAAATGAAGCAGCGCTTAACGATGCGCGAAAGGATTTTTACCGCGTTCTCCAGAGCATGGAAGATCTTGTGGGAAACGATATCGACAGGTCGCTCAGGGAAAACGAGGAGTATCTCGCCCATCTCGACAAAATCAATCCCCGGCAGATACTAAAATTGCTTCAGAGAATTCACTATGTCCTTGCCACATTAAAGGATAAAATCGGCGAGACCTCCAAGTGGAAGTGGTCGTTTGTGGATTTTCAGGCCCGGCTTGCGGTAATAACGAAGAATTTCATTAACTTTTCCGAGGTGCAGAAGTTCCGCGATCCGCGCACGGAGTTTTACCGTGAGCGACAGGAGCTTTTGCATATCTGTAAGCAAAGTCTGCGCGAAGCCGCCCAGCAGTACCGCAGTAAATACGAACAGTCCACAAAGGTCCCCGGCGACCTGTTAAAATCGATAGAATTTCTTTCCGTGTTGCGCAAAATTTATGTTCTTTTTGGCGAATCCGAAGATGCCACTAAGATCAAGATTACTATCGATGCCATGAGGGCTCGCCTTGAAGCGGACGAAAAGGAAAAAGAGAAAAAAAATCCAAAAAGTAGCTGATTTTTCCCGCAAAACATATACATTTAAAATAATTTGACTTGACGATATAATTTGTTTTATGTAAATTATTAGCACTCATTGTTGTAGAGTGCTAATAAGAGCTGCGATGATGATTATGAACAATGAAGGAATACAGGAAAGGCAATTAGACGAACGGGAAGCGGCTGTTCTCGGGGCAATTGTGTACGAGTTTATAACCTCGGGCAAGCCGGTGGGATCGAGGTCGTTTGTGAGGAAATATTCCTTTTCCGTTTCGCCGGCCACAATGAGAAATATCATGTTCGACCTTGAGCGGCTGGGATATCTTATGCAGCCGCATACGTCGGCGGGGCGCGTGCCGACTGACAAGGGTTACAGGTTTTACGTTGATTCGCTGCTCGATACGTACGAATTCGTAATGAATGAGAAGATCAATGTTAAAGAAGAATTCATAAAGCGCGAATTGCAGTTGGACAAGATATTCGAGTCGTTGACGAAAACGATGTCGCTTGTTTCCAGGTACGCGGGTGTTGTGCTGACGCCGAAGCCCGATTTTACCGTGGTGAAGCATATCGAGCTTGTGTTGCTTGACAACAACGATGTGTTGATGATTCTTGTGACGAGAAACGGCATTGTCATTAACAAGCGGATTGTGGTTTCGACGAACCTGACGCAGGACGATCTGTATAAGTTTTCCAAATACCTGACAATCGAGCTGGGCGGATATTCGCTTTTCGATATCAAAAAGGATATATTCGAGAAGTTGCGCGCGCAGATGGTTGCGGAAATGGACAAGGATATGGCGCTCGATATCGCCCAGCTTGCCCTTTCCGAAAGCGATGAGCCCGAGTTATATATTGACGGCATCGAAAACCTTCTGCACATACCCGAAATGATAGAGGCCGAACGTCTCCGCGGCCTTCTGCGCCTGGTCGAGCAAAAAAAGGTGCTGAAGGAGATCATGGAGAAAACCATGGGGAAGGATGGCGTGAATACGCTTATCGGCGAAGAGATTCAGGAGGCCGAGGTGTCGGGTTGCAGCATCATATCGTCATCATATAAAATCGGCAATAAAAGCGTCGGCGTTGTCGGCGTTATAGGTCCCACCAGGATGGATTATGAAAAGGTGGTGCCGCTTGTTGACTATACAGGGAAGGTTTTTTCCGAGTTTTTAACGAAAATGTCAAAGTAACCGACGGGCGTTGCGCTGCGTGCCGTACCGAATATTCTTTCTCCCCGGGAGGGCTGGAAGAATATTTTTATATGCAGGGAGAGTATTGTTTTGCAGGGGGATGAATGATGAAAGACACCCAGAATAATGAAAAGGAACACGAGGGAACGGATCTGAAAACGAAAAATGTAACACACGGCAATGCGCCAGAAAAAAACGGTGCGAATGGCGCCGGAGAAACAACACACGTGAATGCCGCTGTAGACGCCGATGCGGCGCAGGCGGCAGCCAGCGATAATGCGGAGGCGATGAAAGAGTCGCTGAAGAAGACGACCGAGGAACTCGGCAAAAGCAGGGAAGAGATTGATTCCCTTAAAGATATTATGAAACGCCGCCAGGCCGATTTCGAGAATTATAAAAAGCGCATGTTGAAATCGCAGGATGACTTCAGAAAGATGGCGGTGAAGGATATGGCGTTTGATATTATCACGATTAACGACGATCTTCACAGGGCCATCGAAGCCGCCGAGTCGGTTGTTGTGGTGGACAAAGCGGAGAATGGTGAGAACACGAAAAAGGCGTTTATCGACGGTGTTGCGATGATATCCAGACGGATAGAGGATATGCTTCGTAAGTACGGCGTTGTCGAGATTGAATCGCTGAATATGGATTTCGATCCGCGCTTCAACGAGGCCGTTGAGATAGAGGAGAGCGATGGCGTTGAAAAGGATACGATCACGAAGGTGTATCTGAAGGGATTCGCGCTGGGCGATTATGTGGTGCGCGCTGCGCGCGTAAAGGTGACACGCCCTGTACAGGGCAGGGCGTCGAATGACGGCGCGAAGGCGCAGTCGGATGAAAATGGAGAAACTACTATCAAATAAGATAATTCGTTAATTCTTAAACAATCAAGGAGAAAATAGTATGAGTAAGATTATCGGGATTGACCTTGGCACAACTAATTCATGTGTGGCCGTGATGATGGGGGGAGAGCCTGTCGTCATTCAGAATTCCGAAGGTCAGCGGACCACTCCGTCCATAGTGGCGTTTACCGATAAAGGCGAACGATTGGTGGGCCAGGTGGCAAAAAACCAGATCATTACAAATCCGGAGAATACTATCCGGTCGATCAAGCGTTTTATGGGCCGAAATTTTGCCGAATTGCAGC
Organism: Spirochaetia bacterium UBA5368; assembly: GCA_002407865.1. Taxonomy (GTDB): domain Bacteria; phylum Spirochaetota; class UBA4802; order UBA4802; family UBA5368; genus UBA5368. The sequence continues at coordinate 65,113 of DHPI01000038.1, forward strand.
AAGAGCTGAAAATGGTCCCGTTTACTGTGCTTGACGACAGCAAAAGCGGCGTTAAGGTAAAGACAATGGCCGGCGAGTTTACACCGCAGGAAATATCGGCCCGCGTGCTGCAGAAGATGAAACAGACCGCGGAGGATTTTCTCGGCGAGCCTATCACGCGTGCGGTTATCACCGTGCCGGCGTATTTCAACGATTCGCAGCGGCAGGCGACGAAGGACGCGGGCAAGATCGCGGGATTGCAGGTGGAGCGGATCATCAACGAGCCCACCGCGGCGTCGCTGGCGTATGGGCTTGACAAGAAGAAGGTGAACGAGAAAATCGCCGTCTACGACCTTGGCGGCGGCACGTTCGATATATCGATTCTCGAACTCGGCGACGGGGTATTCGAAGTTAAATCGACGAACGGAAATACGCATCTCGGCGGCGATGACTTTGACCAGCGTATCATGCTGTGGCTGATTGCCGAATTCAAGAAGCAGACGGGCATCGATGTGTCGAACGACAAGATGGCGCTGCAGCGCCTCAAGGAAGGGGCTGAAAAGGCGAAGATAGAGCTTTCCAGCAAATCGCAGACGGAAATCAACATTCCGTTCCTCACCGCCGACCAGAGCGGCCCGAAACATCTCATTATGACGCTTACGCGGGCGAAGTTTGAGCAGCTTGTTGAGGATTTGATCGAGTCGACAAAGGATCCCTGCATGAAGGCGTTACAGGATGCCGGCCTTTCGGCAGCCGATATCGACGAGGTTATTCTTGTCGGCGGCTCCACCCGTATTCCGTCGGTGCAGGAGCTCGTCAAGAGGATATTCGGCAAAGATCCGCACAAGGGAGTCAATCCCGACGAGGTTGTCGCGATCGGTGCGGCCATCCAGGGTGGTGTGCTCGCCGGCGATGTACACGACGTGCTGCTGCTCGATGTGACGCCGCTTTCACTTGGGATTGAAACGCTTGGCGGCGTGATGACAAAGCTCATTGAGAGAAACACGACGATACCGACCCGCAAGAGCCAGATATTCTCCACCGCCGCCGATAGCCAGCCGGCCGTGTCGATACACGTTCTGCAGGGTGAGCGCGAACTGTCGGCGCAAAACAGAACGCTTGGCAGGTTCGACCTTGTGGGCATTCCGCCCGCGCCAAGGGGAGTTCCGCAGATCGAAGTGACATTCGATATCGACGCAAACGGGATTGTGCATGTTTCTGCGAAAGATCTCGGTACCGGCAAGGAGCAGAAGATACGGATTGAATCGTCGAGCGGATTGAACGAAGACGAGATCAAGAAGATGGTCAAGGACGCCGAACTCCATGCCACCGAAGACAAGCAATTGCGCGAGAAGATTGAGGCGAAGAACGAGGCCGATACGCTGATTTACTCGCTCGAGAAGCTGTTGCGGGAAAACGAAGCGAAAGTCGACGCGTCCGAGAAGCAAACAATCGAGTCGGAAATAGCAAATCTCCGCACGGCGATGGAATCCGACGACATCAACGCTATCAGGGCCGCGAAATCCCGGCTTGAGCAGGCGTCGCATAAGTTTGCCGAGAGGATATACCAGGAGTCGGCGGCGCAGTACGCGAATGCCGATAAGGCATCGGCATCCCAGACGAGCGACAGTGCGCAGCAGCAGTCGTCCGCTTCCGGCGACGACAAGGTTGTTGACGCGGATTACGAAGTTGTGGACGATGACAAGAAGTAAACATACAGCGGAGAGCGGGCGGAAAGCCCGCTCTTTTTCGCGGGCCGGCCGTGAAAGGCGCGTGAAACGTTATGCGATGCATCCCCTTTCGTCCGGAACGGGCAGGGAGGGGATTTTGTGTTTTGACAGGCGCGGCATATGCGGATGTTGCATACGTGACATGCTGTGACAATGCTTTATATTCAATGAGGGACGACATTGGCGACGAAAAGGGACTACTATGAGGTGCTCGGCGTTCAGAAAAACGCGGCAGAGGATGAAATTAAGCAGGCATACAGAAAGCTTGCGCTGAAATATCATCCTGACAGAAACAAGGGAAATCCGGAGGCCGAGGAGAAATTCAAGGAGGCCACAGAGGCCTACGAAGTGCTGCGGGACCCTAAAAAACGCGCGTCGTACGATAAATACGGCCATGAAGGGGTCGCGGGATTAGAAGGATTCGGGCGCGGCGCATATACGGATTTTTCCGATATTTTCGGCGATTTTGATCTTGGTGATATTTTTGAGGGTTTCTTCGGCGCGGGGTTCGGTGCCCGTGGGAGAAGCAAGCGCCCTCGGCGGGGCTCTGACATTCAGTACGATCTCGCCATCGAGCTCGAGGATGCCGCGACGGGGACGGAGGTGCAGATCGAGATACCTCGAAACGAGGTGTGCGCGTCGTGCAATGGGACTGGATCTTCGGCGGGATCGAAGCCGGTTGTGTGCCCCGTGTGTAACGGCACCGGCCAGGTGCGGCAGACGCAGGGTTTTTTCTCCATTACACAGACCTGCTACAAGTGTCGCGGCGAAGGCAAAATTATCACATCGCCGTGTAAAACGTGCGGCGGCAACGGCCTTGTGATGAAGAAACGGAAAATCACCGTGAAAATACCCGCGGGTGTCGAATCGGGCTCGC
>DHPI01000038.1:67807-72544 GCA_002407865.1 Spirochaetia bacterium UBA5368
GTCGAATCGGGCTCGCGGCTCAAGATAACCGGTGAAGGCGAACAGGGGCCCGGCGGTGGTCCGCGCGGCGATCTGTATGTGGTGATCCATATCCGTAAACACCAGATTTTCGAGCGGCACGGTAACGATATACTGAATATCATCGATATCTCCTATTCGATGGCGTGCCTGGGCGGTGAGATCGAGGTGAGCACAATCACCGGCGGCAAGGTGAAGATGAAGATTCCGTCGGGGGCTGAGAACGGCCAGATTTTCAGGCTGAAGGGGAACGGCATTCCCTATCTTGGCTCGTACGGCCGCGGCGACCAACTCGTCAAGGTGAACGTGCGGGTGCCGAAAAAGCTTTCCGCACGCCAGAAGGAATTGCTGCAGGAGCTTGCCCGTCTCGAAGGCGAAGAAGTCGGCGCATCCGGACGGCAGTTTTATTAAAAAAGCCGTATACACAAAATATTATCATTGCAGTCATATGGTTGTCGCATGCCCTTTATTATTTATACCAGCAATTCACTTGAGCGCCTGGCGGACAGCCTGGCCGGTATCGTGCAACGGCCGCTCGATTCGCCGATGCGGCGCGAAACGATCGTGGTTATGAGCCCCGGCATGAAGCGCTGGCTGTCGCTGCGCCTTGCGGGGACGCTCGCCGTGTGCGCCAACTGCGACTTTCTCTTTCCGAATGTATTCATAGACCGCGTTTTCAGGAACATGGTTTCCGAACCGTCAGATGACGCCTTTAACCGTGAAGTGATGTCGTGGCGAATAATGGGCTTGCTGCCGCAATGCGTGAGAGAACCGCTTTTCGAGGAATTGTCCCTCTATCTGGGGGACGACAGCGACCTTTTGCGGCGATGGCAGCTTGCGTGTAAAATAGCGTACGTATTCGACCAGTATATAATGTACCGCCCGGCAATGATTATGGATTGGGAACGGGGCGGCGAAGGAGGGTGGCAGGCCGAGCTGTGGCGCAGGCTTTCCGAAGGTGCAAAGGATGCGCATTTTGCCGCCGTGTGCGAGGCGTTTTTGAAACAAGCCGGCAACGCATCGTATGCCGAACGTTCGCAGCTTCCGCCCCGCATCTTTGTGTTCGGCATATCCTCGCTGCCGCCGGCGTATATCGACGTGCTTCGCGCCGTGGCCGGTTTTTGCGAACTGCATCTTTTTTTTCTCAATCCATCCCGCCATTACTGGGGGGATATTACTTCGTCTCCCGAGCAGAGCCGGATTATCAAAAAATTTGCGAAAGGCGGCGCGTCTCCGGGCGATCTGCACCTCGATACCGGCAACAGCCTGCTCGCGTCGATGGGAAGACTCGGCAGGGATTTTTTCGATATCCTCATGAATCAGGAGCCGCTTCCGGAGGTGGTGGAATTGTGGCCGGATGACGCGCCGGTCCAGGGGCGGCGGCTGACGCTTCTGGAATGCATTCAACGCGATATTTTGAACCTTGTCGACAGGGGCGCCGGGGAGGGCGGCGACAACCGGGAGCGGATCGATATATCGCCCGGCGATACGTCCGTGACAATCCATTCGTGCCATAGCGCGATGCGCGAAATCGAGGTGCTTTACGATTATCTTCTCGATCTGTTCAACAATGACAGCGGCCTGGAGCCGCACGACGTGCTTATTATGACGCCCGATGTAAAGACCTATGCCCCGTATTTTCAGGCAGTGTTCGGTTCGCCGCAGGATGAACGGCTCAGTATCCCATTCTCGATAGCTGACCGCAGTATCCGCGCCGAAAATAGAATTTTCGATGCGTTTTTTGCCCTGCTGGATATGGCGGGAAGCCGGTTTGGCGCTGCGCAGGTGCTTGATCTTCTGCAATACCCGGAATTGCGCAACCGTTTTTTAATTTCGGCGGGTGATGTCGAAACGCTTGCGGGATGGATACGCGAAACGCGCATACGCTGGGGCATCGATGGAGCCGATAAGGAGGTGCTGGACGTGCGGCTGCCGGCGTTTTGTGAGAACACATGGCGTCATGGTGTCGATCGGATGCTGCTTGGCTACGCGCTTCCTGGCGGAAACGAGCGCATGTTTCACGGCATCCTCCCGTTCGATGAAATAGAAGGCGGCGCATCGGCGCTGTGTGGCAATTTTTCAGAATTTTTCGACGCGCTGGTCGTACTGTCGAAGCTGCTTCAGGAGAAAAGGGCCCCTGGCGAATGGGCCGAATTTCTTCTCGGCGTGTGTGACGATTTTTTTGCCGCGGACGATAGCGGAGAAGCGCATAGTGATGATATAAAGCAAAAGATACTTTTATTCGCGGAACGCGCGGGGTTGGCGGCGTTCGATGAATCTCTCGACCTGCCCGTCGTCAGGTCGTGGCTGGAGCGCAATATCAGCGATGAGAGGGTGTCCGGGGCGTTTCTTTCGGGCGGGGTGACCTTTTGCGAGATGCTGCCGATGCGGAGCATCCCGTTCAGGATGATCTGCCTCATTGGGATGAATGACGCCGCCTTTCCGAGGGCGTCGTCGGCCGTCGGCTTTGACATCATTGCCCGGAAACCACGGCCCGGCGACCGTTCCGCACGCGACGACGACCGCTATATTTTTCTGGAAACGTTGATTTCCGCGCGCGAACGGTTGTATATCAGCTATACGGGTCAGAGCATCGAAGACAGCAGTTCGATTTCTCCGTCGGTACTGGTGAGCGAGCTGTTAGACTATATTGAACAGGGGTACCGCCCGGAATGCGCGGAACACGAAAATGAAACGCCGCCGTTCCGCGATATGCTTGTTACGCGGCACAGGCTGCAGGCATTCAGCGGGGAATATTTCGGCGGCGGCCGTCTCTACAGCTATTCGGAAACGAATCGCCATGCCGCCGCGGCAATGCTGGGCGAACGCAGGCCGTACCGTCCGTTCATCACCGGGACGCTGCCCGGGACAGTCGCGTCTGATGGCGTACTGGATTTGAATGACATCATTTCATACTTCTGCAATCCGCCGAAGCATTTGCTGACCCGCGTATTCGGCATATATCTCGATGACGGGGAGGGGATGGAAGATGATCGCGAGCCGTTCGAGCTCTCCGGCCTTGAGAAATATAAGTTTACGGAAATGCTCTGCGATTACGAATTGAACGGCAGAAATCCCGATGACCTGTACGCTATTGCCCGGGCGCGCGGCATTCTTCCGCATGGTGTTGCGGGGGAAGTTGCCTTTAGAAATCCGCTGCCCGATGTAAAGCGTTTTGCGGCGGTTGTGCGTAATGTCAGCGACGGCGGCGAATGCCCACCGAGAGAGGTTGAATTGCAAATCGGGGGTATCGTTCTGTCCGGAAAAATTGGCGGCATATGGCCGCGTGGATTTGTACAATACCGTTATGCGCTGATAAAGCCGTCAGACCGCCTCAGGGCGTGGATTACCTGGTGTGTTCTCAACGCGAAACCCAATTGTGAGCCCGTTGCCGGATATCTGATCGGCAGGGACGAAAAAAGCGATGCCGTTTATTGTATGAACGATGCGGGAATATGCCGCGCATATCTTGACGATAGTATCGGCATATATATGAAGGGCATGCGCGAGCTCGTTCACTTCTTTCCGTCGACGTCGCTTGCCTATGCAGCGGAGATGCTGAAATCCGGCTCGCGCGAGGCCGCATTGCGAAAGGCGACGCAGAGTCTCGAGGGGGGGCTTTACTCAATCGGCGAAATGCAAGATCCTTACATTAACCTTTGCTACAGAAAAACGAATCCGCTGGACGAAGAATTCGAGAGACTTTCCATGCGAATATATCAGCCGATGCTGAACGGCCAGGTGCGGCAGTAGCGGAATATGAAAATAAACAGAAAAGAAAAATTGCGTCTTTTCAAAATTGCCGACAGCCCGCTCGAGGGCGCCACGCTTATTGAGGCGAGCGCCGGCACCGGAAAAACATTCGCGATAACCGGCATATACCTGCGTCTCATCCTTGAAAAAGACCTGACGGTCGATAAAATTCTTACTGTTACATTTACGGAAGCGGCGGCCGGCGAGCTGCGCGATAGGATACGCAGTCGCCTCATTGCGACCGTTATGATGCTTGCGGGCCGGGACGATGACGCGTCGCTGGACACGCGGACGCGCGAACTTGTCGATAAGTTCCGCAACGACGACTTGCAGCGGCAGCTGGCGGCAAAATACGCGGATGACGCGAACGCGGTGTCGAAATTGCGCAATGCCCTGCGGAACTTCGACGAGGCTTCGATCTATACCATACACTCGTTCTGTCGGAGGGTGCTGCTGGAAAACGCGTTCGAGAGCGGATCGCTCTTTGACACGGAGCTTGCCGCCGACCAGTCTGATCTTGTGAGTCAGATCGCGGACGATTTCTGGCGATTGCATTTCTATGCGGCGCCGGTCCCGTTTGTGGAATATGCACTGCTGGTGAAGAAAATTGGCCCGAAGGATTTAATCTCAATCGCAAAAAACCGCTCACTCGATCCGGCGTTTACCGTTGTACCTGCAAAATCGCAACTCGGCCCGGCAAAAATGCAGAAAGCCGCACAGGGGCTGACTGATTGTTATAAAAGGGTATGCGCGATGTGGCCGGAGGCGCGGGATGAAGCCTGCTCGTTTCTGGTGGATGCCGCGGAATCGGGCGTATTGAAAAGAAACATGTATAAACCGGAATCGATTCCCCTGTGGCTTGCGGAGATGGATAATTACGTTGCGTCCGGTTGCCCGCTGTATCCTGTCGGGAAGATTGTAAAATTTACTGAATCGGGCGTAATGAACGCGCTGGCGAAGGGGAAG
>DHPI01000038.1:72634-74602 GCA_002407865.1 Spirochaetia bacterium UBA5368
ACGCGCTGGCGAAGGGGAAGACAATTGTAATCAAATCCCGGATATTTCAACTGATGGAGAAGCTGAACGCCGAGATCACGTCCGCGTCGGCGGCTTTCGATGAGTACATTATTGGACTTCAATCTGATTTTCTCGATTTCATAAATGATGAACTGTGCCGCAGAAAGCGGAAAATCAACATACGCTCCTTCGACGACCTTATACGCGATACTCATGCGGCGCTTGCGGGGGGGGCGTCGTCGGGCCTTGCCCGCTCGGTGAGGGCGAAATATGCGGCGGCCCTGATCGACGAGTTTCAAGATACCGATCCCCTGCAATATACGATTTTTACTACGATTTTTGGCGGCGAGTCTATACTCTTCCTCATCGGCGATCCGAAGCAGGCTATTTACGGATTTCGCGGCGCCGATATATTCGCCTACATGAAGGCGGCCGCGGGCGTTGCCTCGCGCGGCACGCTTACCGTCAACTGGCGATCCGACGCCAGGTTGATACGCGCGGTGAATCGCATGTTCGGGCGGCCGAAGAACCCATTCGTGTTCAATGAAATAGAATACCACCATGTGACCGCCTCGATCGGGCGTGACGAGACTGACGTGGGGATCACGGCGGCGCCCGCGCCGATGCGGATCTGGTTTATCGATCGCGAATTTAGGTCGATGAAGAGTGATTATATCGGTAAAGGTGAGGCCGAGAACCTGATCGCGGACAGGGTCGCGGTGGAGATATCGAGGCTGGTGAGCGGCGGCAGCGCGGACGACGGGCGCGTTGTTCCGGGGGATATCGCCGTGCTTGTCCGTAAAAAGTACCAGGCCGCGAAGGTACAGGAGGCGTTGAAGCGCTTTCGCGTCCCTGCGGTACTCTACGGCACGGAAAGCATTTTCGAGTCGCGGGAGGCTGTGGACGTGTCGCGTGTGATGCGGGCGGTTGCCGATCCCTCCAACGGCGTCCTGGTGCGGGCGGCGCTCGCGACCGACATATTCGGCTACAGCGGGGAGAAACTCATCAATCTCGACGAAAGGGACTGGGAGACGATATTTTCCAATTTTTTCAGCTATCACGAACTATGGGCCCGTTCGGGATTTATGAGGATGTTTCGGCGAATGCTGGCGCAGGAAGAAGTTGCCGTGCGTGCGTTGTCGTACCCCGACGGAGAGCGCGTCATGACGAACATGCTTCACTGTGCGGAACTGCTGCACGCTGTCGAGATCGAGAACAAAACCGGCATGGACGGGCTGATCAAGTGGCTTGACGCGCGGCGCGCGTTACCCGGCGAATCCGACGAATACCAGATTCGCCTTGAAACCGACGAGAACGCGGTCAAGATAATTACCATGCACAGAAGCAAGGGGCTTGAATTCCCGGTGGTGTTCTGCCCGTTTCTCTGGGAAGGCTCGGAAGTCAAGAAAAAGGGTAAATTTCTTTACCACGATGCCGGGCATGACAACCGGCCGGTGCTCGATCTTGGCTCCGGCGACGAGGCGGGGATATCCGCAGGCGAGAGGGAGCAGCTTGCCGAGAATGTGCGCCTCATGTATGTGGCGCTCACGCGCGCGAAGCGCATATGCTACCTCGTCTGGGGAAAGATTAATGAAACCGAAACCTCGGCCCCCGCGTATATATTCCATGCGCCTCAGGCTGACGAAGCGCTGGGATCCGTCGAGGAGCTAAAAAACAGCGTGTCGCTGATGACATACGATGCGATGCTGAATGATCTGCGGCGGCTGGCCGACGATTCGGAGGGGGCCATCTCGCTTCATATGATGCCGAGTGGCGAGGGTTTTGTTTATGCGCCGCATGCGGGAGAAAAACAAGATGCCGCATTCCGGCAATTTAAAGGCGCCATCCGCCGCGATTGGCGCATTACCAGCTATTCGTCGTTTATATCAGGGGGATCGGGTGAAAAGCCGGCGCGGGATGTCGATGCCTGGTTTGGAACGTACAGCGCCGCGCCGGCGCGGGTATCGG
>DHPI01000038.1:74743-75460 GCA_002407865.1 Spirochaetia bacterium UBA5368
AGCGGGTATCGGGCTCTTTCTTCGATTTTCCGCGTGGGTCACTTGCGGGGCAATGCATCCATGAAATATTCGAAAAGCTCGATTTCACCGCAGACGTCGATCACGACAGCGTTATCCGTGACAGTTTGAAAAAGTACGGGTACGGCGATGAATGGCGCCCGGCGGTACGGTCAATGGCGGCGCACGTGCTGGCCGCGCCGCTCGATGCCGCGCGCCCCGGCCTCATGCTTAAATCAATTCCCGCATGCGGCAGGCTCAACGAGCTGGAATTCTATTTCCCGTTGAACGCGCTTGTCGATCCGTCCGGCATGGCCGATGTATTCGCGCGGCACGGCGCCGCGGGCTTCATGGCGGATTTCGCGGGTTCGTTGCGCGGCCTCGGCTTTATGCCCGTGCGGGGATTCGTGCGCGGTTACATCGACATGGTGTTCGAGTACCACGGAAAATATTATCTCGTCGACTGGAAGACAAACCATCTCGGCAATGACTATGATGATTATACCGCTGAAAGAATCAACGACGCGATGTTCGGACATTACTACATACTGCAGTATCACCTCTACACCGTGGCCCTGCACCGGTATCTTTCACTGCGGATTCCCGGATATCGGTATGAAACACATTTTGGCGGGGTGTATTATCTTTTCGTGCGCGGCGTCAATTCCACGCATGGCGCGGGCGGCGGGATCTACCGCGATGTGCCGTCCGCCGCTCTTA
>DHPI01000038.1:75532-76361 GCA_002407865.1 Spirochaetia bacterium UBA5368
TGGCGATGTGCCGTCCGCCGCTCTTGTGCGGTCGTTGTCCGACTACCTGCACGGGGGGGGCCGCCGATGAGCCGCTCCGTTGAAAAGTGCAACGATCTGCTGCATCTGCCGTATTTTACCGCGCTCGACAGGCATTTCGCCCGGTTGATGCTTCGCCTCGCTGGCGGCGATGACAGCGAACTCGCGCTTGCCGCGGCCCTCGTCAGCCGAAAAACGGGGATGGGCGATATATGCCTCGATTTGCGCATGGCCGGTGGAAAGCCGCTCGACGATGACGAAGATGCCGCGCGCGGCATCGTTCTTCCCGACGGCGAACGGTGGATACAGAAACTTCGCGCGAGCGATGTTGTCGGGGCGTCCGGCGAATACAGGCCGCTTATCCTCGACGGAAAGGGCCGCCTTTACCTGTATCGATACTGGCAATATGAAACGCGGCTTGCCGGCAGCATCATGAAGCGCGCCGCGGATGTCCCCGGCGAGGTCAATGCGGCGCTGCTGAAAGAGGGGATTGAACGCATGTTCCCTAAGGCCGGCGGCGGCCCGGACTGGCAGCGGATAGCCGCGGCGGCCGCCGTTATGCGGCGTTTTTGCGTTATCTCCGGCGGTCCCGGCACCGGAAAAACGTCGACCGTGGTAAAGATACTTGCCCTGCTGATAGAACAGGCCCTCGAAAACGGCGCGCCGCCGGCCATCATGCTTGCCGCGCCGACCGGAAAAGCGGCCGCCCGCCTCAGGGAGTCGTGCAAGGCTGCGCTTGCCACGCTGCGCTGTTCCGATGACGTGAAGTCGCATATTCCGGATAGCGCGTCCACACTGCACCGTCTGCTTG
>DHPI01000038.1:76496-80531 GCA_002407865.1 Spirochaetia bacterium UBA5368
TGGCGCCGTGCCCGGTTCGCCGTATTTCAGAAAAAACGCGGATAATCCGCTTGCGTGCGACGTGCTGGTAATCGACGAGTGCTCTATGGCGGATTTACCGCTGTTGGCGAAAACGTTTGAGGCCGCGCCCGACTGCTCGCGCATACTTCTTCTGGGCGACAAGGACCAGCTTTCATCGGTGGAAGCGGGGGCGGTGCTTGGCGATATCTGTGATACGGGAAACGAGCACGGCTATTCGCGCCGGTTTATCTCTATGGCGGCGGAAACAGCGGGCCAGGCTATCGATTCGTCCGAAGCGCGCGATGATGAGCCCCCTGTCGCCGATTCGCGTGTTATTTTACGAAAAAGCTTTCGCTTCGCGGGTGAAAGCGGCATCGGCGTTGTCAGCGCGGCCGTGCGTGACGGCGATGCCGAACGGGCGATCGATGCGCTTGCCTGTGGGCGGTATAAAGATATCGCCTTCGTCGATATGGCGCGGAGAAACCCCACGGAGTTTGGAAGCGTTCTTGCCACGAGGATAATCGACGGATTTGCGCCGTATTGCGCTTCGCGATCACCGGAAGATGCGTTTGCGCGTTTTTCCTCGTTTTCAATTCTCTGCGCCCGCCGGCAGGGGCCGCATGGCGTCGAGGGCATGAACGCTCTTGTGGAAGACATCCTGAGAAGGAAAGGGCTTGTCGACCCTGCGGGCGTATGGTATTCTCACCGGCCGATCATGGTTCTGGAAAACGATTACAACCTTGAGCTTTTTAACGGGGATGTCGGCATTGTCCTCCCCGACGCGTCGCACGGGCCCGCCCCGCGTGTCTGGTTTCCATCGAAAGACGGCGCGTTCAGAAACCTGCCGGTATCTCGCCTGCCGGCGCACGAAACCGTTTTCGCCATGACAGTGCATAAAAGCCAGGGTTCGGAGTTCAATACCGTGCTCGTGATGCTTTCGGATCGTTTCAGCCCGGTCATGAGCCGTGAGCTGCTTTATACCGCCATCACGCGTGCTCGCACAGGGGTTGAAATATGGGCGTCGGAGGCCGTATTGCGTACGGTTATCGAAAACCCGGTGCGCAGGCAATCGGGATTGCGTGACAGGCTGTGGGGATGACACAGATGCGGCGTGTCATGAAATGTGTCAATCGGGAGGGATGTGCGGGGATATCAGGGTTACGGATAAGCGTTCGCCGCATTTCGATGCGCGATAATTCTGGCGCAGAAAAGCCCTGTACAAATTGAAAAAACGCGGGCGGTATGGTACTATTATTCGTATTAGCAGGCGTTGCTGCTGTATGGAGATGAAATATGGCCGAAGAATGCGGAACAGCCGTGGAGGTGAGAGGCGATAGCATCTGTGTGGAGACATCGCCGATCGATATGTGCGGATCGTGCGCGTCGAAGGGATCGTGCATGGTCGCCGAAGGAGTAAAGGCCAGAAGAATCTGGATGCGAAACAGCCTGAATGCCGTCGTTGGCGACCAGGTGGAATTCCGCATCGCCGACGAAGCGGTTGTTGGAATATCCATACTTTTTTATGCCTTTCCCATCGTGATGCTGATTGGGGGCATATTCCTGGGCATGAAGATCAATACATTTTTAAATGTTGACAGGGATTTATCGGCTGCGATATTTGGGTGTGTGGCGCTTGCCGCCTCGTTTGCGGCGATCAAAATCGTTTCCGGCATTCTCGAGAAAAAGCGAAATGTCAGGCCAGAGCTGGTTGCGATACATACACAACGCGGGGATGTAAAATCCTAATTTAGCGTTCATGCCTTTCCGAAAATAAAATGGAGTGCGCGTGCACCCCGCAATCCGGGGAAATAATCACACATCTGGTATCGGCTACGGGACAGAGGCATGAATAAAAAAGTTGTGGATATTTTCGCCTACAAAATCGAAAAAACGCTCAAAAAAAACGGGTTTACCGTGAAGAAGGATAAAGATCGAAAGGTCAAGCTTTTGATCAAAATTAATACAAAATAACCGGTTCCGGGAAGCGTCGGGGATGGTTGTCCACCGGTTCGCTGCCGCGCGGAGGTGCGTTAATGGCTGACGATATCGAAGTCAATAAGCAGAAGATCAGGGATGAGCTTGAACAACTGAAGTACGAATTCAAAGTGGAGCTTCCGAAGAGGATCGCGGAAGCGAGGGCGTACGGCGATCTCAAGGAGAACGCAGAGTACGACGCCGCGAAGGAGCGGCAGGCATTTGTCAAGGCATTGATTGCCCGGTTGAGCAATCAATTGAGCCAGTTGAACAATCTCAATGTCGCGGATATACCGCACGATAAAATTGCGTTCGGATCGACGGTCATGCTCCGCGATCTTGATGCGGACGAGCAGGTTGAGTTCACGTTCGTGCACGCAAATGAGGTAAAGCCGTCGGAGGGGAAAATTTCCCTTTCGTCGCCGGTCGGGATGGCGCTGCAGAACCGGTCGGTGGGTGAAGAGGTGACGGTCACCATTCCCGCAGGCAGCCGCCGATATATGGTAGAACGGCTGATTACGATTCATGGCGACGTTTTCGAGAATGGCGAGGCGTGATAGCGGGCCCATATGCCGTGAGACGCATGATGCATGTGAAGGCGGCTGTAATGCCGCCTTTGTTGTGTATGGCCGGTTTTGCGCCGCATTGACTCGGCGTCCTGTAATAGTTGTTGAAAATTGGCATGCGGGCGTGAAAAATGCCCGTATATTATTCTGGAGGCTTATTTAGATTTATGGCACGTATAAAGGAATTCGCAGGGCTGCGCCCCGACAAAAAGATTGCATCGTTCGTCGCGGAGCTGCCGTACGATGTGGTAACATCGGAGGAAGCGCGTGAAATCGCGCAAAAAAATCAGTATAGCTTTTTTCATATATCGAAACCGGAAGTCGACCTTTCCGCCGATGTTTCATTATATGACGATAGCGTGTACGCGACGGGAAGAAAAAACTTTGAACGATTTATCGGCGAGGGGATTCTGAAGAAGGAAGAATCGCCATGCCTGTATCTCTATACGCAGGTAATGGACGGCCGCGAGCAGACCGGCATCGTGACGTGCCTGCATATTGACGATTATTTGAGCGACACGATAAAAAAACACGAATTGACGCGCGAAGATAAGGAAATCGACAGGATGAAACACCTCGATTCCCTGAACGCGCAGGCAGGGCTGGTCTTTACGTTTTATAAAGAAGACGGGCGTGGAGCGGGACTGTTCGCGGAAGCGATCATGAATCCTCCCGAGTATGATTTTACCACGGCGGATGGTATTCGGCACGTATTTCGCATAATCCGCGATAGCAGGCTTATCGAGGAGTTCAAACGCTGCCTTGATCCGCTGCCGCTGTATATCGCCGACGGGCATCACCGGGCCGCTTCGGCGGTAAAGGTAGGATTGCAGCGAAGGGCCGCTGATGCCGCACCAGCCGATGAAAAAGAATACAACTGGTTTATGGCCGTTGTGTTTCCGCACAATCAGTTGAAAATTATGGCCTACAATAGGGTCGTCAGGGACCTCAATGGGCGCACGCCGGAAGAGTTTTTGCAGAGACTGCGGAATGATTTCGATATCCGAAAGCACGATTCCGGTGCTCCGTCGAAGCGCCATACGGTATGCATGTACCTGGAAGGGCATTGGTACGAAATGACGCCGCGGTTTGAAATTCCCGCCGATCCAATTAAGAGCCTGGACGTTTCGATTGTACAGGACGTTATTCTCGGCCCGGTGCTGGGAATCACCGATCCGCGTCGGGATACCAGGATCGATTTCGTGGGTGGTGTCGGCGGCATCGACGGTCTTTGCAGTCGCGTTGATAGCGGGGAATTTAAGGTCGCATTTTCGCTTTATCCCACATCCATAGAGGAATTAATGGCCGTGGCCGATGAAGGCGGGCTTATGCCGCCGAAATCAACATGGTTCGAACCAAAGCTTAGAAGCGGACTGGTGTTGCACCAACTGCCGTGAAGGATTTATCTTGACAATCGGGATTGATGCTATATATATTTCGTATTTTGCGCCGGGTGTGGAGACGAGGGGAATCGAACCCCTGGCCTCTTGAATGC
>DHPI01000038.1:80654-83147 GCA_002407865.1 Spirochaetia bacterium UBA5368
GAATGCCATTCAAGCGCTCTCCCATCTGAGCTACGCCCCCGTGTGCGGCGTTGCGCCGCGCATGAGAGGATACTCTGGGAGTAATTAGTATTTTGTCAATATAATTTTTTGTCTCGTGCGAGAAGAGAGGTGGCTACAGCATGGATGATGCGGACAGGCTTCGGGAAGAAAACGAACAACTAAAGAAAGAACTTGCGTATCTGAGCAAGATGGTAAGCGGATATGAAAATGTGCTGAAGCTGAACGAAAGGGAGCTCGACAACGCGAAAAAAATAATCGCGATGTACGAGAATATCGTCGAATACGCCCGTTCGGAGCTCAAGCTTGCGACGGAAACGGCGCGTGCGCGGGAAAGCGCGTCGCAGCTCGGCCGCGCCGAGTTGATGGACGCCTTCAAGAAAATAAAAGAACTTGAAGATGAAAATAAACGGCTTCGGGAAATGCGGCGTGAGTCGTAAGCGCTGAAAAAACCGATGGGGTGTGTATATACGATATGCTATTGACCTATGGACTAATATTCGTTTTTTTTATTCTGCTCAGCATTTTTGGACTCTATATGTTCAGCACATATGTTTTTCCCCGCAAAATAGAAGAAATTGCGAAAATGATAGAACTGGGGCAAACCAGGCTTGCGATTAAAAAACTCAACGAAATACTCGAGAAAGACGACAGAAATCCTTATGCGCATTATCTGCTTGCCGAAGCCTACGTGAAAGAAGACAATATCCAGTACGCTATCCTCGAGTATCGCCAGGTCGCTAAAATAGGGCGATACGACGACAAAGTCCGTGAAATCGACGTTCGCACCAAGCTTGCAAAGATTTACAAGTCGCGGAACGCGGTCGAAGACGCGAAAAAGGAATATCTTATTCTTACGAAACTGGAGCCGCTCAACTACGAGCATTTCTTCAATCTCGGGATCATCTTTTTCGAGGCTGGCACGATGGACAAGGCTGCGGCCTATTTCAGAAAAAGCATTTCCAACAATAACAGGCACATCGAATCGTATTATTACCTGGGGCAGATACTGTATCGAAGCAGCAATTACAGTGACGCGAAGCAGGCCTTTATCGATGCCATCAAGATCGATCAGGCGTATTACAGGGCGCATTATTTTCTTGGCCTTGTGCTTCGCCAGATGGGCGACCTCGAATGGGCGATAAAGGAATTTGAAATTGCGCAAAGGGATGACGGCATCAAGGTGAAATGCTTTCTGGCGAAGGGTACGTGCTACAGCGATCGGGAGATGTATCCACGGGCCATCGTGGAATTCGAGCGCGGCATCAAGATTTCGCGGAGGGGAAGCGATACCGAGCTGAACCTGCGGTATTTTCTGGCGAATGCGCAGGAAAAAATCCGCGACCTTCAGTCGGCGATATCGAACTGGGAGCAGATCGCGTCGGTAAACAAGAATTTTAGGGACGTACAGGAAAAGCTGGCAGCGTACGCGGATTTTCGTCAGGATGACAGCGTAAAAGACTTCATGATTGCCGGGCTTTCCCAGTTCGAACACGTATGCCGCAAGATTGCCGAGGTGCTCGGCCTCACGATCATGGAAATCGATATACTCAGCGACACCGAAATAGAGATACTTGCCACCGAGACCGAGGGCAAGTGGCGCAATACGCGGACCTCCAACAGGATTGTAAGAATAATGCGGACCACCACGACGGTGACCGACCGTCTTCTTCGCAGGATGTACGAATCGTTGAAGGAGCGGAACGCGACGCGTATTATTATTATAAGTACGGGTGATTATTCCCAGACAGCGATCGACTTCGCCAACACCAGGCCTATAGAACTGTACAGCAAGGGCGAACTTACAAAGCTTTTGAAATCAGTACAATAACGGCATCGGTAAAACACTGGCCGAATGAAACGCATTGAAACAATACTGCACGGTCTGCCGCTTTTCAGGCACTGCACCGAAGCTGAAATATCGCTCCTCGCGAAAAAGGGGAGGCTGACTTCCATTCCCGCGGGCCGCAAATTCGGTCTGAAAAAAATCAGCTCACTGAATGTCGTGATCAACGGAATCTTCGAAATCGATACGCTGGGCAAGAACGATATCGTATATCTGGCGCCGGGCTCTCTTTTTGGCGACATCCCGTTCACGGTCAACAGACACAGCGGATACGTCAGGGCGCTGGTTGATTCGGAGCTGCTGCTTTTCGATATCGAGGAGATGTACCGATTTTTTCTTGTATCGTTCAAGGCAATGCGGGGATACCTTCGCGCCATCGGGAAGATGGGTTTCGAAATACACGATGTTGGCAGAAAATATGCGGACAACAGAAGCAGAATTCTCACAGTATACAGTCCGTATGGCGATTCGGGCAAAACGCTGTTCACATCCTTCCTTGGATGTGCGTGTTCCAGGCGCGGCAAAACGATAATCCTTGACCTCTCGTACAAGGGGAATTCCGTATTTAATATATTCGAAAAAAAGATTACGCCGGCCCTTTCGCAGAAGCAGAACGACGGCATGCACAC
>DHPI01000001.1:0-2016 GCA_002407865.1 Spirochaetia bacterium UBA5368
CGTGTTCGTAACGGCTCATTCGGACGAGCAAACTCTGCGCAGTGCGAGGGCTATTGAACCCTACGGTATTGTGATGAAGCCGATACGAAGCATTGACATGTATACGAGTATTGAAACGGCTTTGCAGCGCTTCGGCCTCGAATCGCGCATCAGGGAAAGCGAAGAAAAGTACAGGCTGCTTGTCGAGGAAATACGCGACGTCATTTACTCTATCGACGAGAATGGCATCATTACATATCTCAGTCCTGCCGTTGAATCTATAACAGGATATGCTCCCGATGAACTGATCGGCTCTTCGTATACGCGGTTGTTCCACAAGGAAGACAATCCATTGATCGAGGAAATGTCTCAGAAAGTAATTGCCGGCGATTACGCTCCAATAGAAATCAAAATCGTTACGAAAGACGGCGGTCTCCGTTTTGTTCGAATTGTCGAAAAGGCGATCGTTGAAAATGGCGCGTTCAAAGGCGTTCGGGGTGTGCTGACCGATGTTACCGAGAAGAAGCGCTCTGAGGATGCCTATCATGCGCTCGTCGATAACTCTCTCCAGGGCATGCTGATTTATCAGAACGGCCGCTTCGTGTTTGTAAACAGGGCGTTCGCGGATATGGTAGGGTATTCGTCGGAGGCGTTGCTTTCTTTTGGGAAGGACGAGATAAACATGCTTATTCATCCCGGCGATCAAGTGCTGGTGTGGAGCGTACTGAATAATCCCGCGATTATTGACAATTCGGGCAGAAAAAATATTCGACTAATTTCGCGTGATGGCGCGATACATCACACGGACGCCTACCTGTGGGGGATCGATTATTCCGGCGCCCCGTCGGTGCAGATCGCCTTTATTGATACGACGGACCGCGTTCATGCCGAGGAAAATCTGCGTAAGCAGGATGAGCTTTTCAGGCTGATTACAGATAATGTACGTGATGTTATCCGGCTTGTGGATGTTACGACGATGAAATATATTTACGCGAACAGGCACACCATCGAAATGTTCGGAGTCCCGCCCGAAGAATATATCGGCATGCCGCTCGGCAGGTATCTTGATGAATCCTCCAGACGCGAGCTGTATGCGATCATCAGCGATGAATTGGAGCACGACGGTGAACGCGATCCATTTCGCTCGCGCATGTATGAATTGCGGGAAACTGTGCATCCTCATGGCGCTTATATATGGACCGAAAATAAGGCAACTTTTGTCAGAGATGCCGATGGAAAACCGATATCCATTTTGAGCATCACCCGTGACATTACACGCCGGAAAACCGCAGACGAACGGTTGAAAGCCGCCCTTCATGAGAAAGACGTGCTGCTGAAGGAAGTCAATCACAGGGTGAAAAATAATTTTCAGATGATTACAGGCCTGCTGAATCTTCATGAAAGAAATATCAAGGACGAAGAGGCGTTGAAGCAGTTGCGTGATTTACAGTACAGGATTCGCGCGATGCTGCTTATTTATGAAAAGTTGTACCAGTCGAAAGATGTCGCGAATATACACATGTCCGAATATATCCGCGCAATTGTATACGATCTGTACAGGATATACTGCTCTGATCCGCTCGGGATAGAGCTTGACATTGAAACAGGCGATGTCGACCTCAACATCGAAAGGGCCATCCCGTGCGGGATGATGATACATGAGCTGGTTACAAACGCGTTCACGCATGCCTTCCCCGCCGGATTTTCTGGGAAACCGGCAGTGCGGATAAAGCTTGCGGAAATCCCGCAGAGTACGATAGAGCTTGTTGTAAGCGATAACGGTGTGGGAATGCCCGAAAAGCGCACTTCCGAAGGACCCGGTCCGCTCGGATTGATGCTTGTGGAAATGCTCGCGACAGAACAGCTTGACGGCGCGCTTGAAATGAAAACGAACGGCGGTACGACGTTCACCATCCGTTTTGAAAGATAGCGGCGCGCGTTAATATCCGCCGTTACGACAGTAGATCGAGCGCCTCTTTGCCGGTCATGCCCACGGTTATTCCCAGTTCGGCTGCCTTTTCGGTCACTTCCAGTATG
>DHPI01000001.1:2138-3213 GCA_002407865.1 Spirochaetia bacterium UBA5368
ATCCTTGACGAGAGGAGATCGTTCACGGTGACGAGCGGCTTTTCGGGCGTTCCCCTCGAAATGGCTATGGCGGCGCCAAATTTTTCCATGACTGTACGGTCGACAATCCCGCACGATACGAGACCCTTCTTCGCGACGATCATAACAAATTGGCCGCCTTCCCATGCAACCGAAAGTCCCAGTGAAGGATTATCGCCCGCTCCAGCCGCTGTAATGTTGATTGCCATAGAGTTACTGTTTCCCCTGAATAATTAATACATTGACACTATGCATATAAGGTTTAAAAATAACGTCAACCATATATAGCCATCTTACACGGAATATTGCACATGAAGAAAAACTATTTACTTGTCATGTTGATAGCGATGTGTTTTACCGCGGATGTGTGGGCCGAAGGCGGTTGGAAATTGTTGTACGAGTCCGAAGGTGTCACCGTATCGAGCCGGGAGGTTCCCGGTTCGAACTTTGATGAATTCAAGGTCGAGGGAACTATTTACGCATCGATTGAAGCGATTGGCGGGGCGCTTCTCGATATCGGACGGTATCCGCAGTGGGTGCCCGATTGCATAGAAACATCCGTGATTGAAAGAACGGGCAATTACGATATGGTTTTGTATTACGCGCTTACGACTCCGTTTCCCCTGAAGCAGCGGGATGTTGTGCTTAAGTTATTTACCACGATGAACAATGCGGAAGGGGAGGTGGTGAGCGAGTTCGAATCGTTTGCATGCGATAAACGTCCTGTCCGAAATGACAGGGTGAGAATTACGTTGATGCGGGGAAAGTGGGTGCTGAAGCGTATTGCCCCGATGGAAACGCATGCGATGTTTGTCTCATGGGCCGATCCTGGCGGCAATGTGCCGTCGGTGATTGTGAATTCAACGAGGAAGAAAAATCCGTTCAAAACATTTACCGGCCTTCGAGATCTTGTACTCAATCACAGGTACGCGAAATCCGCTGGTGCTCATTAAGCCCGATCCTGAGTGAAAAAAACTTGACAGGGAAACTCTGTTTCTACTATGGTAATTTTCGCTCAGGGTTGCTAGCTCAACTGGCAGAGCACCTGACTCTTAAT
>DHPI01000004.1:0-8603 GCA_002407865.1 Spirochaetia bacterium UBA5368
GATGGGTGTGAACAGTAACATTAAAAAATCATAGTCAGGCAAAAAAATAAAAATTCTTGTTGACAGTTTAAAACGATGGTGCTATATTTAAAGCCGAGTGATTTAATAGGAATTAAAACAATAAGAATTAAATAACAGGATAATTCCTATACAAAGTGAACTGGCAAGCTAATTTGCTTGTCATAAACAAAATATTCACTGGTTAACCGGTGGAAAGGGTAAGGTGAGAGCAGAATGAAACTTTCTACCAAAGGAAGATATGGCCTAAGAGCGGTGCTTGACCTTGCAGTGCATGATACCGATGAAGCAGTAGCATTAAGTCAAATTGCGGAAAGACAGGGCATTTCGATGAACTATCTGGAACAATTGATTCCAAAGCTGAGGAAAGCCGGAATTGTAAAGGGAATTCGTGGCGCGCAAGGCGGTTATATACTTGCTAAGCCTGCGGATAAGATTTCGACCGGAGATATCTTAAGAGCTTTGGAAGGAGACTTAAACCCGGTAGATTGCGCCGAGATCACTAACGGCGAAAGTACCTGCAGCAACTCGGATACTTGTGTAACAAAATATGTTTGGAAGCGTATTAGTGATAGTATAAATGACGCTGTTGATGGAATTATGCTTTCCGAACTTGTGGAAGAGAGTAAGAGGGTGCAGACCGGGGATCCTACAGACAATAATAAAACAAAGCAATCTTGTGGTAAATAATACATGAAAATTTTAGGAGATGACAACGTATGGAAAATAAAATCTACCTGGATAATGCCGCAACTACCAAGACCAGACCGGAAGTGGTAGAGGCAATGTTACCTTACTTTACTGAGAAATTTGGCAATCCATCCAGCATCTATGAATTCGCTTCCCAGAACAGGAAGGCAGTTGATGAGGCAAGAGGAATTATTGCAAAGTCATTGGGTGCGGATATTTCCGAAATCTATTTTACAGCCGGCGGTACGGAGTCGGATAATTGGGCGCTGAAAGAGACTTTTGATGCCTATGCTTCCAAAGGGAATCATATCATTACGTCTAAAATTGAGCATCATGCGATTCTTCATACCTGCGAGTATCTTGAAAAGCATGGATGCGAAGTAACCTATGTGGATGTAGATGAAAATGGAGTCATAAAACTGGATCAGCTAAAAAAAGCAATCCGGCCGACCACCATTCTGATATCCGTAATGTTTGCAAATAATGAGATCGGAACGATTCAACCGATTAAGGAAATTGGAGAAATAGCAAAACAGCATAATATTTTATTTCATACAGATGCAGTACAGGCTTATGGGCAATTACCGATCGATGTAAATGAGCTGGGCATCGACATGCTAAGTGCCAGTGCCCACAAGTTGCACGGACCGAAGGGAATCGGTTTCCTATATATTAGGAAGGGTGCGAAGCTCCACTCCTTGATTCATGGCGGGGCACAGGAAAGACAGCGCCGTGCGGGCACCGAAAATGTTCCCGGTATCGTGGGGCTTGGCAAGGCCGCCGAGCTGGCGAGAAAATTTCTTCCCGGTGAAGCGAACATCGCAACGCTTCGCGACAGGCTTGAGAACGGCATTTTGAAACAGTTCACAAATGTCAGCGTGAATGGCAATCGAAACGCCCGCGTTCCTAACACGACAAACGTCGGTTTCGAGTACATCGAGGGTGAGGCCATACTGTTATATCTCAACGAAAAGGGCATTGCGGCGTCGTCGGGCTCGGCGTGCTCGTCGGGGTCGCTTGAGCCGTCGCACGTGCTCCGCGCGATGGGCGTGCCCTTTACCGCGGCGCATGGTTCAATTCGCTTCAGTCTCAGCCGGTTTACCACCGCCGAGGAGGTCGATTACACCCTCTCGGTGCTCCCGGAGATCATCAACCGCCTGCTGGAAATTTCTCCCTTCTGGGACAAGAAGACCGGCACGTGCAGGCCTGTCACGATATCGTAACGCGGGGAATACGCCATTTTCCTGAATGGGACTTTATGGCATTGTTGAGAAATTAATTTCTGTAGATAAAAACTCACCATTCGCCCCCTGAATCCCCTATGGGGATTCAGGGGTAGCGGGGGCTCGGCGCATCGCCTGCGCGTTACCTGATTATTTCGTTGATGAGCTTGCCAAGCGTCTGGTCGTGCGTGTGCACGGTTTTCTGGTTAGCCTCGTACGCGCGCTGTACCTCGATCATGTCGACCATCTCGCGGATGGCGCTGACGTTCGATTTTTCGAGAAAGCCCTGCACCACCTTGAGATTCAGCGGCGGCAGCGGCGGGCCCGAATACTCGGTTTCGCGGTAGAGGGAATCGCCCTCTTTCTTTATTTCGCGTATATTTTCGAAATCGGCAAGTTTTAAGCGATCGATCACGATCGGTTCTTCCCAGTTGTTGCCCGTAATGCTGACTACGTCGCGCGGGTCGCTTGAAAGGGCGCCGTTGACGATTACCTCGCCTCGCTCGTTAATCGTGAAGTTGTTTTCCTGCACGCGGATGGGTCCGTTTTCGCCCATGAGCGGGTAGCCATTATGGTTGACGATGACGCCGTCCTGGTTGAGGGTAAAAGCGCCATTGCGCGTGTAACGCTCGCCGCGTTCGGTCATCACCGTGAAAAAACCCTGCCCCTCGAGCGCGAGGTCGAAATTGTTTTCTGTGCGCTGCAGCGAACCCTGGTCGAATTGCGTGTACACCTCGTTCACCTCGACGCCCGTGCCGAGCTTCCCGACGATCGGCATGGTGTCGTACGAACCGGCCGGCGTTATGCCGAGACCGTCGTCGTTGATGCGCCGTAGCAGCATATCGGGAAACGCCTTGAACAGCGTCAGGTCTTTCTTGTAGCCGGTCTGGTCGACATTCGCCAGATTGTTGGCGATGGCGTCCATTCGCGCGTCCTGCGCGATCATCCCGCTTGCGCCGGTGTAGATTCCTCGAAGCATATCAGAGTTTTCCTCCCTTCTCTCTGATAATATCGGCACCGACGCCGGATAACTTTTCAGATAATTTTTCGTAACCGCGGTCAGAGTGGTAAATACGGCGGATTTCCGTGCCGTTCTCCGCGGCGAGCGCGGCAAGCACGAGCGCGGCCCCGGCGCGCAGATCTGACATCATTACCGTGGCGGAGGTGAGCTTTTTCACACCCTTGATGATTGCGACATTTCCCTCGATGGTGATGTCGGCGCCCATGCGCCGCAGCTCGCCCACGTGGGTGTACCTGTTTTCGAATATGGTTTCAATGATGACGCTGATTCCGGGGATCGTTGTCATAAGCGCCATCATCGGGGCCTGCAGATCGGTGGGGAATCCGGGATACGGCAGCGTGCGCACGGTGGTTCCGCTCAGGTCTTTTGCCGGTTTAATGCTGACGTAATCCTTCCCTTCGTCTATGACGAATCCCATGTCGCAAAGCGACGCTGTCAGCGCGCTTATATGCTGCGGCACCATTCGCGTGATGGTGATCTCGCCGCGGGTGATCGCCCCCGCCAGCAGGTAGGTTCCCGCCTCAATGCGGTCGGGCATTATGGAATAGGTGACAGGAGAAAGCTTTTTTACGCCTTCCACCGTGATGCGCTCGGTGCCCAGTCCCTGTATGGTCGCCCCCATCTTTACGAGAAAATTCCCAAGGTCGACGATATCCGGTTCCATGGCGCAGTTTTCCAGCACGGTCGTTCCAGTGGCAAGCACGGCCCCCATGAGAAGATTTGCCGTCGCGCCGACCGATACCTTGCGCATGTTGAATGCCGCGCCCTTCAATCCCGGAGTGCGCGCCTTGATATATCCGTGTTCAATCCGTATTTCCGAGCCGAGCGCCTCGAATCCCGCGAGGTGTATGTCGACCGGGCGCTCGCCGATAGCGCAGCCGCCGGGAAGCGATACATCGGCCTCGCCGCAGCGCGCCAGTAACGGCCCCATCACATACACCGACGCCCGCATTGTTTTCACCAGGTCGTAGGGCATGTCGGCGTTTTTGATCGATTTCACCCTGATCGTGAGCGTGTTCTTCTGGGTATTGAATTCTGTTTCCGCGCCGAGATATTCGATCACCTTTATTATGGTGTGAATGTCCATCAGGTCGGGCACGTTTTCCAGCGTGGTTTCTCCCTCCGCCAGCAGGCTTGCCACGATGATCGGCAGTGCGGCGTTTTTCGCGCCTGATATGGGTATTTCACCCTTCAGCGTCTTTGTGCCTCTGATCCTGTATATATCCATCTGTGCGTCTCCTTTCGTTCAAACACGGATCGACCGTGCGGTTTATATGCGTATCGGAAAAGTATGCGTATACCTTTCTCTTGTTTTTATAGCGGTATTCTGATTTCCGCAGCCGCCCAACGATGCGCATGGGTGCGGGTTCGGGGAAGACTGCATCCGGGGGATATCATTGCCGTTCGGCGCCAGGCGCCGCGGGATGTGTTAAAACTTACCGCGCTTTATATCGTCCAGGTCGTCGAGCTTCTTTTTGATATCGTAAACCTCTTTGCCAAGCCCGCGTATGGTCGACATTGCCTTGTTGCCGCCGAAAAGGATTATCAGTACCAGAACGATTATAACAAGCTCCCAGATACCAGGCATTCCCATTGCGTCACCTCGCCGCAGTCAGATTAAGAGGATACTTTTCATCGTGCGGCTTTTGTCAATTGAAAATCGTGCGGTTTCGAATATGCGAAAGGGAAAACAGCGGTGATCCCACCCCTGCGGCGCCGCCTTGAGCAATGTGCCGCAGGGGATTTGTCCCGTCTCGCGCCGGGCGCTTACGTGTGCATGGCGGCCAGGTTGTCCAGCATTTTTTGCAGCGTATTCACCGCGTCGCCCATCAGCAGGCAGGTGTTCGAGCGCGTGTAGAGCGGATTGTCGACGCCCGAGTATCCCGGTCGCGTATCCATATTGCAAACGATCACGTGCCGCGCGCTGTCCGCCTCAAGGATGGGCATCCCGTAAATGGGCGTGCCCTCCGCGCTGTTCGCCGCGGGGTTCACCACATCGCACGCGCCGACGATCAACACGGCGTCGGTCGATGCGAATTCTGGATTGATAACGTCCATTTCAACGAGTTTTTCATACGGCACGTCCACCTCCGCGAGGAGGACGTTCATGTGGCCGGGCATGCGTCCCGCGACGGGGTGGATCGCGAACCTGACGTCTTTTCCGCGTGATACAAGCAGATCGTACAGGGCCTTTACCTGCGGTTGCGCCTGGGCAACGGCCATACCGTATCCGGGTATGATGATGACGCTGCGCGCCTCATCCAGAATCGCGACGGGATCGAGTACGCTGTCCCCCCTTTGTGCGGGATCGGGCGCCGGGGTTGCGCATGCGGCACTACCGGGCGCCGGTGTGATTCCGCGCACGGTTGTCCTCCCCGTTAGAATATCGCCGAGCGTGCGGTTCATCGCGCGGCACATTATCTGTGTCAGGATAAGCCCCGCCGATCCGACGATTGCGCCGATGGCCACAAGAAGCACGTCGGATATGGCGAAACCGCAGATGGATGCGGCAACGCCCGAATATGAATTGAGCAGCGATATCGCGATCGGCATGTCGGCGCCGCCTATCGGCAGGGTCAAAAGCACGCCGTAGGCAAGGGCAAGCAGGGTGACCGTTATGGCGGCCGTCGCCGCGGCTCGCGGTCCCGATACCGAACCAGCGACGCACAGCGCCAGCAGTGCGGTGAGCACAAGCGGTGAAATGAACGATTGCCCTCGTATTACAACGGGCTTCTGCGGCAGAACGTGCTGGAGCTTTCCGGCGGCGATGATGCTCCCCGAAAGCGTGACGGCGCCGACAACGAGCGCCAGTTGCCCGGCGACGCGGTTGTAGAGGTCCATTTCGGCATGTTTTTCAAAAATGACGACAAGCGCCACGAGCATGGAGGCGCCGCCGCCGAGGCCGTTCAGCAGGGCGACCATCTGCGGCATCTGGATCATTGCCACGCGAAAGGCCAGTACTATGCCGATAAGGGCTCCGATTCCCATTGCGGCGAAAAGCAGGGCGCCGTCGAGTATGCGGTTATGCCACATCACGAAGACGATCGCGGCGAGCATGCTTATCGCCCCGAGCCTGTTGCCAAGGGCCGCCGTTTCGGGCGAGCTCATGAGTTTGATGCCGATCAGAATGACGATGACGGTGATGAGCCCGGCGATTTCGTATATTCCCATGTCCATGGCGGCCTCACTTTTTCGATTTGAACATTCTGAACATGCGGTCGGTTACCAGAAAACCACCTGCCACATTGACCATTGCGAGAATGATGGCGAGCGCGCCGAGCAGGCGGCTTCCGGTGAAAACGGCCATCGCAGCCGCGACAAGTGCGCCAAGCACTGTGACGCCCGAAAGCGCGTTCATCCCTGACATTAACGGTGTTTATCGCAGCGGGGGTACGTTGCTGATGACCCTGTAGCCCACAACCGTCGCTGCGATAAACACGGCCAGCAGTATAAGAAAGCTCATGTCATGCCTCCCTCGATTGTGCCGCCATCGCCTCGAGCGCGCCTGCATGCACAAGTTCGCCGTCGATCGTTACCAGCGATGATGCGATAATTTCGTCATCGCGCCGTATTGACACAGACCCGTCTTTTACCAGGTAATTTGCGAAATTGTATATGTTGTTGGCGAACATCCACGTGGAGCTTGTGGGCACATAGCCGGGGATGTTTTTCATGCCGATAATCGTGAGCCCGTGGTTCGTCGCTATTTTTCCCGGCTCGGTGATTGAGCAGTTGCCCCCCTGGTCGATGGCGATGTCGACGATTACCGATCCCGACGCCATTGCGCGTACCATGTCTTCTGTAATCAGCACCGGGGCGAGCTTTCCCGGGACAAGGGCCGAGAGCACGAGTATGTCGGCTTTCGCTGCGGCGTCACGAATCGCCTCACGCTCGGCGTCCAGTACGTCATCGGGAAGCTGCCGCGCATAGCCGCCGGCGCCGACAGCAATGTCATGGGAGACGCCTGTATCGACTATCTTCGCGCCGAGGCTTTTGGCTTGTTCGACGGCATCGGGCCGTATATCCGCGGCGAATACCGCCGCGCCGAGACGCTTTGCCGTGGCGAGCGCCTGCAACCCCGCGACGCCGGTGCCGACGACAAAGACCTGTGATGGCTGAATCACCCCGACGGCCGTGGACATCATGGGAAGGAACCTGGTGAGATAATTCGCAGCCATGATGATGCCCTTGTATCCCGCGACGGTGCTCATCGATGTGAGCGCGTCCATCGGCTGCGCGCGCGTTATGCGCGGGATGCCGTCGAGGGTAAGGCTGGTAACGCCCTGTTTCGCCAGCTCTTTTACCATGGAGTGGTTAGCGGGCGATGCCGGATGCAGAAACGTTACCAGCACCTGGCCTTTGCGCATCATGGACACCTCGTGTGCGTTCTTTGCCGTGTTGAAAAGGGGCTCCTTGACCTTGAAGATGATGTCAGATCCGGAAAAGACGGCAGCGCAATCACCCACTATTTCAGCCCCTGCCGCCTTGTAATCACTGTCATAATAATGGGATTCCGCTCCTGCGCCCGTTTCGACAAGCACCCGTGCCCCCTGAGATACGAGTTTTTTTACGGTATCGGGGATGGCGGCGACCCTGAATTCGTGCTCCATTATTTCCTTTGGAACGCCAATAGTTAATCCTTTAAAGTTCATAGTACGCTCCTGTATAATGCCGTATTGCGCGTGATTAGCTGACACGGGGGCGCATGTAGAGAAAAATGAGTAAGCGCTCACTCGTTATTGTGTATCCTAAATGTGATCTTTAAATATGTCAATATATATTCATATCAGTTGACAGATAACCGCAGGGGTGCGTGTGCTTGCGAATAAGTTTTTTAAAATTAAAATATATTTGACAAATATGTTCGAAAAGAAACAGTATAATGATAAGTGTATGAATTATGCCGTTCATCCTTCATTTCAAATATCTCAATTAATTGCGTAATTGCGTCAATGTATCCGGAAAAGAGAGGTCAGCATGCGTGTCGGTATAGATGCGGGAAGCAAATATATAAAAGCCGTAGTATGTAGCGAGACACACGCCATGGCTGCGAATGCCGGCTGTGCGGGATCGCTCTTCTTTGAACATCACGGAAATCCCGCGCGCGAGATATCGCGGATTCTGGAAGCGCATTCGCCGCATGATGTGAATGGTGTGATACGCTCAATTGCTGATGCAGATACCGTGGGCGTTACGGGACTGTTCGCGGAGGCGGCGGTTGCGGCGATTGCCGGGAAGGGCGCTGCGGTTGTGGAGCTGGTTGATGAAATAGCCGCCGTTATCGACGCGGCCCGTTTTCATGGCTGCAACTGCCGGTATATCGTCAACGTGGGAGGCGGCTCCATCAAATATGTGGAGCTCGACAGCGGCGGCATGTTCTCGTTATACAGGGAAAACTCGCTTTGCGCGGCGGGTACGGGATCGTTTCTGGACGAGCAGATGCGGCGCATGGATTTTTCATATGAAAGTGCGAACGATATCCCCCTGCAGACCGATCCGCCGGATATCGCGACGCGGTGCGCGGTATTCGCGAAATCAGACCTCATCCATCGCCAGCAGGAGGGATTTTCGCGCGCGGAGATGTGGTCAGGACTCTGCCGCGGCGTGGCGTCGACCATGCTGCACTCGGTTTTTCGCGGGAGTCTACCCGG
>DHPI01000004.1:8801-18772 GCA_002407865.1 Spirochaetia bacterium UBA5368
TGCGGCGGGCGAGGGCCGCCGCGATACGGCGCGTGGCGTTCGACGCGCCGTATGCGCCGCTTCGGGCGGGTGTGCGGCCCCCGCAGGATGTGATCGCGGCGGCGGGCTTCCTGATGGAAAC
The DNA here is from genome assembly GCA_002407865.1 of Spirochaetia bacterium UBA5368. Taxonomy (GTDB): domain Bacteria; phylum Spirochaetota; class UBA4802; order UBA4802; family UBA5368; genus UBA5368. Next base: position 8,923 of record DHPI01000004.1, read on the forward strand.
GATTATCCGCAAACGAAGGCGCGCCGCGTTCTGGAGTGTTCGAAATCGCGCACAGCGCCGTACGCGGCCCTGTGTGATTACATGGAGCGCGATAACGAGGTGCGCATTCATCGCGCGCCTTCCACATGGCGGGATACGGCGCTTGGCATTGACATCGGCTCGACCTCAACTAAATGCGTGCTGGTCGACGCCGCCTCGCACGAGGTGCTGTGCGATATTTACAGAAAGACCGGCGGCGATCCGATGTTCGCGACCGGCGAGATTTTTCAAGCGCTGCGGGATGCCGCCGCGGGCGATATACGCGTCGTCGCGTGCGCGACCACGGGTTCCGGCAGGCGGCTTGTCGGCAAAATCATCGGCGCAGACCTTATTATTAATGAAATAACCGCGCATTTTCACGGCGCGAGGCAGGTCGATCCATCCATCGAGACGGTATTCGAGATCGGCGGGCAGGATTCGAAATACATCCGCGGCGCGAACGGCGCGGTGGTCGACTGCGCCATGAACTTCGTCTGTGCGGCGGGCACTGGTTCGTTTATCGAGGAGCAGGCCGCCCGGCTCGGGTATGATATTCGTGACGTCGGCGGCATCGCCGCGGGGAAAATCATTCCACGCGCCTCAGACCGCTGCACGGTCTTTATGGAGCAGGACATCACCATGCTGCTTCGCGAAGGCGCCTCCAGGGAGGAGGCGCTTGCCGCGGTGCATTACGCGATCGCCAAAAATTACCTCACCCGCGTTGTGGGCGCGCGGCCCGTCACCGGTGACAGGATATTCTTTCAGGGCGCAACGGCGCGCAACCGGGCGCTGGTGGCGGCGTTTGAGCTGCTCACGGGCCGCGAGATCGTTGTGTCGCCGCACTGCCACATTATGGGCGCATATGGCGCGGCGCTGCTTGCGATTGACCGTCAAAAGCGGCGCGCAAGCGGTTTCCGCGGCGTCGATGTTTTCACAAACAGGCCGCGGCTGGAGTACCGGCAGTGCGGCGACTGCGCCAATAAATGCACGCTGACCGTTGCCGTATTCGATGGCGGCGCCGAGGAAACGTGGGGCTTTATGTGCGGCAGGGAGGGCGTGGATGCGCCCCGCGGAAAGAAATCTGTCAATCACTTCGCCGCCGTTGAATCGATGATGCGGCGATCGATGGAAGACGATGCCGGTGCTTCCGTGAAATCGCCGGCTATCGGGAAAAAAATCGGCATCCCCGCGGCATTGTCGATGTTCAACTATCTTCCGTTGTGGGAAACATTTTTGTCCCGCCTCGGCTTCGAGGTTGTCGTATCGGCAAAATCAGACAGGGCCGACAAGTCGCGTGCGATTGAGATATCCCGGGCTGACTTCTGCTTCCCGGTGAAGATGGGACTTGCGCATGCGCACTCCCTGGCGATGTCTGAAAAGGTGGACGCGGTTTTTTATCCTGCGATAATTTCCGAAAAAAAGCAGCCCAACGGCCTGCCGCGCATATTCTGCCCGTATGTTATATCATATCCATCGCTCGCGGGCGCTGCGCTTGCGCTTCCCGCGCCGGTGCTGCGGCCCCCCGTTGATTTCAGGCTGGACGACGAGATCATGGTGAACGAGCTTGCGCAGTCGTTTGCCGGTTTCGGCCTTGCGCGCCGTGACATCGCATCGGCGCTTCGCGACGGCAGGCGGCGGTTTACGCACTTTATGCGCCGGCGTTATGAATACGGCCGCGGTATCCTTGAAAAGATCCGGCGTGAGGGCACGGCAGGCATTGTTTTCATCGGCCGCCCCTACAACCTCTACGACAGGGTTATCAATCTGGGGCTCCCCGAGCATTTCCGCCGCTATGGGGTTGAGACGTTCCCGTACGAATGTCTCATCGATCCCGACGACACGCGTTCCGATGTGTTCCACATGTACTGGAATTACGGCGAGAGGATACTCTCGCTTGCCGAGACCATTCGGGGACTTGACGGCGTGTATCCCGTGTACTTTACCAATTTCGGCTGCGGCCCGGACTCGTTCATTTTAAGCCGATTCGAGAAGACGATGGAGGGAAAGCCGTATCTCATCATCGAGCTCGACGAACATGCGTCGGATACCGGCTATCTCACGCGCATCGAGGCGTTCATGGACGTTGTTCTTGGCGGAAAGGCGGCGGCCGATGTGCCGCGTTATGCGAAAGATAATTTTTCGAAGCGGTGGTCGAAGAGCGCGCAAACACTGTGGATTCCCCCGATGCACGAATATTCGGGAAGGCTTACCGCCGCGGGCTTTCGCGCATGGGGATTCCACGCGGAGGCGCTTTCCGTCGAGGATGCCGACGCCTTCGAGCTCGGACGCCGCGGCGTGCGTGGAAGCGAATGCCTGCCGGCAAGCAGCACGATCGGAATATTTTTAAAGACGATGAAACAAATCGGCGCGCGTCCGGCAGAGCACGCCCTCTTTATGCCGACAGCCGAGGGGCCGTGCAGGTTTGGCCAGTATGCCGTGCTGCACCGCAGCATTCTCGACGCGAACGGATATCATGAAACGGAAATCTTCTCTCCGTCATCGGTCAACTCGTACATGGGTATGCCCGAGAGTCTGAGAATGTACCTGTGGGATATTCTCATCGCTGGTGATCTTCTGATGAAATGTGCGTGCAAAACGCGTCCGTACGAGATTCACCGCGGCGATACCGACGCGGCGCTGGAGGCGGAGCTGTCGCGCCTGGAGCGTATTGCAGAAAAAAAAGGCGACCTTATGAATGAAACGGTGAGATCCCTTTCGCGTATTGCCGCGGTGCCGATGCATGAGGGAAAAAAGCCGCTCGTGGGTGTCGTCGGGGAGATTTACGTGCGGTGCAGCCCCTTTTGCAACAACGGGCTTATACGACGCGTCGAGGATTTCGGCGGCGAGGCGTGGCTTTCGCCGATTTCGGAATGGATACTCTATACCTCGTGGATGGAGCGCTATTTCGCGCATCGTCACCGCTGGGGATTTTTCAGGCGGACTATTGCCGGAATCAAGACGGGGTATCTCTTCAGGCGGTATGCGCGATTCGAAAAGGCCGTCGCGCCGCTCATGGCGGGCTACGTGGAGCCGGCAATGGAGCATGTTCTCGAAATCGGGGCGCGGTATCTTCCGCTGGATTTCGAGGGGGAGGCGATTATCACGCTCGGGAGGGCCGCCGCGTTTATCGAGGGCGGCGCGGCGCTCGTCGTCAACTGCGCGCCGTTCGGTTGTATGCCGGGTAACGTCACCGCCGCGATGTTCCATCGCATCCAGGAGGCGTACGGCGTCCCCGTGCTTACGTTGTTCTATGACGGTGAAAGCGATATCAACCGCATGGTCGGCGTCTATCTGCGGAATCTCGGCGTGTCATCTCCCGCCGACGGTGCCGTGGTGCGATAAATTCAATTGACAATTTTCATGGATAGCATATGAGTGCGTGATGATCGAAGGCGCTGGAGACGGCGCGGAAGCGCTTCCGCGCCGTCGATCTGTTTGCGTGGAAGCCCTTTATTAACCGCGGGAGAATTGCTCATGTCTATCAAATCTAAAATCCGCACGATACCAGATTTTCCAAAGAAAGGAATCATGTTCCGCGACATTACCACATTACTGAAGGACGCCGAGGGCATCAGGGAAGTTGCGGACGCCTTTGTCGAGCGTTACAGAAACACTCCCATCGATCTGGTTGTCGGCCTCGAGGCGCGCGGCTTTATTCTCGGCGGCATCGTCGCGCATCAGCTTGGCAAGGGGTTTGTGCCGGTGCGCAAGGCGGGAAAGCTGCCGTATAAAACAGAGCGGCACGAATACGAGCTTGAATACGGCACCGATGCAATCGAAGTTCACGTCGACGCGATTCACCGCGGCGACAAAATATTGCTGGTCGACGATCTTGTCGCGACGGGCGGCACCGCGCTCGCGGCGGCGAAGCTTGTCGAGAAGCTCGGCGGGCAGATTGTAGAAATGGCGTTCATCGTCGACCTTCCCGATGTGGGAGGCAGAAAAAAGATCGAAGCGGCGGGATACCGCGTGTTTGCGCTCTGTGAGTTCGAGGGCGATTGAAGCGCGGGCACCGTTATGGAATTGACGAAAGAATTGAACGGTAAAATCGAGCGCTGTAAAAAGTTGTTCGGCATTGATATCCCGGTCAGCGTACGGCGCGCCGCGATGGGCGGCGATGTGGAATATTTCCCCGACGAGGGGAGGGCGGTGCTTGTGTTAGGCGAAGGGCCCGAGGGGTCGCTCGCGGACAGTTTTGCGCGGATCAGGCTTGGCCTTGACGGACATCCGCTTCTTGCGACCATGCGGTTTCAGCCGGGGTACACGCCCCCGGAGGCCACCCTTATTCAGCATTTCACTACGATTACAAAGCCGGTGATGATTGCGTGGATATTCCTCACGATGAAGCGGCACCTGGGCGCTGATGAGTTCGCCCTGGAAGTCGGCGATATGAAAAAGCTGCTGCGCCTGATGGAGCGCAGGCTCGATCAGGCGGGCGAAAGCGTCTCCGGCGTCGACCGCATGTATACGCTTCTGCCGGTCCGCGTAGTGCTGTACGCGGTCGGCGAATCGGGCGATGACGCGTTTGCAATGCCCGAGCGCATTCACGACGCCGAGAAGGCGACAATGCTTCACTATATCGATGTGATAAAAAAATACATTGCGATAGAGCCGGGAGCGGAGGCGCTGATACACATGGCGAACGAGCTCGGCATCCGCTATTCGGTCAGCGTTGTTAACGCGCCCCGGCCTTACTTCGACGTGCGCGAGTCTGATTACGTGCAGTAGGCGCGTATTGCTACTGTTGATAGATGTGCAATGCGCTCAACTGCCCACGTATTGAACAACCGCCAGGGTCACCATAGCCCTTGAAACCAGGGTTTCTTCATCCGCGCCATTAATATAAACCGATATTTCCACCCTCGATATCGATTTCCCGGGTTTGATAACGCGCCCCTCGCATCGCAGCGATTCCCCGCGGGCAGCCCTGAGGAAGTGTATGGTGTATTCGACGGTGAGCACGTTGCATCCCTCCTTAACGAGCGTGCCCGCCGTTGCGCCCGCCGTCTGGTCTGCCATCGTGGAGATGACGCCCGCATGAATAAAACCGTTCTGCTGGCGGTGCCGGTCGGTCACGGCCAGCGAGGTGACGCAGTATCCGGCGTCGACCGTTTCGAGTCTTATGCCGAGATCGACGATAAACGGTGTGCGCTCAAAAACGTTCCTGACAAGGCGTGCGTAATCGGGACTCTGAGGTTCAAATTTTGTTGTCGTCATGCCGCGTCGCTGCTCCTATAACGTGAAATAGAACTGATCATTTTTTTGAACATTATGACGCCAGGAATGCGTACCTGAGCACGAATATCACACCGAGCGCATACATGAGGGGATGCACATCACGCCATCTGCCCGAGAGCAGCTTCAGCACGGGATACGATATAAAGCCGAACGCCAGCCCGTCCGCAATCGAGTATGTGAGCGGCATGCCGATTATCGTGAGAAAGGCCGGCAGCGATTCGGTGATGTCGCTGAAATCGATGCGTGTCACGTTGCGCAAAAGCATCGAGCCGACGAAAATCAGGGCCGGGGCGATCACCGGGTAGAGCGCCATCGACGATCCGGCGGGAACATATCCGCCCCCCAGCATCTTCGCCAGCGGCTCGAAAAAGAGCGCCAGCAGAAACATGAGACCGGCGACGATTGCCGTGAGGCCTGTTCTGCCGCCCTCCTGCACGCCGGCCGAGCTTTCAATAAAGGTAACGATGGTCGACGTGCCGAGCGCCGCGCCGAATACCGACGCCGATGCGTCGGTGATGAGGATTTGCTTCAGCCGTGGTATGCTGCCGTCCTCTTTCATAAGGCCGGCCTGCTGGGTGACGCCCACCACGGTGCCCACCGTGTCGAAGAGGTCCATAAAGAGGAACACGAGAATGAGCGGAAGGTACTGCGGTGACAGAGCCTCGAACACGCGCATCTTGCAGAGTGTTGGCAGTATCGACGGCGGTGAGCTGACCACGCCCTGAAAGTGCACTATCCCGAAGGGAAGCGCGATCGCCGTCGTTGCCAGCATCCCGATGAGCATCGCCCCGCGCACCCTGAGCTGTGTCAGCGCCGCGATGATAAAAAGCCCGATTACCGGCAGCAGCACGTGCAGCGACTTCACGTTGCCGAGTTTGACGATTCCCCCCGCGGACTTTTCGATTATGCCGCCGTAGACCAGCCCGATGAACGCGATAAAAATGCCGATTCCCACGGCGATGCCCGATTTAAACGACGGTGGTATCGCGTTGATGATCTGCTCGCGGATGTTGAAAAACGTGAGCAGCAGAAAGAGCACGCCCGAAATGAAAATGATGCCGAGCGCGATGTCCCACGGCACGCCCATTGCGATAATGACGACGAAGGAAAAGAAGAAATTCTCACCCATGGCGGGTGCGAGGGCGATCGGGTAATTTGCGTACAGGCCCATCATGATGCTTGCGGCCGCGGACGATATGCAGGTCGCGGCAAGCACCGCGCCGAAGTCCATGCCGCCCGCCGAGAGTATCGCCGGCTGCACGAATATAATGTAGGCCATGGTAATGAAGGTAGTGAGCCCCGCGAGGATTTCCGTGCGCAGCGATGATCCCCGTTCCTGTATCTTAAAAAACCTGTCCAGCGCATTCATGGTGACGCTCCTGGTGGTGTATGGTGTGCGTCCGGTTTTCGCCCGACGCCGGCTGCGGCTGCAATCCGCGCTGGTTACGCATGGGAATACGTCCGCGCGGCGATCCCGAAAAGCGTATATTCTATAATGTCGTCAAGCGGCGTGGTGATGTCGCCGATGTCCCCGTACACGAGCCATTGCAGAAGGATCTGTTTCACGCTGCCAAGTATCATGTACGATATGATGTCGGCATTGAACGCGTGGATAGTGCCGCCCTCCATCCCCTCGAGCAGCAGCCGCTTTATCGCCGCGAGAATTACCGTGAAAAAATCCGATACGCTCCTGTCGAATGCGTCATCGTGTCCCAGAGGCGCGGTAATAAGCAGCAGCGTGAGGTCCCGGTTCTGCTCGATTGCCGCGGTAAGCGGCACCGTCATATCCCTGATTTGCGCGGACAGCGGTTGTTCCCCCGATGCGCGTGTAATATTGATGCCGAGTATCACGTCTAACAATATGGCCGAGTAGCGGTCTACCAGCTCCTGAAAGATAACCATTCGGGAGGGGAAGTGCGCGTAGAATGTGCTACGTGCGATACGCGATTCCTCGATGATATCGCTGACGGTCGTGTTATGGAAGCCCTTGCGGACGAACAGGTTTTTTGAACATTCGATGATATGCTCGCGGCGCTCGTGTTTATTCATTAGAAGATGCTCGGATACGGGAATTGTCGGCCTATTACCTATTTTCAAATATTCCCGCGATTGCCGCTTTTGCAAGCACTTTATTCGAGATGGCGTTGAGAAACTCCTTCTCGGTGTACTCTTTTTCGCGCAGTTGCGGGGATTCCGAGAGCGCGTAGACGGTAAGCTCGTAGCGGTGCGGCCCGCTGCCGCGTGGGGGCTGGGGGCCGCCGTATCCTTTTGCGCCGAAGGTGTTGATCATCTCGCGCGTACCGGAGGGCATCGCATGAAGCGAGGCGCCCTCTTTGATGTCCGATGTTGCGGGGTCGATGCCGGCCGCGAGCCAGTGCACCCAGCCTCCCGCCATCGGATGCCTGTCGACGAATGCCAGCGCGAGCGATTTCGTGCCTGCCGGAGCGCCCGATATGCGCACGTTCGGCGAAATATTTTTTCCGCCGTTGATTGCCTTCATGGCATACTTCGGGTCGATTGCGCCCCCGTTGCTAAATGAGCCGGACGTTATATTCATACATTCCTCCCTTCACAGAGTTGATTGTCGCGGGAAAGGTGATGTGGGTATATTGCATGAAGATCGGATGGAAGCGTAACACGCCGGCGGCGTTACGTAAAGCACTTATTGATTTATTGAGGGTGCGGCCTGAGTACAATCTCTCTCGGACACGGATATACATCGGGAATCCCGAAGTCGGCGGGCAGTATCATTCGCCGTTCCGGTTTGATGTGAAACGTGCATATCGCCGTGACGCCGTCATCCCCCCTGTAAAAATGGCAAAGCCTGCAATCTTCCAGGTACATTGTGGGTCCCTCCGGTAATATGCGGCCGCGTAACTATGCAATCATCGCGTGCAGCTTCTTTTTTGCATCTTCGAGAGCGGTGCGGGGCACGCGCGACGAGCAGCCGTACTTTGCGTAATATTTTTTAAGAAGCCGTATCTCGTTGATAAAGAGGCTGTAGTAAAACCAGTCGCCCATCAGCCTGGCGGCGAAAACGATTTCGTCGTCGGAGAGCGTATCCCGCGCCGCGCACGAGAAATTTTTGCATGTGTAATTGAAAAACTCCCTCATGCCGCGTGCGCCGCTGAGGTCGGCATAGATGCGGCAGCCGATGCGGAAGCCGTCGACGTCGATGAACCCCGCGTGGGGGCACTGAATGCCGTCGGAAAAGCGCATCGGATACGCGCGCGGCTCCGGTGAAGCGTCTCGTTCCCTGAAAATCTCCGCGATTGCGCTTTCGTCGCCTGCATAGTTGTGGCTGCCGCAACAGAGCGCGCATGACGCGTTGTAACCCGGCTGGCAGATGTTGATTTTATTCCGCGCAGATTCCATGGCGGCATGATGCATACGGCTGCCGGTAAAATCACCACTTTTTTCAATAAAAAATACTTGATTGATCGGCGTGTTTGCATTTCAGATGCGTGTGCGAGGTGTGCGATGACAACTGATATGAAACAATGCGACTATACGGGCGGCAGCGTGTATTACCGGATGGCGGGACCGGGGGACGGGCTTGCGATTGTTTTTATTCATGGCTCAGGGGGCGATTCACGGCTCTACTTTCAACAGATGCAATATTTTTCGGGATCATACAGGGTGATTGCCGTTGACCTTCCCGGACACGGCAAATCGGTTGTCGAGGCGGACCCCGTGCTGGAGGATTATGCCTGCGCGGTCGAGGCGGTAATCGATAATGAAAAAATCGATTCGTGCGTACTGGTGGGGCACTCGATGGGCGGCGGCGTCATCCTCGAGCTTTACAGGAGGATACCGCGGAAAATCGCCGCGCTCGTATTTATCTCCACCGCGGCGGCGCTCCCCGTTTCGGATGTGGTTTTCGACCTGGCGGAGAAGGATTACGTCACTTTCTGCCAGTTTCTTGTAAAGCTTTCGTACAGCAAAAACGCGCCGCAGATGTTCAGGGATCTTGCGCTGAAAGAGCTTACGTCGATCGACAAAAACATAATCATCAATGATTTTCGCATATGTTCAAAATTCAACTACGAGGAGATGCTTCCCGGCATTGCCTGCCCTGCGCTTGTCATCTCAAACCGCGGCGATAAAATGGTGCCCGCGGGGATTTCCGAAGCGCTTAAGGACGGCATTCCCGGCGCGGAAATAGCGTTATACGATACCGACGGTCATATGGCATATCTCGAACAGCACGAGGCGGTAAACCGCGATATCGATCAGTTTATCCGCGATTCGGTGATCAGGCGCGTAAATACTTGACACGCCGCGCCGGGATATGTATCATTATAAAAACGCTGGCGCCGGGCGTGTGGATGTGAGCGTGAGTCCGTTCTTTCACCGCGGCATGATGCGCTTTATTCTGAAGACAACTCCCGAATGAAGATCATTTTATAGAAGGCTGTTGCGCGGGAATTTGCCGCGCGATAGCATAATTATTGCTGAAAAATATCGAACGGATGGTATAGTAACTGTAACGGCGTACACTGCTGTCCCTGCAATCCGGCATGCGCCGCCGGGCAGTCGATTCGGGGGCAGGGTGAAAAAAGATTATTAATACATTTATCATAAGAGGGGTATT
>DHPI01000004.1:18877-19537 GCA_002407865.1 Spirochaetia bacterium UBA5368
GGGGTATTACCATGGGGGTAAAAATCGGCATTAATGGTTTCGGAAGGATAGGGAGAAACGTGCTCCGTATTATCATGCAAAATCGTGATACATACGGCGATCTTGAGGTTGTGGCGATAAATGACCTGACTGACGCCGCGACGCTGGCGCACCTGTTCAAATACGATTCTGTTTTTGGCATATTTGGCGGCGATGTGTCGCACCGCGAAAATTCGATCATTGTCAACGGCAATGAGATAAAGGTGTATTCCGAGAAAGAGCCCAAGCTTATTCCCTGGAAGGCCGACGGCGTCGATTGCGTTATCGAATCGACAGGCAAATTCACCGACAAGGCAAAGGCTGTCGCGCACATGGAGGCCGGTGCGAAAAAGGTCATCATCTCGGCTCCCGCGAAAGGGGAGGATATAACGATAGTGCTCGGCGTTAACGAGGACCAGTACAATCCGGCGGAACACCATGTGGTGTCGAACGCCTCGTGCACAACCAACTGCCTTGCGCCGGTCGTCAAGGTGCTGAACGACTCATTCGGCATTGAGAAGGGCCTTATGACCACCATACACTCGTATACGAACGACCAGCGCATCCTCGATCTGCCGCACAGGGACCTGCGCAGGGCCCGTGCGGCGGCGCTTTCCATGATCCCGACGACGACCGGCGCCG
>DHPI01000004.1:19676-20019 GCA_002407865.1 Spirochaetia bacterium UBA5368
TGATCCCGACGACGACCGGCGCCGCGAAGGCCGTGACGCTTGTAATCCCCGAACTGAAGGGGAAACTCGACGGGCTTGCCATCCGCGTCCCCACCCCGAATGTTTCGCTGGTGGATTTTACGTGTACGGTGAAGAGCAAAACAACGAAAGAGGACGTGCTTGCCGCGCTGAAAAACGCCGCGAATGGGGCGCTGAAGGGAATACTCGGCGTATGCGAAGAGCCGCTCGTTTCCGTTGATTTTACCGGCAACCCGATATCCTCGGTCATCGACGGCCTGTCGGTGTTTGTAATGGACGGCGTGATGGTGAAGGTGCTTGCGTGGTATGACAACGAGTGGGGATA
>DHPI01000004.1:20158-20763 GCA_002407865.1 Spirochaetia bacterium UBA5368
GTGGTATGACAACGAGTGGGGATATTCCTGCAGGGTCGCCGACCTGGCTAAATACGTAATGAAATAATCGCCCGAGGAGCTTTTAAAAAATGGCACGAAGGGAAATTTTCGCCGGCAACTGGAAGATGCACACGCTCCGTGACGAGGCGGTGCGGCTTGTTGAAGGCGTTAAAAACGGCGCACAAAAGACAATGGGGAGGGATATCGTCGTTTTCCCTCCAGCCGTGCATCTGCGCGAAATTGCGCGGATATGCGCGGGATCGATGATCGATGTCGGCGCGCAGAACATGTATCACCGCAAGGAGGGGGCGTTTACCGGCGAGATTTCCCCTCCCATGGTGAAGGATGCAGGGGCGCGCTATATTCTCATCGGTCATTCCGAGCGGCGGCACGTCTTCGGCGAAACCGATGACGATGTCAATAAAAAGGTTGTTGCGGCGCTCGAATACGGCCTCGATCCGATGGTGTGCGTGGGCGAATTGCTTGAAGAGCGCGAGGCGGGAAAATCCGAGGATGTGGTGCGCCGGCAGGTCGAGGCTGCGTTTAACGGCATTTCCGCCGCCGGCATGTCAACGGTCGTTATCGCCTACGAACCGGTCTGGGCG
>DHPI01000004.1:20887-22861 GCA_002407865.1 Spirochaetia bacterium UBA5368
ATCGCCTACGAACCGGTCTGGGCGATCGGCACCGGAAGGGTGGCGACGCCCGATATGGCCGAGGCGATGCATGTCGTAATTCGGGACGCGCTTGCGCGGTTGTACGGGGAGTCAATTGCCGGGGCAATGCCGGTGCTCTATGGCGGATCGGTAAAACCGGACAATATCGCGGGCCTGCATTCCATGACGAACATTGACGGCGTGCTCGTAGGCGGGGCAAGTCTCACGATTCAATCGTTTCTCGACATAATCAATGTCGCGGTATAGCGTGGCGGCAGACATTATTTGGGAAATAATTGAAAAAATCCTTTACAATATTCATCGTGTATCATAATGGGAATGATTTTGCATTGCCGGTGTGTGCAGATAACCGGCGGGGCAGTCCCTGGAAAATAATATAGTTCATATAGTAAAGAATAAAGTGCCACGAGAGAGGTTGTGTAAATGGGCATCTTAATGTCGATAGCAACAGTGCTGTTCGTTATTCTCAGCGCGCTGCTTGTCATCATAATACTGCTGCAATCCGATAAAAGCGCGGGGATGGGCATTCTCGGCGGATCAAGCCAGTCGGCGTTTGGTTCATCAACGGCGGATGTTATCACAAAAATAACCGGCGTGCTGGTGACGCTCTTTATGGTCGGTTCGCTTGGGCTTGCGATTATGGAATCCTACCGTACACGGTCGCTTGAAAAAGACCTGTTGGCGCCGGATGCGAAAACCTCGGGCGTTATAGAAAAAAACGTGCAAGCTCCCGTCGATCAGCAGAAACCGGTTGCTGAAATCCCCGAGGCGAAATAGCAGTTCCAACCGATGGCGGAATTTCAGAATACAACAAACCTTGAGTAAAGGAGGAGAATATGGCGCGAGAAGTGTATGTCGACGAATCCGAATGCACGGGGTGTGAGCTCTGTGTTGATACGCTCCCTGAAGTTTTCGAGATGAATTCAGACGGGGTAAGCCATGTTCACGATTCGAGGGGCGCTTCTGAATCTAAAATTCAGGAAGTCATAGATAGCTGCCCGGCGGAATGTATTCACTGGAAGGAATAGGGCGGTATAGTGCAGTGCAACGCGGCGGATTCGGCCGCAGAGTGCAGGCATATTGGTGCATGCATATCATGCGTATATAAAGAAGGGCGATGCGCGTCTGCGCATCGCGTTTGTGTGTCTGAACAAAATAAAAGGAGTGCTTTCTGATGTCAGCAAAAAATTATTTATTCACCTCTGAATCCGTATCTGAAGGTCATCCGGACAAATGCTCGGACCAGATTTCCGATGCCATCCTTGACGAGCATTTGAAGGGGGATAAGCATTCGCGTGTGGCGTGCGAAACGCTGGTGACGACCAATCGTATCGTCATATCCGGGGAGATTACCTCAAAAGTAGCGGTTGATTACGAGAAGGTTGCCAGGGAGGTGGTGAATAATATCGGCTACAACGACCCGAACATCGGATTTGACGCGGCGACATGCGATGTGAATGTGTATGTGCATTCCCAGTCTCCGGATATTTCTCAGGGCGTTACGGAAGGCGAGGGCCTTTTCAAAGAGCAGGGCGCGGGAGACCAGGGGATGATGTTCGGCTATGCGGTCGCCGAAACCGAGGATTTAATGCCGATGCCCATATGGTATGCGAACCGCCTTGTGAAAAAGCTCGCCGAATGCCGAAAAAACGGCGAGCTGAAATTCATCCGTCCGGACTCCAAGTCTCAGGTGACGGTGCAGTACGAGAACGACAGGCCAAAACGCGTAGACGCGATCGTTATATCCACCCAGCATACGCCTGATGTGGCGTATGAAACCATCAGGGATGCCATGATCGATCATATCATCAAGAAGGTGATCCCGGCAAACCTCATTGACGCGGATACCAAGATATTTATAAATCCCACCGGCCGTTTCGTTATCGGCGGGCCGAGCGGCGATACCGGGCTTACCGGCAGAAAGATCATTGTCGATACCTATGGCGGCATGGG
>DHPI01000004.1:22975-44444 GCA_002407865.1 Spirochaetia bacterium UBA5368
CGATACCTATGGCGGCATGGGGCGGCATCGCGGCGGCGCGTTTTCCGGGAAAGACCCGTCCAAGGTGGACAGGTCGGCGGCATATATGGGCCGCTATATTGCGAAGAATGTCGTGGCTGCCGGGCTTGCGCACAGGTGCGAGGTTCAGGTTGCCTACGCCATCGGCGTTGCCGAGCCGGTATCGGTAATGGTCGACACCTTTGGAACGGGCGTCATTCCGCAGGATGAAATCGTCAAAAGGATAAAAGGGGTTTTCAACCTCAAGCCCGCTTCGATCATCCAGACGCTCGATCTTCTGCGTCCCATTTACCGGCTTACCTCGGCCTATGGTCATTTTGGCAGAAACGACCGCGAGTTTACCTGGGAATATACCGACAAAGCGGCTCAGTTGAAATAGGCGACCCTTTTTATATCCGGTTTGCCGGGAACATAAAAGCCATACGGAAACGGTCGTATGGCTTTTATGTTTTCCATCGCAGGAAAAACGGCCACCTTCCGATAGTAGTACTGTAACATATAATTGCGATATGATACAAACCAGAGGTGGTGATTATGGTTGACAACAGAATAAAAACCTTTACCTACAGGTGTACATGCGGCTATACCGTGAATGTCTATGTTGATTTTGGGAAGCCGCAGGAATTTATCGCGTGCAAAAAATGCAGAACCACGCTAAAAAGGGAAATAATGTAATTTTTTTGTACTCGGCGTTAATCTCGGCATCGTCTGCCGCGTGTGTTACACGGGAATAATCCTCACAGGAGTTGTCATAATGCGACGTAAAGCGATCTGTTTCGCCTGTGCCATGGTCTTTTTCTTCAGCGTGAAAGTTCTGGCTTGGGCGCAGGAGCGGCTGCCCGTACCGCCCGTGGAAGACGTGACCGACGATATCCCCGAAAACGCCGCGCAGGCCGAAAAGGCGAAAAGCGTCAACATCGATATGCAGCTCGTGTATGGACAGTATAACAATATGTTCTCCACAATCAATCTGTCGCAGGAGCAGAAGAATTCCGCATATCTTCTAAGCTCGTACTTCAAGCGCTCCAACGATTTCGGATACAAGGACACGACATATAAAAACACAAGCTATTATGAAAACAGGATAGGCTATACCGGCAACCACAATATTACCGAAACGTGGAAAACAATACTCGACGTCGACGTATATAACGATTCAAGGGGTATGTTCAACAATCCCGTCTACAGCCGCGAGGAAAAAGACAAGGTGAGGCTCTCGCTGAAAAACGTGTCGAAACTGACAAGCTCGTTCGAGGGATATTTCATCGTTGGGGGATCGATATACACGCACCGCCTTCAGGCGGTTCTGCCCGAAGATCAGCACAAAAGCGTGGTGGACCAGGCGAGGCTGGATGTGGGCGGCGAATATATCTGGTCGGCGTCGAACCGCGTGCGCGCCTCCGCGCAGTCGGGATTTTACAGCTACCAGGATTCTCCGGGCGACCGTTACGTAAGCGCCGAAGTGATCGACGATTTCAACCTGACGCGCATGTTCGGCATCAGCTTCGGGGCCAACTTCGATTACAATCGTGACGCCGCCGTGCTGGCCTCCCCGATTGTGTCGCTTACCGTCAAGGGGCTTGAGTACGCGACTGTGACGCTGATGTACCGGTACGATCTGCAGCCGTTCAAGCCCGACGAATACTATCTCGAGCAGAAATACATAAGTCCCGGTTTAGATCTCCCCCCCGCGCGTGTGCACCAGGGAAATGCGCACCTCGATGTGCGGATCAACAGCGCCGTATCGATAAAGGGCGATGTGATGTGTCAGAAGAGCAATAACTTTTACAATTACGCGCCGACTGCCGACAGGGTGCTCGTTGCGCGGGCAATACCCGTGACATATTACACCACGAAACTTGAATCGAACTTTATTCTTTATAAAAAAATTCTGGAGATGGCGTTCGGTTTTGAGTTTAATCACTTTGATGCGGCTGAAAACATAACGTACCGGCCGCAGATGAGTTTCTCCAACACGGTGTTGTACAGCGGAAAAAAATGGCGCTTCGAGTGGTCGAACAAGCTGACCGGCAAGGTGTACGTTGACCCTGAGACCGACAGGCGGCTGAACGGCGCGGTGATCGGATATTTCGGCGTGCAGCGAATGATGATGGAGAGTTTTTACGCGTATATACGCGTTGAAAATATTTATAACAACAAGTACAATCTCAGGGAAGGGTATCCCGAAGCGGGAATCACCTTCCAGGGGGGATTGCGTATTCTTATATAGCGGCGGCCCATTCGTCGTAATGCGGGCCGTGCAACATGTCTGATCAGGGGATAGTGTGAATGAGCGATACCGTCTACATATCATTATTTGATGCGGTGCCCACATGGGTCATGCTTGTGCCGATTTTTATCTGTTCGATACTTGCGGTCGCCGTTATTATCGAGCGTCTGGTGTTTTACAGAAAAATAGACTGCGATTACCGGCCCATCGTAAAGCGCAGTTCGGAATATATACAGGGAGGCGCGTCCGATGATGTGAAAACCCTGTGCGCGGGCTATTCGGGTCCTATCGTCAATTTAATCGAGCGTCTTGTGGAGGGCCGCATCGCCGGCGCTGTCGACAGCCTTATGGTGCAAGACCTCTCGCGCAGCGCGATACGGAAGATAGAAAAGTATATCGGTCTGATGTCGACGGTTGCGACCGTGTCCCCCATGTTCGGGCTTTTCGGAACCGTCACGGGCATGATGAAATCGTTCAGCGCGCTTACGAAGGCTGGGCAGTACGCGCACGATCTGCTTGCGCGGGGCATCGCAGAGGCGCTTGTTACCACCGCGTTAGGGTTGATGGTGGCCATACCCGCGTGGATATTTTACAACTACATGGTGACACGGGTGGATGGTTTCATCAAAGAGGTCGAGTATGTCGCCAACAGCCTCGCGGGGCCGGAGCTATAGACGGGCCATTATGCCATTCATATTTAAAAGCAGATACCAGCACAAGGCGTTTATCGACATTACGCCCCTGATAGACCTGTCGTTTAATCTCATATTGTTTTTTATGGTGTCGTACAGCATGGGGACTATTTCTTCCATCATGGTGCACCTGCCGGGGGCGGCGCAGGCAGGAAGCTACAGGGGGAGCGATGTTGTCATCACCGTGACCGAAAAAAACGAGATATACGTCAATGATGTTCAATACGACATGCCCAGCCTGGCCGCTGAGATGAAAAAACGTAAGGCGTCGATGAAAGACGGAGTCGTCGTCATCCGCGGCGATAAAAAAAGCAATTACGAAACAATCGTGAAGGTGATGGATGTGCTGAACCAGGCTGGGATTCCGAAGTTCACGCTTGCCGCGGTGAAGACGCAATGAGCGGCCGGCCTTATTTTCTTGACATTCTATGGATGAAAATGTAAAGAGAGTATCTTTTGCGCATAATCGATCAATAAAAAGGGTTCATACACTCGGATGAAAAAGGCAATAATTGGCATTACGACTTTCGGTATCATCGCGGCAACCCTCTTTTCAGTATTTCACTGGGTGTATTCGCAGCCATCCCGATACGAAGGCAAAATAGTAAGAAAAATTGAATTTACAGGATTGAAGCATGTCGATGAAGGCGACCTCCTTGATGTGATGGTCACCGAGGTCGGATTTCCCCTGAAGGGCGCCGAGATACGCAATGATATAAAAGCGATATTCAAGAAAGGGCAGTTTGAGAATGTCCAGGTGGAAATCGAGGAATACGACGATGGCGTCAGGGTGCGGTTTGTGTGCCATGAGCGCCCTGTCGTAAAAAAGATCGTGTTCAAAGGGGTGGATAAGCTTTACGACACCGAATTGCTGGAGGTTCTGCTTATCAAGGAAGACGAGCCCCTGCGCATCGACAGGATCGAAAAGAGCATCAAGGAGTTGAAAAAGAAGTACGATGACGAAGGGCTTTTCAACGCGCGAATAAAATACGATATAAAAAAATACAAGGACGATCCCAGCGCGGCCGAACTCGTGTTTATCATCGACGAGGGCGAGGAAATAAAGGTCGAGAAGATCGCCATTCTCGGGGCGCACAAAATTCCGGCGAGCAAGCTCCTTAAAACCATGGAGACGGAGGAGGATGGCCTTTTCAGGGATGGTGATTTTAAAAAGGACACCTATGAACAGGACAAGGGCAAGATAGTCGCGTATTACAGGGAGAACGGCTATCTCGATGCGCAGATTGTCGAGGATAGCGTTGAATACGAATGGAAAAATCCCGAGAAAAAGGACACGAGAACGATTTTCATTGTCATCAAGGTGAGCGAGGGCGAGCGCTATTATTTCGACAGATATTCCGTTGCCGGCAATAAGGTAATCGAGAGCAAGGTGATCGAGTCGCAGTTCGAGCTTACGAAGAAGGGCGAGATCTTTAACGATACGAAATTTCAAAAAGACCGGCAGATGATAAGCTTCAATTACGCGTCGCTGGGATATATTTTCGCGCGCGTGGTGCCGAAACGCACGGTCGAGGAAAGGCCCGTTGAAACGGACGGGATAAAGGAGATGCGCAAGTTTGTCCGGATTGATTTCGAGATTGAAGAGGGCGGCAAGGCGTATATCGAAAACATAATAGTCAAGGGCAACAAGAAAACGAAAGACAAGGTTATACGACGCGAACTGGTGGTCAAAGAGGGCGAACTCTTTAACTCGGTGAAGATGCAGCTCTCGCGGGAGCGCGTGTTCAACCTCGGCTTTTTCAAACAGGTTAACTTCGATGTTCGGCCGGGGTCGCGTGAAGGCTATATGAACCTTATTGTCGACGTCGAGGAGCAGCCCACTGGAACGATATCGCTGGGCGGCGGCTACGGCACGACATCGGGTTTCTCTATATTCGCGGATGTCGGTGAAAACAATCTACTTGGCAACGGGCAGCGTGTCGGCGTCAGGTTCGAGTACGGGCCTCTCCGCAGTTCGATCACGCTTTCGTTCAACGAGCCGTGGCTGTACGATTATCCGATCGGTTTCAGCGCGTCTCTTTTTTATGTGCTGAATACGCTTTCGACCACATCAATTTTCCCGGAGCGAAACGATGACGCTAAATACGAGAAGCAGTCGTTCGGCTACAGCCTTGGATTGAGTTACCGGTTCTGGTATTATTACGGGCTGGGCGTCATCTGGTCGCATTCATTTAAAAGCGTGCTGAATCCTTCGGGTAACAGCAGTGACGAGGTGTTTCTCGAGGAAGCGATCGGCGTTCAGCAGAAACGAACGCTGACATGGTACACATACCGGGATTCCAAAGACAACTATATGAATCCCACGAAGGGTTCGCGAATCGAATTTTCAGTGGCGTTTACCGGCGGCGATGTGCTGCGCGGCGATGATCATTTTATTAAATACTCGCCCGATGTTTTCGTGTATTATTCGCCGTTTCACCTGCCGTTCCTGAAGACGCATCCCTGTGTTATCGAATTGCGCGGCAATGCGAGTTTCCTTACGCCGCCGTTCAACCGGAGCAGCGTCGAACGCTTCCAGTCGCGCAGCAAGAACGAGTGGGTTGAATCGGAGGACCGGCTGTATCTCGGCGGGCCTGAAACCCTCCGGGGATGGGAGTATTACGATACCATGTTTCCCGAATCGTGGCGCATCGGCCTCTTTCACCGGATTCTGTACGGTGCCGAGTTCAGAATTCCGGTGCATCCGCAGATGCTGTGGATCGCATTCTTCTTCGACGCGGGATCGCTGTGGAGCGACTCGTTCTGGGAGAAAAATTTCAGTGACAGCACCATGCAGTTAATCAATACCGACAAGCAGAACCGGGAGCTTTACAATATCACGGACTTCTTTAACGCGGATTTAATGTACTATTTTAAATATTCGTGGGGCTTCGGATTCAAGATTCAGATACCGATGATGCCGCTCCGGTTCTGGTTCGGGCGTAAAATGGCCTGGGTTGGCAAGGATAACGGATACTTCAAGAATATCAGCGGGCTTACATTCCAGTTCGGTATCGGGGATATGCGATTTTAAAGTGTACGGAGAAAAACCGTGCGTGTAATATCCGCTGATCGAAAGCGGCCGGATAACGGCTCTCGCTCCCGCGCCGCGGTGCTGGCCTTCGCGCTCCTTGCGGCGGCGTGCGGCACGGTTCCCGCGATTCAGGGAACGGATACCCCGCGGGAATTGCGCTGTGTCAACATGAGCCTGGTGTTCGAATATATGGTGCGCAGCGACCCTGATGCGCTTGGCGTTCGGAACCGCAGGTGCGAGGTGATGTCTTCCATTGAGGCGGTTGAAAAGAAGATTGCCGCCGCGCCCGACGAACAGGCGCGGAAGGCGCTTTCCGCGGAGCTGGCCGGGTACAGGGCCGAAAGGGATGGCCTGCGGGCAACAGAAGAATTTCACAAACAGCGTATTCTGAATGAAATAAACACGGCCCTGCAGACCGTTGCTGCGCGTATGCAGCTCGATTACGTATTCGATGCCGGCAACGGGCCTGTGTATTACAAAAAGGAATACGATATCACCGAGAATGTGCTGCGGGAAATAAGCGCGCAAAAAAAACGCAATGCGCCTGTCACACGATGACCTGTGCCGGCGTCTTGCGCCGGGGACATGCGATTATTGCACTATGAAATCAATTATCAGGAAATATTAATGCGTGTGATAAAGCTGAGGATTTCTGCCGTTGTTTTTGCAATTGCAGCGCTTGCCGCAGCGCTGCCGGCGGCGTGCGGTGGTGATAGCCGGCAGACGGAGGTGCGGCGCGCCTTTGAAACGTTCAGTGGCGGCCATGTGGTGTACGTCAGCAAGCGGGACATGCGGCTGTACGTGTACAACAGGCAGGGGGACATCGTTGCCGATTATAAAATTGCGGCAGGAATGAATTCGGATAAAAAGAGCAAGCTGTACGCGGGCGACAACCGTACCCCCGAAGGCGTGTACCGCATTATTGAAATATGGAGCATGGACGCGCAGAAAAATACGCCGGCGTACAAGAAGCTTATGAAATATAATCAAGTGTATTTCCGCGCCCGCGACGGGCATTACCGGTTTGGAAGGCCCGATGCCGATCTTGGCGACAACGCATACGGGCCCAGGTTTTACCTGCTTGATTATCCCACAAAAGAGGATGTGATGCGGTACGAACGGGCGGTCGCGGAGGGCGAGGTGCCGGTGGTCCGCGGCAACGTCGCGCCGATAGGATGGGGGATCGCGATCCATGGCAACAACGATGAAGCGTCTATCGGCCATCTGTCGTCGAGTGGCTGCATCAGGATGTATAACAACGATATTATTGATCTTGAAAAATATATCCGAATCAAGACCCCGGTAATAATTTCAGGCCGATAGCGATTAAAGGGTTGACATTATTTTTTTGATGTACCAGTGTGATTCCGTTTTCTGAGACACTGACCGTGTTACCCGTAATCCTACATGCGACAATGGAGGCAAAATTGTTTACTTTAGTATCTCAGGCGTATGCCCAGACCGCAGGCGCCGGCAACAGCGCGACTTCCTCATGGATGAGCTTTATTCCGATCATACTGATGATCGTTATATTTTATTTTCTGCTGATACGTCCCTCGCAGAAGAAAGAAAAAGAAAGAAAAAAGATGATCGACGCGATTCAGAAAGGAGACAAGGTGCTGACCATCGGCGGCATGTACGGTACCGTTGTGAACATTAAAGACGGAAATACCATTGTGCTCAAGATTGGCGATTCAACAAAGGTCGAAATCGTCAAATCGGCGATACAGGCGAAGATTTCTTGATACTGCGCCGCGATCACTATGATATGAATAGAAAAAGAAATTTCCTGGTTTTGCTGTCGCTGATTATTACAGGCATAATGGCGATGGTTGCCATGCCTCACGCGCCCGCCGGCCTTTATGGCGGCGCGTATGCGCAGACTACCGACGATGCGAAAGACACTTCAACCGTTAATAACCTGCGCCCTGCCGACGATGCGGATAAAAATCCGCCAGTGGTATCTGAAAAACAGACCGAGCAAATAATGGCTCCTCAGGAGCCGGCCGCGAAAGAGCAGGACGCAAAACCGTCAACGGATGGCGTAAAAAAGGATATCCCGGCGCGTGATGTGCGGACTGAAGACGCTGTCAGGGGCAGGGGGTCGGCCGGCATGCAGCCGGATGCAGGATTGCTTGATATCACCGAGGGGTCTTTTAAGTACAAAAGAATTCCAAAGATAAAATTATCAGATATAGGGTTTGGCGTTTCGCGGCCTCAGATGTCCCCGGGGGGCGAGAAAGGTGCAATCGCGCCGGAGGCGAATTCTGAAAAAGAGGGACTTTTCGGCCTCAGCCAGCGCGCGACGGATGTTCTTGTATGGATCATTTTCATCGGCGTTATCTTCCTGGTTTTTGTCCTGTACAGGTTCAGGGCACACGGACGGCAGAGCAGCGTGCTGAAGAGATTCCCCAGATCATAGCCTTTCTTACTATTACACACAATTACGAGGGTACGAATGACACGAGGAATGGTATATAAGGCCATATTTATTGTGGCGCTAATCGCGTTCTCGATTATTCTGGTTCTTCCGACCGTCGGGAAAAAAGAGATGCAGATTGTGATTGATTCTGATGCGACGGTGGAGCAGATTTCGACGATAGAGCAGCGATTTTCGAAGGACGGCTATACCGTCGAAAAGAAAGAAAACGTTGTTACCGTCAGCGGGTATAGAATTACCAATGCCATCATGAACGAGGTGAAGATATTTCCTGGCGTCAGCGACGTGAAAATACTTCCGCACTGGGCCGAAAGGGCGGTGCTTGCGAAGAAGATAAATCTCGGGCTCGATTTGCAGGGCGGCATGAGCCTGGTGCTTCGGGCCGATTTTGAGAGTATTGAAAGAAAGCACGGAAAGAAGCTGACCGACTCGGAAAAAGTCGATATCACGCAGCAGGCGCTCGAATTGCTGCGCAACCGTATCGATAAATTCGGTGTTGCCGAGCCGTCGATACGCCCGCGCGGCACTGAGGCGATTGAGATACAGCTTCCCGGTGTCAAGGACCCGAACAGCGTCAAAAAGGCGATCGGCACGACCGGGCGTGTGGAGTACCGCGTCGTCAATGATGAATATACGAGGGACGCGGGCCAGTGGCTGAAAAACGCCATCGCCGGTTTAAAAGACCAGCATATCCCGGAAAGCACTGAAGACCAGTATACGCTGCTGGCGGATATCGCGAAGAATATCAATCTGCCGCAGCAATACGAACTGCTTTTTTTCTTCGAGCGGGATGAATCGACAAATAAGATTTTCCCCGCCTACCCGATAGCGCTTGAAAAACAGGTTGCCCTCGCGGGAAACGATATCAGCAAGGCGTGGGTGGGACAGGATGAATACGGCAGGCTTTCCGTGCATTTTACCACGACACCCGAAGGGGCGGAGAAATTTGCCGACGTGACATCGGAAAAAAATCACGGGAAAAAACTGGCGATCGTTATCGATGAAAAAGTGAGAAGCGCCCCGCAGATCAATGTGCAGATATCGACGGGCCAGGCGCTTATTCAGGGTGATTTCACCATGGAGGAAGTGAATACCCTCGCACGGATTATTAAGGAGGGGGCGCTTCCCGTCAATCTCACCATTATCGAGGAGCGCACCGTCGGCCCGTCGCTCGGACAGGATTCAATTACCGCCGGGATCAAGGCGACCCTGGTTGCGTCCCTCGGCGTTATGGTATTTATGATGTTTTATTATAAAATGGCCGGAGTAATCGCCACGTTCGGCCTGATGCTGAACTTTACTTTCATGCTTGCGCTGCTTTCATGGCTTGGATTTACGCTGACGCTGCCGGGCATTGCCGGATTCATTCTTACCATCGGCATGGCGGTTGACGGCAACGTGCTCATTTACGAGCGCATGAGGGAGGAAATCAGAAGCGGAAAATCGGTACGGGCGGTGGTATCCAACGGTTTCGACCGCGCGTTCTGGGCGATTTTCGACTCGAACATTACCACGCTTATCGCGGCGTTTGTGCTTGCGCAGTTCGGCACGGGGCCGATCCGGGGATTCGCCGTGACGCTGTCCATAGGCCTTATCGCGAGCATGTTTGTCGTACTCTATGTGACTCGGTTCGTGTATGAAGTGATATCCTCGAGTAAAATCGTGAAAAAAATCAGCGTCTAAGGAGAACCGCATTGGATAAGGACAGAGTAATCAATTTTATAAAATATAAATGGTTTGCGATAGGGCTTTCCTCTATCCTCCTCGCCGTTTTCTCAATAGGGGTATATTACAACGGCGGTTTCAACTGGGGAATAGATTTTTCGGGCGGTGTGAAGATTACCGCGCAGTTTGAAGAAGGCGTTACTCCGCATCAGATCCGCGAGGCGCTCGAGGGAAGCAATATCGGCGCCGAGGTGCAGCAGATCGGAAAAGAGGAGCTCAACCAGTACGTGATCGCGACAAAGCTTCTCGAGAAGGGCGAATCGTCGGAGAAAAGCTCTCAGCTTGTTTCGCAGGCGCTTGGCGAAAAGTTCCGGAACATTCAGGTGATGAGCGTTGAAACGGTAGGGCCCGCGGTCGGGAATTTTTTGAAGCAGTCGATGCTCAAGCTCGGTATCGTTGCCGTGATTCTCATGATGCTCTACCTGGCGTTTCGTTTTGAAATGAAGTATTCGGTCGGCGTTATGACTGCGGTGCTCCATGACGTTATCCTTTCCATCTTTTTTTGCGGAATAATGGGCATAGAAATCAATATCCCGATCGTTGCCGCGATACTGACGCTCTTCGGGTTCTCGGTGAACGATACGATAGTCATATTCGACCGCGTACGGGAAAATCTTCAGATAAAGACAAAACAGACCTTTACCTATGTGCTTGACCTTTCGATCACCCAGACGCTGTCGAGAACCGTTATTACAACGCTGACCGTTCTCTTCTGCGTTCTTACGCTGTATCTCATTGGCGAGGGCACCATCAGCGATTTTGCGCTGGTAATGCTTTTCGGCCTCATATTGGGAACGTATTCGACGATTTATATCGCGTCGCCTGTGGTTATCTGGTGGGAGAAGCTGACGGCGAAATAGAATACCGCACATGCCTTTTCTTCGCACATGCCTCTGTGTCTGCCTGGCGGGCGCCATGGTTGTATCGGGGCCGCCGGCGGGCGTGGCGCGCGGCATGGATGCCGGGCCGCATGAATACAGATACGACGAAATTCTCGGCTTCGCTCGCCACTGCGCCGCGAACGGCGAGTATTACCGCGCCTACGTCGAGTTGCAGCGGCTGCAATCGTATTATCCTTCACGCGTAAATCATGAGCGGCTGTATGCCGCGGGCCTGTATCTTCAGTATGGGGCGGGCCGGTATGCCGATATCGTGTCCGGAGTAAGCGCGTTTCCACGCTCGGGAGATCGGTGCGTTGCCGCGGTGTTCGAGGCGGATGCGCGAATCGCGATTTCCGATTATGGGGGTGCGCGCGATATCGCGTCAGGGTACGCTTACAATAGTGATGAACCATTGCTTGCGGCAATGCATTTTAAACGCCTGTTGCTGTCGTCTATGCTGTTATTCGATATCGACGGATCGCGCCGTATGCTGTGCGATGAGAGAATCAATGCCCTGAATAAAAATGATCTGGAACTTTACGCCACCCTTGTGAAATATGCCGATTCTACGGCAAAATCCTTGAAAAATCCGCACATTGCGGCAATCAATGGTATAATCCCCGGTATGGGATATGCGTATTCGGGCAATGCTTCCACCGGGATAATCGCGTTTCTGGCGGTAGCTGTTCTATCGGGACTCGCATATGGCGCTGCGGTGACTGACAACGGGGCGATGTGTGTGTGCTTCGGACTGGGGGCCACGGCGCTCTATGCGGGAAGCGTCGTGGGGGGGTGGCGCGAGGCCGTGCGGTATAACGAGGCGCGTATGCGCCGGTATTCGGAAACGCTTGTGGATGATATGAACTGCGGCGCCGACAGGGATGCCCTGTATAGACGGTATGGGATCTGATGGAAGATAGACACGCTTACTTTATGAAAAAGGCGCTCGGCATGGCCTTTTCCAGGATGGGGACAACCTCGCCGAATCCGGCCGTCGGCGCGGTCATCGTGAAGAATGGCGAAATCATCTCGCTCGGCGGCACCTGCGCGTGTGGCAGCGATCATGCCGAGGTTGACGCGATAAAGAACGCGGCGGCGCCGCTTGATGGCGCCGAGCTGTATGTGACCCTCGAGCCGTGCTGCCATTACGGAAAAACGCCGCCGTGCACGAGGGCGATAATCGAGGCGGGCATATTGCGTGTGTATATCCCGATTCTCGATCCGAATCCCAGTGTCGCGGGGGAGGGCGCTGCGTGCCTCAGAGATGCGGGCGTCGATGTTGTGATGATGACGGAGATGGAACACTATGCGTCATCGCTTATACGGCCGTTTAAAAAATCAATTCTGGAACGCGCGCCATTTGTCATTCACAAAACGGCGCTGTCGCTGGACGGGCGGATCGCCACATCATCGGGCGATTCGAAATGGATATCGTCGGCGCACGCACGCTATTTTGTGCATCGCCTGCGCGCCGTCGTTGATGCCATTATTGTCGGCAAAAACACGCTTGCGGCCGACAATCCCTCGCTTACTGTGCGCCTCGATTCGTTTTCCGGCGACGTGAAGAGATATTTCGCGGAACGCGACTTCGATCTTCGCGGGCATGACAACTTTTTTGTGCACTGCCTTCTGAAAGCGGATGAGCCCGCCTGCACGGTGTCACCGTGCAGGATCGTGCTTGGCATTCCGGATGATTTGGAAAAAAAGTACGCCATTTTCGCGGACGGCAATTATATCATGTTCGCCGATGAAAGCAAAAAAGATGCTTGTAGAACGCATCCGTCGTATGATCGAATAAAAAAACTTGAGTCGTCGGGAAATATTGTTTTTGTGAAAGGGGCGACGGTCCGGGAGCGGGTGGACGCCACGCTGGGCGAGTTGAACCGCCGCGGCATGATGTGTGTGCTCCTCGAGGGTGGCGGCGTGGCGGCGGGTACATTTCTCGACGCGGGGCAGATCGATCATTTTCTGTATGTGATCTCGCCACGGATTATCGGCAGGGGCGTGCCGCCGATTATGGCTGCCGGGGCCGCAACGGTGCGTGAATCGCTTGCGCTTCACGACGTTTCCACGGTAATGATCAACGACGATCTGTTGTACAGCGCCTACCGGGAGCCGTACGGGGCGGCGCAGGGGAAAGGGTGAAACAGTGTTTACAGGGATAATTGAGGAAATAGGAAAAGTGGCGCGTATCGAGCCTGTCAGCGACGGCATCTATATGACGGTCAAAGCGGCGCGCGTGCTCGACGCAACGGCGATTGGTGACTCGATAGCGATTAACGGCGCATGCCAGACTGTCACCCGTATTGGAAATGATGCGTTTACCGTGTTCTGCTCCCACGTGACGCTGTCGGTGACAACGCTTGGGGCGTTTACGCCTGGAACGCCGGTCAACCTGGAGCGCGCGCTGACGCCCTCGTCGCGTTTCGGCGGCCACATTGTGCAGGGACACGTCGACGGGAAGGGAACGATAAAAAAAATTATCCGCGATGCCAATGGCAGCCGTTTTGACATTGCGGCGCCCGGCGATATTATGCGGTATGTCGTGCAGCGGGGGTCGGTTGCGGTGGACGGCGTATCGCTCACCGTGGTGTCGGCGCATCAGTCCGGCTTCGAGCTCTACATTATACCGGAAACGATACAGAAGACAACATTGAATGCGCGCAGGCCGGGCGATGAAGTGAACATAGAGGCCGACATCCTCGCGAAATACATTGAAAAATTTCTCCAGAACAGTGCGGCGCAGAACGGCTCGAATGATGAAGGGCTTATGAAAAAGCTCGCCGAAGGCGGATTTATTTAAATGTATACTGAGGGTACCGATTCGAGAGATCGTCGCTGCTCACTATGACGAAGAACTTGTCCAGATACGCCAGTTTGAACACATTCAGTATTGACGGATTAACATCGAGAAGAACGAATTCGATGCTCATGTTCTTCGAAAAATTCATTGCCTTGATGAGCGAACCGATTCCCGATGAATCGATATATTTCATCGCCGACAGATCCAGCACGATATATTTCTTCATGGCGAGGTGCTTCTCGAACTCTTCCTCGAATTTCAACACCTCTTCAATATTAAAACGGCCGATAAGCCTGAGAATGATAAAATCGCTGTTCACTTCTTTTGTTTTTATTTCCATACTGCTTCCATGGGTGCGGCAAAATTTTAATTATGGCAAAATCATTTCATCATCATTGCGTAAGGCCGAATATACGCTGTATGTCAATTGTATCGGAATTCACGGGCAATTCAATAATTTTTCTGTGCAGTGACGCCGAAAGATATATCGCGTGTATGGCTTCAAGCGCCCTGTAACCGTCACGCCCTCCTGATGTGATTGCGGCCGGCGTGCCACGAAGCAGCTTTTTCGCCTCGATGTACTCGGTTGTAAAGCAGCTTCTTTGGCTGTAGGGGGGGAACTTTTTAAGCGAAAGATCGCGGAAACCGGTATAATACCGGGATTTTTCCGTTCGATACAGCAACTCGTATCCGTTACCGATGACTATTTTTCCGAGCGTTCCGGAGATTTCCAGCTCGAATACAAAATAGTTCCTGTTTCCCCCTGCTTCGATAAAGACGTCGATGCCGCCGCGGGCCGTCATCCACGCGGTTGCCCTGTCCTCGAATCCTTTCTTGCGGCCTTCGCGATGAAATTCGCCCTGTACGGACGTGATGTCGCCGAAAAAGAAGCGTACAATGTCGATCAGGTGCGTGCCGTCGTGCAGCAGCGGCCCGCCGCCCGCTGCCGCCTTCGACTCGCCGTGAAACCCGGATGTCAGCACCGACGCGTGGACGGTCTTGATAACGCCGATCGCTCCCGAATCGATCATCTTTTTTACCGCACGGTACCTGCCGTCATAACGGCGCTCATGGTTGACGATGAGCGCGACGCCGTGTTTTTCACACTCGGCGCACAGCGCACGGGCATCGGCAAGGTTGCCCGCGACGGGTTTTTCGCACACAATCACCTTCGCCCCGTGACGGGCGGCCGTTATCCCGATAGCCGCGTGCGTATCGGTCCAGGTGCTGACTATCACCATGGACGGGCGAACCTCCGTGATCAGCCTTTCATACGATGAGAACCTGTGCTGCGGCGGGATTTCCGCCATCTCGGAGAATCGGCGCAGGCGTTCTTCGTTAATATCGCACGCGTAATTGATTGGTAATCCGGCGGCCGATGCGCCGCCCCAGTGGGTACATGGCTTGTTTCTAAGGGGGTCTGCTTCAAGCAGGCATCCTATTCTGCCGCATCCGATAAGCGCGATTCGTTCGTTTTTCATTGCCGACTGCACTTACGGAAAATCATAGGATTGGCAGGTATTCGTTGATTTCGTAATCGGTTATGTGAGCGTTGAATTTATCGATTTCCAGCAGCTTGTTCTCAACGAAGGTATCGATGATTTTCCGCCCCAGCGTTTCCCTCATGAGGTCGCTGGCTGCTAAATACAATACGGCCTCGTTGAGCTGCATTGGCAGCGGTGGGTAGCCCATTTTCTGGAGTTCGCTTCTGCTTGCCGTGTCGAGCGGCGATTCGAGCGGTTCCGGAATGTCGTAGCTGTTTTCTATGCCCTTCAATCCGCTTGCGAGAATCGCGGAAAAAACGAGATACGGATTGCATGCCGGGTCGGGATTGCGCAGCTCGACCCGCATCGCGTTGGGCTTGTCGGCCTTGCACTGTGGCACCCGCACAAGCGAGGTGTCGCAGCGCGTGCTCCATGAGATGTGCGTGGGCGCTTCGAATCCATGCTGAAGGCGTTTGTACGAATTGACCCACTGGTTGGTTATCGCGAAAAACTCGAAACAGTGCCGCAGCAGTCCTGCGATATAATGGCGCCCCGTTTGCGAAAGATGGGCGGGGTGTTTTTTGTCGAAAAAAATGTTTTCATCGTTGCGGAAAAGCGACTGATGCACATGCATGCCGGAGCCGTTCTGATCGGCCAGCGGTTTCGGCATGAACGATGCGTAAATATTGTTGGAGAGGCCGATTTCCTTGGCGACAAGCCTGAAGGTCATAATATTGTCGGCCGTTGTCAGCGCGTCTTCATGCCGCAGGTCGATCTCGTGCTGGCTGGGCGCGCCTTCATGGTGCGACGTAATGACGCCGATACCCATCTTTTCGAGCGTAAGCACTGTCTGCCGGCGGTAGTCCGACGCGACATCGAGCGGTGTAAGGTCGTAATAGCCGCCCCTGTCAAGTGTGTCGGGGGCCGTACTGCTTTTAAAAAAAAAGAACTCAATCTCCGGGCCGGTATAAAATGTATATCCTTTTTCCGAGGCCTTCTGCAAGTTCTGTTTAAGAATATAGCGCGAGTCCCCTTCGTACGGCGTCATGTCGGTAGTGTAAATATCGCAGAACATCCGCGCCACCGAATCTTCCCTGGGGCGCCACGGCAGAATCTGAAATGTGGACGTATCGGGGAGGGCAATCATTTCGGCCTCGTCGCGGCGGATAAATCCCTGCAGGGTTGAACCGTCGAAGCGCACGCCCTCGATCAGCGCGTCCTCGAGCTCGTCAATGGTGATGGCGAAGCTTTTAAGGAATCCGAGTATATCCGTAAACCACAGGCGTACGAACTTTACCCTGTTTTCATGGGCGAGTTTCAGTACGTATTCCTTGTCCTTGTCCATTCACCGTATTCCGTTTCGTTTAATGCCGTGAAAACGCGCAGCGCGCTCGACGGCACTGGTGTATTCATCACGGGAGATTCTGCCGGTTTCCATTTCCTCGTGAAGCAGCCGTAACAGGAGATAAAACATATCGTTCCTCCGCTCACAGCACGTTCTTGTGTATAGTATCGGCAGGTAAAGTCAAATTAATAATGTGAATATGCGCGCGAAGCGAGGCGTTGCTCTTCAGAAACTTATGTAGATAAGAATAATGAATATCATAAGCACCAGCGCGAAAAGGCCCATTATGGCATAGACAATTTTTGGCAGGCCGATGTCGTCGGATGCCTGCCCGGGGATGCTTGGAATGCTTCTGATGTCGGGCAGGTTCTTTTTGGAAATGGGGCCGTCTGTCGCGGGATCGTACATCCTGAGCTTCACCTGACGCTCTTCCTCGATGATTTTTCCGTATATCGCGGGTCCTATCTGCGACAGTATCTCTATCGGATCGTTTTTGCTGTTCGCCTTGATGTCGATCACCTCGCATGAAACCGGCCTGATGTGATCTTCCACCCGAAGGTCAAGAAGGTCTATGAAGTAATTATCCCTGTCGGAATTCGGGAGCAGCTTGGCCATTATTCTGTCGCCTATCTTGAGCTCATACAGGGGCTTTCCCTTTACCGGGGCGACAATCGGCTGAAGTGAGAGAATTACCGCACCCTCTTCAATAGCGTACCTTTTTTTCGCGGCAGGCGCAGGCGCGCCTTCCGTTTTGAGCCTGTTTTCTTTTGCCTCCCTGAATTCCTGGGGGCTTATTTCCTGAATGCCGATCTCGAGAATAAGGTTTTTATCGTGTATAATATGGTAGATGATATCGAACATGAAGATTTCGACATTGTCGTAATCGTAGTTGTCGATTGAATCGAAAAGTTGGGAGCGGAGATTGTCTTCGGTCGCGATGGCCTTTATCTGGTCCATCAGCGATGCTGTCATGCTCGAATTGAAATTTCCCTTCCACTTCGCGTTGAGGATGGCCTCCTCGTACCGGTCCCATGTGAGATGCGGCTCTATGTCGTACAGGCTTGAAAAAGTCGAGACGACAATATTATACGAATCGACATCGCCGTCCTGATTGAAAACGACAAGCAACAGGCCATATAGATTAAGCGAGCTCGATTTGAATCGTCCCTTTATTATGATGTAATTATTCTCGTCGAGTAAGGTGTCCTCGTTCAGGTCTGGCGCCATTTCTAACTTACCGGCCTCATTCGTGATAATGTGGATGCTGCATGTGAGTGTTTTTTCATGATTGCGGCACTCCACTCTTCTTGCGGGATAACCGCCGCGCGTCGGATCCTCACGACTGGCGAGGCGAGTGCATGAATATGCCTACGTAGCATTATGCAACATCTTACGCTACACGTTCACTGGCTGTCTGTCAATATAAAATTTTTTAATTTTTGCCCGTCGGAACGATTTCGGCGCATGCAGCCCTTTGTATCCTGGTTTCCTGATTTTTCCCATGTGGGAATACGGTAATGATTGACTTTCTTTTTCCGCTCCGGTAAAATTCGCTTAATGAAGACCGGTGCTTACCGATATGTAGTGTGAGGAGTTCCGCGTTTATTTCGCAATCATTTCAGCCGAATGGCGGCTGCGGTTATATATGGGAGTAAGCAGGAGGTGCGGCGATGACGATGCAGAGCAGGAATGACATACCGGTTCCCGATGAGACCCGGAAACGCGGATCGCTTAAGTTCATTCTCAAGGTGGGACTTGTTGTGGCGATTTTCGGCGTTGTTTTTTATCTTATTTATTTTACGGTGCAGTATGGAAAGGCCACTTTTATTCTTTCCAACCAGGAAATTACGTCCGGCGATGATTCCCAGGTAACGCGGTTCGAGGTGAACGATAAAATATTTTTTTTCATCAGCCGGCACAGCACCGATCTGGATTCCAACCTTTTTATAATTGAAATAGAATATAACGATGGTGAAAATTACCGGCATTACAAAAAGATCAGCTATGAAGTGGAAAAAGATTTTCCCAAAATAAGCGCCTATATTCCCTCTGAATATTTCCGAAGATCGGGTAAATACAGAATCAAGGCATCGCTTGACGGCAAGATTGTCGCCATACACGATATAGAGGTTGACTGATATCCTATATTTTTAATTCAGGAGTTGCAGTGTTATGCGTAAAAGAGCGTTGTTTTCGATTGCGCGCGCGTGGTTCGGCATCGCGGTGGTGATGGCGTGTACGTGCGGCCCCCTCTTTTCATATTCTGACCAGATAACGACCGAGCGGATACTGGGCGAGAATAAATCGTTTATAGATTTTATTGATGTCAGTGTCACGAATTTCGGGGAGGAGAGTATCGCGCAGTTCAAGGATATCTACCAGATGCACTTCAACGCGGAGGTTGCGTATCTGCAATCCGATTACAAGGGGGCTTTCAAACGAGTGTATAGCTGCCAGGGAAAAGAGGCGGAAATGATCGCCGAGATTGTAAAAAAATATTATCTTGAAAATTCAAAAGACATTCTCGACCGCCTCGCGCCGGAGATCATAAAATCCAAAAACCAGAGGGCGAGGCTTTACCTCACGCTGGCGTACCGTGACCGTGCGATCGGTTTCAACCATTTTGTCGTGGGCGGCGCGTCGAATCCGAAACTCCATTCGTACAAAATCTTCAAGTATATTGAATCCATCAAAATGACCCGCAGGGCGAAACGGTACGGATTTCTGGCGCTGTACGAAAGCCAGACGAACGAAATGAAAACGAGGATATTCAATCACCTCTTTGAAATGGAGCGGGAACAGGGAAATCCGTTTTACGGCAGGTTTCTTTCTAAAAGTGGGGATTCTTTTCTCGTGGAGTTGAACAGATCGTTTGACGATGCGGAGGAAAGCGCGGCCGCAGATGCGGCAAAAGACGCGGATTCGAAGTCCGGGCAGCCGGGCGAACCGGCCTATATCGAGGACCAGGCAGAAAAAAAGGTTGCAAAGAGGGTGCGCTTTAGAAACGAGAAGACAGCGGCGAACTATATTTTAAACGCGGAGTTTGAAAAGGCCGAGGACATTATCCGTGGTTACATTGATGACTTCAATTTCAAGATAATCAAGGCGTCGCTTGAGGTGCTTTCCACAAATCCCGGTGGCGGAACCGATGCGATTGATTACAAGGCGCTTCTGCCCGATCACAGCGATAATTACGCGCGCAGGATAAAACCATCGGCGCTCGACTCGTTCGCGGGACAGGTCAGGGTCGAGGATTACGTTGAAGTGAAAACCCCGCCGGAGGATGGGGGCGAGAAGGAATCCCCGCTTCCGAATAAAGGGGTTGACGATACCCTTGTCACGCCCGATGATAAACCCGGCGTGGGCAAATAAGCCCCGCACCCGGCGGTCGGTCGTGACAGAACGCTTTTTGACGCCGCAGTGATATATGGTTGCATACAGGGGATTGATGCGTGGACAATATACTGAACAAGGTGCACAAGCGGGTTTTGAACGAAATGCTCAATACGCCTGACAGACTGAAGGGTGAATCGGCGGGGAAGGTTATTGACGCCGATCAGAAGCTTCGCAAGGCGATCGCCGAGTTCTATGCCGCGCTTGAGGAAGCGAGAAATCCCGACGTGGCGGTTGAATTGCTTGCAGATCATGCGGCGATTATTGTTGAAATGATACGCGAATTCAAGAGCAGAAAGTGATCCGATAGCGGCCCCGGTGCGATTTGCCCGTCAATGTAAATCAGGTAACGCCGATTCCCGCCCGAATGGAAAATATGGTTGCATTTATAGTCGTCATGCGGCTTACTATGGAGTCCGGCAACATCTGCGTGAGTATGCCTCATATCCGTATGTGGAGTTATGTGAACGGGTGCACAGACTACGGTCCAGGAGTGATTCTATGAATAGAAAAGGCGTTCTGTGGACGGGCCTTGTCGCCATCATGATTATGGCAGTCGCTTTTGCTGCCGGGTGTGCGAAAGAGGAATTCGGTGGACTCGGAATAGAGGTGCCGTCGGGCGAAGGCAAGGTGACAAAGGATAATCCGTATGCTATCGTATCGGTGTATAAAGGCGGTACGGGCGAGCTTGCGGGCCTGCAGCCCGGCGATATTATACTGTCTGTCGATGGAACACCACTCAAGGGACTTCAGTATGATTATATCGTTAAAAGCCTTCTAAGGGGGAAGCCCGGCTCGCTGGTTACGCTTGTAATAGAGCGTCACGGGGAGATGATGATCATGAGGGTGCTGCGCGGCCGCGTGGTGCTGAAAAATTAAATTGAACATTCGCATAATCGGATGGATATAATTTCCCCGGCGGCGTCGGCATGAAGAAAGCGGCTTGGTATATTCTTATCGGATTCAGTGTTTTTTTCTGGCTGGTGATTTTGCTGGACATCATATACTGGTATTTTTATTAATGAAAGAACGCCTGTCCGTTTGCGGGCCGGCAATATGGCGCACATGAAAAATGTCATCGACAAGGTTAAGGATTCAATCGATAGAATGCCGACGCTCTCGCCCGTGATCCATAAGATCAACGAGGTGATGAACAACGTGAGGTCGTCCGCGCAGGATCTCACCGATGTTATACAGCTCGATCCCGTGCTGGCGGCGAAAGTTATCCGGATGGTCAATTCGGCGTATTTCGGGCTGCCGCAGGAGGTGAAATCCCTTAAACAGGCGGTGATAATACTGGGTATCAATACGATAAAGAATGTCGCGCTTTCGTCGGCGTTTCTCAGTAAGGTGAACCTGAAGGGGAATACCGCGCTCAACGGCCAGGAGTTCTGGAAGCACTCGCTTTCAGTCGGTGTTGCGTC
>DHPI01000004.1:44562-52432 GCA_002407865.1 Spirochaetia bacterium UBA5368
CGTCGAAGTTGATTGCGAAGAAGCTCGGCGTCGATCAGAAATTTATCGAGGAATACTTTATTGCGGGCCTGATACACGATATCGGAAAGGTGCTTATCAACAATTTCTTTCCGGAAGAGATGAACGCCATACTTGAAGCATCCTCGAAGGGCGACACCCCCATCACCGACATTGAAAGAAAGGTGTTGACGCTGACGCATGAGGAGATCGGCATTGCGATCGGCAAGAAATGGAAATTTGACAACAACCTGCTGTACGCCGTCGGGCGGCACCACCAGCCGGTAACGGGAGGCCTGGCCGCCTCCTTTTCAATGGTGGTGGCGATCGCCGATACATTTGTAAAAACAATGAAAATAGGATTCAGCGGCAATTATACGATCGAACCGATATCCGAGGAGGTGTGGCAGGCGCTCAATTTTAACGAAGAAAGCGCGTTTGATGTGCTATCCTCGATTAATGACGAGATTGAAAAAGCGGTGCTTTTCCTGAAATAGCGATATGGCGAATTGGTGGGTTCAATTCTGGGGTGTGCGCGGCTCGATTCCCGTTCCCGGCCCCTCGACGGTACGGTACGGCGGGAACACCGCCTGTCTTGATCTCCGCTCTGACGAGGGTGACTGGATCATTTTCGATGCGGGCAGCGGGCTTCGTGTGCTGAGCGATTCGATGGATTTATCGAAAAAATATGACCTGCACATACTGATATCGCATCCCCACTGGGACCACATCAACGGCTTTCCGTTTTTTACGCCCCTGTTTATCCCCGGCAATGCGGTAACGGTGTACGGCCCCTCCACTCACGAGCTCACCATCGAGGATGTGATAAACGGCCAGATGAAATACACATATTTTCCGGTGCGCACCGCGGAACTCTCCGCGACGCTGAAATTCAGGGAGTTGAAAGAGGAGCGTTTTTCAATAGGAAATTTCAACATTCAGACGCAATTGCTGAACCATCCCGTGACGTGCCTGGGCTACAGGGTGAGTTACGGCGAAAGGGTCTTTGTGTATCTCGGGGATAACGAGCCGTACTATAATGTTTACAACGATAACGATCCCGAGGTGAACGAGTTCACCCGCGATATGAATAACCGCGTTCTGGAGTTTGTCCGCGGGGCGCATATGCTGGTATGCGATGCGCAGTATATCACCGCGGAATACGCCGGAAAAAAGGGATGGGGGCACAGCACCACCCATCATGTTGTAAACCTGGCATTGAAGGCCGGTGTTGAACATCTGGTGTTCTTCCACCATGATCCGCAGAGGACCGACGACGAGCTCGATTTCATCGTTAACCATTACCGCGAGCGGGTGCGAATAAAGGGGATTGATATCGAAATCGATGCTGCGGGCGAGGGAAGGCGGTTCCGCATTTAAGGGGGCGAGCTTACGCCCCGGCAGATGCCCGAAAGCAGCGAGACAAGATTTTTTCCCAGGTCGGGGATATAGTAGCCGCCTTCCAGAATCCCGAATATCCGTCCTTTCGTTTTATTCGCCGCGAACCTGCCTGCGATTTCTCCGATGATGTGGTAGTCGCCCGTCGACAGGTTTCCTCCCCAGTCGAGCACATACTGGTCGAACCCGGCGGAGATGCCGATGATATCCGAATCGGCGGCGCTGTTCAGCGCCCGCCGCGTTTCGTCGAGAAAATCCTCTGGATTCGACGATTGTATATTGAACACCTGAACGTTTTCAAGCGGCCTGAAGATGGCGTCGGTGCCGTCGCCGAAGTGCAGATCGATATCGAGGATTGTCGCCGAACGGATGCGCTTTTCGGCGATGAGCTTTTTTATGCATATGGCCATATTGTTGAAAAAACAGAACCCCCAGTTGTGGTCGGGATTCGCGTGGTGCCCCGGCGGCCTTACAACGGCGAAGGCGATATAGCCTTCCATCGCGAGTTCCGCGGCCATTATCGCGCCGCCTGCCGCCATGCATGCGGTTTTGAATCGATCCGGCATGTTTTTTTCTCTTTCAAGAAGATCTTTCGAATGGCATCGCAATATATCGTCGTCGGCGCACTGCCGCGGTTTTACAATCGTGAGTCCTGCGGCGCCGCCCATCATGGATGTTACACGCTCCGGCGATTCGCATCCGGCGGTTGCGTATGAAGTGGCGTACATCGGGTGGTACACGATCCGCAGCATATTTTTATAGGGGGTTAAATCATCCACCATTGCCTCGATAGTACGTGGAATGCGATAATGTATATATGATATGCGAGATCCAAAGTTTTGTCAAATATCGGCGCATATGGTAAACAAGAAAAGCGCATTTGGCCTGCAAAAGCTTTTAAAAAACGAGGATTTCAGGCAGGTGTTTCGCCCGCGCATGTGTATAAAAAATACTGGAATCCCGGCCGTCCGGGATTTATAAATATTTTTCCTTGAGATTGTACTGCCACAGCTCCACCAGTTTGTCGAATTCCCGGTTCGGCGGTTTGTTCTCATGGGCCCTGTTGCGGCGTTTGATGAGATACGCCACGGTTGAATCCTCCAGCAAAAATTTTTCGCCGATTTCATTGAGCTTTCTGATGAGGTAGTTGATGTTGTATGTTGCAAAATCCCCGATATACCTGGTCGACGCGATGGTCGGCTCGTATTTAATCAAAAGCTCGGTAAAATACAGCGACAGGCGCAGCGAATCCCTGCTGCCCCCCATTGCAGACTGAAAATGCATGCTGAGCTTTTCGAAAAGCTCCATGTGCTGGTAATATGAATCGTAAATAACGGTGAGGTATTCCGGAAAGGCGTTCATTATCTCGATCAGGTCGATCGGGCTACCCTTTTCCATGAAATACTCGAATATTTTTTTGGCGCTTTCGGTGGTTGGCACAACATCGATAAGCTCGATGTACATGTCCTTGATGATGGTGCGGACCTTGCCGGATTTTTTAAGGTATATTTCTATTTCAACCGGCTCGACATAGTAATTTATTTCGTTGCTTTTGTGCATGGGGCTATCGTGCGGACGCTGTTTTCAGCAGCGACTCGAGCAGGCGGCGGTGCTCGTCGGTATACGCGAACTTTCCGGCGTTTTGAATTTCCAGCCGCATGTCTTTACCTTCTTGCATTCCCCTCTTGATGGTCTCAACGCGTTTGTAAAAATTGAGCGACATCTCCATGAGCTTGCCGTGCGCGATGGCCCACAGCGTATCGCCCGGTTTCACCGTGACATGCTGTCCGTCGAGCATGGTAAAAACATTTCCAGGAAATATCCAGTTTGGATTTTTATCTTTCATCGACGCGAAGGGAATCGGGGCATATCCGTTCATGATGGCGACGCGATTGGCATATTCGAATATATCCCTGTCGGATACATGTATGCCGTATTCTTTGACGATCCGCCGCCGTTCTTTTTCCACTGCTTTTTTTTGCTGCTGCGCCTGGTAGCCCCTGTATGCCCGGTGGCCGGTGTGACCGAGGAGAAGCAGGAGGATAATGATGAGAGGAATCACCGCAATTTTAAGCGATTTTTTTATCCTCATCGTGGCAAGGGTGCAGCGGATATCCGAGGGTTCTCTTTCGATCTCGTCGGCCTGATATTGGTCCCTGATTTTATTGATGGCCTCTTTGAGCGAATAAATATCCTTCTGGTTCTTCTGCCGTGGCGCGAACAGCTTCAGCAGCTGCATAAGGCGCTCCCTGTCGTCGATGACCTTTTCGTAGTACGAGCGAAGGTGAGGATCGGTTGTTGCGGCCGCTGCCGCCTCCCTGTCGGCCGATATCTCGTTGAGCAGGGCCGGACCCCTGTCTTTCTCAGTGTCATCGATTTTCTCCGCGACCTCGAAGACGTTTCCGCCGCAGAACACCAGATTGATGCGAATGCCCGGGGTGGAAGAGATGAAGCTGCGCTTGCGGATGCGCCGTTCGCCATCGTCGATGCATTTTTTTATCGATGCGGCGGTCTTTCTGTCGGTGGCGGTCGCGTAATGCAGTTTCAATAAAGCGAGCGCGTTGAATAACGATAATTTATCCTCCAGCGATGAAACCTCAAACTCGCTGCCGTACCTGGACAGCATCCCGGAGATTGTGTCGAAATCGCGGTTTTCAATGATATCGGACAACCTGCCGTTCCATATTGCGGCTGACAGGTCGTCGGCCAGTTTTTCCGGCGCGGCATATTTCAAGAACTCGTATTGCACGTCCGGATAAATGATGACGAGCGGCCCGCCCTCGATCCGCGAAATGTTTTTATTCCCGTCGTCGATGATGATAACCGAACAGCGCGCCGACTTGAAGAAAAGGTTTGTATCCTCGTATACGGTACAGGGTACAAAGACGGCGTCGAGGCCGTTTTTTAGAACCTGCTGTATTCCCTTATAGCCTTTGATATATGCGATGCTGATCGGTTCTTGTGATGGTCGGATATTTTTGTACGTACAACGGATATTAAAGGTATCGGTGTAATTGCTGATGTTGAGGCCGTCTCCCGTGTCGAACGAAGACCCTCTGAATGCCTGCCGGATGATTGTGGCGCCCGAATAAAGCCTCTGAAGCAAATCGATCGCGTCTGAATGGTCGGAAAATATTTTTATCCGCCCCTTCGAGGCGTGTTTCCATTTGAGGAACCGGGTCGCGTTCATGATGTTCGCTGACGGCAGTATCAGCTCGCGTATCTGTCCCGGATCGATGCACAGGCGTGAAAAAGCCTCGAAATAATTTCTGGGAAACTGGTATGTGCTGAAATATTTGTTTTTATAAAACATCGGAGAATTTCCGGTAATCACGAAACCGGATCCGGCATATCGCGACGATTCCTTGCCGTGCCGCGATAATGTATCGTGTATTTTTTTATCGTGATAATACAGGTCGTCCATGTCCTGCAGGTTGAATATATTGGTCTTGTTGTGGGTTATGCGGAAATTTCCGTCGGTGTAGAATACGCCGATGAACGAGTCCCTGTCTGAAATGATTTTTTCACGGGAATATTCCGGGATGTCCTTCTCAATATCGACAACGGCCGCATTATTGAGGTCGAGCCCGAAATTCTTCTGGAAGTCGAGGTAGCGTTTCACTATCAGCCTGCTTCCGATATAGCGGTTTTTCGGAAGATAATTGATGTCGATGTTGAACTGCTCCAGCGACGGATTGCCGATGATCATGTCGGTGACAATGATGTTTTCTATAAGGGGTATGATCTCCACCGGCAGGTTGATCCAGTTGCCTATCCGGATGAACGGGCGGTCGTCCTCAATGGAATCGCCGGTGAAAATGACATAACACTCGTTATCGAGAATAAACAACCTGTCGCTGTCTTTTGTGATCAGGTCTGAAAGTTCCATCGCGTACTCCTGTCTGTATGTGCTCGCGGTCTACGGCGCCGTCCCGGCCGACGCGGGCTTTACCGCAGAGATGAATCTTATATGATCATTTGCCTCCAGAGCAAGTCTTTTTGCGGTTTCATTGGAAAAGATGCGCGAAATTTGCGCAAGAATCTGGATTTGCGAATCCTGGCCACCGAATGGCGTGAGGATCATGAAGATGAGACAGGCGGGGTGTGCAGTCGGCATATAAAACCAACCGGAAGTGGCGTGCGCGAATGTCATCGAGAAAAAGTGCTTTCCGTGGACGTTGCCATTGTGTACATTCATGTGGAGAGCCCGATGGTGATCGATTATGCGGCGCGCGGCTCGAATTGCTCTTTTTTTCCAGTTAGAAAATGTCGATGATACTACTATGAACCGTGTTGCGTCATTTATTATCGCCCTGCATTTCAGATATCCGTTTGTACGCCAGTTGCTGTGGGCGTGCTGCATCGTCATAACGGCGGGCGTCGTGTTCCTTGCAGGATTCAAGGGAAGCCGCGTCGATACGCTCCCCGTGGGATGGGAAAAGAGTTTTACCGTCAGCCAGCCGGCCATTGCGGCGAAGAATATCCACCTGGCGTCGCGCGGAAATTTCATCGCCGCCGTGTACGAGGGCGTCGAGAAAAGGGCGCATAAAATCTACGCGGTGCTTTCGTTTAATGGGGGAAAGTCGTTTCTGCAGCCGGTCGTGATAGCCGACGTGGCGCCCGATATAGATCACCTGCCGCGCGTCGCTGTTTCGGGCACGGGCCACGTGGCCGTCGTATGGCAGAACCTTGAGCAGGATGATTCCAATACGCGCGTCTTTTATTCACTCTCCATGGATATGGGGGCCTCCTGGTCTCCGCCGGTGAGGGTCTTTATGCCATCGGATTTTGAAATGCTGCCGCAGATTCTCTACGATGACAGAAACGTGATGCACCTCTTCTACCACGGCCATTCGAAAAACGTCTTCAACCTGTATCACGCCGTCAGCGCCGATGAAAAAACATTCGATGCTCCGCGTGCGCTTGCCGGAATGGAAGAACTGCGTGGAGCTTTTTTCCCGGCGGTGTCCGTTTCCAGAAGCGATATATATGTCGTATGGCAGGGGAAGGGGGAGATGAGAGGAGTGCTTTCCGACGACCTCTATTATATGCATTCAGGTAACTACGGTAAAAGCTGGGGCACTCCGGAGAAAATTACGCGAAGCGCGGCCAACGATGCGGCGCCGTCGCTTTTCATGTACAGGGACGTTCTGTATTGCGCATATCAAAACAATGACGAGCGCAGCTGGGCAATCAAACTTCTTCGGGGTTTCAACCGCGGCGACACCTGGGACGAGAAGCCGATGACCGTGTCTCAGACAAACGCAAACTGTTATTCTCCGGGTGTGACTTCCGGAAAAAACGAAGAGCTCGTTGTCCTCTGGTACGATACCCGCGATGTCGCGCCATCGATCGTCGCGCGCAAGTACCTGATCCCCGAGCGGAGGTTTTCTTCGGAAAGCGTGCTTTCTCCCGTGAGGGCGGCGTCGCGCAAGCCTGTCGCCGTGACGGTGAACAACACCATCATCGTAATGTGGGAGGAGGCGGGGCGCGTGTTCGCGAAGTATTCCGATATCAACGTTGAGCCGCCGGTCGTGTATTCGGCGACGAACCCGGAAAATGCGTGGTCGCGGCGCGCCGACGCCATGATGCAATGGAATTCGCCTGACGACGATTCTGGGATTGCCGGCTACGCGGTGATTGTGAACAAGATCCCCGATTTTATACCGACCGTGCAGAATCTCGAAAGCAATGTGAAGCTCTATCGCGTAGCCGATCTTGACGACGGGGTGTCGTATTTCCATATACGCGCTGTCGACGGCGCCGGCAACTACAGCAGAACCGTGCATTACAAACTGCAGGTGAGCCGCTCGCCGCTGCCCGCCCCCGTGGTAGTGTCGCCGACGCACCCCGAAGGAAAAGAAGCGCTCCTGCGGACGCCGGTATTCCGCTGGTCAATCGATGGCAGAGACCGCTTGAAGGGTTTTCTCTACAGTATGTCAAAGAATACGGCGGAACGGCCTTCAAAGTTCACCAACGATTTTGAAACGACATTTCACAACCTGGATGACGGTCGTTACTTCTTCAGCATCGCGGCCGTCGATAGAACGAATACCGTATCGCGGGTTGCCACCTACGAAATAATTATCAACAAAGCCGAATCGATCGACGCGTCGGTATACGAACGGATTGCGAAGGGGCTCGCGCCGATAGTTAGAGAGGTCGAGAAAATTGCGGCGCCCACAGTTCCGTATTGTATAATAAATCTTCCATTCGATAGCGCGCACCCG
Source organism: Spirochaetia bacterium UBA5368 (assembly GCA_002407865.1). Taxonomy (GTDB): domain Bacteria; phylum Spirochaetota; class UBA4802; order UBA4802; family UBA5368; genus UBA5368. The sequence continues at coordinate 52,188 of DHPI01000004.1, forward strand.
TACGACAAAGACGCTTTTAACGCGATCATTACCGCCAGGAATATCCCCGCCGATTCGATGGCGGGCTACTCGGTATCGCTCGATACGAAAAAAACCGAGCCTCGAAAAAGCGTCAATGTGCGCAACAACATCATCAGCCTTACAGGCCTGAAAAATGGCGCATATTATCTTTCGGTGCGCGGGCGATATGCCCGAATCGAAGGCGGACGGAAGGTTTACTACTGGACGGCGCCGTCGGTGAAATC
>DHPI01000004.1:52526-62787 GCA_002407865.1 Spirochaetia bacterium UBA5368
TTCACCGACGGCGCCGTCGGTGAAATCATTTACCGTGAATACGTTCGAAGCGCCCTCCGGAGTTGTCGCGTATGCCGACAGCGTGATTGAGAAACTCTACGGGCGCTGGTTGGCGGTAACGATATCGTTGACCGGTGCGCTTTTATCAATCGTGACGCTGGGATTTGGATCGCGGATATCGTTTTTTGCGAAGCTGGTGCGGTTCAGGCTGCGTAATCGTGCCGCCGCCCTTTTTTAAAACGCCGGTGTCGTTATCCCCTCGGACAGATTTCGTCATCTTTGAAAAAGAAGGCTATTTCCCTTGCGGCGCTTGCGGTGCTGTCCGAGCCGTGCGTGGCGTTACGGCGGTTGTTCTCGCCGAAGTCGCGTCGCAGTGTGCCGGGGGCCGCGTCTGGAGAATTGGTTGGGCCCATAAGCTCGCGGTATCGTATGATTGCGCCATCGCCCTCAAGCACCTGCACCATAACAGGTCCCGATATCATAAACTCGACAAGTCCCTCGAAATACGGGCGGCCCGTGTGTTCCGCGTACAACTCTTCCGCGTCTTCTCGCGAAAGGCGAAGCATCTTTGCGGCGATTATTTGCAGCCCGATCGCTTCGATGCGGGAATATATTTCGCCGATAACGTTCTTACCTACGGCGTCGGGTTTGATAATGGAAAGTGTTCGTTCAACTGGCATAGCGTGGATTGTCTCCTATGATTTGAATTTATGAACGGCGACCGATACGTGCCGGACACATGGCAATTTTATATCTTTTTGACGCAAACACAAGATGGCCGATATGCTTGGTAAAGGCGATGCAATGAGCGTGTTTTCGTATAACGAGAATTACTAATGAGCTGATCCCGCACAGGCGCCCGATACGGTGCATCAGGGCGGGCATTTGGCGCAGATTGACTTAAACAGCGCCGTTGAAAGGTAGCGGTCGCCCCTGTCGGGAAGCAGCGTGACGATGACGCCGCTGGAGATTGTTTGGGCATACTTCAGTACGCCTGCGACTGCCGCGCCGCTTGACATTCCACAGAAAAGACCTTCCTTCAACGCGAGGTCTCTGCATGCGGTGAACGCTTCGTCGTCGTTCACGCTGATTATTTCGTCGATCAATCCGGGATTGTAAATAGGGGGAACAATGCATTCACTCATGTTTTTCAATCCCTGGATTGTGTGCCCCATTACCGGCTCGATGCCGATTATCCTGATTGCGGGATTGTGCTCTTTCAGCCGCGTCGAAACGCCCATGATCGTGCCCGTGGTGCCGAGCCCGGCCGCGAAATGGGTCAGTGCGCCGTCGGTTTGATCGAGAATTTCCGGCCCGGTTGTTTCGTAATGCGACAATATATTATTCGGATTGGAAAACTGATCGGGCATGTAATAGATCGACGGGTTTTCATCGCGCATCTGGCGCGCCCTGATGATTGCGCCGTCGGTGCCCTCACAGCCGCCGGTCAGTACGCATTCCGCGCCGAACGCCTGCAATATGCTGCGGCGCTCCATGCTGACGCACTCGGGCATGCACAGTTTTACTCGAAAACCCAGCGACGCCCCGACCATGGCGAGGCCGATGCCCGTGTTGCCGCTTGTCGGTTCGAGGATTATTTTGTCGGGCGTAAGTTCGCCGCTCTCGATGGCCGTTTTTATCATGTAATAGGCCGGCCGGTCTTTTACGGAGCCGCCCGGGTTTGCGCCTTCGAGCTTTGCGTAGATATCGACGTTCGGGTTTGGCGACATGTTTTTCAGCTTCACAATCGGGGTGCGGCCAATTGAGGATATAACGCCCGCGACGTTAAATGGATTTTTCAGCGTTTTCATGATGATGCAGTCCACTGTGATATGAAAGATACGTAAAGCATGGAATACATCCATGCCTTTCATGAGCGGGTGATGGGACTCGAACCCACGACGTTCAGCTTGGGAAGCTGACATTCTACCACTGAATTACACCCGCAAAATACTACGCTGACACATGTCGTTACCGCAATCGCGAGTACAGGCGCGCGCACCATCCAGCTGCAACGAACATCTGTAAAGGCAATTAATCACACGCATCCATAAATTGGCGCAATGGTAAAAAATATCTCAAAATTATCAAGAAAATTTTTTGTCTATTCGCTCCGCCGCCGTATCGTTTCGGCCATCTCTCTGAACAGTGCGTAAAAATCCTGCAGTTCGTCGTTTTTTCGAAGCGGTCTGAACTCGGGATGCCTGCCAGCGATAATATCTTTCATGTGATTCGATATTACGTACACGGGGCCGGATATTCGATGCGTACGCCGTATGAGGAGAATAAACAGCACCGCGCCGAGCGCTGCTACGAACCCGACGATACCGAACAGCATGGCATTGTTGCGGCGGATTATCGTCTGTATCTCGGCCACATTACGGTCATGGGCGCGCGCGATATTCTGTATGGGAAGTTTTTCGGACGCGCCCGGGACTTCCTGCGTAAATGTGAGCAGCGCGTCGACGTTATTGCCGTAGAGCACGACAATGTTGTCGAGCCGGTTGTTGTGAATTGTGACGATGACGCCTGCGGCGGCGATGATCGCCGCGGCGGCCAGATATACGACGCCGAGAACCGAAAACGCCGCTTTCAGTTGAAATCTCTTGTCGACCACATACTTCTTTCGCTGTGTCATGTGTCCTCCACGGAGCGCCCGCCGCTTTCCGGCATGCGGCAGCCGAAGCGCTACTCTACAGCCGCTAATTTTGGAAGTCAATAAATTTACACCGTGCGGCGTCGTTTAAATGCGGCTCTCCTCGCGGCGCTGATGTCGAAATACGCGATTGAGAAGGTTCATCTCCGCGCACATTTTGAAAAAAAGGCGCAGGGGAAATCCTATTACGTTGGTGCGCGAACCCGCGATGGACTCGATGATGATCTCGCCCCACTCCTGGGCGGCATATGCGCCGGCCTTGTCGATGTATTCGATTTTTCCGAGATAGCCGGTGATGTCGCTTTCTAAAAGAGGCTTGAACGTTATGCGGGATGTCTCGGTCTGGGTGCGCTCGCGTGATGTTGCGCCGTCGCGCGCCAGGAGCGTAATTGCGCTGATGACCTCGTGTGTTCTTCCCGAAAGCGACGTGAGGATGCCGACGGCGTCGTTGAAGTTTGCGGGCTTTCCGATAATTTTGCCGTCGATTGTTACGATGGTGTCGCTGGTGATGATGAGACACGGCGCGTCTCTCTCGGGGAGTGCCGATTGTATAGCGTGCGCCTTGCCGCGTGATATGCGCCGTGCGTAATTGTCGGGGGCCTCATGCTCGAGAATGCCTTCGTCGGTTTCCGGCGTTATAATCTCGAAGGATTCGAAAATCTTCCCGAGTATGTCCTTGCGGCGGGGCGAGGATGAGCCTAATATGATCTTCATGCGCGTTATTTTGCGGACACCTTTTCGTTCAGCTTTTGAATGCTTGTGACATTCCTGATTTTTTTGATACGGGACGTTATTTCCTTGAGGTGATCAAGGCTTTTTACCTGAAGCACGAGTTTGATCACGGCGTCGTCTTGCGAGAGAACCTGCGCTTCCACCTTCGCGATGTTCGTTTTGCACGTGGCAATAATATCGGCGATGTCTTTCAGCAGATTGGGGCGGTCTATCGCGTGGATGGCAAGCTTCACGGGATAGGTCGCGTCGGTGCTTTCCCATACGATATTGATGAAGCGTTCCGGTTCAAGCTTCAGCCGCGTAAGCGACGGGCAGCTTTTCTTGTGCACGGTGATGCCCCGCCCCCTGGTGATAAACCCGATGACGTCGTCGCCGGGTATCGGCTGGCAGCACTGGGAAAGCCTGATGAGCACATTCGTGTTGCCCTCTATTGAAAGGGCTGTTTTCTTCGGTTTGGAGATCGTTTTTATTTTAAAAAGCTCGTTTTCGGGTATGGCCACCTCGACCGTTTTCTCTTTTTTCGAGGGCTGTTCCTCGGCAGTCTCGGTCTTGGGAGAGGGGCGTTCCCGCCGCATCCAGTTGCGTATTTTATAACGGGCGTTCGACGTCTTGACGAATTTAAGCCACGCTTCGGAGGGGTGGCCCTTTTTGCTGGTGATGATCTCAATGATGTCGCCGCTTTTAAGCTCGGTCTTCAGCGGCACGAGCGTGTGGTTGACCTTTGCGCCGATGCACTGGTTGCCGACCTCGGTGTGGATGGCGTACGCGAAATCGACCGGCGTCGCGCCGGTCGCAAGCTTCACTATCTTGCCCTTCGGCGTAAAGACGAAAATTTCGTCCTCGTAGAGGTCCATCTTGAGCTCTTTCATAAATTCGCGCGGGTCGCCGCTTTCTGGGGACTCGGCGTGGAGCTTGTTGATGTTTTGCAGCAACGCGAAATTCCGGTACTCGCTGTCCTGTATTTTGCCCCCCTCCTTGTATAGCCAGTGCGCGGCGATCCCCATTTCGGCGGTTGCGTGCATCTCCCATGTGCGTATCTGAATCTCCATGGGATGCCCGTCGGGTCCGATAACCGTCGTGTGGAGCGACTGGTACATGTTCGATTTCGGCACGGCGATATAATCCTTGAAGCGCGCGGTGATGGGCGACCACAACGTGTGGATTATGCCGAGGATGCCGTAGCAGTCCCTCACATCGTCGGTTATGATGCGTATGGCGCGGATGTCGAATATCGCCTCGAAGGTTTTATTCTGCAAAGTCATCTTTCTGTAGATGGAATAATAGTGCTTCACCCTGCCCGTGATTTCCGCCTTGATGGAAAGATTTTTAAGCTGCTGGTAGAGGATGAAGCGGATGTCTTCGATGAAGTCCTCGATCTCGTTTTTACGCTGGCTGACCCTGTCGGCGATGTCGTGGTACGCGTCGTGATGCAGCACGTGAAACGCGAGGTCTTCAAGCTCGGCGCGCATCTGCGAAATGCCAAGCCTGCCCGCAAGCGGGGCGTAAATATCGAGCACCTCGGTCGCGATCTGGCGCTGCTTGAGCTCCGGCTGAAACATTATTGTCCGCATGTTGTGGAGCTTGTCAGCAAGCTTGATAAGGATAACCCGAACGTCTTTGATTGTCGCTATCAGCATCTTGCGCAGGCTGTACACCTGGTTGGTGTATTTTGTCTTTTTTTTCAGCGACGAAATCTTGGTGACGCCGTCGACGAGGTGCGCGATATCCTCCCCGAAGCCGTCTTTCAGCAGCTCGAGCGACACGACGGTGTCTTCAACGACGTCGTGAAGCAGCGCGGCGGCGATGGTCGTGGTGTCGAGTTTCAGGTTGGCCAGGATGATGGCGACCTCGAGCGGATGAATGATGTACGGTTCGCCGGAAAGTCGCACCTGGTCCTTGTGGGCGTTGCGCGCGTACTCGTACGCCTTCCTGATCAGGTCTGTGTCCGCGGACGCATTATGCGAGACGATCAGATGGATGAGAGTATCTATATCACGGCTTTTGATCTTAAGTTCAATTTCAGACATCAAGCAGTACCCGCCAAAAAACGACATTGCGTATGATATTGTAAAATATACTTACAGTTTTCACATTAATCAATTAATATACAGAGGGGGGTGCGGCTGGCAATCCCTTTTATTTTTTTTATCGTCCCTGGTGCGTGCGCCGTCTGAAAAAACATTAAGGGTATTGCCGCCTGTTCCGATATATGTAGTGATTGATACTACAATACACTCCCAGTATGTAGCATTGTGTTTACCAGGTTGAAGGCTTTTGCAAGAGTTTCTCTTGCAAAAGCCTTTTTTATCATGATTCGCGGGTAAAAATTGCTGTTGACGACGCGGTTTTTTATATTGAAATGCGGTCAGCAAATCAGGATTGCGTGGAATGATTTTTGTTATCAATGAACAGAATCCGCAGAAGCGGCTTATCCAGAAGGCGCGGGATATCCTCCTTGAGGGGGGGGTCATTATATATCCCACGGATACCGTCTACGCCTATGGCTGTGACATAAACGACAAGCGCGCCATAGAGAAAATATATCATATAAAAAAAATAGCGAGAAACAAGCCGTTGAGCTTTATTTTTTCCGATATCTCGGAGCTGCACGAATATGTGCGCAATATATCGGATACCTCGTTCAAGATAATGAAGAAGGCCTTCCCCGGCCCGTACACGTTTATATTCAAGGCCACCAGGCTGGTGCCGAAAATCGCGATTACCAACCAGAAGACCATCGGCGTGCGCATACCCGACAATAATGTCGCGCTCGATCTCGTTCGCGCCCTCGGCCGGCCGATACTGTCGGCCAGCGTGAACACGGGTTCCGGCGAATATATCATCCAGCCGTCCGATCTTGAAAAGGTGTACCGCAATGAAATCGATCTCGTTATCGACTGCGGGCCGAAGATTTCCGAGCCCTCGACGGTTATCGATTTCTCCGAAGGGGATGCGACAATAATCAGGAAGGGCAAAGGAGATCTGTTTTTTGCGGAAGAGGAGTGATGTCGTGCGATACTATACTATCAGGAGAACATCATGTCAGATGAAATAATCAGTTTTTTGATGAAGCTGCTTGCCATTGTGCTGTATATCGGACTGGGGGCGCTTGTGTCGTGGATTTACTACGATCTCAAGAGGAAAGACCTCCTTGGCGGCTATATCGGCGGGCTCGTTGTCGGCGTGATTGGTGCGCTTATCGGCGGATTCATTCTCGACAGGCTTTTGCTCGACATCACGATACGGGTCCTCCGATTTCTCGTGTACGATACGGGCGTTAACCTGATCGCCGGCTTTATCGGCGGCTACGCGGCGCTGTATATAATGAACCGGCTTAACCACGACAAGGAGCGCCGCAAGTATTAAGAATCGAAGCGGATCGCGCCTGTAATCGCGCCGGGCACGTTCGCGAGAATGTCGCCTGTTTCAGAGAGGTCGCGTAACGGCCTGCGCAGCACGAGATCGGATGCGCCTTTTTTGCTTATGCCGGGAAGCGTCGCAATCGCGCGCGCCGGCAGCGTGTTGATGGCGATAGGGAAGGGGAGGGCGAGCACCGACCTTTCCCTGTGTCCGGCCACAATGACATCGTGGAAGCTGCCCTGTTGAAGCGCTGTCGGGATTTTTGCCGTAATGGAATAACTCGCGATCTGTTTTCCGAGCGAATACTCAAACTGCCGGTCCTCTATGAATACGCCTTTCAGCACCGTCCCCACGGGATACACGCGCGTCAGCATGAAATGGTCTATTTCGTTGCGGATCCTGTCCCTGTAAAATTCGTAGCGGTTACGGACCGCGATCGTCGGTTCCCGGTAGCACGCCGCGAGCGGCGTGCCCGGGAACGGCATAATTTTGCGTATATTGATGCGTTTCACCAGCAGCCCCATATCGCGGATGCGCGCAAGCGATTCGTAATTCATTTTAAACGTGTCGGCGCTTTCCCCGATAAGGCCGTGGATAAGGTTAATGCCGGGGAGCAGCGCGGGAATGCCGTCGATCCGCGCGCCGCCGATTTCGTTGACGATGCGCACAACGCGGATGAGATCCTCCTCGCCGACCTTGAGGTTGTTACGGCGGATGACCGTGGGGTCGAAAGACTCAACGCCGAGCGCCAGCGTGTCGCCGGGGGTGATCGTGTTCGCGATGATCTCGAGTATCGCCGAAGATTCATCGGGGAAATTCGCGATGGTGCCGGGATTCGCGTTGTCGATATTCAGCGTCGTAATATCGCCGCGATCGCGTAATGCCTTCAGCGCGGAAAAAAGGTCGGCCACGGGGGCAATTTCCGGGCGCGGGAAGCCGCTTCGATATTCTCTGAATTCGGTTTTATACTGAAGGATGTCGGCCTGTCGCCCTATGCGGAAGCGCGATATTCCGGCCCCGATGAGTGCGCGCACCTCGCAGATCATATCTTCCGCGTCGCGGAATTCCGCGTCGTGCGTTACGCCCTCCGAACAGAACGAGCAGTGCTGAAGCCGCGGGCAGCCGCGGTACGACTCTATTTCGCATATAAGATTTGGATAGCCGGGATGCTGCCGCACTACCTCCGCCCCGGCGGACGCCCACCGGCGCAGTTCGCCGTATGTGCGGCGCGTATCCACGGCCTGGCCGGCGCATATTCCGTGTGCAAATTTCTCGATATCGTGGCTTACACTGACGCAGTTGTCCGCGCCGTCCAGCAGTCGGCTAATCAGCCCGCCCGCAGCGAATTTCTGCCGCCTGTTTTGGGCCATGATCTTGCGCACTTCGGGCGCCGTGCCGATTTTATGGCCGAGATATTTTCCGGGCACCACGGCGCCGCCGATGAGAAACACCATGTCGTAGTCGTCGTCGAGTTCATAGCCGCTTTCACGAAGGGTTTCAATCGTGATGTACCGTATGGATTTTGCGTCAGCGCCGGCGTTGAGAAGGGCGCCGAAAACGTAACGGGGATAGGGGGATACGAACGGCGGCACGCCGAAGCATGCCGGTTCATCGACAAAGCAATCGAGAATGAGAAATTTTTTATTCATTGTAGCCGTTGTGTGTCCGCTGCGCGGATCATCGTTTCAGTAGTAAATCTATCGCATATTCCATATCGACAGCCATGAAGCTGCAGATTTTTTTCTCGAGGGCAAGGATAAAATCCTTGTTTTTGATGATAAGCGCGGTGCGCTCGGGGGTTGTGCCGTATCGCGCAACCAGGTCGGCGACCCTTTCTTCGACGGTAACGATCGCGTTGTGCATCACCCGCTTGTCGGCGTAATACACTATTTCTCGCTCTTCGAGCGCTCCGCCGGGAGAAAAATCCCTGAAGAACACATGCTGTTCTACAATATCGGCGACGCGCAGGTAGCCGAGTTCCCGCAGAAGCCTGGCCCCCGAAACATCATGCCGCTCCTTCGTTTCCAGCGACCTCGTTTTCGTGATATCGTGCAGCAGCGACGCGGCTGCCACGAGATCCCTGTCGATGCGCGTTCCGGGAACAAGGTTGTCTGTTATCGCAAGTGAAACGTCCATCACCCTCATCGAATGTTCGATAATATTAGGGCGCATTGAATAGCGGTAAATCAATGCGCGGCATTCATCGAGAGAGGGTATGCTGTCCGGTTTCATGGCTGGCAATGGCCGCGACGGCCCCTCATTGCGTTTTGTGAGGCGCGGCCATTGCGGCGGGCGTCGCGTACGCGATATTGTGATTGATTTCAATAATAAAGGGCTCGCTGGTTCTCTGTTCCGGCACGCTGTTTATGACAAATTGTGGAACGATACCGAGATTGATGTAATGCTCGCGCGTGCTTTCCGGAAGATATTTAAAGTCGCGAACGCGTTTTCGGCAGTGAATGCTTTCGCAGTTGCAATCCATCTCCCAGTAATCCTCGTCCATCGACGTGGAATAATCGAAGGTAATTTCCTCTCCGCGCGCTATAGGGCGTATGGCAAAGAGCATCGCCTTTCCGTTACGTATAACCATGCCCGCATTCGGATCACAGCAGTGATTAATGTAATTATCGGCTGTTCTCGTCGGTCCGAGATACAGGTTTGTGTCAATCTGAAGAAAGTGATTGTTTTTCGGATTAACTTTTTTCAGGTATTCCTCTCTATTGTAAAGCTTCCCGCGAAATTCTATGATAAATTCACCAATGGGAAAATCCCTGCTGGCAAATACCGATTTCCCCTTGCCGGTTGTCCTGATTAAAAGGTCAGGCAGAGGCTTTGCTGATTCTTCATCCATAATGACATGTACCCCCTTATGTGCATAATAGTATTGCCCCGGTGCGCAATCACCGGGTCAAAAGCATGGAACTTTCGATTATCTCATATTGGACGGCGGAAAATTTTTTTATACATTAGAATCATTTTCTCTTTTCGATATGATTCTTTCCTGTTTTATACGGCGTTGCGGAAATTTACTCGATTGACATAATGCATCTTGCATGTGAGGAACAATATGACGTGTAATTTGTCAATTTTATTTTAAGAGTAAATCGCCCCTTGCGGCAAAAAAATGAATTTTTTGCCGCAAGGGGAAAAATGCGCAATGATTCAGATTATAATTAATATATCAAGTGGGGCATGTGTTGTTCCGAAAATAATGTAAAGTAATATCTCCATGGATGATGATATTATAATGAAAAAAATGAATGTTACATTCCGTGTTATAGCATGCGCGTGCATAATCGCGGTGTCGTATCCCGCAATGCTTGCGTCCAGGTTCCTTCTGGACGAGGAATCTGTCCGTACAGGCCTTACAGAAAAATCCGGTGATAGGAAGAAAAGTGAATTCCCGCCATACATCGTAACAAATATCAGCGCGCAGCTGATTCCGAATGTAAAAGGCGCGGTGCGCGTCTCATGGGATGTGGATCCCGATTCCACCGACGAATTCATTGTTGG
>DHPI01000004.1:62904-67279 GCA_002407865.1 Spirochaetia bacterium UBA5368
TGGCAGGTCAGTGGAAATACCCGATACAAAAGAAAAAGCGCTGAACGCCTCGTCGATAAAATTGCTTCCCGCGGGCGCTCCAGGCATGATGATCGATTCGAATCTTGCGCCGGGCGCGTATTATTATGTGGTGTTATCGAAAGAAAAGGCGCGAAACAGGGACGTCGAGATTTATCCCGACGTGAATTATACTTCCAGTCCCGTGATAGTGGAAAAAGAGGCCCCGCCCGAGCAGGTGCGGATGTTTCCGCCGCAGGTGACGCTCCTCCACGGCCATATTATCAATCAGACGCAAATTGACCTCTCATGGAAGGCCGTGGACGAGCCGGGTATAGTGTATACGGTGTATCGAAGTGGCGAACGGCTTGGCAGTCCCGAAGCGATACGGAAGGCCGAGCGCATTGCCGTGATTACCGAAAAACGCGAAAGCTATGTCGATAAAAGCATTACGACAAGCGGCATGTATTTTTACGCGGTCACCACAAAGGATATTGCCGGCAACGAGGATTTGCAATTGATTCCCGACCAGAGCTATCTTGCCAACGGTCTCTATGTTACGTTTCGAACGCAGGCAATCATCAGCGGCCTGAAAGCGGGTTTATATGAGAACGACAGGGTAGAGCTTTCATGGCATGGAATTAACGCGCCGAACATCGAGTATGTTGTGTACCGGCACGACAAACCGATTGCCGATGTACAGCGTCTTGCCCATTCGGCGCCTGTTGGCAAGGTCGGGCCGAAAATGACCTCATATATCGACAAGCCGCCGTTGCCGGGGACGTATTATTATGCGGTGCTGGTGCGGCTTGAAGACGCTACGATAGACAACACCCTCAGGGATGGTGAAAATTACACGGTGCTGCCAGTTGAAATGAAGCCGGCGCCGCACGAGCCCCCTGGCGCCGAAATAAAACCGCCAATTGTGAAGAAAGAGCCGGAGAAGACACCTGAGATAATGCCCGAAGCAGAGCTGCCGGCAACGCCGCCCATGGGCGTAGAGCTGATAGTGAAGGAGACGTTTTTCAAAGGGCGGTACGCATATGCGGTGAAAAAATTGAACAATGCGTTGAAAGCGACTGATAATGAGCGTGAAGCGGCGATGGCCAGGCTTTTCATCGGCAGGTCGCTGGTCGAGATGAAACGGGACAGGGAGTCGCTGCCGTATTTTATAATGCCGGATGTAAAAAAACACTTTCCCGCCGAGGCGAATTTCTGGCGGGAATATGCCATATCGCGTGTCAGATGAAATATATCATTTCGGGGTGAGGAGATCGATCCGATGAAACCAAAATTGTTGCTGGGAATAGTATTGATACTGTGTGGGGCGGGCCTTTTTGTCTTTTACGACTACTATGTAAAGCCCGAAAAAGAGGCCCGGGAAATGATGGCGGAAGCGAAGATGATCTTCGAAAGAAGCGACCGCGATTCCATCAATCAGTCGATCAACATATTTACCAGGGTAATCGCGAAATATCCCTCATCGAGGCTGTTGCCCGAGGCATATTACTACATAGGGCAAAGTTATGAAAAAATAGGACTTAACAGGCTGGCCTACCTGAAATATACGTATCTGCTTAAAAGCAACAGCCCCTACCTGTCCGATGATATACGGAAAGAAACGTTGATACGGCTTGCCCATCTCAAGGTGTTGCAGCAATACTCGGAAGAGGGCGTCAATCAGTTGTACAACCTTCTCAGCGGCAATTTCAATAACGAGCTTCGGAGCCGTATTTATTCCGAGCTCGGCCATACGTATCTGAGGCTGGGAGAACTGCAGCGTTCAAAGCGCATGTTCGATATCTCCCTTTCCGAAAACGGCAGCAATGAAGAGGCGCTTCTTGGAAAGGCGCGCGCCTACAAGAAAATGGGCGAGGATAATCAGGCGTACGATCTCTACGAGTATTTTCTCAAGTATTACGGAGGCGTGTCACCATACGCCGGTGATGTGCGCACGGCATACAGGGAGCAGGCGTACCGCAGCGGCATGGACGCGTTCAGGCGTGGAAATTACAACACGGCCTCCGTATATTTCAGCAGGGTGTTGAAGAATTTTTCCGGGGATAAGATTTCCGAGAACTGTCTCTACTGGATAGGCGAATGCCACTTCGCCCAGAGGAAATTTGACACGGCGATTGCCTTTTTCGATCGCGCGCTGTCGAATTCGTTCACGCACAAGGACCAGGATGCGCAGATCAAGAAGGGGTATGCGTATTTTCTGAGCAAGCGCTTCGATCTCGCGGCCCGGGAATTCCAGACGTATCTGCGGAATTATCCCGATGGCAGGTATGTAAAGACGGCGCGTGAATGGAAAAGTATGAGCACAAAAGAATTGCTGTACAGAATCGAAGAAAAACAGCAGCCTGATTCCGGTGAAAATACCGGGAAGATCCCGGAAGACTCCGGTAAGAAACCGGATAAAACCATCGAGGAGGATGAGGAAGTCGCCGGCGATTACACCGACAGCGTTCGCGGTGAGGATAAAATAGAACTTGAAAATGTCGCGGAATTATAGATAATGGCAAACAACCCCGCTTGGAAGCGGGGTTGCTTAATGAAGACTTTACATACCATATCGTATTTCAGGGGGATTTTCCTGAAATATGCCGTACATTTATAATTCTGCTCAGAGGGGTATCATGTTCAGTAAGTATTTTGAAGACGTAGAACGCCGGCTTATCGCCGGAGCTAAAAAGACAGCGGCAGCGCCGTCAAAGAAGGGAAAGGCCGCGTCCGCCGAGAAGGCCGCGAAACCCGTAAAAAAGGCCGCCGTTGACCACACGGAGCTTATCGCATATATGGAAAAAATAGTGCCGGCCAGTTTGAAAACCGGCGCTCTTAAAATGATTGACGTCGGTGGCTATATCCCCGAGGGGATAGATTTTGTCGCATATAAGGAAATATGCCGCGATATGCCATTGCTTATGGGGGGGTATGTTCCGTCAGAGCTCGTCTATGGCACATATCATGTATGTCCGGTAATAAATAAAAACAGCATCGTGGAGGTGCTCGACAGGATCGTTCAGGCGAAAAAAATAAACAGGTTTGCCGACGATGCCGGCGACATACAGGTCATACCCGCGTTTATTATCAGTTACGGCATGGATATGAATTTATCCGAGTTGAAGGGCGCGCTGCTCGATTATTACATGACGCGGTCGATAGACAGCGTATTTGAATTTGACCTTATCGCGGTATTGAACAGGGGGCTGTTCGTTAAGAACTGGCGTGAGAAGAGGAGCTTTATCGGACTTGAAACGGGGAAGGACACACTCATGTGGTTTTTTATCCTTATGAATGAGTACCTTGACGTGGACAGGGGCGGCGATCTTGACCTTCGCGAATATATAAGAAAAACCGAAAAATATAGTGAATACTGATTGCGCACCGCGCCGGTTTTGCTATTGACAAATAAATATTTTTATACTATCATCAATAGATTTTCCGGAAAATTCTGTTGAACGGAAGGATGTGCATGGTGAAATTGAATAATCTTCTTTCGTTGTCGGGGATGGCGGTCGCGTCGCTGGTGGTGTTATTGTGTCTCGGTGCCGGGCCGCTCAATGCGCGCGAGAAAAAAGATATGATTCTTGTCCTTGATACATCCCTCAGCATGGCGGGATATGGCGGCAAAAATGTATTCCCCGAAGTAAAGAAGAGCCTCGGGAAGTTTATTGACCAGCTTGGCGAAGGCGACAGCATTACCTTTGTCGCGTTCGATTCCGATGTGCGTGTATATCCAACCGTTTTCGTCCACGACGCCAATGACAGGGATATAATAAAAAAATATGTGTCGGTTGTGAACGCGAAGGGCGATTGGACGTATACTCAGGGAATGATAAAAAGCGTTCTCAAAATTGCGCAGTCGCTTGAGGAGAAAGACAGAAGCAGGCAGCGTGTGATAGTTGTACTTACGGACGCGATAGACGATCCGCCTCCTCACAAGGTGAAACAGCGGTTTAATATAAAGGAAATAGCAACGCAGTATTCTGATAAAGACTGGTTTATATTCTTCGTAAATCTCGGTGAAAAGCGTAAGGACAGTAAAATAGAGAAGGTACAGCAAGAACTCAAGGAAAACGTTTCCAGGTATACGGAAGTCGTAAACGCGGCTGATGCACCGGCAAAGGTGATAGAAAAAGACCTTATCGGGAATGTAGAGAAGATGGAGGCGGTTCGCGATGAGCGCGAAAAGGGGTTTGTTTCCGGGCCGTACTTTCTTGCGATCATCATCGTTGCGTTATTGCTTCTTGTAATTGCCATTGCCCGTCGTTTCGTTGGATTAAAGCTTATCGGTACGGTGGAATATTGGAACCATACCGTCCTCGAACCGTATATAAAGGCTGTAGACCTTGCGAAGATTGGCGTAAGGAAAATC
>DHPI01000004.1:67379-68273 GCA_002407865.1 Spirochaetia bacterium UBA5368
GTAAGGAAAATCACCATCGGGAGGGGGAGCGGCAACAGCCTCAATATCCGCGATATAGAAATCCCTGAGCCGTTTAAGATTTCGGCAGTGCGTGTGAAGGGGAAACCGCGATGCGCCCTCCAGTGGGGCAATGCCTATACAATTGACATGGTTGACAGGGCTACGGCGGATTACCTGAGTGACGGCGATGTTTTTAAGGTGGCAAATTATACCTTCCGGTATACCGAGACACCGGGAAAAATACGAGGGGGGAATATATAAAAAATTTGCTAATATTTGAAATAAAACCTTGACATGCCGCAATGTCGTTGTATCATCTCTGCAATTGTCTTTCTATTTATAGATACGATTTCTCCCTGAGTGGCAGATGTGGAAGTGTTTCAGCGACAGGAATGCACTTGGGTGAAGCATAACATGATAAGCAGTACGAGATCAAAGGAGGTTATTGTATGTCTATATCTCAGTTTCCCAAAAGCCCTAATAAAGTTCACCCTACAGCTCCAAGTGCAGTTGGTTCTGTGAATTCGATTGCACAGGAAGGGCGGGACAAAGTTGCTGAATCGAAACTGATTGTTGATGAAACATCTGACAAGGTTCTGAATGCTGTTATGAATAAGCTGCCCGAAGAGGTGCTTATGAAGCTCGACGTAATGGGCGGGCTCAAAGAAAAAATATATAATTACGTCAATCAGACCTATGTAAACATGGCGAACCGCTACACGGTTACCATGGAAGATGAGTTTTTGAAGAAGGTGCGTGATTTTGTCGATAAGGAAGAAGCCAAAGGGCTTGCCCGGTATACCCCGAGGGAGCTTGTGGATCTCCTCGACAAAATAGGCGGCGCCGATAAGTTTAATACCGGTGAAATCGAGAAGTCCATTGTTAATATGTACG
>DHPI01000004.1:68418-76502 GCA_002407865.1 Spirochaetia bacterium UBA5368
TTCAGAGGGGATTAAACGACCTCGAAAATGAAACCAATGCTATTCTTCGTCAGAAAACCGATGTGGGTGCCTTTATACGCGGTGAAAATGCTTACGCGATCATCAAGTGCGTTTTTAAAGACAATATACTCCGCCCGAAATATGTTTACGATGTCAAGCTTTCGATCAACGTGCTCGACAGCGAGCTTGTAAGCCCGATGTACCATTATCAGGTAACGGTTGAGTCGCTGTTGAAAGACGCGATTCAGAAGCATATTCAGGAGCTCATTGATCGTCAGATACAGCAGCTTAAGGACGAGCTTGTCGATCAGGGCAAGAGCGAACTTAGCGGCTCCGAAGTGATGTTCGAGAAGATCAAACGCATCGAGAATTTCACCGATGACGACAAAGAAGACGAGAAATCGAGAAGATATACGATTCTCGCGAAGAAGTTCCTCGACAAGATTGAGGGCCTCAGAGCTGAGATTGATATTGAAGAATATGATCCGCTGAACGTTCGTGAAAATATCAAGTATATCATCGACTCTGAAAATATCAGAAACAGGGGTTACAACACGGCGATCAACGCGCTGACCTCGATACTCGACACCAGTAAGCTCGGCTATCAGGTATGCGATAACATGAAGAACGCCCGAACCTGCCTTATCCGTGAGTACGAAGAAATGGATAATAGCGTTCTTCCCGACGAACGATATGCGATCCGGATTGCGTATTACGACCAGAACCAGCTGCGTGAAGAGAAGAAGGAATACGACCGCCAGATGGAAACCTTCACGAAAGAGATTCTGAGGGTGTGGGATGTTGTACATGCGCATTATGAATCGAAGAAGAGATTCAGATCCCTCCGGGATTTTGATGACCTCTGCGGCAGGTTGATGACGAAGGATTGGAGGCGTCAGAAGACAGAAGAAGATTCTGATCCCAACAGCGTTCTCTGGTCAGAAATCGGCGAGACGTACAATGAAAATACCTTTGTAGAAAAGAATAATCGCACCTACGAAGATAGAATACTCAACCTGAAAAACAAGATTAAATACCTTAAAGATATACTGCAGAAGATGCATGGATATCAGAATCCGATTGAGCGTGTTATTCTTGATGAACGGCTGAGTTTCATTGAAAAACGTTTTAACGAATTTACCTATCGAATCAATCCGCACCATATTCAGCCCGGGCTCGTTCTTGATGTCAATGTCACGACCATCAAGAGAAAACAGTATATGCTGAAGGGGATGGCGAATGTGCTGAATGAATTCCTCTATGGCATATCGAAGGGCTTCCAGGATGCCGCGTTCGCATCGTTCAAGCGCCGCAGATCGACAGTGAGAACTGACATCGAGCAGTCATTCGGCACTGAAGAGCTGAAGGAAGACATCTTCGAGGCCGCATATAAGACCGCGAGCGGCGAGTCGGAAGTTAAGGGTTCTGTAGATCTTTCTCCGAAGTCGAAACCGAGAGGGAAAGCGTCTGGACTGAAAGAGCTGTAAAAAATGTTGTTACAATGAAGATGACAAGAGGATACCCGGACGGGTATCCTCTTTGTATTAATGCGGGAATTGAGTGGTAATGCATACGTAATTTGTTTATTTTTATTTCTGTATGATTTAACATATATACAAAGTGCTTGCAATAATGAAAAAATATACTACAGTGGTACTGTTAGATATCAGCACCTGCATTAAAATAAATATTGTGACTGTATAAGGAGATGATGTATGGAAAATGTTTTTTATTCCCTTGCAACCAAGGGCAATTTCAATAAGGCTCTGAATCATTTCTTCAAGGTTAATGATATCGTCGATTACATCGAATCCAGGCGGAATCTTGCGGACGTGATGAATATGGATCTCGACAACGGCGATCTCGGGAAAGACCAGATACTGCCCATTGTCGGTGCCGTTATTCGTGACAAGTATGGATATTCGTATGATTCATTCAATATTCCAATTACTGTGACGGAGTTTAACAAGATATGCGACGAAACCGCAAAGTGGACCGCCATTGATCTGATACTGGTATATTATAATCCAAACGGTGAAATCCTTCTCGTGAATCCTAAAAACATGGCGCACTGGGAGAAGGTCCGTGAAATTACGCGCGACCAGCTTCTGGTTATTTACGCGAAGTGCCTCAAGGAAGAAAGCGATAAAAAAATCGAACAGGAGGCGATTGTTGCCGTCGAGGAAATGATCGCCGGGAAGGACGTGTTTATCAACAAGGAGTTCATTGACCAGACGGTAACGCCGAGGGTGCCGGTAAAAAAGCCCGCCGCTCCCGCAGAACTCGGCAAAAGGAGAATGACGCCGAAATATTCGGTGCAGGTCACGAATGAGCTTTTCCACAATGGCAACGTGGAGGCATGGAAGCGCATCATTGAAAGCTATAAGGCCTCGTTTCCCGACCTTGATGTAATGATTTTTTACGAAAACGAGGTGATTAACGATATAAATACGCTGTTCAAATGGGGCAAGGTGAAATCGGGCAACCTTATTTTCTTCCAAGTTGTAGGAGAAAACATAACGGGTGTGTCTAAACTTCAAAAATATTTTTTTGAGGGTGCAAGCCCGAGATTTGAGCAGTTCCTCAAGCTTGGTGTTGGCAGGATCCTGAAATTGTTTTAATTGATACGGCACGGGCGTTTTGGAGATAAAAATCACGCGGAGCATTTTATTCATTCAGGGGGATATACAATGGAAAATATTATTTATTTTAATAAAGATTTGAAAGATGTGGATGAAAAGAGCAAAAAACGGTTTGGAATTCGCGGGCGGCGCGCGGTGGATCTTGCGCAGATGGGGCTTCCTATTGCGCCTGGATTTATAATCGATTCGGAGCTTACGAAAAAGCTGCCACAGATAAACCTCAAGGAAATCATTAAAACGCATATTGATCGCCTTGCCAAAGAGGTGAAAAAGGGATTTGGCGATACGAAGAAACCCTTGTTGCTGAAGGTTGTATTGAGCTCAGATCTCAATGTGCCGAACTTCCCGTCGATTCATAACATCGGATTAAACGACAAAACAGTCGAAGGATTTGGGCAGTTTACCGGCCCTGATTTCGCCTATGGCGAATACCGTTTTCTTCTTCGGAGCATCGGATCGAAAATACACGGTATCGATATTGCCGAGTTTGATAAAATTGAGGGCAAGGGCGTAAAGCAGAAAGCCGTCGAGTTGAAGAAGGTTGTTGAAAATTACAAGAAATATCTTGGCGATAAGTTCAGCGAAGATGTGTACGACCAATTGGGCCTTATATTAAAAGGCGCCGCGGCGCGCTATTGCGATTCGGAAATTGATGTGGACAATTCACTGTCGATCATGGTGCAGTCCATGGTGTACGGTAATTTCGGTCAGAATTCATACGCCGGCAATTATTATACGCGAAATATTATTACCGGCGATCCGCTGATCCAGGGAAATTTTCTCCAGAATGAGTTCGATGTCGACAGGGGCAAGCCAAAAGATATAGCAAAAATAGAAAAGAAATATTTTGATAAGTTTGCGGATATCGCGAAAAAGGTTGAGGAAAACTTCAAGGAGATTCGCGAGATCAAGTTTACAATCGAGGAGGGCGATTTCTGGCTGGTCGAGCAGCGCGACGTCGATGAAAAATCGACGCAGTCGCAGGTCAAGACCCTTCTGGATCTCTGCAAAAGGAAAATAGTATCTGAGGATTTTATCGTCAGCAATGTAAAGCCAAACCAGTTGAACGAGTTGCTGCATCCCGTTATAGATCCGAGAACGATTGGCGGCGTCAAGAGTATAAAAGGCGGCATTGCCGGTTCCACGGGCGCTGCGATAGGAAGAGTGTTTTTCTCCACGCCGAAGCTGCTCGAGGAATACAAGCGGGCCATAATGCGGGGAGACGATACCAACCTGATTCTTGTTATGCCTGCGTCGTTTGCCGAGGACGTCAAGGCGATTGAGGTGGCAAAAGGTGTTATTACGAGCGAGGGAGGTTTTTCTTCCCATGCGCCTGTTGTTGCGCGGAGTCTCGGCAAGGTTGCCATGGTGCAGCCGGAGATGAAAATCCGCGGCACCAGTTTTACACTTGGGGGAAAAACAGTAAACGAGGGTGATTATGTTTCCATCAACGTTCCATATTATGAGCCGCCCACGATATATCTTGGCAGAGTCGGGCTCATAGAGCCTGATTTCAAGGAAAATGGGCTCCTCGATTTTCTCCAGGTTGCGGAGCATTTTGTGAGGGATTTCAATGTTCGCGCAAACGCGGACCAGGGCAGGGACGCAAAACTCGCCCGTGAATTTAACGCCGCCGGAATCGGCCTCTGCCGAACAGAGCACATGTTTTTCAACGAAAAACGAATTATGAAATTCAGGGAGATGATTCTCTCCGAGACCGAGGATGAAAGGCGCAAAGCGCTTGAAGTTTTAAAGCCGATGCAGCGCTCCGATTTTTACGAACTTTTCAAGGTTATGACGGGATATCCGGTCACGATTCGCCTTCTTGACGCCCCCTTGCATGAGTTTTTGCCGAGGACCGAAGCCAGTATGGCAGAATTCGTAAAGTACATGCAGACAAGGAAGAAAAAGCAAAAGCCTGCTGAAATCAGGGCGATGTGCGATGATCTTTCGGAAATGAACCCGATGCTCGGTCACAGGGGCTGCAGGGTCGCCGTGACGTATCCTGAAATATATGAGATGCAGTGCAGGGCAATTTTTGAGGCCGCATGCATGCTGAAAAAAGAAGGCATCGATGTACACCCTGAAATAATGATTCCGATAGTAATGACTGAGCACGAGCTGAAATTTCTGAAAAACGGCAAAAAAATCGAAGGCAAGGTCGTAAAAGGAATAAGGGACATAAAAGAAGAAGTTATCGAGGAATATGGCGTGGCCGATCTCGAGTACAGCGTGGGTACCATGATTGAACTTCCCGCGGCTGCTCTTGGCGCCGGAGTGATAGCCCAGTATGCGGAATTTTTCAGCTTCGGCACCAACGACCTTACACAGACGACATACGGCATATCGCGAGACGATATTAATTCGTTCTTCCCGAGTTATTCGCTGTACGACCTGATCAAGAATAATCCGTTTAAGGTGCTCGGCGATCAGGTAAAAGAGTTGATTGAGGTCGCTGCGCTGCGCGGAAAACTGACACGACCAGATATTAAAATGGGACTGTGCGGAGAACACGGCGCCGATCCGGAAAATATAGAGTTCTGCATGAAAACCGGGCTCAATTACGTATCGTGTTCGCCGTATTCAATTCCGATCGCGAAGCTTTCTATAGCGCAGAACAGTATTAAAGCAAAGGGCTAAACGCGGACGATTCGGGTTTATGCGCTACCCGCCGTGGTGCGGGTGCGTGTGACTGTTCACAAAAAAATACTAAAAAAAGAGGGGAGCGATCCCTTCTTTTTTTGTAAAATTTTTAATATAACCACATATGTGTTTATGTAATAATAGAATATATTTATAAAATTGACTTGAAAATAACGGCAGGCTTACTACTTTTTGGAGAAAAATTCAGGAGAGTGCTCTATGAGCAATCAGGACGTTGTTATTATATCAGGATGTAGAACGCCAATAGGCAGTTTCGGGCAGAGCCTGCGCGACGTACGCGCCTATGAACTCGCAGCGCTCGTTATGACGGAGTCCCTTAGAAGAGCGAATGTGGATGGCGCCATGTTAAGCGATGTTATTTTCGGTGATTGCATTCAGACATCCGAGGAGGCGAATACATCGCGGACCGCGGCGCTGAAGGCCGGTATTTCTGTGGAGGTGCCGGCGGTTACCATTCAGCGGCAGTGCGCGTCCGGAATGCAGGCGGCGATTTTCGCTTCGCAGCAGATTTTTTGCGGTGATTCAGATATCGTGCTCGTGGGCGGTGTTGAATCGATGAGCAACGCCCCGTATATACTGAAAAAGGCGAGATGGGGAGCGCGCCTTCAACATGCTGAAATGACCGACGCAATGTGGGAGCTTCTCCATTCAGGAAGCGGCCTTCTTGGCGCACCGTATATTATGGGGCAGACGGCTGAAAATCTCGCGGAAAAGTACGGCATCTCCCGTGAAGAGCAGGACCAGCTTGCGCACGAGAGCCATGCGAAGGCCATTTCGGCCATCGATGCGGGAAAATTCAGGGATGAAATAGTGCCGGTGCCGATTCCGCAGAGAAACGGTGCGGTTAAAATGTTCGATACGGATGAGCATCCCCGCAGGGATATCACCCCTGAGAGCCTGAAAAAGCTGAAACCTGTTTTCAAAAAGGACGGTACGGTAACCGCCGGAAATTCATCCGGATTGAATGATGGCGCTGCCGCGATGGTTGTCACTTCGTTGAAAAAGGCGAAAGAGCTGGGCGCGAAACCGCTGGCAAAAATTTGCGCCAACGCTATCGCAGGTGTCGAACCGCATCTGATGGGATACGGGCCTGTTCCGGCAGTGCAGAAACTGCTTGCGAAAACGGGAATGAAGATTAATGATATCGACATTTTTGAAGTTAACGAAGCGTTTGCCGCCCAGTACATTGCGTGCGAAAAGGGACTCGGTCTCGACAGGACGAAGGTGAACGTAAATGGCTCGGGAATCGCGCTGGGACATCCCGTCGGTTGTACCGGCTCACGTATTATAATATCGATGATTAATGAGTTAAAGCGCCGCGGTGGCCGTTACGGGATTGCCACGCTGTGCGTCGGCGGCGGTATGGGGGCCGCCGTGCTCGTAGAAGTTCTGTAACCTGCCGCACGATGGGGGCGTATAACGCCCTCATCCGCGCAACTGGCGCTTATTTTTTACGCATTTTTCCGCATACCCTGCATTTGGGATTCGGGGCGATTGTGATGGTACTGAAATTCATCCCGAATCCGTCGAAAAAGAGCAGCCTGTTTTTCAGGGTGTCGCCCATGCCGGTAATGTGTTTTATCGCTTCCATTGATTGCAGGGCCCCGAGGATTCCTGCCGTCGCGCCGAGGATGGGCGCGGATTGTTTTTCCGGTTTTTGCGGGTAAAAGCACGCCAGGCAGGCGGTTTCGGGGGGATGGAGAAATGTTATCTGTCCCTGAAATCCAGAGACGCCGGCGTGCACCATTGGAATCGATTTTGCTACCGACAGCGTATTGAGAACGTGCCGCGTATCGAAATTGTCAAGGCAGTCAATAATTACATCGGCATCGCCGGCAAGCGTTTCAGCGTTCGCGCTGGTAATTTTCGTGGCTACCGCATGGAACCGTATATGGGGATTCAGATCTCGCAGTGTCTCGACTGCCGAGTCGACTTTCGGCATGCCGATTTTCCTTTCGGAGTGGAGCACCTGCCGGTTGAGGTTTGTGAGTTCAACACTGTCGAAATCACACAGTACAAGGGTGCCCACTCCCGCTGCGGCGAGATACATCAGCGCGGGGCTTCCGAGCCCGCCGGCGCCGGCAACGAACGCTGTCGCATTTTTCAATTTATCCTGGGCGGCAATCCCCCAGTTTTGCAGAGAAAGTTGTCTCGCGTACCTTTGTATTTCATTGTTGAGTATCATATGCGCTCCGGATTTCGCGGGTAGCTGGTATCAATCGTGGTCAATTCTATTCTGCCGCCGATATTATTCAAATCCAAAATCATGCGGTTAGAAACAGGATACATGACGAAATGGCGAGTATCAGATCTGCCCGGCGCCGTTTTTATTTTTGGGAACAAAGTTTTATGCTATAAATGAAAAATTATGGACAAGTGAAGCATGGCGTAGCTATATTATATTAAAATTCTGTGAGGAGCAGGGATATGTCCGGGAAAATCTCGAAGGATATGACCTTTGGCGAGCTTGTGAAGAAGTTTCCAAAGGCAGGTCCTATTCTTGCCGGTTACGGCCTCCACTGCATTGGCTGCCATATTTCGACGGTGGAAACTATCGAGCAGGGGGCACGGGCGCATGGTCTTGGTGAAGATGAAATTGCCCAGATGATTGGGGAGTTGAACGAACTGGCGATGTAAGGCAGACGGCTGTTTTTGCTGATAAAAAAGCTACCCTCTCAGAAGGTAGCTTTTTTTGTTCGAGTCTGTGGTGAGGGATGGATTCGAACCATCGAAGGCTTCGCCGGCAGATTTACAGTCTGCTCCCTTTGGCCGCTCGGG
>DHPI01000004.1:76681-86187 GCA_002407865.1 Spirochaetia bacterium UBA5368
ATTACAAATCAGCTGCTCTACCGATTGAGCTACGCCAGCGAGTCCCAAGACCTTTCCTTCTTAAAAGAATGTCGCATACTGTCAATGATTTTTTAACCAATTAGTGAAAAAATGGAAGGTGAATATGTTATTGACAGCCTGACTGTTTGAATGAAACCTGTTTGCCGATACATAGTATATCCAGAGTGGAATTCCTTATATCGCCGCCCGGATTCTGTAACGACGTGTTTGGGTGGGGCGGTTCTTCGGCGGTACTGTTATTGTTGTGACTGGCAATGGAGTGAAAATGAAACGTAAACTATTTGCGGCAAGCTGCATCGTTACCGTGTGCATTTGCGGTCATGTGAGCGCCGAATCGAAAAATGTTACATTGGATGACTGCATAAAAATAGCGATGGATAATCATCCCGACATTATGGTTTCCGCAGAAGAGCAGAACAAAGCGGTTGCCGGTTACACCGCCGCAAAATCGCTGAACAAAATGAATATCTATGGAGAGGCAAAAACCGTAGAGTATTTGAAGCCGAAATCCTCAACGAGCACGTTCAATGTTCCGGGTAAGGATACGTCGATCGGCCTGTTTGCGGGTGCGACAGTGTCGTATTCGCTGTATGATGCCACCAAGTCGCGGAAAGAAAACCTGGCGAGAATGAACATTGATCTGTCGAGGATGAACGACATCAAGGTTCGCAGCGGTATTATGCTCAATGTCAAAACGACGTATTATGCTTATGCGTTTGCCCGTGAAAACACCCGCCTGAAAGAGGAGTTGAAGAATCAATATCAGATTAAACTTGAAAAGACGCAGATGTTCCTTAAAAATGGGCAACGGCCGGTTATCGATGTTACGAAGGCGGAAGTGGACCTCGCGTCGGCGGTGCTGGAGTACGAGAAGGCGAAAAACCAGGAAAATATGGCGAAAGCCGAACTGCTGTCCGCTCTCGGAATTTTTGATGAGGATATTGAAATATCGCCTCAGGCGGTTTCGGAGCTTCCGAAGGTGAGATATTCGTTGGCCGAATTGTATACGCTTGCCGAGCACAATTCGCCGGACATTCGGATTACGCGCCTTACCAGGGAAATTCAGAAGGTGAATATCGATGTGGAAAAAGCCGCGCGGAATCTCTCTGTCGATGTTATCGCCGCGTTTGGCCTTGAAAATAAAAACATGACAGGGCAGTCGGCCGAGGAGAATATGAAAAGCGAAAACTGGAAGCCGACGTTTCATGCCGGATTCCAGGCGAGGTTCCCCATTTATACTGCGGGCGGCATCACCGCGAAAATCAACGCCGCGACGGCCGACTATAATAAATCCGTATATAACGAAAAAAAAATATTGATAAATATAAAATCGATGATTCGAACCTACCTGCAGGGGATGCGCGAACTATCAAAGCAGCTCGAGCTCTCAACCCTGATGCGGAAGAACGCTGAAAATCATCTGACGCTCGCACGCAAGAGTTATGAAATGGGAATCGGCACGCAGCTTGCGTTGCAGGACGCTGAAACAGCGCGTATCGACGCGGAACTTTTTTATCAAAAAGCGCGGTATGATTATCTTCTGACGCTTTCGAAATTGTCGGGCACAATAGGCCTTGGAGAGGAATATTTATGCGAAAAATAAATGTGATGTCATGGCCGTTGAAGAAAAAGCTTGTCGCGGGGGGGCTGTGTGTTTTTGCCGTTGTGCTTCTGATTATCATCGTGAGAAGCTGTGGGGTGGCCACCGATATTGTGTACAGGTACGAGCGGGTCACTGTTGGTGAGGTTACAAAGACGATATCGGTCAGCGGCAAGCTTGATGTGCTGAATTCGTATTCGGTGCTGAGTAAAATTAACGGCATAGTCAGCAGGGTATACGCTGATTTTAACCAGACGGTGAGACAGGGGCAGGTGCTGGCCACCATAGATTCGTCGGAAATTGATAATCAGATGATGAGGGTTTCAACGCAGTTGGAAAGGGCGAAACTCGATCTTGTCGGCGCCAGGATGGAACTGGACACAAAGCAAAGCCTTTTTAAGGACAATCTGATATCGGCGAAGGACCTCGAGCAGTCAGAATTGAATTACAAGAAAATACAGACCCTGTTAAAACAATACACGATTGAATACAACATCGCGCTGAAAAATAAAAGTTATACGAAAATTGTTTCACCGATTGGCGGCGTAGTGATCGCAAGGGAGATCAGGCAGATGGACCTTGTAAACGTCAACAAGCTGCTGTTCGTAATCGGTCAAAAACTGGAAAAAATGTATTTAACGATAAATATCGATGAATCGGATATCGGAAGAGTGGCCCGGGGACAGAAGGTCAGCTTTACCGTAAGCGCGTTTCCGGATACGGTGTTTTCAGGCTCTATTGACCAGGTGCATTTTACGCCAATAAACAGCGGGGGCATTGTGATGTATGAAGCCATCGTATTGTGCGATAACAGCAAGCTCTTGTTAAAACCGGGAATGACGGCGACAGCGACTGTTGTTACCGCTCATAAGGAAAACGTGAAGCGGATTTCTAACGAGGCTTTGATAGTATCGCCAAGGGATATGAGGATCGAGCCTGGCAAACAATATGTCTGGAAAAAACAAAAATACGAAACTGACGGGTTGCCGATGCGGCGAATTGAGGTGAAGACTGGAATAGTCGGCGATACATATACCGAGCTGCTCTCAGATGACGTGAAAACAGGCGACAGGGTTCTGGTTCGAATCGATAAAAAACTCAGGATAAAGGATAACATATAGTCCGCATGAGCAACAGGGTTATAGATATTTCCAACCTGGTAAAGACCTACCAGATCAGCGAGGAAGTTAGCGTACAGGCGTTAAAGGGGATTTCGCTGAAGGTGAAACACAGCGAGTTTGTCGCCATTATGGGGGCGTCGGGCTCTGGCAAATCAACGTTTATGAATGTGCTGGGGCTGCTGGATTCCCCGACATCTGGAAGGTATGTCCTTGATAGTATCGATGTGAGCGGCCTGAACGATAATCAGAAGGCGGAAATACGAAATTATAAAATCGGATTTGTATTTCAAGGATTTAATCTTCTATCGAGAACGACGGCGCTTGAGAATATCGAATTGCCGATGATGTATCGCGGCGGCGTTAATGCCGGCGAAATGAGGGATAAGGCGCGCGGCCTTTTATCGCTTGTGGGACTGGCGGGAAGGGAGGGCCACACGCCGAACAGGCTTTCAGGCGGCGAGCAGCAGAGAATCGCCATAGCCCGCGCGCTGATCAATGATCCCGCCATCATTCTCGCGGACGAGCCAACGGGCAACCTCGATACGAAAAACACCATTGAAGTAATGAATATATTCACACGGCTGAACAGGGAGCTGGGTATCACGATAATCCTTGTTACGCACGAACCCGATGTCGCCGATTTTACGCATAGAAAGGTTGTGTTTAGAGACGGAGAGATTATCCAGGATACGCCGGTGCGCCGGGGCAAAACGGCGGGCAGGAAGAAGTAGTATGAATATTAGAAACCTTGTTATTACGGCGTTCAGGTCGCTGGCAAAAAATAAGATGCGCTCAGCCCTTACAAGCCTTGGCGTAATCATAGGTGTCGCGTCGGTTATCATGATGGTGGGTATTGGCAGCAGCGCCCGTATCGCAGTTCGCGACAAGGTGTTTACCTATGGCGCGAACGCGATGTCCGTCACGTACCGAATAAAACCGTTTTATGAAAAGGATATTGAATATCTGCGCAGAAATGTTTTACAGATCAAAAATATTACGCCGGTCGCCGCGCGCGAAACCGTTGTCGTGAAGTATAAGAACAGAATGATGCGAAGCAGGGCAAGCGGCGTGAACAATGAGTTTTTTACGATAAAAGAATGGCCGTTGCAATACGGAAGGTATTTTACATTCCTCGAGATAGCCTCGTATCAAAAAGTTGTGATACTCGGCAATACGACCAGGCTTGAATTGTTTGGCAACACCGATCCTATCGGAAAGATCGTGTTGATTAATAATAATCCCTTTATGGTTATCGGTTCGCTTTCGGAGCTTGGCCAGGCGTTGTCGGGCAGAGACCAGGACAATGTTATAATCCTTCCATACACAACTGCAGCGGTGAAAATATCGGGAACCAGGAGTTTCGAGGAAATCATCGTTGCGACGTATTCGGAAAAGATGATAAACGATACCGTTACTGAAATAAAAGAATATTTCAGGCGTGAACATGCTGTTCCCAGGAATCAACCTGATGATGTGAAAGTCAGCACGAGCAAGGAAAAACTGGAGATGGCGGAATTTATATCCAAAACCATGTCGCTTCTTTTGGCTGGTATTGCGTCAATTTCGCTCATCGTCGGCGGTATCGGCATAATGAACATCATGCTTGTGTCCGTAAGTGAGAGAACGCGCGAAATAGGCATCCGCATGGCGATTGGCGCGAAGAAGAACGATATCCTCACGCAGTTTCTGATAGAAGCCACGACCCTGAGCGCCGGAGGGGGTGTGGTGGGAATACTTATTGGGCTATTGATTTATTTTGCGATTACAGCGGCAGTAGGCTGGCCGTTTGTTTTTTCCTTTTTTTCAGTATTTGTTTCGTTTCTTTTTTCGTGTGCCGTCGGCATTTTCTTCGGATATTATCCCGCAAAAAAAGCCTCGTCGTTGAAGCCAATTGAAGCGCTTCGATACGAATAATGTGTTAATTGGCGTGTGCATCGCCGCGGCGCGTGTCGCGGATGATGCTTGCCGCATCCCCGCATTTGATAGTACGACAATTGTTGGAAAAATATTTATAAACTCTGTTAAGACATAATCCATAAAATACCGATACATGTAGCAGTTGGTTGCGATATGAAGCGCCGGCGTATCTGCTTTAAATGATCGCGCTCAATCGGTATATTATTGACAGAGTGATGATGTGCAGGGCCGCACACAGCGACGATTGCGGCACGTGAAACATATTGGCACCGCGGCTTGCTCAATTTACGTAAAGCAAGGAGAACCAGGTTGAAAGAAATTCAGGCAATTAAAAAGTTTAAACGTTTTTTGCAGACTGAAAAGGGATTATCGCCGAACTCGGTGTATTCGTATACCTACGATCTGAAAAAATTCAGCGATTTTCTCGCAAAAAACAGCAAGGATATTCTTTCCGCGACGCACGAGGATATTCAGCAATTTTTAAAATTCGAAAAAACGAAAAAGCATAACTCATCGAGAACACTTGCGCGTTCACTCGCCGCGATTCGCCAGTTTTATAATTATGTATCGGATACCTACGGCACTGCCGAAAATCCGACCAGCAAGATCGGAACTCCGCAGGTGGAAAAGACGCTGCCTGATTTTTTGTCGGTCAGGGAAATTGAAGCGCTGTTCGGTTTGATTTCCGAAAATGATAGTTTCGAGTTGCGCGATAAAACAATATTTGAGCTGTTGTACTCGTGCGGCCTGCGAATTTCCGAAGCGGTTGAGCTCACAATGTCGGACTTAGATTTTGAAAACAGCTTTATCAGGGTGAAGGGCAAGGGCGGCAAGGAGCGGATAGTCCCAGTGGGGGCCGAGGCTGTCAGGCTGTTGAAAAAATATCTTAAAGAATCGCGCCCGGATATCCTTGGCGAGCGTCCGAGCGACTATGTGTTTATCAGTAAAAAGGGCTCCATGCTCAACAGAAAATCTGTATGGCGGCTTCTCAAGGGGTATGTCGACCGCACTGAAATAACTAAAAACATCACGCCTCATACGCTGCGTCATTCCTTTGCGACGCATCTCATCGAAAACGGCGCCGATCTGCGATCGGTACAGGAATTGCTGGGGCATATGGATATATCGACAACGCAGATATACACGCATCTTGCCAGGAAGGAACTGCAGAAAATCCACAAACGGTATCATCCGAAAGGATGACGCGATTTGCAGCGCACTGTCTTCCTCATGAATCGAAATATGCGAAAACGCGGGGCATGGAGCGCGCTGTGTATCGTGCTCGTTCTCTCGGTAGTTGCATCATGCACACCCTCAAGGGATTTTCTGCTGAAGCGGAGCGCGGCGACGCGTCTGGACAAACAGTATGTGCGCGTGTTGCTGCTGAACAGCGGGGACCGCGTAACGATTTCATCGAAAAAGAGAATACGGATATCAGACGTAAAAACGCGGGAGGTGTACTATGACGGAAAAGGCGGCAATGTGCATTTTTATCCTGAGCGGGTAAAAAAACCCGTTGTTGTCGAATCATGGGAAAGCCCGCTGAGCGTCAATGGAAAGCCGTACCGTGGATTGCTTGAACTGCATAATGTCGTTGGCAGGCTTCACGTGATAAATGTTGTGACGATGAGCGAATATCTGTGCGGTGTCGTGCCGTCGGAAATATCCAGTTCGTGGAACGCCGAGGCGTTGAAGGCGCAGGCCGTCGCGGCGAGAACGTTTGCGTGGTATCATCTGATAAATAAAAAAGGGTCACAGGTTGATTTCGATGCGACCACCAGCTTTCAAGTCTATGGCGGGGCCGCCGCGGAAACCGACGCGACGAACAGGGCTGTTGCCGCCACCGACGGGGAAATTGCGGTGTATCGTGATAATCCCATTCTTGCGTATTATCACTCGACGTGCGGCGGGCATACGATCGACAACAATTATGTGTGGAAGGGAAGCGGCATTCCGTACCTGAAAGGCGTGCGCTGCGACTACTGCACGGCGTCACCGCATTTTTCATGGGAGGAACATCTGTCGCTCTATGATCTGAGAAATTATTTAGGGAAAAAGTATACGGGCGTTGGCGCCATTACGGGAGTCAGATTTCAAAGAAACAGGGGCAGGGTCGTACAGGTGGTTATCACGCACAAAAATGGAATTATTCGGCTTACCGGAAACGAATTTCGGTTGCTGCTGCCGGAAAAAAAAATACGGAGCATGTGCTTTACTGCCGCAAAAACCCGCGATGGCTTGATAGTGAACGGTAATGGGTGGGGGCACGGCGTGGGGCTCTGCCAGTGGGGCGCAAACGGTATGGCCGCACGCGGCTTGACATATAGGGAGATCCTTGCTCATTATTACAGCGGTGTCAGGATTGTCGCAATGGGCAATCGTGCTCTCCGGCATGTAAACGAAAAAAGCATTGCGGCACGCAAGTAAAACGGCCTTTCCACGGATATCGCCGCCGGTTTTTTAATTTTTTTCACGCACTATCAAATTGAGAATGCAAATTTCGACGCCAGTACGTACGGTGGACGCCGTTCGCGGGTGTTGTATGCCCCTTGTCGCTGGATGAAGCTTATGATAAATAAACGTATATACGGCCTGAGCGATTTTGATTTTGATCTTCCTGAAGATCTCATTGCGCAGTTTCCTGTTGAAAAGAGGGATGAATCCCGCCTTATGGCCGTGCGGAGGAAAACCGGGGAGATCAGCCATAGCAGGTTTTACCGGCTCTGTGATTATTTGAGCGGTGATGATGTGCTGGTGTTCAACAATGCGAAGGTTATTCCTGCGCGGCTCCAGTTTTCTCGTGAATCGGGCGGCCGCGTGGAGATCATCCTTACGGGAAAGGCATCGGAAAACCGCTGGATGGTGTTGAGCAACAGAACGGCCAGGCTGAAATCAGGCGAAACGCTTGTGTCGGCGGTCGATCCGTCGATCACCATGCGTGTGCTCCGCAGGGTAGATGAATATCTTGAGGTCGAAACGTCGCGGCCGTTTGACGACGAAACGCTGCACGATATCGGCAGCATCCCCCTGCCGCCGTATATCAGACGCGAAGCCGCACCGTCTGATGACGAACAGTATCAGACCGTGTACGCAAAGGAAAGCGGTGCGGTGGCCGCGCCGACCGCGGGGCTGCATTTTACCCGCGAGTTGATGAACGCGATCGTGGAAAAAGGGATAACGACGGTGTATCTCACCCTGTATGTATCATGGGGAACGTTTCAGCCTGTGCGACATGAGGATATTTCACTGCATAAAATGCACAGCGAAAAATTCGATTTTGACAAAGCTGACGCAGCAGCGGTAACCGCCGCGCGCCGCGACGGCCGGCGGATCATAGCTGTCGGAACAACATCGTTGCGCGTTCTTGAAAGCGTCTATACGGATGGCGTTTATTCCGGGGGGCGCGGAGAAACGGATATTTTTATATATCCCCCTCGTGAGGTGCGTTCGATTGACGCACTCGTTACGAATTTTCATATGCCGCGCTCGACGCTTTTGATGCTGGTTGCGGCATTTGCGGGCTATGATTGCATTATGCGCGCCTACCGTGAGGCTGTGCGAAACCGTTATCGCTTTTTTTCTTACGGCGATGCGATGCTTATTTTTTAGGCGAGGGGGAACACTGCTTGACAAAAAGCTTAAAATCGTGGAATAAACGAATATAGCGGTTTACATAATACTGAGACGCTCTGGAAATTATCTGACATGAATAATGATATCGCGTTAATGATCGAGTTGCAGCGCTATTGGAGTAACGTACTGCAAGGGACCGCCGATATTGAGAAAACAAGGAAAGCGATTCTTTACTGGGGAGATCGCGTGCGCGACGGCGAAAAGACGCTATCGGACCTTGACGAGGCGATAAAGAAAACAAAAATAGAAATCCAGAGAAAGGAAATGGAGCTTGCCGATCTTGACGCGAAAGCGAAAAAACTTGACGATCGGACGAATCAGGTTTCTTCAGAAAAGGAAATGACGGCTGTGCGCAATGAGCTGAATGCCGTGAATGACGCGCGCGGAAAAGTTGAAGAGGAAGCGATCAGGCTGATGGATTCCGTGGAGGAAAAAAGCGGCTCCAGAAAAAAGGCGGCTGATGAATTGCAGGAGACTGCGTCGCAGGCTGAAAAGGACATTGCCACAATGCGGGAGCGCATTGCGAGGTTTGAAATGCTGACCGACGAAAACCGAAATAACTATGACGCGAGCGTTGCTAAGCTCTCGCCGGCCGTAAAATCGAGATTTCAAAAGCTGCTTTCGTCCGGGATCGGTATCGCAATCGCGAAGGTGGAAGGTGAAACCTGTGGCGCGTGCCATTTTCAGATCCCGGCTTATTTGATTTCCGATGCGTCGAAAAACGATAAAATTGTAAACTGTACGAATTGCGGCCGGTTTATCTATTCATAGAGATAGTCGGATCGTGGCGAATAATTCAACGGGGATGGGGAGAGCATGCTTTTAAGTATTGATCGGGTATTACAGCTTCTGGCCGAGGGCAAGAGCGTTCAAAAAATCGCCGAGATGGCGGAGGCGGATGTCGATGATGTGTGCGGCATTATCGAGGAAGCGAGAAAAATAATTGAGGCGGGAGACAGGGCCCGCTCGCGGAAAAAGGTTATCTTAAAGAAAAAAGCCACCGCGGCGGATGAAAATGAAAAAGCCGAATCCGCAAAGGACGAAGGATTAACTGTGCCCTCGATATTCGAAGGTTCCGAGTTATCCGCCGTTCCGTTGAATTCTTCTCTTGTTATCTATACCGACGGGGCGTCGCGCGGAAATCCTGGGCCCGGCGGGATAGGCATCGTAATTTATGACAGCGACAACCGGCAGGTCGGCAAGGTCTCGTTAAG
>DHPI01000004.1:86263-95665 GCA_002407865.1 Spirochaetia bacterium UBA5368
GCGACAACCGGCAGGGCGGCAAGGTCTCGTTAAGCATCGGAATCTGCACGAACAATTACGCGGAATACACAGCGCTGATACGCGCCCTTAAGATAGCGATTTATTTTAAAACCAGAACCCTGAAAATTCGCACCGATTCGGAACTCATTGTAAAACAAATGCGTGGCGAGTACAGGGTGAATAATGAAAACATCAAATCTCTTTATGAAGAGGCGGTGCAGTTGAAGAAAAAAATCAACAGTTGTAAAATAGAGCACGTGACGCGCAACCTCAATGACAAGGCCGATTTTCTTGCGAAAAAGGCCTCCCTCGCGGTGAAAGACTGACAATTGCCGCCGAAGAATGAGAACTGTACAATGAAAACAGGATGGGCGGTAAAGACCGCCGACGCGGCTGTGGCGGAAAAAATTGCTGTCACCTTCGGGCTCAATCCGCACCTTGCCGCGATGCTTGTGTCCCGCGGGGTGACAACGCTCAATGATGCCGATACGTTTCTGTCGCCGCGGCTTTCCTCGGTGCATAGTCCATTCCTGATGAAGGGGATGTATGACGCGGTGGAGCGTATCTATCTGGCGCGGAGCCGCGATGAGAAAATAGGGTTGTTCGCCGATTCGGATCTTGACGGCCTTACCTCGATGACGGTAATGACGCGCCTGTTCGAAAAAATAGGCATAACGGAAAAGCCCTACAACCGTTTCCCTGTTGATGATGAGGATTACGGCCTCAGCGCTGCGGTGATTGATGAATTTCATCGTAACGGTGTTACGCTGATGATCACGCTCGATTCGGGGATCCGTGACGTGAACGAGATTGCGTATGCGCGATCTCTCGGCATGGACGTCATCGTGTGCGACCACCACGAGGAGGGCGATGCAGTTCCCGACGCCATTATCGTCAATCCCAAACAGAAAGGATGCCCCTACCCGTTTAAGGAGCTTGCGGGTGTCGGCGTTGCGTTCAAGCTTTGCCACGGGGTGCTGATGAGATCACTGCAGCGGCACGGGCGCCGTTTTGTGCTGCTTGCCGGCGACGACGGAGCCGTCGCCGTGGCCTTTATCAGAGATCGTATCGTTGAGAGAATTGAGCGTCTGGGCGGCGCGGATGCCCCATCGGCGCTTGCCGCACGTGTCGATGATGGCGATACGATCGTTACGTTCGATGTCGACGGATGTGTGCCGCTGAAGGGCGCCGTGCAAAACCATCGTTCTCATGATCTTTGCGCCCTGATGAACGAATCGCTGCGTAGCGGCGGTGTTTCCGCCGCTCCCATGGACATCGACGCGCTGTGCGCGTATTATTCTGTCAACAGAAAAGTTTACAGTGATAAAATTGATTGCGCGATTGAGCTTTTTCTCGAAAATGATTTTCATCAGTCGCCGAAGCTGAAGGAGTATATCGGTTCGATTATCGATCTGGTCGCTCTCGGCACGATCGCGGATATCATGCCGATGCGCGGCGAAAACAGGATACTCGTGCATCACGGACTGAAATTTCTCAATGCCACCGCGCATCCGGGATTGCGGCGTCTGCTCGATTCCGGGAGTGGTGCGGTGACGTCGAAGTATATTGCGTGGAATGTTACGCCGCTCCTCAATACGCCCGGCCGCTTCGGGAAGACAATGCTTACCGCCGATTTCTTTCTCGAGGAGAATAGAGACCGCCTTGATCGTATCATCAACGGCATTCAGCAAATGAATGTGGAAAGAAAGGCGATGCTTTCAAAGTTGTATGATTTCCTCAACGAGGGTGTGGTTTCGGGCAAGTACCTGTCGGGAGAACGTCTTTTCTTTATTGCGGAACCGGACATTCCCGAAGGACTGTGCGGGCTTCTCGCCAACAGGCTTTCCGAGTCGTTCAACGCGCCGGTAATCGTTATATCGAATACGGCGGGGAAAGAGGTGCTTAAAGGCTCCGGAAGATCGAAAGGCGGCTTTAATTTTTTCTCGTGCGTCAAGCCCTTCTCCGGCCTGTTTGAAAAAATAGGCGGCCATCCGCAGGCATTCGGCTTCTCGGTGAAGAGCGACCTGGTAAACGAAGTGCGCACCAGCATTGCCGGCGCAGTGGATGCGGCGATGGGATATTGCCACGATCCCGATCTTCTGATCGATGCGGAGCTGTCGATCGAACTGATCGACGCCTCGTTCGTACACGGTTTTCTCGCGCTTGAACCGACAGGGCACAGGAACGAAGAGGCGGTATTTCTTTCACGCAACCTCACTATACGCGAGTGTGTTCGGTTCGGCGCGGAAAAAAATCACGGGAAATATTTTTTCAGCGAAAACAGGGCGGTCGAGGCAATCGGATGGAACATGGGGCGGCTGATGGAGGAGAAAGCCGCGTGCGGCGGCTCGGTCGATCTGGTGTACCGTCTTGAAAACAGCGAATTTAACGGCTTGACGTCGTGTCGCATGGTGCTGATAGATATAGACTGACTAAGCGCCGGTTGTTGCCGTGCCAAATTATTTTTGCTGCGGATGTAATTGTGTTTGACGTTGCCGGACAGTGAGTATACATTTACGCGTTGTCGTCAGGATATCACTATAGTGCGGGGATTGAACATGAACATTGAAGTAAAGGATAACGAGGCCGTCATCAGCGTAAAGGTGAACGGCGATATCGAAATGATGACGATAAAGGAATTCAAGGAAAAACTTCTCGAACTTGGGCAGAGCGCCGACAAGGATATCGAGCTCGATCTTTCTGAAGTGGAATATATAGATTCTTCGGGTGTGGGGGTGCTGATCAGTCTTTTGAAGCTGCAGAAAAAAAAGGATAAAGTCCTTCAAATTAAGAAAGCCAGCCAGAAGGTGATGAACGTGCTGAAGCTCAGTTCCCTCTCTGATGTATTCGATCTGTAATCCTGCCACGTCGCGACGGCGAATATGACAAACATCCGTATCGGCATAGGTTATGATGTGCATCCGTTTGCGGAGAACCGGAAATTGATTCTTGGGGGCGTAGATATCGAGTTTTCCCGGGGACTTCAGGGGCATTCCGACGCCGATGTTCTGACGCATGCCCTCATTGACGCGCTGTTAGGCGCGGCGTCGCTTCCGGATATCGGCACAATGTTTCCCGACAGCGACGGTCGTTACAAAAACATCAGCAGCATACTGCTGCTGGGCGACGTGTTCCGCGAGCTTGATCGGCGGAATATCGCGATTGTCAACATTGACGCTGTCATTGTGTGCGAGTCGCCCAGAATTTCACCGTACGCCGATGCGATGAAAAAAAACATATCCGCCGCCCTCGGGGGGCTTCCGGCGTCACGGATCGGGATTAAGGGCAAAACATCGGAAGGCCTCGGTTTTACCGGCAGGCAGGAAGGCATCGCCGCGCACGCAGTATCCCTTGTTGAACTTCCGATTTAAAATTTCGCACGTATCGGAATCCCCGTGCTGTTTGCAGCGCGCACTGAACCGGTTGCACCCGTAAAAATAACCGCATCCCCGGACAATTATCGTTGACATCCTGTCTCTTAATGGTGTTTTCATTGAGAAATTGCGCGGCATTGTGCTCCCTGTGTGAAGGTGTGTGTCCGCCGCGACTCTAACTGAAGGTGCGGGTTACGCAGAATGATACGAAATGATATTGAACTGCTGAAACGAGGAGCTGAAGAAATCATCCCCGAAGATGAATTTATTAAGAAGCTGGAACGTTCCGAAAAGGAAAACAAACCGCTCATTGTCAAGGCGGGGTTCGATCCCACGGCCCCCGATATCCATCTCGGGCATACGGTGCTCCTTCGCAAGATGAAGCACTTCCAGGATATGGGGCACACCGTCGTCTTCCTTATCGGCGATTTTACCGGCATGATCGGCGACCCTTCGGGGAAATCTGAAACGCGAAAGCGGTTGACGCGCGAAGAGGTGCTCGAGAACGCTGAAACCTACAAACGCCAGGTGTTTAAAATCCTCGACAGGGAAAAAACGGTAATAGATTTCAATTCGCGCTGGTGCCAGCCCATGAATTTCGCCGATGTGCTCGATCTGACATCACGGTACAACGTGGCCCGGATGCTCGAGCGCGACGATTTCGACAAGCGGTATAAAGACGGCCGGCCCATTTCCATTCTCGAATTCATGTATCCGCTGGTGCAGGGATACGATTCTGTCGCGCTGAAGGCCGATATCGAGCTTGGCGGCACCGACCAGAAGTTCAACCTGCTGGTGGGACGCGATCTTCAGCGCGAGTATGGGCAGGAGCCGCAGGTGATCATGACGCTGCCGCTCCTTGTCGGCCTCGACGGCGTGCAGAAGATGAGCAAATCGCTGCATAACTATGTTGGCATCGACGAACAGCCGAGGGAGATTTTCGGCAAAATAATGTCGATATCGGACGAGCTGATGTTTTTGTATTATACCCTCGTTACCGACGTGCCGCTTGACGAGGTGAAGGCCATGAAGGCTGGCGTGCAGGATGGCAGCGTGCATCCCAGGGCGGTCAAGGTGCGTCTCGCGAAGGAAATCTGTGCGCAGTTTTACGACAGAGAAACCGCTGACGGGGCCGAGGCTGAATTCAACAAGATTTTCGTGAAAAAAGACCTTCCCGACGAGATTGACGAATATACCATTGCCGAGGATGATAAAACCGACGGCAAAATATGGATTGTAAAACTTATGGTTCTTGCCGGGCTTGCGCAGTCTAACGGCGAGGGGCGAAGGCTGATCAAGGGAGGCGGCGTTTCGATCGACGGTGAGAAGGTGCAGAATGAGGATTTCGAGCTTGCGCTGCCCTGCGAATGCATTATAAAAGTCGGGAAACGCCGGTTTGTCAGGGTAATCGGATAAGGCGGTTTTTTTGTAACCGATCAGGGAATGGCATGTCTGATATTAATGATCTTGAAATAGTTGATAGGGTACTGGCCGGCGATAATGAGGCTTTTTCCGGTATTATCCAAGATTATCAGAACAGGATTTTCAGATATGTCTATTCAAAAGTTTACGATTACGATGAAGCCCTCGATATGACACAGGAAATTTTTGTAATGACCATGGAGTCTTTGAAGTCCTTTCGCAGGGAATCAAAGTTTTCCACATGGCTTTACAGCATAATGGTGAATTATTGCAAGAATTACCGGAAAAAGAGGGAGCGCTACGCCGTTATTCCCATCACCAGGGGGGATGGGGCCGAAGAATTCGAGCTTCAGATACCCGATGATCGTGAGGATCCCGCTCGCGATATTATTGACGGCGATTCGTTGCGGATAGTGAAAGAGGAACTTTTCAATCTGCCGGATGATTACAGGGAGATACTTATACTGCGTGATATCGAGGGGTTATCGTATAATGATATTGTACGTGTTCTCGGCATCAATCTTTCCAGCGTCAAGGTGAGAATACACCGGGGCAGGGCGATGCTGAAAAAGAGGCTTGTGGAGAGGGGGTTCGTATGAAAATTGAGCACATAGAATTCAGCGTTTTATCCGATTTCCATGACGACATGCTTTCTCCTGAAAAGAGGGAGGCGGTCCTGGCGCTCATTCGTGAGTGTGCCGCGTGCAAAAAAGAATATGAAGACCTTCAAACGCTCGTACGCATGGTGTCGTGTCTCAAGGGCATGGGAATCAAAAATGGCGATGAATTTACTCGGCACGTCATTTGCCTCATTGAGACGAGGAGAACGCGAAGCTATTTTCGAAAGCTTGTTCCGTCAGCGGCGGTCGCCGCGTTGATTGTGTTTGCCGTCGGCCTTGATTATTTTGGCGGGCGTTCGCAGCGTACCGAAACCGCGACAACCATGACAAGTGCGCCTTCCGTGGATTTGCCGCGCCCGTCGATAAATGGTGTGCGCGCCATCCATGAAATCAGCAGTGACTACGGCATTAAAAAAACGCTTAGTATTCTCCGCAGTAACAGCGCGCGCGTGGTTATGATGTCAGACTCGTATATCGAGGGAGAGGCGCCCGCGCGCGGGTTTAACAATCTATGCAGGGAATTCGAGGCCGCTCAGACGCACGCATCGTACGGGATGGCCACACCCGTCAGCATGCGCGAACCGGAAATGGCGCAGGAAAACTCGGTGTATATTGCCGAGCAGTTCGCCGCATCCGGCGCGCGCGATGGCGGCATTGTCAGATTCAGGGTCAATCTGCGCTGACAGCGGCGCCTGCCATGGCGCTCCTTTCCGTTTTTTAATTGCAAATAAACGCTTCAATTGTACGATACTATAGTAGCAGGCACGCGGCGGCGCGCGCCGGTAATACTATCTTCATCCCAGGAAACGCTATGATAACGATAAGCCTTATTTCCTCGTGTCTTGCTTCGATGATGCTGATTTTCATGGCTGGATTCGTGCTGGTCAAGGACTGGCGCGACCAGGTGAACAGGTATTACGTGTATTTTGCGCTTTCGGCATTTATTATCCTTTCCACGATGTTTGTCACCTACGCGTATCCGGAATCGCCGCATCTTCCTCAGATCAACAGGCTGACGCAGATGGGGACAGTGCTTTTTTTTAGCTCGCTATTTACGATGTCGCTTGTCTTTCCCAAGATCGAAAAGCGGTTTCCTTTTAAATACACAGTGCTTGTGCTCGTTCCTGCGTTTAGTGTGGGAGCCATTGCGGTCGGCACTGACCTGACTATTACAAATGCGTATTTTAAAAATGGTTCGCTCGTTCGTGAGTTCAGGTTCTTTTATACGATATATGCGGTCATCGCGTTTCTCTATCTCATCCTGGGAACCGCGAATTTTATCTATAAATACATTAAAACGGACGTTGCCATTTACCGCCTTCAGATGCGGTTCATGTTTGTCGGCACATCGCTTGCGGTTGTCGTCGCCGCGGTATGTTCGATTATCCTCCCGAGGTTCTTTAACTTTGCCGAACTGTATGTGCTCGGGCCATCGCTTGCGTCGTTTATCGGTTTTGGATCGCTTTTTTACTCTGTAATTTCGTACAATCTTATGGATATCACGACCGCGGTTCATAAGACGACCACATATGCGATTATATCGGCGGCCATATTTGTCCCGATCTACCTGACGGTGATGAGTCATGACGCGAACATCTGGGGGCTTGGACAGATGCCGTTATACCTGCTTGCGGCGGTTATTGTGCTGCTGTTCATTTTTTATTCAATTTACATTCAGCCGTCGATTGACAGGGCATTCAAGAGAAAGCAGTACGAATTTGAGGGGATGCTCGACAACTTTA
This sequence comes from Spirochaetia bacterium UBA5368, assembly GCA_002407865.1. Lineage (GTDB taxonomy): Bacteria > Spirochaetota > UBA4802 > UBA4802 > UBA5368 > UBA5368. The sequence continues at coordinate 93,422 of DHPI01000004.1, forward strand.
TACGGGACGTGGGAAAAGTGAGGGATTATGCCAGCTTGATCCGCCGTTCCGTGGACATTCTCTACCGGTCGCTCTTTCTCAAGCGGGCTTTTTTTCTCATGTTCGATGATACATCGAAGCGCTATGAGCTGTATTATCAGAAGGGCGATTCTCTGCCGGTTGCGCCTGTCGAGCGAACCTCAACGGTAATTCGATGGTTTGTCCGAAACCAGGAGGTGCTTCATGTCGACCGTGTGTACACGGACGATAAAAGCTTTGCCGAAATACGGGAAGGCTTTATCGAATTTTTTACCGGCAATAAAGTAAAGGTGTTGCTGCCGATGTACCACGAGCGCCGATTGCTGGGATTGCTCTGTCTCGGTGAAAAAGACACCCTTTCCTCGTATAAGCCGGATGAACTTGAAAAGCTTGGAAATTTTCAGACGGAAAGCAATATCCACATCTCCAACGCGATGATTTACGAGGAATCGAAACGGCAGCAGCTCCTCACAAGAACGATGGACCTTGCCTCGGATGTGCTGGCGAAGTCGGTGCCGAAGGCGCTGCCGAACCTGATAGGCCTGAAGTTCGGCGCGTTTGTCATTCCGAGATACGGTGAGGGAATCGATTATTTTGATTTTATCCGCCCCGATAATTCAGGGGTGGGGATTATCGCAACGGATATCGCCGGCGTTGGCGTCAATAGCGCGCTCAATTCGGTTGTGCTGCGCTCGGCGTTTCAGTCGTGCATAGAGGAGGCCCCCTCGACATATACCGTTATACAGAAGTTGAACCACGTGCTGTACGAGTATTCGGGCGGCCAGGGTGCGCTTATCACGGCGTACTACATGTACTACGATCTCCGATCGATGCGTCTCATTTACACAAATGCGGGGTTTCCTTCTATGGAGCTCTATCGCGTCGATAAAAACGATTTTGACTCACTCGATACGGAGGGGATTCCGATCGGCTATGACCCGAAGGCGAATTACGGCATGGGCCGCACCAATCTTTTGCGGGGGGATATCGGCGTTATTTACTCGAAGGCGCTTATTAACTCGAAAAACCAGAAGGGCGAACCCTTCGGTCTCCTGAAGCTCCGGGCGCTTATCAAGGAGCACCGTGCGGAGCAGCCGCAGGAGATGGCGCGCATTATCAAAGACGAGTTTATTTCGTTTCTGGGACTGTCGGCGCCCGAATCCGATATTGTGATGATTCTTTTTAAAACGATGTAGCCTTCACGCCCGCGGTGACGTTATCGCGTATTTGCGTCTGGCTGTTGCGCCGGATGAAAGTGATTGTAGATTTCCGCGGCAGTTTTTCTGCCGATGCCGGGGATCGCTTCGATTTCGTGCAGGGGCATGTCCCGTATTTTCAGCGGTTCCGCGATGTGCCGCATCAGGATCCCCTTTTTCTTTTCGCCGATATTCGGTATCCCGTCGAGAATCGAGGCGGTCGCGTGTATCCCGCGCAGCTTTCTGTGATAGGTTATCGCGAAGCGATGCGCTTCGTCCCTGATGCGCTGAACTATTTTCAAGGCCGGCGAGCCTTCTTCGAGACGAAGAGGCTCGGATGACGGGTTGAAATAAATTTCCTCGAACCGTTTCGCGAGCGATATAAACGCCGTCGGGATGTTGAAGTCGCGTTGTATTTCCATCGCGCGGGAAAGCTGTGCCGGCCCTCCGTCGATGACGATCAGGTCGGGGAGATCAAGCCCCTCGTTCACGAGATGCTGAATCCTGCGGCCCACCGCCTCGTGGATCATGCCGGGATCGTTCGACGAGTCATAGGCGCGGATTTTGTAGCGACGGTAGTTTTTTTTATCCGGCATGCCGTCGTGAAAGCGCACCATCGACGCTACCGGATTTTTTCCCTGGGTGTTCGATATATCGAAGCATTCCATGGTCTGCGGGATTTTTTCCAGGCGCAGCAGGCTGCGCAGTTCTTCAAGGGCCGCGGAGGTGTCCGCGGACCGGCGGGATGCGTCCCGTTCGACAATGATCATGTCGATGTTCTTTTGCATCATGTTCAGAATGCCTCTGTCCTCAGAAGAGCGGGGCGGAGATATCGCGACCTTTTTCGCGGCGCGTCCCGCGCAGTATGCCTCGATGATGCTTCTATCGGCGATTCTGTGCGGCGTTACGATGAGCGGGGGGATGTCGTATTTCGAATAATACTCCACGATGAACGCCTGAATGACGTCTTCCGGGCCCGCGTAGGCGGCGTTGTCGAATATGAATACCTTTCTGCCGAGCAGTATACCGC
>DHPI01000004.1:95795-99333 GCA_002407865.1 Spirochaetia bacterium UBA5368
CCTCATTGCCCTGTATCGTCGTCTGGATGAAGTCCTGGTCGGTCCCCACGGGAGAAAAAACCTTCTGATCTTCCGATATTTTTTCGATATCGCGGATGATATCCCGAATCTGCGCTGCGCGCTCATAGTTCATTGCGCGTGAGTATTCATCCATCATCGTCTGGAGACCGCGCAGCACCGGTTCGATGTGTCCCTCGAGAAAATGTATGGCGCTCTCGATCACTTTCATGTATTCGTCGCGGCTGAGGGCGCCCTGGCATACGCCAAGGCAGCGGTGTATCTGGTAGTTGAGGCACGAGCGCTCGTTTTTTTTCAGTGGAATGTTTTTCGTGCACGTCTTCAGTTTGAATATGCTGTTGATCGTCGAAACGATCGAGCGCACCGCCTTTGCGTCAGTATACGGCCCGAAGTAGCGGTTTGCGCCGCCCGTAATCCTCCGCGTGAAGATAACCCTCGGGTACTCCTCGTTGAGCGTGACGGCGATGTACGGATACCGCTTATCGTCTTTGAGACGGATGTTGTATTTTGGTTTGTGCTTCTTAATGAGCGAATTTTCAAGCAGCAGCGCTTCGATCTCCGAATCGGTGATGATATATTCCAGGTCGGCGATGCTTCCGACGAGCACCCTGGTTTTTGGATCGTGCCCCGTTTTCTGGAAATACGAGCTTACGCGTTTTTTGAGCGACGATGCCTTGCCGACGTATATCACGTTTCGCGACATGTCTTTCATGATATAAACGCCGGGCTGGTCGGGGAGATTCGCCAGTTTATTCCGTAGATTCTGGTGCTGTGCGGGCATAGTCTGTCATCAGCCGTTTGACTTTATCGATATAGGCGGCCGTAAGCTCGTCGGACGGATTGAGGTCATGCGCGCGCTCGAACATCGCGAGCGAGGAATCATATGCACGCTTTTTTGCGAACGCCACGCCGAGGTTGAAGTACGATCCGAATCCGTCGGGTTTTAGCAGCGTTATTGCGGTAAAAAGACGCACTGCGTCGTCGAGCCTGTTATCCTTTAGAAATTGCACGCCTGTTCTGAATATATCACTCAATGGATCGCGGTTCTCGAGTGTGTGGATATTTTTTTCCTTTGCCTTCAATTCTTCGATAAGGCCGTTAAACGAGTGCGCCAGCTCGCCCAGCTCGTCGTCGGACTCGGTGTTGAGATTGATGTCGAAATGGCCGCTGGCCGCCTTTTTCATGGATTTCGAGAGATTTGTTATCAGCAGCGAAAAATTATGCATAAAAACAAAAGCCGCGGTGAAAACGCAGGCGATCAGGGAAAGGCCGAGCAGCATGATAAATCGCTTTATACGGGCGATTTCTTCGGAATACTCATGCAGTACGGCATACGTTTTCGCGGATGACATGAAATATTCCAGCACGTATGTTTTTTGATGTACTGTCAGAGGCGTATACACGCTCTGCCAGTACATGCCGTCCGTGAGGCGCATCTGCGGGTCGACGATTGCGCCAAAAAGCCCTTTCTTGAGATAATTCGTATCCTTGTCTTCCTGTACAACCGCGTTCGTGTCGATATTGACGGCAAAGGCCGTGGTCAGGGGAATCTTTTCGCGCACCTTGAAATAGTTTTCATCGGCCGTTTTTGAGAACACTATCACATAGAGAAAATCATGGTCAGACGAGCAGATCCGGGCAATGTTTTCGGCAAGCTTTTCGTCCTTCACGTTTTTCAGCATGTCGGTCACGCGCCGGGCCTTTTGGATAAGGGTCGTTTCGTTGTTCTGCACCAGGGTCTGCCGGATGACAAGGAGGTTCGTCTTGAGAATATAATGAAACGCCAGGGAGAGGATAACGATCATTGCCGAGATGATCAGCACGATCGCCATGACAAATCTTCTGGATAGGGCGGAACTGGATTTCATGCGTCAGTCTCCCGCGGCAGCGTAATGATAAACGTACTTCCCTTTGATGGTTCGCTTGAAGCCCATATCGTGCCGCCGTGCAGCTCGACGAACCGTTTGCAGATGACAAGTCCCAGTCCGGTGCCGCTTTCGCCGCGCGTACCCGCCTCGTGGAAATATGAGTATTTGTCAAATATGCCGTTTTGCGCCTCGTGCGGGATTCCGATGCCGGTGTCCTCCACCGATATGGTAACGAAACCCTGCGTATCGTCGACGCAGCGCACCGTGATCGAGCCGTTTTCCGTAAACTTTATGGCGTTGGTCACGAGATTGTTGATCACCTGGAGGATTTTCATTCTGTCGATCATGATGAACGGATCGTCAAGCTCGTTTTTGTAACGGATGACGGTGTTTTTGTCCGATGCGAGCAGCAAAAAGTTGTTGATGCTGGTGCCGATCAACTCGTCGATATCGGTGCGTTCTTTATTGAGCCTGATAACCCCGGCCTCGATCTTGGAGATGTCAAGCAATTCGTTGACAAGGGAGTAGAGGTTTGAGGCGATTTCCCTGATGATCGAGATGTAGCTGACCTGCGTGTCGGTGAGGCCGCCCTTTTTTATCAGGTAATTGGCGTAGCCGCCGATGGAGGAAAGCGGCGAGCGGAGGTCGTGCGATACCACCGACAGAAATTCGTCTTTAAGCTCGTTTAATTTCTCAAGCTCGCGCAGGTTCTCGTCGTTTTGCCTTTTCAGCATTACCCGCTCGGCGGCCCTGTTGACGATCAGCTTGAGGGTTTCCGCGTCGACGGGTTTCTGAATAAAGTCGTAGGCGCCGAGCTGTATGGCGCGTATGGCGCTTTCGACCGACGCGTAGCCGGTAAGCACCAGCGGCAGCGTGTCGAGCTCCGCACTTTTTATCGCGTCCATAATGTCGAATCCGTCGTGTTCGGGCATGTTCAGGTCGGTCAGCACTATATCGAACCTGCTTTCCCCCAGTTTGCGCATTGCCGTGTCGGCATCGGACGCTGTGTCGGTGGCGTAGCCTTCCTTCTCGAGAATGCGTCCGAGGCGGACCAGTATTTTTTCCTCGTCGTCGACGAGCAAAATCCGGATGTTGTTTTTATTCATCGAAAATCCGCCTGTACCGCGTCTGCTACACAGTATTGAACTTCAATCCGGTATTATTGCAAGGAAAATATTTCGGCCTCAATGACGAGTGCTTGATGACCGTGATGAAAAAAGTCGCGTTTGTATGGCGCAACTTTCTTGAAAATTTTCAGCCATGCGCTACGATGTGTACGAAGCCTGATGATGGTGAGGGGGGTTCTTTAACAACAAATGAAATAGTATCTTTAGTAGTATGCCGTGCATCTCTGACTCGACCGGCTAAAGGTATTATATATGGGGTGGCGCCTTTGCGGCGCCATTTCCTTTTATGTCATAGATAAAATTTTTTTATTTTTGTACACTGCTCCGAATGAAAATGTCTGGACAATCACACCGCGGTTTATTTTATTCACGAGTATGAATCGAGGAGACACATAATGGAAAACGCGCGATACCGGATTGAGGCGTATTATACCGTACGGGACAACCGTGCGGACGTGTTATTAAAGAAATTCATAAGGCTTGGCTTTCGGCTTACGAACGTCATTCTGACGGATAATTATCTCG
>DHPI01000004.1:99441-100063 GCA_002407865.1 Spirochaetia bacterium UBA5368
GATAATTATCTCGTTAATGCCGACATATCCGAAGACGACATACTCGAGGTTGCCCGCTCGCTCATTAATCCGGTGACGCAGGGATTTGCCGTCAATACGCCGTATCTCCCCGACGGTTTTACATGGGCCGTCGAAATAGGATTTCTTCCCGGTGTTACCGACAATGTCGCCCATACCACCCGTGAATCCATCGAAGACCTGCTGAAAACGCAGTTGAATGCCGAGAAATCCGTTTTTAGCACGGTTACCTATTTTCTGGGGGGCGATATCCGGCATGACGACGCCGTGCGCATCGGCCAGGAGTTATACAATCCGCTTATCCAGCGGATGAAGGTGCTTTCACGCAGGGAATACGAAGATAACGGCGGCATGGGGATGCAACTTCCCCTGGTGCGCATCGCCGAACGGCCTGAGGCCGACGAGGTGCGGCTTGACGTGCCCCCCGAAGAGCTGGCGCGGTTGGGGAAGGAGGGCATTCCCGCGAAGGATGGCAGCCGCCGCGGTCCACTGGCGCTCGACATGCTCTCGATGAATGTCATAAAAAATTATTTTTTAGATATCGAGAAGAGAAATCCCACCGACATAGAGCTGGAGTCAATCGCCCAGACCTGGAGCGAGCACT
>DHPI01000004.1:100173-101895 GCA_002407865.1 Spirochaetia bacterium UBA5368
GCACTGCAAGCATACGATATTTGCCGCGAAGATCGACGAGATCGATGAAGGCATATTCAAGAGGTTTATTCGCGAGGCGACGGTGCGCATACGGAGGGAAAAGGGGGACAGGGATTTCTGCATATCGGTGTTCGAAGACAACTCCGGCGGCATCGAGTTTGACGAGCATTATATCATATCCGACAAGGTGGAAACACACAACAGCCCGAGCGCGCTCGACCCGTTCGGCGGCGCGATAACCGGCGTTGTCGGCGTCAACCGCGACGCCATCGGTTTCGGTATGGCGGCAAAGCCCGTGGCGAACCGCTACGGATACTGCTTCGCGGATCCCTTCGACGAAACGCCCCTGTACAGGTCGAAAGACGAATCGTCCCGCCTGCTTTCGCCCCGCCGAATAATGGAGGGCGTAATCCATGGTGTAAACATGGGAGGCAATTGCTCGGGTATCCCGACGCCGCAGGGGTTTGTCTATTTCGACCAACGGTACAAGGGGAAGCCGCTCGTGTTCGTCGGGACGATAGGGCTTATGCCGCGCGTAATCAACGGCAAATCCTCCGTGACAAAAAAGGCCATGCCGGGCGACTGCATCGTTATGGTGGGCGGCCGTGTCGGCCGTGACGGCATACACGGTGCTACGTTTTCATCGGAAGCCCTCTCGTCGGGGAGCCCGGCGACAGCGGTGCAGATTGGCGATCCTATCACGCAGAAGAAGTTCTCCGACGCTATCGTGAAAGAGGCGCGCGATATGGGATTGTATTCGTCGATTACCGATAACGGCGCCGGGGGGCTCTCGTGCTCGGTTGCGGAGATGGCGAAGGAGGCCGGCGGTTTCGAGGTTAATCTCGATGCGGTGCCGTTGAAGTACCCCGGGCTGGCTCCGTGGCAGATATGGATAAGCGAATCGCAGGAACGAATGACGCTCGCCGTTCCGCCGGAGAAGTGCGATGCCTTCATCGCTTTGATGAACAAGCGCGGCGTCGAGGCCACCGTCATTGGCAGGTTTACGGCAACGCCGCGGGGGCGCGTGTATTTCCGGGGCGCAAAGGTTTTCGATCTCGATATGGATTTTCTGCACAATGGCCTGCCCCGGAAGGAGTTGAAAACGCGTCTTTTCGAAAAAACGATCGAGCAACCGGAATTTGCTGCGCCGGATGACATGAAGGAAGTGTTTCATGACATGCTTTCGCGCCTCAATACGGCGAGCGTTGAATTTATATCCTCGCAGTACGACTACGAGGTGCAGGGCGGTTCGGTAATCAAGCCGTTGCAGGGGCGGGGCAGGGTAAACGGCAACGCCTCGGTGATACGGCCGGTGCCCGATTCGCGGCGCGGCGTGGTGCTGTCGCAGGGATTGTATCCCTCGTACGGTGACATCGACACCTACTGGATGGCCGCGTGCGCCATCGACACCGCGATTCGCAATGCCGTATCCTGCGGTGGAAGCCTCGAGCGGCTTGCGCTCCTTGACAATTTCTGCTGGTGCGATTCCGACAATCCCGAGAGGCTGGGGCAGCTCCGCCGTGCCGCGGAGGCGTGCTATGAGTTCGCTGTCGCGTACGGAACGCCGTATATCTCCGGGAAAGACAGCATGTACAACGACTTCCGGGGCTACGATGCGGATTTTAACGAGGTAACGATATCGGTGCCGCCGACGCTCCTCATATCCTCCATTGGTGTTGTTGAAGACGTCATGGTGTGCCAGACGATCGATTTCAAGTTTCG
>DHPI01000004.1:101981-102679 GCA_002407865.1 Spirochaetia bacterium UBA5368
CCCGGCGACGCGGTGTACGTGATTGGGCTTACCCGTGACGAAACGGGCGGCAGCGAGTATTTTGCGTACATGGGTGAAAAAACGTCGGGGCGCGGATATATTGGCGTAAACGTGCCCATGGTCGATTCGGCGGCATTTAAAAAAACGTATGCGGCGTACGAGGCCGCGATGAAAAAGGGAATCATAGTTTCGGGCATTTCCATCGAGCGCGGGGGGCTCGGCCTGGCTGTCGCGAAGTCGGCTATGGCGGGGATGCTCGGCGTTGCGATAGATTTGACCGCCGTACCGGCTGATGGAACACTTCGCGACGATGTCGTTCTCTATTCAGAGTCGCAGGGCCGGCTGCTGGTATCGGTCGATTCGGCGAGGACGGCGGAGTTTGAGGCGATGTTCAACGGTGTGCCGTTCGCGCGCATTGGCGAGGTGTTGCAGTTGTCACGCATCGAGATACGCGGTGCGAGCGGAAAGCCGATCGTGACGACGAGTGTGCAGGAATGCCTGGACGCGTACAGGGCTGTATTTAAAAACTTTTAACGGGATACTCTATCATGGCCAGACCATTTGTTCTTGTCGTTACCGGATGCGGAATCAACTGCGAGGAGGAAACCGCGCATGCGTTCAACGCCGCGGGTGCGTCTCCCCGCGTCGTGCATATAAACGATATTATCGAATCGCCGCGATTGCTTGAAGAATGCCAG
>DHPI01000004.1:102812-104873 GCA_002407865.1 Spirochaetia bacterium UBA5368
CAGCGCTTGAAGAATGCCAGATTGTTTCTTTCCCCGGGGGGTTCTCGTACGGCGATGACACGGGAAGCGGGCGGGCGCTCGCGAACAGAATAAAGAACAACCTGGTAGACGAATTACACGGTTTTCTGGAGCGCGATACGCTTATGCTTGGGATTTGCAACGGATTTCAGGTGATGGTGAACCTTGGAATCGTTCCGGCCCTCAACAGCCCGATGGGGGAGTCGGAGGCGGCGCTTGAAAAAAACGGCACCGCGCGATACCAGTGCCGGTGGGTCGATCTCGAGGTAAATCCTGCGTCGCCGTGCGTGTTCACGCGCGGCCTGCGGCGGCTGCACATCCCTGTTGCGCACGGCGAGGGTAATTTTTACGCGAAACCCGGGATACTTGATAGCATAGAAAAAAAGAACATTGCGGTAATGCGATATGTGAAACCCGACGGCTCTCCCGCCGGCGGTGAATTTCCATACAATCCGAACGGATCGCTTAACGATATTGCCTCGATATGCGATGAAAGCGGCCGCCGCATGGGAATGATGCCGCATCCTGAAAGAAATATCACCCTTACCCAGCGTGACGACTGGACGCTGGTGCTGGAAAAAGCGAAACGCGACGGCGCGCATGTTTCCGAGGAAAGCGATGGCATGGCGATATTCAAGAATGCGGTGAAATATTTCGAATAGCCGCACATCATTGCTTTAGCGGGAATTTTGCGGCATGTACAATCGTGGTGTGCGGCGCGCCGGGCGGCGGTCGCCGCCCGGGGATACGCGTGTTACAGGGCGAACGCGATGATGAGGCAGAGAATTGTTCCCGCAGCCGAAAGGCCAATTCCAAGTTTCGTCAAGAGGGTCGCCGTTTTGTTCTCGTCGCTTTCTTTGGGAAGGCTCGCGGCGCCGAAGATGAAACCTATCGGGCCGAGAAAAGCGCCCCATGCGGCCCAGCCGATCGAAATGAATCCGAGTGGTGCGTGAATAAGGGAAATTGCGCCGATAATTATTGCCGTTATCGCCATACAAATCCTCCGAAAAAATGTTTTACTATCGCATCCCAGCCGGATGCTGATTTGAAAGCCGAATACAGGAGTATCGTATATAAATGGCATTGGAATGTCAAAAATATATTAAAATATTAGTAAAAATATTTACTGATTTGACTTAGATAAAATGCAGCTCGAAGGCGCCTCTGATTCACATTAATTATTTGAATTAACATCGCACTGGCAGTATAACCGCCTTGAGGCAAGGGCGTTGTTCGCCAGTTTTACCTGTATGCCAGGAAAGATACACAAAAAAGGAGATACGTATGCCATATTGTAAAATTACGACAAATATAAGTCCCGGCGAAGCGGCGTGCGAAGAACTTTTGCGCAAAGCTTCGACGTCGGTTGCCGCCGTGCTCGGCAAACCAGAGCAGTATGTAATGGTTGCCGTCGAAACAGGCGGGCGCATGCTGTTTGCCGGCAGCGACGAACCGTGTGTGTTCATTGATTTGCGCAGCATCGGCCTTCCCGAGTCGAAAACGAAACCGCTTTCAAAGGAACTTTGCGCCGTGTGCAAAGAGACGATCGGCGTAAAAAGCGATCGCGTCTATATCGCGTTTCAATCCGCAGCCGGTGCGATGTGGGGCTGGAACGGCGGCACCTTTTAGCGGCGCGTCATGCCGTATAAAAAAGCCGCCCTCTCGAGGGGCGGCTTTTTTTCGGGAAAGGCTTCATGTTAAAATTTCGATTTTTTATCCAGCATATAGCGTCCGGAATTCGCTTCGTCCAGCGCCCCGCCGGGAAGATAGAACTTCCATTCCCCGTTTTTCTTGTTGTTGAGATATTCGCCTTCGGCCTTTATCGTGCCTTTCGGGTAGAATTCCCTGTACGGGCCGTTGAGGTTGTTCATCATGAACGTTCCCTCAAATTTTTTTGCGCGCCCGCCGGGGTAGTACTCCGTCCATTTCCCGTTTTTTTTCAGCGGTTTCCACTTTCCCGACCACCGGTAGGTTATGTTTGCTTTTGCGTCATCGGCGGGAACATCGGCCGATTCTATTTTACCGGCAGGGTTTTTTTTCTTT
>DHPI01000004.1:104972-105420 GCA_002407865.1 Spirochaetia bacterium UBA5368
GGAACATCGGCCGATTCTATTTCACCGGCAGGTTTTTTATCCTTGAAAATATCGTAGATGCCTTTCGGGATGCCGTTGAGTTCGCCTTCCCCGGTAAGGACGTTGTTGTCATAGACTTTATTGGGCCCGCCGCTGACCATCCCTCCGTTGAGCGTGAGCTCCATGGCCTTTAGCTGTCTGCCGCCCGCGTATGCGTACAGCGTCCAGATGCCGATTTCCTTGCCGTTATTATATGCGCCGCTTTTCTGCATTTGACCTTCCCGCGAATAGAATTTCCAGGCGCCGTCGGGCTTTCCGGCAACGAACATGCCGTTTACGTTCAACTGGCCGTTGTCGAAATGGAAGTTCCATCTCCCCTTCCGTTTATCCTTTTCGAAGGCGCCTTCCATCTTCTTTTTACCGTCTGCATACCACTCGGTAGAATGGCCGTCTTTCATGTTGTCCCTAC
>DHPI01000004.1:105556-106586 GCA_002407865.1 Spirochaetia bacterium UBA5368
ATTGAGATATCCTTCGGCTTGCCGTCTTCGAAGTACTCCTGGGAGCGGCCGTTTTTTAATCCGTCTTTAAAGTCTTCCTCTTTCCACACCCTGCCGGATTTGAACCACGATGTCTTTTTGCCTTCAATGCCGCCGATCTTCATTGTAAAGCCGGATTCTGTTTTTTCTTTTATAACGTAGGTTGCCTTCCACATCCGCTCGCCCGAATCGTAGTAACCCGTCCATTCACCCGTTTTTTGATCCTCAATGAATTCGCCCTCGGTGCTCACTTTTCCGTTCTTATAGAAAAATGTCCATTTGCCCTGCTGCTTATTGTTCAGAAACTCGCCTTCCCCTAACTTTTCGCCGCTGGTTTTATGGTAGAGCGTCCATTTTCCGTTTTTTTCCTTTCCCTTAACGGGCCCAACACCCTTCAGCGATTTGTCATCCCAGTATTCTTTGATTGTCGTTTCCTTTCCGCCGGATGTGTCTTCTTTGCCTTTCTGGGCTGATTTGCAGGAAATCATGAACAATGCGATTACTGCGACAGCCGTGATTTTTTTCCAGTGCATGATAATTACCCCTTTTTATAATAATTGTGTGAATATGCATCAGCAATGCGAGACAGCCTCTATGGATACCGCATGTACGAATATGTTTATAATAAACAGCGAATGTTACGGATTTTCAAGCGTACCCGGATTGAATAAGCGCCTAATGTAAATATTTTTTGCCACTATGTCAATATTTTAAATGTAAAAATACGGCGTTTCTTCCGAGAATAAAAAGAGGAAGTATTGAATCCGCAAAAGTGCGCGGCGCGCCGCGCGGCGTTGAAAAGTGAAGGGGTGATTGCGTATGATGAGGTCATTATGGACGGCGGCTTCCGGGATGGTGAGCCAGCAATTTAATATCGATACGATATCGAACAATCTTTCGAATGTGAACACAACAGGCTTCAAGAAGATGCGCGCCGAGTTCGAAGACCTGATTTACCAGACGCAGCTCATGGCGGGGACGCCGGCGACCGAGGTGACCGAGGTGCCAACGA
>DHPI01000004.1:106704-107959 GCA_002407865.1 Spirochaetia bacterium UBA5368
GAGGTGACCGAGGTGCCAACGGGTATCCAGGTGGGCCACGGCGTACGCACATCGGCGACGCAGAAGCTTTTTGCGCAGGGAAGCCTGCAGTCCACTGAAAACACGACCGACCTCGCGCTCGAGGGAGAGGGCTTTTTCAAAATACAGCTCTATGACGGCACCTTTGCCTATACCCGCGACGGATCGTTCAAGGTCGATTCGAATCGCCAGCTCGTGACGGCAAACGGCTACTTGCTCGAGCCGCCGGTAGTGCTTCCCGAGAATTTCATCATGGAAACCCTGGCGATATCGCAGGATGGCCGCGTAACGGTGAAGGTCATCGGCGAGGACGATCCCCTCGAGGTGGGGCAGCTTGAGATATACCGGTTTGTCAATCCGGCGGGATTGCAAAATATCGGAAGCAATCTTCACAAGACTACGCCGGCATCGGGCGAGGAGATAGCGGGGCAGCCCGGCGTCAACGGCATGGCGAAAACGCATCAGGGATTTCTCGAGATGTCGAACGTCAAGGTCGTGGAAGAGATGGTCAACATGATAGTGGCGCAGCGCGCCTATGAAATAAATTCGAAGGCGATACAGACCTCCGATTCGATGCTGGCGACGGCCATCGGATTGAAGCGGTAATGTCCGCATGCGTTTGGGTTTGTGATTGACCGAGATGAAAGCGCTTTTTCGATAATGCCTGTGAGCAGAAAAATAAAATATATCAAATACTGTGCGGCGGCAGCGGCGTTGATGATGCTTCTGCCGGCGTCTTCTTTCGCGGAAGTCCGCATCTATCTGATGTCAAAAATAGAGACGGAAAAAACGGTGATAACGCTCGGCGATATCGCCGCAATCGACGCGCAGGCAGATGCCGCGAAGAAAATTGCCGCGATCGTGATTCCATCCGCTGTCTATGCCGATTTGTACTGCGATCGCGTGGAGCTTGAGAGCCTGATAAAATTGAGCACCGACGAATTGTGCTATATTTACGGCACCGCGGTCAGGGTATACAAGAAAATCGCACCAACGGTGGAAGAAATCGCTGAAGCGGCGGCGCTTGAAACGCCGTGCGTAAAGAACGGCGAGCGCGTGACGGTGCAGGTGAAGAAAAACGGCGTGACGCTTGAAATGACCGGCAACGCCGCGGGCGACGGGCGGCTCGACGAGGAAGTACCCGTGCGGATACGCAACGCGAAAATCCTCAAGGGCAGGGTGTCTGGCAAAAACATGATCGAGCTTGTGCTATGAGGAAACTGGGAATTTGCGCACT
>DHPI01000004.1:108076-108753 GCA_002407865.1 Spirochaetia bacterium UBA5368
GGAAACTGGGAATTTGCGCACTTGCGCTTATGATAGCGGCGCCGCCGGCTGTGCTGCGGGCCGCGAGTATCTGGAGCGATAAAAACATCTACTCGTCGGGCGAAAGCCTTCGGGTGGGCGACATTATATCCGTGAATATTGACGACATTTCGCAGATGCGTTTCACCATGAACCTTAACGATTCGGGGAATTTCAGCATACGCAGCAATCCCGACGCGACAATCACCGGATTTTTGCCGAAAGTGTCATCTGAAAAAAAAATAACCAGCACCGATAAAACCGATGTGAACGAAAAGGGAACGCTGAAGATCGTTATCGGATCACGCATAACGGCACGGCAGAACGACGGCAAGCTGCAGGTCGGCGGCGCCAGGGAATATTCCTTTAACGGCGTTACCAGCAGGTTTACGCTGACGGGCATCATCGACCCCGCGTCGGTAAAGGGCGGCAGCGTACGGTCGCGCGACATAGCAAACCTCAGGCTCGAAATACGCGGGCTGAAAGAGGCGCCCGGCGTCAATATAGCGCGCCCCCCGCTGAAGCCGGACGAAACGGCTTCGACAAACCTGACGGAAGAGGAAAAGCAGCGCATTATCGTTGAGTATCTGAATAAAATGCTGAAGGAGTTGAGCAGGTGACGATTCGGGGGGGAGCGGCGCTTATACTCGCGCTTGCGT
>DHPI01000004.1:108850-109823 GCA_002407865.1 Spirochaetia bacterium UBA5368
GCTTGCGGTTCCGGCCATGCTTGCGGCGGAGGTCAAGGTAAAGGTGAAAGACATCGCCAGCATCGACGGCCTCAAGGAAAACCAGGTGTTCGGGTTCGGGCTGGTGGTGGGCCTGCAGGGGACAGGCGATTCCAAGTCGATGCTGACCCAGTCGTCGCTGAAGAACCTTCTGAAAAACATGGGCCTCAGCGAGGATGAGAATATAAAGGCGAGCAATACCGCGGCTGTATTGCTGACGGCGAAGCTGCCGCCGTTCGTGCGGGTGGGCGACAAGGTGAACGTGACGGTGTCGTCGCTTGGCGACGCGAAGTCGCTTGAAGGCGGCACGTTGATACAGTCGCCGTTGCGTGGTGCAGACGATAAAATATACGCCGTGGCCCAGGGGCCGTTGTCGATCGAAGAGCCCTCGAAGGGTAAGAAGAACATACGGACCGCCGGTCGAATTATCGGCGGCGGCATCATCGAACGCGAGATAGATACGGAGATCGTCGTGGAAAACGGCATTTCGCTTGTACTCTACTCCTGGGATTTTTCGGCGGCCGACCAGGTACTCAAGGCGGTGGCCGAGAAGTATCCCGAATCGGAACCAGCCGTCGTGAAGGGCGGCAAGATACGGCTGCTTTTGCCGCCAAACATCAGCGTTGCCGAGTTTATTGCGGGTGTGCAGAGTATCGAGATTACGCCGGGCAATCCCGCGAAGGTGGTCGTAAACGAAAAGGACGGCACCATCGTGATGGGCGGCGAGGTGAAGATATCCGAGGCGGTGGTGAGCAAGGAAGGCCTTGTGATAAAGGTGGAAGCCAAAAAGCAGAAAGGCGCGGCCGACAGGGGCAGCGTGACGCTCATTAAAGACACCTCCACGGTGAAAGACCTTGTCGATTCGCTGAATTATATAGGCGCGTCAACGCGCGACATTATCGCGATACTGAAGGCGCTCAAGGACGCGGGCGCGCTGCACGCGGAGCTTATTGTA
>DHPI01000004.1:109949-112031 GCA_002407865.1 Spirochaetia bacterium UBA5368
GGAGCTTATTGTACGGTGAGGAGCTGACATGATACGGACCATCGATAGTATACAGAACAACAGCGGGATGCTGGCCGAGACGAAGGCGAAGGACACCGCCCGCAGGCTTGAAAATGAAAAGGGCGCTTCGTTCGAAAATGCGCTGCGGTCGAGCATCGGCGCTGACGACGTATCGCGGATAACGTCGAAAAAAGGCCGGCCCGTCGACAAAAAGCTGATGGACACGTGCGTTGAAATGGAATCGATCTTCGTGGCGAGGATGCTGAAAGAAATGCGCAATTCCGTGCCGAAGGGGGAGTTTCTCCACGGCGGTTTCGCGGAGGAGGTTTTCGAGGATATGCTGTACGACCAGTACGCCCTCAGCCTCTCGAAGACGTCAAACCTCGGGCTCGCAAAAACGCTCTACGATGAGTTGAGCCGCAGGTAGCGAAGGCCGCCTTTTTATAATTCGCGGCGCTTCGATACGTATTTAACAGATTATCCCTACTGCATCCCCCGGCGTATTGTCGTTGACTGCCCGCATTGCCCATGCGACACTCGGAAGCGTCGAAAAACGGCAATCTCGTTTGCTGGGCCGATGGAAGCGGGTACCATGCGACAATCACCGCCTTCCCGACGGCGGTGCTCGACCTTACGAATCCCGAAGCGCGCCGCCTATTATGCTTGACTGTGTGTTCATTAAGAATACAGTAGTGAGCGGCAACACATGTTGAAATCGCTGAATAACTCCTCTCGTGGAGCGTGAGGATATTCATGCCGGGATTGCTGATGCGGTTACGTGCATAATGGAGTATGCAAAAAGGTTTCATCGTAATGAAATGCAATTTGGTCCGACAATGAATAACATAGCGGTAGTATGAAAATAACATCGAATGTCTACCAGGTGGGCGGACTGCCCGGTTCGGCGTCGTCAGATGCGGCAATCTACCTGATATCATCTGCCGGCAGCGCGGCGTTGGTCGATGCGGGCATCGGCGGCGATCATGCAAATGTAATCGAAAATATCAAACATGCGGGCGTACAGCCGAAGGATATTGCGTACCTGTTCCTCACGCATTGCCATTATGATCATACGGGCGGCGCAAATCTCATGCGCAGCGCAACCGGCTGTGCGATTGTTGCGCACGAGCTTGATGCAGAATTTATCGAGAGAGGCGATTCGCGCGTAACAGCGGCGTCGTGGTACGGTACGCGCATGGAGCCCACGAAGGTCGATCGGAAAATCACCGGCGAAAAAGAAAACTTTACCGTGGGCGGTCTCGATATCGTCATGTACCATGCCCCCGGACATTCGCCCGGATCGGCGGTACTTACGCTGGTTTCCGACGGCAGGCTGGTGCTCTTCGGCCAGGATGTGCACGGGCCGCTTAACGACGTGCTGCGCTCGAGCCGCTTTGAGTATGAGAAATCGCTTGAATTTCTGCTCTCGCTTGGCGCCGACATCCTCTGCGAGGGGCATTTTGGCGTTGTCGAGGGCAAAGTGAAGGTGCGCCGGTTTATCGAATCGTTTCTGTGAAATCCGAACATATAATGAATACGATCATAACCGCCACCGCCCCACGAAAGAAAAGAAATCCGTTCATCGCGTGCGCGCTTTCCGTTTTTTTTACCGGACTGGGGCAGATATATAATGGGGATGCGGCGAAAGGCGTCGTATTGCTGCTTCTCCGTGTGTTTACTGTATGTGGTATGCCATTTGCGCTTCTCGTGAAGGCCGATAAGTTTTTTCCTGTCTTTTTCGCCGTGATGGCGTTTGCGCATCTCACGGCGTGGCTTGTCTCCGCACTCGATGCGCTTTATGCCGCACTCATGAAAAAGTCGATTGTTACCGGTGCGCTGAATTCGCTGCCGGTGTACCTGGTGTATTCGCTCATTTCTTCGTTGGCATTGTGCGCCGCAACTGTGGTTCTTCTCGCGTCGCTCACCTTCATACCGGCGCCGGGCTCGTGTATGCGGCCGTCGCTCGAAGAGGGCGAGGTTGTGGCGGTATCGCGGAACGTTACGGTGGATTCTCTGAACCGCGGCGATGTGGTCATGTTCTATGAAGGCGGCGCCACGGGGATGGGGAGGATTTTCGCACGC
>DHPI01000004.1:112122-112464 GCA_002407865.1 Spirochaetia bacterium UBA5368
GGGAGGATTTTCGCACGCCCCGGCGACAGGGTGAGGTGGTCGCACATCTCCGTTGAGATCGACGGAGCGGCGCTCGACAGGGGCGTTCCAGTCGACGCTGAAGCGCGGCGTTACGGTGTAGCCAATTCCGAACAGCTCTTTTACGAGATCAGCGGCGATGTGCGTTATCTGGTGATGATCGACGATACCGGGCGTGAGAGCGCCGCGATGCGGGGCCCGGAGAAAACAATTGGCGAAGGGGAGCTTCTTGTCGGGTGCGACAACCGGAGGGAGGGCGGCGTGTTTCGCGTGACCGGCGTGTCAGACGTTATCGGCCGTGTGGAGATGGTCGTATGGTCAAAG
>DHPI01000004.1:112587-113754 GCA_002407865.1 Spirochaetia bacterium UBA5368
GGTCAAAGACGCTGTCCCGGTTGCTGCTGCGTCCCGCGCTCAATAGCGGGTGACGCGAAGAGTTAAAACTGCTTGACTAAATTGACAAAATAGCCGATCTTATCTGTTCAATCGGTATCCACGTTCTTCATGGAGGAGCACTATGGTCTTGATAACCGGATGCAACGGTCTGCTGGGAAGGACTCTCGCGGGCGCGCTGAAGGGCGGCGGCGTCGATGTCAGGGGTTTGGATTTCTGGAAACTGAAAGATTCGCCCCAGCTTGACGAATTCGTGATGGGAAGCATCCTGGATTATGAAATTGTCAAAGAGGCGTGCGAAGGCGTTGATACGATATACCACCTGCTCGAAATCGAGAATTCATCGCATTATGGCCGCCGGTTTATGAAGAAGGTGAACGTCAAGGGAACGGAGTATATTTTAAAGGCGGCGAAAGAATTTGACGTAAAGAAGGTTGTTTTCCTTTCGTCTGCGAAGGTGTACGGCAAGCCGGGCGAGATCCCCGTGGGCGAAGAGTATCCGCTTAAGCCCAATACGCCGTATGGCAGAGACAAGGTGAAGGCGGAAAAGTTGTGCGGAAAGTTTGCCGACAAGGAAGATCTCGACATCACCATCGTCAGGCCGACCACGATTACGGGACCGGGCACTGACGATACCATGATCCTCGTTATCCTGTATATGGCGCTCGGCATGGATGATTCTAACAGGCTTTACATTGCCGGCGAAGGGGAGTCCAGTTTTCAGCTTGTGCATCCGGACGATGTGGCGGCAGCGATGATTACGGCGGCAAAGGCGCCTGTGTCGCGCGGTCAGGTGTACAACCTCGGATCGGATAATGTGCCGACGCAGCAGGAAGAGGTAATGAATGTGAAGGAGCGCGCGCGGCTTGATTGCGAGGTGCGCCATTTGCGTCCCTTTTTCGCCAGGGTGCTTTCAATACTGCTGAGGCCTCTCAACATCAATTATCTACGAAAAGAGCACCTCCTTTTTATACTGTCAAATTTTGTGCTTGAATGTGGCAAGGCGAAGAAAGAACTCGGCTGGATGCCGGCGAAGGGTAATATCGAAATTCTCGTGGAAACAATCGAATGGTACAAAAAGGAAAAGCTGTAAAATCCTGTCGTACCGGCGCGTGATAGCTCAGGGGCGCGGCTGTCCGGTCGCGCCTT
>DHPI01000004.1:113883-126172 GCA_002407865.1 Spirochaetia bacterium UBA5368
CGCGCCGAAAAATTATGCGAACGATGAAATTTAAAAGCTGCCACAGCTTGACAAAAAGAAGCTTGAGAAACTGCCCCACGCTTCCCTCGCCGACGTTCATGGTAAGCAGCATCTGCGCCTTTCTCATTTCCTTTGACGTGAGTGATCTGTTGCTGAGCTGCATCTCCTTGAGTTTCTTCTTCACCTCCTTGCGCGCCAGCTTCATGGTCTCCTTTTCTTCGTCGTATCCCTTGATGCCGGAGATGATCTTCAGCAGTCCCGGGTCTTCCAGCATTGTACGCTTGATGGCCGCGAGCTGCTGATACACCCGCTGAAGAATCGGGTTTTTCGAGTTGCCGCCATATTCCATTAAAAGCTCGAGATACTCGCCCAGAAAATACGCCTGTTTGTAAATCCGTGAAAGCTCTTCCTGCGTTCGGGATGAGAAATCGAGCCGTGAAAGCTCGTCAACCGCAGTCTGCATTGAATCGAGCATTTCATCGGTGAGCTTGAACAGGTCGTACGGCTCGAGGTCCTTGATCTCGACGAACCTGTACGACACCTCCTTCAGGTCGTTGAACATCTTTTCAGAGTAGTCGAGCATGTAGCGAAAGGCGCGCCGTTCGGTTGGTGTGAGCACGCTTTCATCGTAATCGTCTTTTTTTTCCCGATTCTGCTGCTTCCGGGCCTCCTCCATCTTTGCCTTTATTTCCTTAATGTTTATCTTGGAGGGGTCAAAATCTATTTTCGAGCCGTCAAGGGTTTTTTTCATATCGAAGAAGTTCGGTTCGGCCATGTCGTCGCCGATTTTAAGCACGTTGAGTTTGATGTCGCCGAGCGTCTGCTTCATCGCGTATTTGTCGATCTTGCTGATTCCGTCGGTTACGATGAGTATCTCGGCGTTGATGAGCTCCTTGTCGAACCGGATGTCTTCCACCGCCTGGTAGACGGCCTCCTGGATGTTCGTGCTGGTGCCGCCCGTCGTTGTCAGCAGCACCTTTTCGATAAGCCAGGGGAAGTCCTCCTTTTTCTCGATCTTTTCGAGCGGGCCGGTCTTCGTGTCGAACGGCCTGAAGAAAATCTTGGCGTTGCTGTTAAGTTTTCTGCGGAGAAATTCGGCAACAAGGCACTTCGAGAAAAACGACCGCATCTTGAAATCCATCGAGCGCGAGCGGTCCAGCAGCAGGTAAAATTTCTGGTCGAACCTGTTGGCCTGCCTGCCGGTTTCGTCCCTGAGCGTCGATACCGGCCTGAACTTATCCTCTTTCGTTTCGAAGAAGCGCTGCACCAGCAGGGTGCGCTTGAATAGCTTGATATTGAATACTTCGTCATCGAGCGCGAGTTCGCGCGGCAGCGTCCGCTTGAGGTCGTAGATGGTGCGGAAATGGTCGATGACCATGTTGTCGGAAAGCGGCGATACCTTCTCGACGCGGTTTACGAGAATGGTTTCGTCACGGTCGGGAGTCTCGATTTTTTCTTCTTTGGAAATATCCTCAATAGCGCTTAACGCCTCGGATATGAGGTCGGGTGTAAAGACTACTCTGGCTATCTCGAAGATTATAAAAAACTTCGGCGGCAGAATGACCTGCAGATTATCGAAAAAGCCAAGCGAATCCCAGTATTCGAAAAAATCGAGGCTGGGCCTCTGAGGCGCTTTGATTGCGGTGATACCCTCCGGCACGACAACCCCCCGCTGTTAGAGAATGTCCTTGAAATCCCGCAATATGCCTTCCTTGAGTTCGCGCACTTCCTCCACGGCGGGATTTAACTCTGCAACGGAATTTTTCAGCGATTCTATCGTTATCTCGTCATCCGCTTTTGAGCGTGAGGGGAATATCCTTTTAAGAAGGCTTCGCAGGCTTTCAAACAGGCCGTGCGCTTCCTTCAGTTTTTCGCGCTTCTCTGGATTTTCACGAATCTCCTGGAATATCTTGCGGATGTTCAGCAGAAACTCGGCTTGCTGTGTCGCGCCGGTGGCGTTAAAATGCACCATGGTCTGCTGATAGGCGTCAAGGTAGACATCCTTCTCCGATTTATCCCTGGCCTTTACCGAAACGAAGCTGTTGAGCGTACAGAGGGCCAGGAACATGTTCTGTACGTCTTCCATGGTGACTTCAAAGCGATTGTCGAGAATTGCCGATGCGCGCAGAAAATCCGCCATTTTTGCCTGCTTGCGGGGACTTACGTAGAAATTGTATTCGCTCTTGCGCATGTCGGATACAAACTTGTTGGTGATGACGTTTTTCATGAAATAGATAAAATCGGGAATCTCGACCTTTATCTCGCGGTTTTTGTTGCGGATAATGTCGGAGAGATAGAGCACCTGGTTAAACGGAATTTTTTTCTCCGGCGCGGTCGCCTTGCCCCGGCTGAACGCGTAGGTATGGTCGATCAGAAGCTGTGTGTACGAGTTGTTGTCTTCAGGAAGTATCGATTTGAAGTTGAAGCGGTCGAGCACGGCCTCGGTGACCTCGTTGGTGCGCATGTAGTTTGCCGTCGCGATGGTGGTGTGCACGGCCGCGTCGATAATCTCGGGCCCGTTGATGAATTTTCTCTCGTTTAGTACCGTCAGGAGCGAACGGAGCACAACATCGCTTGCGTCGAAAAACTCGTCGAGAAATACGAGGTTAGCCTCGATTATCGAGCCGTGAATGTTGTGGCGTATTCTTCCCTTTTTAAACTCTTCCATATTGTAAGGGCCGAAGTAATTGTCGGGCGTCTGTTCTTTGCTCGCCTGCGAGGCGAACACGCGCACGCTGTCGAAGGTGTTGAAAATGTAGTTCGCGAGGTACGATTTTGCCATGCCGGTGCGGCTCAAAAGCAGCATGTGTTCCCTGGTAAGAATGGCGAACATTGCCTGCCGTATTATCTCCTCGCGGCCGATAACGTTCTTGGATATGCGATCCATGTGCCATTTCAGGTAGTCGACCGTTGTCGGGATATCATAGGTTTCTTTCTGGATCGGCGTTGTATACGTGGCGATGCCCGGTTCGCCCCCGGGCATTTTCTCCGCTTGCTCTGTTACGACATACCGTGTCTGTATGCGCTGGACCGCCAGTCTGCGTTCGGCGGATTCCTTTTGCGGAGTTAAACTCTCGTCGTTCGAAAAAATATAGAACCCCTCTTTTTCCAGGAGGGATTCCACGCTGGCCAGATTGTTTTTCAGAATTGCGGCGTCCTTTGTCTTCGTGTTCATGAATACACCTGTTACATAATTATTCATCGACACCGGGTAGCGCGATGACGATGGAAGTGCCTTCGCCGGGTTTGCTGCGTATGCCCATGGTACCGCCGTGGTTTTCGATGATTGAATAGGTTACCATCATGCCGAGGCCGGTCGATTTTTCGCCCTTGGTCGTGAAAAAAGGCTGGATGATCTTTTTTATGTTGTCCCGCGTAATGCCGATGCCGGTATCGGTCACGGTGATTGTGCCGAATTTTGCGCTGCTGTTTTCCATTGCGCCGATCTCGATGCGGAGTTCGCCCCTGTCGGGCATCGCCTCTTCGGCGTTTGCGATGAGGTGCAGCAGCGCCTGGGTGAGCTGGTTTCTGATGCCTCTTATCTTCATGCTTTCATCGGGCAGGACGGTGTTGACGATATATCCGTTTTTCTTGAGGCGGTTCAGCATTATCTGAATCGGATGGCTCGTAATGAGTTTATGGATCTCGAAAACTTCTTTGTCGATTTCCTCGGGCTTCGAAAGGTTCAGCAACTGGTCGCTGATCTGCTTCATCCTTGTAAGCTCGTCTTTCATCGATTTGACGTAATCCTTCATGGGGCTGTCTTCGGGGATGTTGTTCTCGATGAAGTTGAGGTCGATCGTGAGAAGGTTAATCGGCACCTTCAGTTCGTACGCAACGCCGGCGGCGAGAAGGCCCATCGCTGAAAGCTGTTCCGCTCGCTGCATGCGCATCCCTATGCGGGCCTGCTCGGTGACATCTTCCGCCATCAGCATAATGCTTTTTACTTTTTTCTCGCTGTCGAGGATTGGGATGACTCGCAGGTTGAGCGTCTGTTCGTTTTCCGGGCCGTCGGTCGGATTGTATTTTGCGTTTTTTATCTTATGCGCCTTTCGCTGCAGCATTACCTCGTCGAGCACCTTCTGAAATTCGCCCCTGCTGAATCCCTTCAGGTCGTTGATATTGGTGCCGATGATCGTCTGGTCGGCGGGATAGCCGATGATTTCCTTGATTGCCGGATTTTCAGTAAGAATGATGCCCGTCGGATCTATGGTGAAAATGCCGAGTGGAGCGTTGTTGATGATTTCGTCGTTCAACGCCTTCAGGCGCTTTAACTCCTCCGCCTGGTCGATCTGTTCCTTGATCTTTTCCTCGAGGCGGCGCGAATTCACCTTGAGCTTGCGCTCCATGTAGTGCATTTCCGTAATGTTGCGGAGGATGCCAAGCAGTCCGGATATTTTCCCTTCGGCCGTCCTGAGGGGGGTGAGGTTTGCGAGAAGATAGACCAGGTTGCCGTTTTTATCGTACGTTTTGAATTTCTCGTTCCTGATTTCCTTCTCGCCGTGGATAACGGAATCGAACAGCGCCGTTGCGCGCTCGATCTCGATCGCGGGCACGGATACGGAAAAATGCATTCCGATCGCCTCCCCCCGGTTAAAGGGGAAAAGGTCTTCCCATGCCGCGTTCTGGTAGACGATGTTGCCGTGATCGTCGAGCACAAAAATGACGTCAGATGCCGTTTCAACCAGATACTGGTAATCGATCCGAACGTCTGGGATTCCCTTTCTCTGCAGCGCGATCTGTAGCTGCAGGTCTTCAATCAGTTTTACAAGTTCTTCTTTTGCGAGGCAGAGGAGAGTTTTGGTGTCCATATCCTTCAGTTGTAATGGTTATAGTTTTTTCCGGTCCGAAGTCGTCATGGTGTTGAAGAACCATATTTCGACCACAAGACTGAGGATTGTGCCGATGAGAAACGCGATAGCGAAATATGTGGTGTTCATTTTCATGATATACAGGCCGCCGAACGCAAACACGCCGAGAATCGCCAGGCGAAGGGGAAATCCCCCGAGGGTGATTGTGAGCAGTACCATGGTGTTCGATTTCATGCCCCTCCGTGCGCCGAATACCCACAGTATCGAGAGGATGAGGCTGAGAACCGTACCGAGGAGGTAGCCCTTCGCTTCCGTTGTACCGATAAAATGATAGCACACTGCGCAGATAATTGCATTTAATAATGCTATACCAAGCATGTAGAGGAAGGCTTTTTTCAGGTTCTTCATATCCCACCGCAATCCATGTAGATTCAAAAGCCGGGCATTCCCTCATAGTATAGGGTCACTGAAGGATTTTGGTCAACTAATATTTTCGCCATATATGTAATAATATAAATAGACGTTTATATAATATTGAATATACCAATGCAGACAGGGGAATGCCATATACCGGACGGCCCGTGGAGGTTGTTCAGGCCGCCCGGCATTCGCCGCTCATTGAAGTTTGTTCATAAGCTCCGCGCTTACTTCTTTTACGCCGGGCCTTCCGTCAAGCTCGATGATTCTCGGATAGCCGCCATTTTGTATCGCGAGGTCCTTGAAAAACTGCACCGCCGCCAGTGTGCCCGTCTTCGTGTCGTAATATATGGTGTGGCGGGCGTTGATGGCCTCTTCGTCCTGGTCGTCAGAACGGGCGGAAAGTTTTCCGCCGCACACTCGGCAGACGAGTTCTCCGTCTTTCTCTGATGGCGAGATCGCATCGATGTAAATGTTGTTAGGATGGTTGCCGTCATTTTCGCAGATGCGTCGTCCCATAATGCGCTTTTTCGCCGTGTCCCTGTCGAGCACGATCTCGATGACGTAGTCGAGCTTTACGTTGAATTCGTTCATCGAAAAATTCAGCGCCTTC
Source organism: Spirochaetia bacterium UBA5368 (assembly GCA_002407865.1). Taxonomy (GTDB): domain Bacteria; phylum Spirochaetota; class UBA4802; order UBA4802; family UBA5368; genus UBA5368. Next base: position 119,725 of record DHPI01000004.1, read on the forward strand.
GCCTGGTCGTAATTACGGGGAAAACCATCGAGCAGCCATCCGTTGCTGCAGTCGTCTTCTTTAAGGCGGTGAAGAATCATGGGAATGGTAATGCCGTCGGGAACAAGGTTGCCGCGGTCGATATATTCCTTCGCCTTGAGTCCGAGTGGTGTGCGCTTTTTAATGTTTTCCCTGAAGATGACGCCTGATTCGACATGCGTAATGTTGTATTTTTTCTGAACGATCGTGCCCTGCGTGCCCTTGCCGCTGCCGTTGGGACCGAAAATAAGTATGTTCATAAACCACCTCTCCTGCCGTACAATGAGTTTTATATGTCGCTGTTGCAGCCCCGTTAAACGCCATGACCACAGATAGTACACTTTGTGCGTTTGTAAAGAATTTTTACATTTTTTTAATAATGTTATTATATCTTTGATATTTGCATATATAAAATATGTTATCAGTTAATAATGAATATAATAGCATTTATGTATATTATGCCTTCACCGGATACTCGTCGTGAGAATGGCGTCGAAGGTATTTTACTTGAGCTTATTGATAGTACGGTGTAAACTACTTTCGCCGGCGCTGCGGGCCGGCGAAAAAGTAATAACAAAATCGGATGAGACCGGATGGGACACAGATGAAAAAAATACTGCTGGCGGTTATGTTTTGCGCGATGGCGTTTCCTGCGCCCGGTGCTGCGGAAAAATTATTTACTATCATTCATACAAACGATCTGCATTCGCACCTTATGGGGTTTTCGCCGGAGACGGATTACACGCCGGGGACGACCGGCGATGATACTACCGTGGGCGGATGGGCCAGAATTGCGGCGGTGATTCGCGCCGAAAAGGAAAAGCGCGCCAACCCCGTGCTCGTGCTCGACGCGGGTGACAGCACCATGGGGTCGCTCTTTCACATGCTCGCACGCGAGGAGGCGTTCGAGTTTCGCCTGATGAAGCGGATGGGATATACGATGGTCACGCTGGGCAATCATGAGTTCGACCTTATGCCGAAAGGGCTGGCGAGGATGCTGACGTCGGCCGAGGCGAAGGGCGGCATGCCCGAAATCGTTTTCAGCAGCGCCGTATTCAGCAGGGAAAGCGTCGAGGACGATTCGCTCGAACGGGCCTTTCAGCGCGGGCTCGTGAAGCCGTACAGCGTGAAAACGATAGGCGGCGTGAAAATCGGATTTTACGGCATTATAGGAAAAGATGCGGCGGAGGTGTCGCCGTTTGCCGATCCGGTGAGCTTCAGGGACCCGATCGAGGTGTCACGGGAAATGGTGACATATCTTCGCGAAAAAGAGAAAGTCGATATGGTGATATGCATATCGCACAGCGGCATTTATCAGGCAAAGCGCTCCGAGGATATCGATCTGGCGAAGGCCGTGCCCGGCATCGATGTTATCGTGAGCGGACATACGCATACCGACCTTGTACAGCCTCTCGTTGTCAACAACACGATTATTGTGCAGGCGTTCGAGTACGGCAAGAAGGTCGGTGTTCTCGATTTCGCCTGGGAAAACAACCGCGCGTCGGTGCGCCGTTACGAGCATGTGGTGATAGACGACAGCATACGCGGCGACGCGTCGGTGCAGTCGGTGATCGACGGCTACATCGGGCTTATTGACAAAAAGGTGCTTGCGCCAGTGAAACTTTCTTACAGGCACACAATCGCGCACTCCGCGTACGACTGCGTTCTGACAGAAGACGAATCGCCAATCGGCAACCTTATTACCGACGCCATCCGCTGGTATGTCGATACATACGACAGCGATCCGAACGATCCATCGACGAAGGTCGCAATTGCCGTGGAATCGAACGGCGTTATCCGCGACAACATGATGAAGGGCGTAACCGGGAATATATGGGTGAGCGACGCGTTTCGCACCATCCCCCTCGGAATCGGCATGGACGATTCGATGTCGTATCCGCTTATCAGCATATACGTGTACGCATCGGAGGTTAAAAAGGCGTTAGAGGTGCTTACCAGCATCTATCCGCTGAAGGGAACCGATTATTTTTTGCAGCTCTCGGGTGTCAGGTTTACCTACAATCCGCACAGGATGCTATTCGACAGGGTGACCGATATATGGATCGGCTCGGAAGAGGATGGGTATACGCCGCTGGATTATTCAGAATCGAACAAAAAGCTCTACCGCGTCGTGGCCAACATCTATAACGCGACGTTTCTAAAAATCGTGGGGAATTTCACATTTCACATTCTTGACATTGTGCCCAAAGACAAGAGCGGCAATCCCGTAAAAAGCCTCGTCGATCACCGTGTGGATGCCGATAAAAACAAGCCCGGCATACAGGAGCTCAAGGAATGGATCGGCGTCATGGAATTCATCAGGAGTTTTCCCGATATCGACGGTGACGGAGTGCCCGACATTCCGGAGAAATACGGGAAAAAACTCGGGAGGATAGTACAGGAGCCGAGCTGGAATCCCGCAAAACTGCTTTCGCGTGGAACGATGGTGACGCGGGTTGCCTGTGTCGCGCTGCTTGCGCTGCTGGGGGCGTGTGCGTGGTGCGCGGCGCTGATTGTGCGGCGCCTGAAAAAATAAAAGGCCGGAAAAAAACATTTCGTATTCAGGGCGCGTGAATCGTATTACATAACGGGGCGGCGCTTTCGCCCCATTATGTTCATGCGAGGTGCGCCATGCTGTCCAGCGCAATATCACTGGCGGTGCAGGGGATAGACGCCCACATTGTCGAGGTGGAGGTGGATACCGTCAAAGGCCTGCCGGGATTCACCATTGTCGGCCTGCCCGATTCCACTATCCGCGAATCGCGCGAACGGATACGCTCCGCGATTGAAAATTCTGGATTTGAGTTCCCGCCGAAAAATTTTGTGGTCAATTTAGCGCCTGCCGGGTTTAAAAAACAGGGCGCCAACTTCGACCTTCCCATCGCGATGACAATACTCTACGCGACATCGCAGATCGATTGTACGCTCGAAAACTTTCCCATGGTCGGCGAGCTGTCGCTCGACGGGCGTGTCAAGCCGGTGCGCGGCGTCATCTCCATGGTAATCGGCCTCCATCGCGCCGGGTATAGCCGCGTCATTGTGCCGTACGACAACAGGAACGAGGCGGCCGCTATTGATAACATCGGTATATTTCCCGTGAAAAATCTCAGGGACGTGCTCGATGTATTTGCAGGGAAAACTGCGGCGTTTGCGGCGAAAAATGAGGCGGAGAAGGCGCGGCGTTTCCGCTATGATTTTGGCGAGGTGCGCGGGCAAGAGACAGCCAAACGGGCGATTGAAATCGCGGCGGCCGGCCATCACAATCTGCTGCTTTACGGCCCACCGGGTTCGGGAAAGACCATGCTTGCCAAGCGCATTCCATCGATACTGCCGCCGGTCACGCGAGAGCAGGCCATTACGACAACGATGATCCATTCCGTCGGCGGCATTTTGCAGCCGGGCGACGGGCTGGTCACGCGGCCGCCGTTCCGTTCGCCGCATCACACCGCCTCCGATGTTGCGCTGGTCGGCGGCGGGAAAACGCCGAACGTGGGCGAGGTGTCACTTGCGCATAACGGAATTTTGTTCCTCGACGAGTTCGTCGAATTTAAAAACAACGTGTTGCAGGCGCTGCGCCAGCCGCTGGAAGATTCGGAGATCACCATCGCGCGCGCCTCGGGCTCCGTGACGTTTCCCGCCGATTTCATGCTGGTCGCTTCGAGCAATCCGTGCCAGTGCGGCTATCTCTTTGATCCGGAGATACCCTGCAGATGCTCGCCGGCGAAGGTGCGCGGCTATTTTCAGAAGATCGCCGGGCCAGTGCTCGACCGTATCGACATCGAGGTGCTGGTGCCCCGCGTGCCCTACCGCGACCTGCTTCATTCCGGCGGCGAGGAATCGTCCGAGCTGATCATGGCGCGGGTAGTGCGGGCCAGAGCGGCGCAGCGCGCGAGGTTTGGCGACGGCGGTACGGTGTATAATTCGCGCATGACCAACGACGAGGTGAAGCGGTTCTGCCGCATCGACGATGATTCGGAGAAACTGCTCGAAACGGCCATCATGCGCATGAACCTTTCGGCTCGGTCGTTTTTCAGAATTCTCAAGGTTGCGCGGACGGTCGCCGATCTCGCGGCAAGCGTGACAATAGAAAAGAGCCACATGCTGGAAGCGCTGTCGTACAAAAACCTCCAGCGGCATTATGAGGTGTAGGGGACGGCGTTTTGCGGACGATGGCCGCGCTATGCCCTGACGCACCGCACCAGGTGCGAATTTTTCTCCACCAGGGGGATGGGGTTTTCACGGCATTCGTCGGCGCGCCTGAAGCAGCGGGGATAAAAAACGCAGCCCTGGGGCTCGGAGGTGAGCGACGGCACCATGCCGGGTATCGTGCGCAGCCTGCGGGCGGACTCGCCGATTCTGGGAATCGCCTCAAAGAGGCCGATTGTGTAGGGGTGCATCGGCGCGTTGAATATCTGCGACACCGTGCCCGACTCGACGATTTCGCCCGCGTACATGATTGCGATATCGTCCGCGGTGTTGGCGACAATGCCCAGATCATGGGTAATAAGGAGCATCGACATGTCGCGTTCGCGCTGTATATTCATCAAAAGGTCAAGTATCTGAGCCTGGATGGTAACGTCGAGCGCCGTGGTCGGTTCATCGGCGATGAGTATCGACGGCGATGCCGCAAGCGCGATGGCGATCATCACGCGCTGACGCATCCCGCCGGAAAGCTCGTGCGGGTACGAGCGGTAGCGCTTTTCGGCGTCGGGGATGCCGACCCTTGTCAGCATCTCGACAGCGATGCCGCGCGATTCTTTTTTATCCTTTCCGTGGCGGAGCATGACGGCCTCCGAAATCTGAAAGCCGATTGTAAAGACAGGATTGAGCGAGATCATGGGCTCCTGGAAAATCATCGCGATTTCCCTGCCGCGAATGGCGCGCACGTCCTCCGGGTTCATGCGGAGAATGTCCGCCCCCCTGTAATTGATTTCTCCCCCGGTGATTTTTCCCGGCGGCTGGATGAGGCGCAGCACTGAATAGGCGGTTACCGATTTGCCGCACCCCGATTCGCCCACCATGCCGAGGGTTTTTCCCTTGCGCAGATCGAAGGAAACGCCGCGAACGGCGAACACCGTGGCGCCCGTCGATTCGAATTCGATCCGAAGATTGCGCACGGAAAGTATGGGGCTTTCCGCCTTACCGCGTTCGGGCGGCACGGCAGCCTGCGTTGACGGCGTGTGGTTGCCGCTCATGTAATATTCCTGCTTCGGCGCACTATTTCAAATCCCTGCGACGCAAGCATGTCATGGATGGACTCGAAATCGGCGTTCATGATTTTGCATTTGAAGATCGTCGAATCCCTGTAGGCGAGTATCTCTAACTGTATAAGGTCGCCGACCTGCAGCACGTCGGGCTCTACCTCCAGTGCGCGTTTTTCGTGTATCTCGGCAAACGCCAGCTTTGTGATGTTCTGCTTCTTCAGCTCTTCGATGAGGATGTCGATCCTGTCGAACGAAATTTCGCGCTGCATACGTTTTCCCCTCGTGTAATCATATGATTCCGTGATGTCGCCCGGCGCCGCCCCTACGGGTCGAGCCTCTGGCCGCTGACGGTAACAACGCCGCCCGCGTATTCCAGCATATAATAGTTATATGCCCGGCTCATCGCATCGGATTTGTTGAAACCGCCGCACCCCGCGATGATGTGACGCACGCCGTCGCGGTACTCGTTGTTGTTGACGGCGGCCCCGGCGGAAATGACCGCTTTCACCGGATATTTCGATAGCAGCGCCATGACCCGTCCGCCGTCGGCGCAGATGCCGTTTTCCGCAAGCCGTACAGCACGCGGCGGCAGCAGCGGGTGGTGAGCTATTACGAATATTGCGGGGCAGTCCCGATAACGCTTCAGGTCTAATGTAAGCCATTGAAGCTGTTTTTCGCTTACGTGGCACGGTTCCGGATCTGACGTGTCGAGAACGATAAAATGACAGTTGCCGTAGTTGAACGAGTAATAGTTTTGTCTGCCGCTGTGGAGGATATAGGGTTCGGGCGAATCGTTGAAGCCGTCGAGCGCCCCCCGTGTTGTGTACAGAATGGTTTGGGCGCGCGCCGATGCCGCGAAAAATTCGTTGAACTGGCCGGATATGTCCGACGCTTTAATGCCCATCCATTCGTGGCCGCCGTATATCATGTTGCCGAGATGCACCATGAACAGCGGATTTTCCTTTTTGATACGGTCGAACGTTGCGGAAACCTTCGGGCTTAACCGGCCGAACGGCGATTCGGGATTTGTATTGCACAGCAGGGCTATGCGAAGGTCATCGGCCCGTCGAGGCGCTGTTGCGCCGGCACAGGAGACAATGCCCCATACCGCCATACACAGAAGCATGATGGCAACGGCCGTCCGCGTCAGCCGCACATGTGTGCGTTGTTCTTGCATAATTTCATTACCGGGGATGTCGGGAAAATGTCAAGTAATTGGCGAAACT
>DHPI01000004.1:126259-132748 GCA_002407865.1 Spirochaetia bacterium UBA5368
AATTGGCGAAAAAGGCCTGTGCGGCGGACGGCAGTCATCGCCTGGGCCGGGGAAGGTATAATTCCGGCCCGGGCGACGCGCCTACTTTACCTCCGACAGCGCCAGGTCCTGGTATGCGTGATAGAAACTCTGGCAGAATTTGTCCCACTGCTCGCATACGCGGAGCGTCGCCGCGTCGGCGCCGAAGAGATTCGGGTGCGCGATGATCGAGGCAAGCTCGCCGGAAAACTCTCGTATCACCGTTTCGTCCGCGCCCTTCAGAATGTTCGCGACAAAGTCGGCCGGCGGATACCATCCCGCGACCTTCTGTATGTCGCGGTGCATCTGGGTAAGGAGCACGTTGCGCGGTCCCTCCCATAGCTCGTTGACAGCGGAATCGCGATAGAGCCGTGGGAGCGATGAAAAATCCTCCATGACGCCGTGGCCGCCGAATACCGACATCGCGGTGCGGATAACGTCGGTTGAATCCCACGATGCCGCGATCTTCTGAAGCATGATGAGCTCGCGTATGTTGAAACGGGCTTTCTTATCGGCATCGGGTTCGTCGGTCACGATGCCGCCCTTTAGCCGGCCGCCAAGCCGGAGAAATTCCCGGTAGAGGCTGAACGCCCCGGCGGTGGTGCGCCTGGCGGAATGCTCGATGGCGGCAAGCTGAATGGTAAGCAGCGGGAATTGTCCAATTTTTATGCCGAAGGCCTCGCGGAATTCGCTGTACCTTTTCGCTTCACGTACCGCGCGCGTCATGAACGCCGCCGCGGAGAGCCCCACAGTGAGGCGCGAATAGGTGAGCACAATGCCGACCACGTTTGCGACACCGCGATCGAGCGGCCCCACGGGATATGTCACGGCGCCGGTGAAGGTGATCTCGCCGGTGGTAAGCTCGCTTGTTCCCATCTTCCATTTTATGCGGTCGATCGTGTAGCCGTTTCTGCGCTCGCGTTCTCTGTCGCCGGGCAGCCAGGACGGCATCACGAAGAGCGCCACCTTTTCGGAGCCCGCCGGTTTCGCGGTTACCATCGCGTAATCCGCATGCGTGGCGGAGCAGAAGAATTTTTTGCCATATAAACGCCATGCGGCGCCATCCTGTACGGCTTCGAGGGCGTTCGATGGCACGTCCGAACCGCCCTGAATCTCCGAAAGGTACTGGGCGCCGATGGCGAAATTGCCGTCGATTCCTTCCCTGCAGTGGGTTAGAATGCGTTTCGTTTCCGGCGTATCGGCGAACGCCTCGAGGATGGAAATCATGCCCTCGGTGCAGGTCAGCGGACATGCAACGCACGCCTCGCCGTTCTGATAGACGAGAAACATCTTCATGAGCTTCACCCATTTTGGCGTGGCGTCCGAGAAAAGCGCTTCGGAAAAAATTTCGCGCTCCATGATCTCGGTTTCCTTTGGCCGAACAATCCGGTCGATCCGGTTGCCGTGGCCGTCGTAATGCGTCATGTATGGCCGCTTTTCGGGCGTGGCGATGGTGTTTGCCATATCGCGCCAGCGGTACGAAACCTTCGGCGAAATCTCACGGGCCGCGCGGTCAACGGCCTCCCAGTCGTCGCCGGTATAATGGCGCGCAACCTTCTGAAAAAACGGATCGTCAAGGTAATAGTCCACGTTGTTGCGCCATTCGAGGAATTCGTCAAAGCTGTACGGATTGTTTCGGTTCGGGAGCGACATAGATGCCTCCTTTAAACGCAAGTCGTTGTAATGAATATAAATCAGTACATCGAACAATATTCGTAATGTCAAATGAATTTCATTTTTTCTTGATAAATATGTATCGAAGAATATAATTGGTTTTGTAATGCCTGTTAAGAATAACAGAAAATGCAGCCCGGCTGTATTTTCGTATCTTTATTAGTAACCGGGTAATGTATTAACGAACAGCTGAGTAAATACTTGGTTTTTTAAACAACAGATGATCAATAAGGGAAAACCATGCGGGGAAAGAATACGCTGAACAGGCTCAAGGAGCAGGAGCGTGAAGTCCGTAAAAACCTGATTATCGACGCCGCGGAGCGCGTTTTTTCAGTGAAACCGTTTGACAATGTGAGCATGCGCGACATTGCCGACGAAGCGGGCATGGCGGTTTCGTCGCTCTATACATATTTTCCCGATCAGCAATCCCTGTTTGTCGGGGCCACTCTGCGGGACGGTGAAATACTGGTAAAAAAGCTCGAATCTATCATTGCCGCGAATCCCGGGCGGGTCAATGCCGGCGATATTATTAATACCTTCATTGATTATTTAAACGAGCACGAATCGTATTTCCGCATGATGACGCATTTTATGCTCCACGGCAGTCTCGCGCCTGATTCCACAGAAAAAATAAACGCAATGATGCGGCGCATACTCGATCTTTTCGATCATGTATTTAAAAACCGCACCAGCGACACCAACATCCGCAGGCTTTCGCACTATCTTTTTGCCGCGCTGAACGGCATCCTTATCACCTTCAGGCGCTATCCCGGCCGGAGCGACGAGGAGGCGCTGCGGCACATGAAGCACATCGGAGCCGTTATCGGCGGCATGATACAGGCGACCGATTTCAAAAAGCTCTTTCCCTGACGCCGCCTTTCCGGGAAATCGGGCCGCGCTATAAAAAAGTTGACTATAAAACGGCGTCTCTTTCTAATGAACCTGAATGCGGTGGACGTGCCGAACGCGACGAACAGGAGTATACACATGAAAACAAGTACGATTCCGGAGGCCATTGAAGACATTCGCAACGGCCGGATGATAATTCTCGTAGACAATGAAGACAGGGAAAACGAGGGAGACCTCGTTGTTGCGGCCGAATACTGCACCCCTTCCATTATAAATTTTATGGCGACCCACGGCCGCGGCCTTATATGCATGGCCATGACGAAGGAGCGCCTGGAGCATCTCAACCTGAAGCTTATGGTCCCGGAAAACTCCGATAAATTCTGCACCGCCTTCACCGTGTCGGTTGACGCAAAGGAGGGGACAACAACGGGTATTTCCGCCTTTGACAGGGCCGTTACCGTGCGAACGCTGATTGATGATAAAACTGTCGCTGCCGATCTCAACAGGCCCGGGCACATCTTTCCTCTTGCCGCGAAAAACGGCGGTGTTCTGGTGCGCGCCGGTCATTCGGAGGGATCTGTCGACCTTGCGAGGCTTTCCGGATTGAAGTCGGCCGCGGTAATATGCGAAATTCTCAATGACGACGGTTCGATGGCGCGCCGGCCCGATCTCAATAAATTCGCCGAAAAGCACAATTTAAAAATTGTTACTATTGCCGACCTGATTAAATACCGGCAGCACAAGGAGCGGCTCGTGCGGAGGGTGTCCGAGGCGCAGCTCCCGACCGAATTCGGCGATTTTAAAATAATCGCCTACGAAACCGAGGTCGACAGCAAGACGCATGTGGCGCTTGTGAAGGGGGAGGTTGCCGGCAGGGAGAACGTGCTCGTTCGCGTTCATTCGGAATGTCTCACCGGCGACGTATTCGCGTCGCTGCGCTGTGACTGCGGTTCGCAGATCCACCGGGCGATGCAAATGATCAACCAGGAGGGCCTCGGCGTGCTGCTGTACATGCGTCAGGAGGGCAGGGGAATCGGTTTGGGCAATAAGCTCAAGGCGTATCACCTGCAGGAGCAGGGCCTCGATACGGTTGAGGCGAACATACGACTCGGATTCCCCCCCGACCTCAGGGACTATGGCATCGGGGCGCAGATACTTGTCGATCTCGGTCTGCATACGATACGGCTGCTGACGAATAATCCGAAAAAGGTAGTGGGCCTCGAGGGATATGGGCTCGAGCTTGTGGAGCGGGTCCCGCTGGTGATTCCCCCGCAGAAAGAGAACATCAGGTATCTCAAGACCAAGAAAGAAAAAATGGGGCACATGTTTTCTGATGACCTCGGGAAAGGGATCGAATCTTGATGGAAGCGGTTGATATGCAGTCCATTGTCGTCATCGACGACGAAGAGGTAATCCGCTATGCCCTCCAGAAGAAGCTGTCTCGCCTGGGTTTTACGGTCACATCGCTTGAAAAGGCGGAAGACCTTTTTTACCTGCTGAAATCCGGCGAACGGAATATCGACCTTATCATCACCGACATTAAGCTGCGCAAGATGGATGGTATCGAGCTGTTGCGCCATGTCAACGCGCTTGAGAATCCTATTCCGGTTCTCATTATCACGGGGCAGGGCAATATCGAAGACGCCATCAAGGCGCTGCGCTACGGCGCCTGCGATTTTATCCGAAAACCGTTCGACATCAACGAGGTCGCCTCCATTGTGCGCGGGCTGATACGCAGAAAACAGGAAAAACAGCTCGCGGGTAATTTCGGGAAATTTATTACTTACGAAAAACGCGTGTTTAAAATACCCGTCGATATTACCATGTGCAACGTAATATCCTATGTGCTGACGAAAAACCTTGCCGCTACCGGCATGTGCAGCAACACGACAGCGGAGAATATCGCCCTCGCGCTGCGGGAAGCCGTGTCGAACGCGATGTTTCACGGTAACCTTGAAATCCCGTCCTTTATCCGCGGCGAAAGGGGGATCAGGGGGTTCAACGAGGAGATTGAGGCGCGCAAGAGCGAGGAGCGGTATCGCGACAGGCGCGTCGTTGTCGAATACGAGCTTACCCCCGAGTATGTGGAATACTGCATCGAGGACGAAGGCCCCGGATTCAATTATCGGGAGCTTCCCGATCCGCGCGATCCGGAGAATTTTTTGAAGGACAGCGGCAGGGGCCTGCTGATAATCCGCATTCACATGGATGAGGTCGAATGGAACGGCAGGGGCAACCGTATCCGGATACGAAAATACAGAATTGAAAGAAACGAGATGAATTGAGGGGGATGCGATGTATTATACGATACGATGGAACGGAGATTCGGTATCGATGCTCGACCAGCGTATGTTGCCCACGCAGGAGGTATACCGTACCTACACGAATTATCAGGATGTGGCCGAGGCCATCACCGACATGGTTGTGCGCGGCGCGCCGGCGATCGGCATTGCCGCGGGAATGGGTATTGCGCTGGCGGCAAAGCGCCTGGATGTCGGCGCTCTCGATGCGTTTAAAAAGGATTTAGGCGATGTGTGCGATACATTTGGCAAAACGCGCCCTACGGCGGTCAATCTCTTCTGGACCATCAACCGCATGAAAAAGCTGATTGACGGCGCGGCCGACATTCAGCAGTTGCGCGAACGGCTGGAACAGGAGGCCGTGCAGATATACGACGACGACGTGAAAATCAATCAGATGATCGGCAAAAACGGCGCGCGCTTTCTCAGTGACGGCGACGTGGTGATGACGCACTGTAACGCCGGCGCGCTCGCGACGGGCGGGTACGGTACGGCCCTCGGTGTAATCCGTGCGGCGATTGCCGAAGGCAAGAAGATCGAGGTGTTTGCCTGCGAAACGCGGCCGTACCTCCAGGGGGCGCGCCTTACCGCCTGGGAGCTTTTGAAAGATAATATTCACGTGACGCTTATTACCGACAATATGTCGGGGCACTTTATGAAATCGGGGATCGTCAAAAAGGTGATTGTCGGCGCCGACAGAATCGCGCGTAACGGCGATACGGCGAACAAGATCGGCACGTACACGCATTCGGTGCTGGCGCGCGAACACGGCATCCCGTTTTACGTGGCCGCGCCGATTTCCACGCTCGATTACGACACCGAAACGGGCGACGCGATTCCCATCGAGGAGAGGGCTATCGACGAGGTTGCCTATATCGCCGGTGTGCAGATTTCCCCTGAGGGTATATTCGTGCGGAACCCCTCGTTTGATGTGACGCCCGCGAAGAACATCACCGCGATAATCACCGAGAAAGGGGTAATTGACGATCCCGCCGCGCAGGGGATTGCGCCGCTCTTTACCGACAGGTGATTCTGTGGTATAATAGTATAATGTCGCGGCCGAAGAAATGGGCCGCGATAAGGCCCGCGGTAAGAAAGGGCGCGAACGGGATTCTCGTTGTAAGCCCTTTTTTCATTATCCACGCGTAGACGATGCCGGCGATCGATCCGGTGACGAGCGCGGTTTCCATCACCACGATCGACATCTCAATACCGCACAAAAGGCCGATCGCCGTCGCGAACTTGGCGTCGCCGCCGCCGAAACTCCCCGGGAACAGCAGTAGAATAAGAACAAAAAAGCAGAACATGCCCGCCGCGCCGAGCAGGCCGCTTTTCAGCGACGTTGTGTGCAATACCGGGTAGATGGAGAGGAGCGCACATGCCGCGACAAGCGTATTGGGAATGGTCAGCGTTTTAAGGTCGATGAGCGAAATCGTGATCGCGACGCACATAATGAGATACATGACGAACGGGAAAATGCCGATCCCCCCGTTGGCGACGGCAGCAACCAACAGCGTGCCGCAGATGATCTCGAAAGACGGGTAGAGATACGATATTTTTTTACCGCAGCGCCCGCATCTGCCCCTCAGAAGCAGATAGCCGATCAGTGGAACAAGATGCGCCGGCGAAATACGCGAGCCGCAGTGAG
>DHPI01000004.1:132865-136542 GCA_002407865.1 Spirochaetia bacterium UBA5368
GCGCGGGCGAAATCCGCGAGCCGCAGTGAGGGCAGCGCGACGGCGTGAACAGCGCGGCCGCGGCGTTGCGGTCGAAAGAGCCGTCGATGAAACGCAGGGCCAGTGTGCAGAAAAAGCTCCCCCACACGGCGCCGAAGAAGAATACCGCAATCCAGGCATACCATGTCATTGGAACAGTCTCCGCCGCGGGATCATCTGTCCGCCGGCGCCGCGATACACGCATCCACCCGCGAATTGTTTTTTTGGTCGGCCGGCGGAAATGCGCCGCGTTCGGGCGAGTACATCCGCTGTCGTGGAATACGGTATGTGCCGGACAACAGGGTGGACACGGTTGCTGCGCGTGTATTGGCAAGAGCGAGCCACCGGTTTTCATCGGCGGACTCGAAACCCTGCAACAGAACATTTGTTCCGGGGAATAGTAACGCGGTTTCCGCAAGAGTTTTCAGCCGCGCGCGCGAGGCGTATTCCATGGACGTGCTGTTCTTATCGAAATACAGGGGAATTGGCCCCGCGAGAATGCGCCATCCCGTCGATATGGGAATGGATTTCACCACGGCCGCCGGTTTTTTCCCCGGTGTTTCCGTCGGTGTGGGAACAGAGAGAATAACATCGGTGTTTCTTGCGATTTCAGGGATTTCCAGCGATGATATCGCGTTCGCGTCCAGCCAGAGGCCGCTGGATATGCTGAAAAGACGGTTAAAGCCGATGCCCTGACCGCCCGGTATATCGAACAGGGCCAATGTGTCGGCACGGTCTGTCAGATCGACGCCGGCAAGCTCTTCCTGAATATCCTGCGGGGGTTCGGATGGTCCCCGAATTCCCGCAAGCGCGTCATACGCGAGTTGCGGATTTGTACGCGCGCTATATGCGCCCTCGAACCACCCTGTGGCGAATTTTACAAGCCGGTCGCGGTTTGTCAGTATCCACGACTCCCTCGTGACAAATACGCCGGCGATAAGGCGCGACGCGTCGGCCGTGGACGCAAGCAGCCGCGCGCCCTTTCTTGTGTTCAACGCGCGGCGAAGCGGTATGCTGCGGGCGGCGCACATATCAGCGCGGCCCTTCGCGAACAGGCGCACGGCGTCTTCGCCGGTAATCGTGAATTTCCATTTTACGTCACCGGGGCGGATTCCCGCGAGCGACAGCATGTACAATGCCAGCATGTGCGAGCGCGAATTGCCGGCGCATATAAGGGTTTTTCCCCGGATGTCGTTGATCGACGGTATCGATGTATGTGCCGCGATCGCGTCGCCTCCGCTGTACCAGCAGTACTGCATAAACGCGACCGGGTTGGCCTGCCTGATTTTCGGATACGCGAGCGGGAATGTTGCGGTATCCGTGGCCACAACGTCGATTTTTCCCGACGCGAGGCGTTCGAACGCGGTTTCCCAGTCTTCAACTATGACGAAGTCCACCGTGATGCCGTATTTCGTTGAATACAGGCTTGCGTCGTTATGGACAAGGCCCGAATTCTCGATGACGCCTGGCATGCACGCGGCGTCGGCGGTTATCGCGACCCGGAGCGGCCGTTTCTCCGATGCGGCGGTATCGGAGAGGATGGATGGCTGTATAACGGGCGATGCAGTATCGGAGTTGCCGGGGAGCCAGTGCCCGAAACGAACGGCCAGTGCGCACACCGCAAGGCCGATGCATGCGAGAAGGATTTTAGCGGGTCGTCGTACTGAAATAGCTTTCATGGTGTGTATCCGGACGGCGGATATCAGATGTGAATATAATAATTAACGCCAAAGAGCAGAATATCACCCTGTACGTTGATGGCTTTTCTGGGGGTTGCCGTATCGCCGCTGTTGTCGAGCGGCAAGGATCTGCCCATCTGGTGTATCCATTCGGCGGTTATAGTATATTTTCGTGTAAGCGGCACCTCCGCGCCGAGCATAAGATGGTACGCGACGAAGACGCCGGAATACACATCTTCGTTATTGGTAAGCCCGAGGACCGCGGGATTGTCCTGCTTTATTTTAATATATGCCTGATGCAGGGTGCCGCCGCCGCCGATGTAAAAATAGGTGCGCTTTCGAAGCGGCATTATGATGCCGATCGTTGCCGGTATCGAATTCTGGTATGTCGATATTTTGATGGAGTTTTTTACGCCCCCCGGCGTCGTCACGCTTCCCTTGCTTGAAAACAGCGGCCTGGAATAATGGCAGCCAAGCCTGAAAAGAAAGAAGTTGAACTGATAACGTGCGTTGACACCGACGACGGGGGCATAGGGTACGTCGATCTGGGTCGCCTTCGCTCCCGCATTCGTTTGCTTGTATATCTCCATTGCGCCGTTATACTGCGTAATAATAGAATCGATATTGTTCGGCGCGTAGGTGATGCCGGCGTTGAATCCGAGGGAAAACTCGCCGATGGCGAATGCCGTACTTGCGGGAAGCAGCATGCCTGCCAGCAACGCCGCCGTGAACGCGTATATTTTCAGTGTTTTCTTCATACTCTATATTGAATAGAAATAATATGCCATGCCGAAATTAATACGGTATCCGGAAAAGTCGATTTTCGCGAAATCGACCGTATCGCTTTTCTTGCTGTCTTTTAATATTTCCGTCGATCCCCGGTAGTATGACAGTGACGAGCTGAGCGATACCGTTTCGGTCAGAAAATACTCGCCCTGAAGCATCAGCACCAGCGGGTAGCACCATCCTGAAAAAGATCCCTTATCGGTATTGCTTGTGGATTTAAACGAATTTGTGTAGTCTCCATAGGCAACGGCAAAGCCGCAACTGAAGGATATTTTTACATCCTTCCAGAAGGGAATGCAAAGCCCGACGGTGATTGGAATATCGTACGCGGTTATAGCGTATTTTGCCGTGAGCAATTCAGGAACAAATGGCGCGCCCGGATCGGAATCGTACACGGTTTTTCCTTTGCCGCCATACACGCTTCGCGTATAGTTGCCGGCGACCCTCGCGAAATAGTAATCGAAGAAGATCGCCTTGAACTCGACGCCGCCGGTTACGCCGAACGGCCGGTTGATGGTGCTTGTCGAGAAACCGTCGAGGGATTTATTGATTCCGTCAATACCGTTGCTGGAATTGTATTTTGCGATCTGTACGTACGAGTTCAGGTCGCCGCCGGGGGAGGGCATTATTCCCGCGTAAAATCCCACCGCGTAATTCGCCGTCGCGCCAAGCAGGGGCAGCGGCAGTACGCACAGTGAAACCAGTATCAATGTTAACCGTGTCTTTTTCATATCTCTGCGGCGCCGCTCATATCACGTAATACATGAATCCCACCATTATTCTGTGTCCGGTAAGGTCGATGTAAAGGTTGTCCCACGCGGCGGCAGTTGTCTGCATTATTGCGCCGGTCCGCGCATCGATGTACTCCCATTCCATATAAAGCCGTGTTTTCGACGTGACGTTAAGCTGCACCCCCGCGATGAATCCGTACCCGAGGGCCATTGCGGAGATGTCTTTTTGCTGCGCGCCCATCGATATGGTGCCGCCCGCGAGAAAATATTCGACGCCGCCGCCCATATAGAATTCCCCGATATCCTGCACGGGAAAATTAAGGCCGGCGAAGAGAGGCACGCCGGTGTAGGTGATGCTGTAGCGCGTGATTGTTTCGGCCGCATCGCTGTTTTCAAGCACCCGGCCGTCGGTCACCGCGAACGTGGTATCGACGCCGGTGCGGAGAAAGAAAAAGCGGCAGCT
>DHPI01000004.1:136688-138780 GCA_002407865.1 Spirochaetia bacterium UBA5368
AAAGAAAAAGCGGCAGCTTGCCTTGAACGAAACGCCGAGCAGCAGGCTCACCTGCGAATCGGTTTCGAGTTCGGGATTATACGATGTTATGTTGCCGGCGTCGTTTTGCGAGCCCACGTGGAAACCAACGCCGAGATACTGCTCCGCCCGTGCGGGAAGGGCGCATATCACTATTATACATACTGTGAGCAGGGCCGATTTTTTTATCATACAATTTATGATGCGAACAATGCGAAAGTAATGAATATAACGACGAAAGTATTCATTTCATCGTTAAATAGTCAAGTATATTATTGCGGCTCAAATTCCATTGAACAGGCCCGCCGCCTTTTTCTTTCCCGTTGCCCGCTCGTAATCGTCATAATCGACGAATGTAAGGTGCGGCAGTTTTTTTATGATGCGGGCGATCATTTCAAGTCCCTTCGGTCCTTTCGATTCGCGCGCGGTAACGTACGTGAATTTCCTCCCGCATTTTGGGCATTTGCGAAGGCCTTCAATTTTTATGCCAAGCTCTTTGCATCCCGGACAGAATCCGAATTTGTCGTCTACGAATACGATGTGGCTCTCAATATCGCCGATGTCGACCTCGCTCCAAATACGAATATGATCCATAGGGCCTCCATATACAATGAGATCGCGAACAGGATAGCCGCGTTTTCCGAATCTGGCAATTACTATTTTTCTCCCGCGAATTCCGCTGCCGTGGCAATTAATTAACGTGCGGGAGGCGATTTTTAAAACGCCATTTCGGTGATTGCGCATGCCCGTGCCGGCGAGCCGTCGGCGCTTCTGATTTGGAATGTTTTTTATGCGGGGAATAAAAAAGGGGCCTTTCGGCCCCCCTGTTTATTTCGTGTACATCGACATGATCTCTTTCTCGTAATGCTGCACAACGTTGCGGCGCTTCAGCTTCATGGTCTGCGTCAGCATGCCGTTGTCAAGCGTGAAGTCTTCCGTGATAAAGTAGAATTTCTTCGGGATTTCGTACCCGCCGAAAGTCTTCCTTAAATGCGTCGTTATCTGTTCGGTCATCATGTCGATGAACTTCTGCGACGTTACAAGCTCTTCGGGAACATTCGAAAGCTTATGCTCGGCGGCGAATCTCGTCAGGTATTCGAAATCGGGAAATATGAGGCACACGTTGTATTCCTTGCCGTCGCCGTACACCATTGCGTTCGCCACGGTGGAGAGCAGCTTTATTTCCTCTTCGATTGCGGCGGGGAAGACATACTTGCCGTTTTCAAGCTTGTACTGTTCTTTTATGCGGCCGGTGATGTAGAGGTAGCCGTCCTTGTCAAAACGTCCGCGGTCGCCGGTTCTGAATCCGCCGTCGGGTGTAAACACCTTCGCCGTTTCTTCGGGCTTGTTGTGATATCCCTTCATTACGTTCGGTCCGTAGACGATGATTTCACCGTCGTCGGCGTCTTCGCCGGTTGCCGATTTGTCTATCACGACGCGCTGGGGTGCGAGCACCTTGCCGAGGCTTCCAAGCCTGTGGGCCTCTCTGCAATTCATTGTGACTGCGGGTGATGTTTCCGTAAGGCCGTAACAGTCGTATATCGGCGTGCCGATGTCGTAAAAGAAATTCGCTATCTCGACGTTTGTCGCGGCGCTTGCGGTAAGCGAGCCCTCAAGCCGTCCGCCAAGGCCTTCGCGCACTTTCGAGAACACGAGCTTGTCGAGGATGAAAAACCTGATGGTGACGCCCGGGCTCCATTTTCCCTGCTGTTCAAGCTCGCGTTTCTTTTTTGCCGTTGCGCACGCCGCGGTGAACAGCTTCTTCTTGAGCCCGCCGGCGTCGTCCATCTTTGTGTGTATGCCGTTGTACACCTTGTTGAAAACCCTCGGGACCGAGATGAGATAATGCGGCCGCACGCGCTTCAGATCGTCGGGGAGGGTTGAAACATCTTCCATGAATCCCATCGCGCCGCCAAAGTTTACCCAGTTGTGAAGCTCGCCGCTGATCGCGTAACTGTGCGCCCATGGCAGCATCGTAAGAGCGATCTTGGTTTCGTTCAGCTCCGGATAGATATTGTAGCCTGCGCGCGAGCAGTAGGTAAGGTTTCCATGGGTCAGCTCGACGCCCTTCGGC
>DHPI01000004.1:138881-140249 GCA_002407865.1 Spirochaetia bacterium UBA5368
TCGGCTCGCCCGTGGTGCCCGATGTATAGATGATGACCGCGGTATCGCTGAAGAGTGGCTTAATCGACTCGACGGGGTGCGATTCGCCGAGTTTTTCAAGCGCCGGGAGGCTGTTTTCCCCTTCGGCGTCGATAATAAATATTTTCTCGAGCGTGGGGATTTCATCGACCAGTCCCTTCACGCGTTTGTATATTTCCTCATTGGGAACGAACAGGAATTTTACATTGCCGTCTTTTATAATGTACTTCCATGTCTCGTACAGTTCCTTTTCGTACATGGGGATATAGCGGGCGCCGCACCCGTATGCCGCCACTTCGATGACCACCCATTCGGGACGGTTTTTTGATATTATGCCGACGGATTCGCCCTTTTTCAATCCAAGATGCGCCAGCGCGCCGCGAAGATTGTCGATTCTTGTTCCTATTTCTTTATAGGTTATCGGGTGAAGGGGATTCTTTTCCGTTTTTACGAGGAAGAGAGTATTATCGGCAAATCGTTTAAAGCTCGATTCGTACCAGTCGACCAGATTGTCAGGCTTCTCGTATGTGTACATGTCACTACCTCATATGTAAATTTATATAAATGTTTAATCCTGGATGCACACTGTCAAGTTTATTTAAAAATTATTTGCAAAAATTAAAGAGAAAATGAAGTTCTGGAAAAAGGCTGCTAGCCGGAGTCTGGTAATGTATCGTAGTCCCCATCCCCGATGGGACTCTCTATCGAGTCTGTCGTATAATTTCACATTATAGTGAAAAACAGAAATAATCTATATTACGCAATCAAGTGAAAGACATTCATTAGATAAATACTGTTCATTGTGTAAATGTTGTTTATTTGAAATATTACAAAAAAATTGAAAATTTAGTTGACATTATTTCGTATAACAAAATAACTATATGCATACAAAATATTTTTTATGTAACAATAGTTTCTTCTTTACTAATACATAATTTGCGTGTGCAGGTAAAAAGTAAACCAATAACATCTTCTAACTTTCGTGACCACTCCTTGCTATCTGCCATTCTTGAAGAATAAATGCTGATGTAGAACGGAGAGCCTTTAATGTCATCGGCAATGGCGCTGTGGGATTCTCTATGCGTTACGCGATTATCGCCGTGCGAGGCGCCATTTTCGTTTTTCAAGAAAGGTTTTATGCCGGCAACTGTATATGCTCATCTACAGAGAGGGGGAGCTTTATGTGTGTTTTTGGGTCGCGTGGAAAAGTTTGATGCGGGGAAAAACTGTATTTTTTAAAGCACGGCAAATTCAGGATAATAAATCGAGTATCGGTCAATCGCGATGGTATTTCAGATTAAGGCGTAAGCAACACTATGTGGAACGTATTGCCAGGGCTGGCGCGGAATG
>DHPI01000004.1:140438-143059 GCA_002407865.1 Spirochaetia bacterium UBA5368
AGCCTAATTTTTGCCTCACTCAAGTTGTGTATTAAGCTACGCATTGACGCCGGACACGCCTCTCCGGGGCGAGCGACATACCGGCATATCAACAGAGGATTCTTCTCTGTTCAGATATATCATTAAAATTACGGGAGATTTATCATGAAAGGATGTAAAAAGGTTTTACTGGCCACGGGTATGGTAATTCTGATGGCCGCTTCATCTTTCGCCCAGGAGGAAGCTTCCGGGATTAATTTCCAGATTCTGGGACAGGGCGCGCTGGGGTATGCCTACAATAAGGATATGGCCGATCTTGCGAAAGCAATAGGCGACCTTGACGCCGCGGCGGCCAATACGTATGCCGCTGGTCTCGGCGAAATCGGCGGGTGGGGCGCTAAAGATAAAAGCATACCCGCAGCTTTCGGCGCCGACATAGAGCCAAGGCTGTTCTTTGGAAATTTCGGCCTGGGCGTTTCCATTGGATACCACTTTGCAGAAGCAAAAACCGAGGTCGTGTCTTCCCGGTGGACCGACGAAGCTACGGTTAAGATGCAGCTTTTTGTGCTGCCGATTGCCGGCACGTTTTATTACAAAACAACCCTGAGCGATACAAGCAGCCTTGTATTTGGCGCCGGTGTGGGGTATTATACGGCGAAGTTAAAGCATAAAACCGATGGAAAGGGTGTTTTTGGCAACATCAGTGAAACCTTTAAGGCAGATGGAATTGGATACCATGCGAAGATTGAATATGATTACATAATGGACGGCAATATCGTGCTGTTCGGCGGGATCCTCGGCCGATATGCCGAGATAGATGAATATGAAGCGAGCGACGGTACGATAGTCAAGAATATTGACAGCTCGAATCTATCGGCCGGGCTTACCGGCGTGAGCTTTTATATCGGCGCGGGATTGTCGCTGTAATTCCAAAAGCGGTATTGAGCCTTTTGCTCAATACCGCTTTTGATATCAATCGAAACGATAGAGCATGTATGAACAACAGATATGTACAATCATGGCATCGATAGTTGTCATGATCTCCTTGTGCTCTTGCGTTTCCCGGGGTAATCTTAAAATTCCCAGGAAAGAGTACCGGACAAGAATACACAGGGTGGTTGTTGTTCGGGTGTATACCAATTCGGAATTGTTTCTGAAACTGTCTCAGCCTCTGGCCGAGTTGAACTTCGATAAAAAATTTGAAAGCGGCTTTTCATATGGAATACCTCCTGGAGCAAAGATGATCTGTTTCGTGCCTGGGGGACATGCTTCAGGTCTATAGCGAAGAAGTCTAATGTTGGATTCATAGACTAGCGACACGATGTTGGAGAAAGCGGATAGTCCAAAACACATAGAAGGACTTGGCTGGCATTATCCCCCCTCCCAATAAAGGTCGGGTGATATACGGACATTCAATGGCAAGCAGCCAATACCGGATTGGATTGGAATCATCCCCGTATGATTCAGGTTTTACCGGGGCGAGAAAGATTCGTTGAGAGACAAGATAGAGTTCAAAACCAATCAGGTCAACGCGAAAGGTTTAATAAAGGGATTTGAGCCATTTTTTGAAAAAAGAATCTATGTCCAGTTTGATAGCTGGGTATACCTCAAAATTACAGCTATCGCTGGGATTATGATTTATCAGGAACTGAATCTTGCAGCCTAATTTTTGCCTCACTCAAGTTGTGTTATTTATGTGAAATAAAAAAATCGGGAGGTTGTCATGTCGAAGCTGAAGCGTACAGGTTTTCTGATTTTATACGGGATGGTTTTAATTTTCACCGCCTGCGGCGGCGGTGGAGGTGGGGATAATACAAATTATGCTCCAATTGAGCCCCTTGGAGGAGGAGTTGCAAAAAACATTTCTAAGTTTAATGGTAAAGAAATTTATGCCATTATTTCATTTCAGCCTTCAGATAAAAGGGAATCTAACGTTGGATTTGGTCCAGAAGATGATTCAAACGAACAGGACTGGACGCTTACTACAACCAGTAATGTAGCCCCATCTTTTATTGAATCTGGTTCCGTAAATAATCAATGTGGTAGAGATAGCGCTAATTTAGCTAAAAAACGGGTATTCAGTTTAAAACAGACTCTTTTGGATCAGAAGATGAGAGAATTTGAGAATAACATTCTTGCCACCACAGTGCCGCAGTTCTCAAAAAAATTATCGAGAATAGATGCGGCAGCGCCCGCCACTATCGCCGTTGGAACCAAATGGAGCGGAGTAAACATAGTGGCTACTGAATCCGTTAACACAATCAATACGACCTGCCAATATGTTTCTGAACATGCGTACTTTTTTGTTGATGATCGTGATACTGTTGCAATCTCCGGGTACCTGGATGATTATGCCGTCGCGTTTGATGCGATATATGAAGTTAATCATGCTAAATTCGGAACGGAGAATGATGTTGATGGGAATGGAAAAGTAATAATTGTGTTTTCGCAAGAATTATCCGGTGGGTTGCTTGGATATTTCTATGCCGGTGACAAATTTTCCTCGACAATAGATGGAAACCAATATTCAAACGAAGGTGATATTTTTTACATGACCGCAAGTGCCAGTTATCAGGGGGATATTATAAAAGGTACCCTCGCTCACGAATTTCAACACATCCCTCTATGCCAACATAGTTGTC
>DHPI01000080.1:0-6506 GCA_002407865.1 Spirochaetia bacterium UBA5368
ACCCCTAAAATTAATCTGCTACCAAGAGTGTTTTTTTTTATAATAACAAATATGTCTTGACAAAACGGCATGAAATTTATTCTATAGCATAGAATACGTGTTTGCATGCGCATTGTGTGCAGCGATAACCACAATGAAAACTAAACAGGACAACAAGCAAAAACGGCAAAGCAGTACCACGAATAAAGGAGCACATTAAAAGCCCACAGAGCAATCTGCGGGCTTTTTTAATTTTACAAGGATTGTATCGGGAAAATGTTAAACACAGAAGTGCTGGTATTGAATTCCGGCTTCATTCCCATCAGATTGACCTCGGTAAAAGAGGCTGTATGCCTCCTTATGTCGGAAAAAGCCATTCCGGTCGTCGAGGAAGACAGGTATGTCAGATCGCCGTCGCTGGCCATACGCATACCTTCCGTCATATCCATAACAAATTACAGCAGCCTTCCAAGAAAGCGCGTCGCCTTCTCTAAGCTGAACGTCATTTACCGGGACGATATGGTGTGCCAGTACTGCGGAAAGAGATTTACCATCCGCGACCTCACCGTAGACCACATAATTCCACGGAGCAGATGGGAGTCCCTCACCGGCAGGTCGATGCGCGACGGATTCTCCTCATGGAAAAACCTCGTGTGCGCGTGCCGGTGGTGCAACAGCATGAAGGGCAACAAGCTGATAAGCGAAATCGGCTGGTTTCTTCCGCGTGAACCCTACGAACCGGAATACATGCCGCATATCGTCATTACGCTTGAGAAGGCGCAGAAGCGGGGATGGCTCCCGTTCTGCTCGTTCAACGTAAAACTGATCGACATGATCAGCTCAAATACGCCTGCGGGTATAATTTAGCAGGCCGCCGTCCCGCAGAATCTCGCGCTGGCGCTTTGTCGCAAGCAATGAAAACTCGAAGGTTCTGTCGCCTATCGTCATCGGGATGCGGTCGCTTTTACCTACAAGTTCCGCGAGGTTTTGCACGCTGAAATGCTGCTCCTGGCGCATCACATCGTAATCCGATTCATTGATAAACACCAGCGGCAGAATGCCGAAATTAATAAGGTTGTTCGAATGTATCCTCTCGAACGACTTCGCGATAACGATACGCACCCCCAGATACATTGGGCAGATGGCGGCGTGCTCGCGGCTGGAACCCTGACCATAGCTTGCGCCGCCGACAATGGCGGTGTAGACGCCCTTCTTTTTATTTTCAAGCGAGCGCGCTGCGAACGATGAATCGACATTCTCGAATACGTATTCCGCGTATTTCGGTATATTCGACCGGTAGATAAGCCGCGATCCTGCCGGCATTATGTGATCGGTGGTTATCTTGTCGCCAACCTTGAGGCCGATAACGCCGTGCAGCGAATCAGCCAGCGGATCGGTATATGGCGGATCGCCGATGTTGGGGCCCCGGAATATCGCCATCTTCGTATTGGACGGCGGCAATATCATCGAATCGTCTATAATGAAGGATTCGGGCATTGCGATGAGAGGATAGCCGCTTTCGGGGCAGCCCATCGGGTCTGTCAACTCGCCGCGGAGGGCCGAGAGCGCCGCGGTTTCCGGGCTTACGAGATACACCTGCCCTGACTTCGTACCGGATCGTCCCTCGAAGTTTCTGTTATTTGTCCGCAGCGAGATGCCGCCGGTCTGCGGCGCCTGCCCCGCGCCAATACAGAATCCGCACGCAGATTCCATTATCCTGGCGCCGCTCGCGATCAGATCGGCAAGGGCCCCGTCGCGTGCGATCATCTCGAACACCTGCCTCGATCCAGGCGCGACGATAAAGCTGACATTCGCATGAACTTTTTTCCCCTTCATAATTTCCGCAATGGTTTTCAAGTCCTTATACGATGAATTCGTGCAACTCCCAACGGCCACCTGATCTATTTTCATGCCCTGTAATTCGCTTACCGCCTTTACGTTGTCGGGCGAATGGGGGCACGCAACCATTGGCGCCAGCGTCGCCAGATCAAGCTCTATCACCCTGTCGTATGCGGCGTCTGCATCGGGAAGCAGTTCCCGCCACGCGCCTTCGCGCTTCTGCGCGCGGAGAAACTGCCGCGTCACGTCATCGCTGGGAAAAATCGATGTAGTAACGCCAAGCTCGGCGCCCATGTTTGTAATGGTGGCGCGCTCGGGCACGGAAAGGGTGGCTACTCCCGGCCCCGTATATTCGATGACTGTTCCCACATTCCCTTTTGTCGTAAGTATTTTAAGCACGGTGAGAATAATATCCTTTGCCGCAACCCAGGGGCGCAGTTTTCCACTCAGGTGAATATTGACAACCTTCGGACATGTAAGATAGAACGGCCCGCCGCCCATGGCGACAGCCACATCGAGTCCGCCCGCGCCGATGGCGATCATGCCGATACCGCCTCCGGTTGGCGTGTGCGAATCTGAACCAAGGAGCGTCGCGCCGGGCCTTCCGAAACGCTCGAGATGCACCTGATGACAGATGCCGTTACCCGCGCGCGAATAATAAATGCCGTAGCCGGCGTTCATCGTCTGAAGGTAGCGGTGGTCGTCAGGATTTTCAAACCCCATCTGGATTGTGTTATGGTCGACGTACGACACGGACAATTCGGTTTTTACGCGCGGAATGTCCATTGCCTCAAACTGCAGATACGCCATTGTGCCGGTCGCATCCTGCGTCAGCGTCTGGTCTATTTTTATCCCTATTTCGGTACCCGGCGAAAGCGCGCCGTCTACCAGATGTTCGTTCAATATCTTGTAAAAAACCCCGTCACCCATGTCCGCCTCGAATATAATTTGTTGTACGCATGTCGCGGGGGCGGGACGCCATTCTGTGCGCCTTCCGCCGCCTCTCAGGCAATATTTCGCAAATACTGATAGATTCTGTCAAGATGTTTGAGCACTTCCGCGGCGACATCATCTACTAAAACAGAACAAAACGGCGCGCAATCAGCCGTCCGCTGTATAACATCACGCGCGTGCTCAACGCTCAGCGAACCGGCGACACCACAATTTCTAATGCCAAGTGACGGCGCCGCATCGGCGAGCATCGAATGGTACTGCGTGGGATTTATCGTAATTATTTCACATTTCGCGGCGCGCGCCTCGTACAGGGTTATGCCGAAATGCGATATCACCGCCTTCGACGAAAGAAGCACTCGCGCGTAATCGTCCGCGACGAATTTCTTCCTCACGCCGTTACGCTCAACATACGAATCATCACCCTGAAAAACCGCATGGCATGCATCCCCCGGAAGCAGCGACACCATAAAACGCACGTACCCGCCATCCGGATCGGCGCCGGGGTAAAGCGCGTAATCAATCGTTTTGGCAATTGCCGCGCCTCTCATGCTTTCAAGGCCTCGAATAAAAGTATACCCGTAGAGAAAACCATCCGCCGCGCCTAAATCGGAAGGGGAAATCGGCAGCGACGGTGGGGGCAGAAGATCCACGCGGTAATCGGCGACAGCGCGACCTTCACCGAAATCGTCGACCACGCATACCGGGCACAGCGCGCGCAACGACTCTATTTCGAGGCGTGTTGAGTCGCGCATATCGCGGACAATACAATCGGGCGCGGCATCAGGCTGCGCAATCACGAGGGGCGCAAGCTCGGCGGGGAAAAAGTCGGGGACCGTATCATGCCACAGATACATGCGCGTCCCCCCGCACCTGTATGCATGCCACAGAAGTCCCGCCATCCTCTGGATATGGCCGCTGCCAAATCCGCCTCCCCACCGCGTCAGGATGGCGATCCGCCTGTTACGCATAGTCGCGCTCGGCGTGCTGCATGGGCCGCTGTTTTACTCCGACGTTGAGGTACACGAGTTCGGGATTGTGCTCGAGGTAACGCAGCACTTCGTGGATGGTAAAGCACTTTCCGTTGTAGAGGGTGTCGTATAAAATCTTCGCCAGCTTGTAGTCTTCCGGCGTGTCGACTGTCAGCCGAAGATTCGGGAAGTGGTTTTTGAGATAGACCGCCGGCCTTTCTATTCTGAACATTTCGGTATGTTCTTTTATATACGGTGTCACATGCTCGCGGTGATAGGACTTGTCGCTCGATCTATACGAAACCTCGAGGGCTTCCCGTTTGATGACCTCAACCGCCGTACCCAGCGGCAGATTATTCAACGAGCAGAGGTCCGCTCCGGATTCAAGCGAAATTTCCACAGCCATAGACGCGTAATCCGGATCGGTAAATGGATTATCGCCGGTGACGCGAACGATGAAATCACCGCCAAATTCATTCGCTGCGAGGTAATACCGCTCGAGCACATTGTCGACCGAGCCGACAAACACTTCCGTATTCATCGACTGCGCAAGCTCGATAATCGGAACGTTTTCCTCGCCGATGCATGTCGCGACAACAACGGTATCCACGCCATCCATCATCTGCGTGCGCTCAATCACATGCGCCAGGAGGGGTTTGCCTGCAAGCTCCAACATTGCCTTGCCCGGCAGCCGCTTTGACTGCATACGGGCCTGTATAACAGCAGTGACATGAGGCTTTATCTTGTTGCCGTTAACAACGCCATTAACAACCATTGTTCATTACCTTTCGATACTGTGTAATTAAAGATTAAATGTGTACCATTCGTCACATGACGCGCAGTCGGGGTTGCGGCGGTAGTCTCCTTTATAGTCCTGAAGGAACGCGTTCAGCGAGTCATTCCACAACTCCCGCAGGGATGTTTCTTTCACATTGCCGCGGGCGTGCACTCCGTCGGCATCCTGCCTGCAAAACGCGACGGCGCCGTCCGCAAGCACGGTAAGGTCGCGCTGAAGATGCCAGCATGGGACCCTGTCCAGCGGGGAAAGATCGGAATATCGCCTGTCTTCTATCAGGCCGCAAAACGTGTTTTGTTTCTGCAATACTATCGGTATTTTCGCCTTTTCCCAGAAATCGTAATACCTGTCAAGAAAGGGCTCCGTTTCGTTGATTTTCATAATCTGCACATACAAGCTGCCGGTATCGGGAAGGGCGTCGCGGAGCGAACAAATATTTTGATGCACCACATCAAAATAATCCTTCCCGTGCAGAAGCCTGTACGTTTCGCCATCCAGACCGTTGATATTGGCGATCACCTTTATCCTGCCGTCATTTCGGTCAAGCAGAAAATTCTTAAAATTGGCGCCGGCATATATACCGTTCGTCTCAACAATCAGGTTCGCACACAATCGATCGCTCAGGGCAATTTCCATTATTTCGTAGAACCTGTCGTGCATCATCGGCTCGCCGGAGCCCCCGAGGCAGATCGAGTACGGAAGCGAGAAGGCGCCGAGATCGGCGCATATCTTACGGAAAAGCGCCGTATCCATATCACCGTGCTCGTTTTTCAACTTCGTGCGGTGGCAGAAAACGCAGTCCAGCTCGCACCTGCCGGTAATTTCAATTTCCACATACGACGGCCCGACAAACAGCACCCCGGGATTGCTATTAAGTATATCACGGATTTTTGCGTATGGGGGTATATCCCCGGTCATTTCTGCAATATTTTCCATTATCCGCCTGTCGCGCGGATTCGAGAGGCGAAACGAGATGCGCGTATCGCGGATATCCGGCTCTTTGTAAAACAGTTCCACGTCGAACTGATTGATATTCGAGCGCACCACCTCGCCAAGCGGCAGCATTTTTTCCAAGGATTGCGGTATCGACTCCACAAGCTCACGGCCCATGATTTCGCACGAAAAACCCTGCGGCAGGTTTTCGGAATATGTGTACTCGGAAAGATATTTCAGATGCAGATCGATCATCTCGTTGACTATCGACGCATCGAGGAAGGGTGAATCCGCAGGGATACGAACCACATGCTCGGCGCCCGTCTCCGAAAAAAGCCTCTTCCAGAAGGAGGTATCATCACGTTCATTTCGCGTGAAACTTTTTGCTCCCTCGGGCAGCTTTCCCGCGTACCCATGAGGGATTGCGAACACAATCTCGTTCAGCGCACGAACAGAAGAAAGACGTTTCCACATTTCATCCGGGACAAAGGCCCCTCGAAACATGAGGTTGTCTTCCGTACAACCGTCATCGACATATATGACCGCATCTACCTTCAACGTGACACCTATCCGTTCACATATCCTTCCAAATAAATGCGAACATCCGATTCCTTGCGCCGCTGCGCAACCCACTTCACGAACTGCTCGGCCAGCTTCTGCTGAAAGAGCATGTTCATAATCTTGTCCTCGACGGCATCGTAGGTGATGGGCCGTCTCCCGAGATACTTGACGATATGATAACCAAACGACGACTTGATAACGCCCGAAAGCTGGCCGGGCTGGTTCATCCTGTATACCTCGTTCGCGAAATACGGGTCGAGCTCACCCAGCGCCACCCATCCAAGATCGCCCCCCCTGGATGCCGAACCGGGGTCTTCCGAATATTTCATGGCCATCGATTCAAACGATTCGCCGCCCGCTATTCTCCGGCGCAGGTTTTTTATTTCATCGTTCACCCTCTTTTCTTCGGCAAGGCTTTTGCCCTTCGGACGGATCAGGATGTGTTTCAACTTGACCTCGAATCCCAGGCGGTCCCT
>DHPI01000080.1:6629-29587 GCA_002407865.1 Spirochaetia bacterium UBA5368
TCGAATCCCAGGCGGTCCCTGTTCGCGTTATACCACTGCATGCCCTCTTTTTTGGTCGGCGGACTGACGCCTATGGCAAGCGACATCACCTGCTCGGTCATGAGCGATTTGCGTATTTCTTCCTTATAATCGGCATAGCTGATATGCTCGGTTTTTTCAACGCGTTCGCTGAACTCTTTCACGGACGTTATCCGCATCCGCTCCATAATCTTCTGGATATGGTTGTCGACCTTCGCGTCGCTGACAATGATATACTGGTCCTCGGCCTCTTGCGTAACGATCGCCTCCTCGATGAATTTATCGAGGAGCCTGCTCATTTCGTATGGCTCCCTGCTCCTGGGGATTTTTTTCTGTTTCGAGAGGCGACCGTATTTTTCGTCCAGCTCGCTTTGAACGATGGGACGGTCGTTCACAATGGCAATTATTCTGTCGTACGGTTCCCACGAAAAAGACGCCGTGTTGGGCAGTATAACCAGCATTGCGCACATTACAATCGTTGCGGCTTTATTCATTTCAAATCACCCGTAAATTACCAGCTTCCGTATTTGTGAGCCATTCTTGCCGAAAAACATCTCCTGGAGGCGCTGCAGCGTATCGGTTATATCCGATGCGTACAGCTCAATATCGCCGGCCGAACCGTTATTTTCAAGGTTTTTTTGGATTAATATCTCCTGCACCTCATGCGCGATTTCCACGCCGGTATCAATAAGATCGATATCGGGATACACCTCGTGTATCGCTTTTTTTAACAGCGGGAAATGCGTACAACCGAGGATGAGCGTTCGTACGCCGTGATCGTACATGTCCTGAATATAGCGCTTCGCGGCAAGCCGCGGAATATCGCCTTCTATCCAGCCCTCTTCGGTAAGGGTGACAAAAACCGTCGCGTGCCGCTGCAACACCTCCACTGCAGGACATAGCTGCTTGATCGCCTTCACGTACGAACCGCTTTTCACCGTGGCCCGCGTGGCGATAACGCCGATTCGCGTACCATTGAGCCGTTTGCACGCCGCGCGCGCCCCGGCGCCAATGACACCGATGACCGGCACCGAATATTCCTGCTGGAGGATATCCAGGGCGGCCGCTGAGGACGTGTTGCACGCGATGACTATCATCTTCACGCCGCGCGACATGAGATACGAGGCGATTTCCCGAGAATATCTGATCACGGTATCAATCGAGCGCGTTCCATAGGGAAAACGCTGGGTGTCGCCGAAATATATAATTCTTTCGCGGGGAAGCAGATCGTGTATGGCCTTGCACACCGTGAGGCCGCCCACGCCGGAATCGAAAATTCCAATTGGCCTGTTATCCATCGGAATGTTGCCGTTCCCTGGACAGCAGCTTTTTATACAGCATGTATTCAATGCCGTCGACAAGCGCCTGCCATGATGCTTCAATTATATTTGTCGAAACGCCGACGGTGCCCCAGTGCTCCGTACGCCGTTTCTGATCGATCAGAACACGCACCGGCGACGCCGTACCGCCTTTTTCGTTCAGAACGCGAACCTTATAATCGGACAACTGAAGCTCGCCGATTTCAGGATAGAATTTTTCGAGGGCTTTTCTCAGCGCGTTGTCGAGCGCTTCAACGGGCCCGTTGCCGTTCGCCGCCGTATGCTCAATTCTATTATCAACTTCCACCTTGATGGTGGCCTCGCAGGTGAGGATGTTTTTTTCATTTTTTTCCGTTATGACCCTGAAGCCTTTCAGGATGAAGAAGGGCACGTACTCGCCTGATGCCTTGCGAATAAGCAGTTCAAATGAACCCTCGGCGGCCTCAAACTGGAACCCCTGGTCTTCGAGGGATTTTATCTGCTTCAATATTTTCGCGGGAAGGGTAACGCCCTCCTTCATCTCGATGCCCAACTCCTTCGCCTTGACCTCGATATTGCTCTTTCCCGAAAGCTCGGACACAAGCACCCTGCGCCGGTTGCCAACGAGCGCGGGATCAAGGTGCTCGTACGTCTTCGTATCTTTCTTCAGGGCGGACACATGGATCCCCCCCTTGTGGGTGAACGCGTCGTTGCCGACATAGGGCGCCCGCTCATTATGGGCGAGATTGGCGATTTCGCTGATGTACCTGCTTACCTCGGTCAGATGCGCCAGCGCCCCGGATGCGGCACACTTGTATCCCATTTTAAAAACGAGATTGGGAATAAACGCCGTAAGGTCGCAATTGCCGCACCGCTCACCGTAACCGTTCATAGTGCCCTGAACGCTGATAACGCCCGCCCGTACCGCCGCGATCGAATTCGCGACAGCAACACCCGCGTCATTATGGAAATGAACGCCCGTCGGCATTTGCATCTGCTCGACAACCAGCCGCGTTATCCGCTCGATATCATGCGGCAGCGTGCCGCCGTTCGTGTCGCAGAGCACAACCATGTCGGCGCCCGCCTCGCGCGCCTTTTCCAGCGTTTTCAGCGAATAGTCGGGATTTGCGGCGAAACCATCGTAAAAGTGCTCGGCATCGAGAAAGACCTCGAATCCCTTATCTTTTAAATATGCGACAGTGCCGTATATAAGATCGAAATTCTGCTGCAAGCTGATATTGAGCGCCCTGGTCACCTGAAAATCCCACGTTTTTGCTACAATGGTAATGGTACTCGCGCCCGACTGCACAAGCTGCTGCAACAGGTCGTCGTTGTCGAACGTGTAATGTTGCCGCTTTGTCGAGCCGAACGCGGCAATTTTTGCATGTTGCAGCTCTGCCTTCCGTATTTCCGAAAAGAAAATATTGTCCTTGGGATTGGAGCCCGGCCATCCGCCTTCAATGTAATCCACCTGAATGCGGTCGAGCTCTCCCGCGATGCGGATTTTATCCTGCAGTGAAAAGGAAATGCCCGACGTCTGCGCGCCGTCACGCAGGGTTGTATCGTAAATCAATATTCTGGTATTGTTCAATTTCTGCTCGTCATCGGGTAATTATAATCAACACCTGCAATCCGCCTCATGCCGCGACGGACCGCCGAAAAAAGGTATACTCGGAAAGCCGATTCGATATTTCAAGTCATTTTTCGGCCGAGCACCCGCAGGTACCCGTTATCCAGCTCCCCGATATCGCCGGTACGGATCCACCCTTCGCCGAACGCCTCTGCCGATCTGCCCGAAGTTCTATAATACCCCTTCATCACATTCGGCCCGCCCACGAGTATTTCACCGTCATCGGCGATTCTGACATCGCACTCAGGAAGCGGCTTTCCCGCGGTGCCGGGCATATAGTCTTCGGGACAGTTGATGGTCACCATGGGCGATGCCTCCTTGAGTCCGTACCCCTGATAGACGGGGACACCCGCTGCCAGAAAAAATTCCTCAACCACCGCCGGCAGAAAATCGCCGCCGCATATGAAGTAACGCATATTCTCTCCCAGCGACTGCCGCACAAGCTTTTTCAGCGCCATATGGGAGAGACGCATTCGTATTTTTATACCAAGTTTAAATCTCATGCCGTCTTTCAGAATTTTCGCGGCGATGACGCCGGTTGTCCGCGCCCACTCCAGTATCCCGCGCAGCGGCGCGGGCGATCCCTTGATTTTTTCATTCAAGGCCGGATACAGCTTTTCGAAGAATGACGGGGTTACCGCCATGCACGTCGGCTGCACCTGGGGCAGGCACTCGTACACGCGCCTGCGGTCGGGACAATAGCAGTTCGTCGCGCCCTGGTAAAAAATATAATACGACCACGTCCTCTCAAGCGCGCGCGTAAGCGGCAGATAGCAGAACGACACGTCATCTTCCCGCACCGGGTGAAGGCGCTGCAGCGAATCGATCTGATGGAATAAATTCGCGTGTGTAAGGATGATTCCCTTTGATTCACCGCCGGTTCCCGGCGTATAGATCAGCGTCGCGAAATCATCCGTCGACACATGCTCCATTCGCGCATGCACGGCATCGTCCCTCCGCGACCGTCGCCCCATTTCGATAAAATCCTGAAAGTACAGGGCATGGGGGTTGTCGTCGGCCGCGGCGTTTTTGCTGAAAATCACTATTTTCTGAAGATAATCCGAAGCGTAATAAAACGACAGCGCCTTTTCATACTGCGCCGCGTCACCTGTAAAGAGCAGTTTGATGCCCGCATGGTTCACGATACGCTCGGC
Organism: Spirochaetia bacterium UBA5368; assembly: GCA_002407865.1. Classification (GTDB taxonomy): domain Bacteria; phylum Spirochaetota; class UBA4802; order UBA4802; family UBA5368; genus UBA5368. The sequence goes on from DHPI01000080.1 coordinate 10,730, forward strand.
TTCGGCGGCGCTTTCAACGGCGGCGATGGGAACTGAAATGGCGCCGACAGACATGATGCTGAAATCCGCGATGGCCCATTCGGGACAGTTATCGGCGAATATGCCGATACGGTCGCCCTCCTGGATGCCGGATTCCACCAGCGCCTTGGCGCACGCCTTGATCCTTTCCCCCATCGAGTTCCATGTTACCGATATCCACATCTCATCCGTGCGGTACTTCATGGCGGTTCTGCCGCCAAATTTGTCGACGCATCTGAAGATCATCCGCGCAAGATGTTTTTCATCCATGGAGTGTTCCCCGTTAAATATGAAATATGTATATGTAAAATTTACTGATTTATTATCATGACATAACTATGATATTTTCAGTACCCATATACTCGAAAAGTTTCGATTTTGCAAGTATTATATTGACTTACCATATGTCGCAGATGAGGCGCGGGCGGATGACGGTCACTTCAGCATGTTTCGCAGAAGCAGTTCGCTTTTGATAATGTATTTATAGATATTATTCACCGTCAGCGATATTCCCTCCTTGTTAAAAAGGGCGATGACCATGTTGTATTTTCTCCGGTAATGCTGTATCGAAGGGATTGTCGATCTGAAATGCCTGGCAAGTTCAAAATCCTTATTTATATACACGCCCTTCTTGTCTTTCTTGTTCATCTGGATGAATTCCTTCACGGTATCCTCGTCCCACACGACCGGCTTGTTCGTCGTATAGTTATGCTCGATCATCCGCATCTGGTTTCTTTCCACACTGCCGCTCATTTTTCTCGTTTTCCAGTAAGGATGCCTGTTTCGCGCATGCTGTATGTCCTCGACCGAGTAGTTTGTTTTCATCAACCATTGTTTTGTCACATGGGCTTTTCTTCCCTGCGGCAGCTTGCTCTTCAATGAATTTGTAATATACTCTTCGGGTGTTCTGGAATTATACAGCTTTAACTCTTCCTTGTTCATGGGAAGTCCTCATTTTATATTTATACGTGGAGCATGACGTTTAAAGTATAAGCCAGACTGTCGCATTTTACAATAAAAAAATTACTGCTTGATAAATTTCGATTCCAAAGATAGTTCTTGATAATTCGTTTCGGGGGAGTCTTCAGACATGGAAAAACAGTACCGCAATCCTGTCCCGACCGTTGACATCATAATAGAAATGGAAGGCGACACGGGCCGCGCCGCGCCTGGTGATACGCCGATCGTTCTTATCTCCAGAAAGAACCCGCCGTACGGTTGGGCGCTTCCCGGCGGTTTCGTCGATTACGGCGAAACGCTCGAACAGGCCGCCGTGCGCGAGGCTTTCGAGGAAACATCGCTGCGCGTTGAACTGGTGCGGCAATTTCATTCGTACTCCGATCCCTCGCGCGACCCACGACAGCACACAATTACAACCGTGTTCATCGCGCGTGCGCACGGCGTCCCGAAAGCGGCTGACGACGCGAAAGAGGCCCGCATATTCACTGCCGGGCGCCTCCCGGCCGAGATGGCGTTCGATCACGCGGATATACTGAACGATTACGCGACGCAAAAATACTGATACACGCCGGGGAGTCCGCCAATGGAAAAACAATTCGGATTTATCACGGGAATTACGAAACTCGCCCTCAACGCGTTTATAAAGGCGGCAAAGGCAGACATCCGCACACACAACGAAGACCGCATACCCGGAGGGCCGGTCGTATTCGTGGTCAATCACTTTACGAGGATGGAAACCTTTTTTCTTCCGTACACAATTTCAAAAATCACCGGCACAGGCGTGCTCTCGCTCGCCCATCACAGCTTCTTCAAGGGGAACTTCGGTTCGTACCTGAACAGGCTCGGCGCCATATCGACGGCCGACCCCGACCGCGACCGCATTATCATCAGCGCCCTGCTCCGCGGCGATACGCCATGCATGATTTTCCCGGAGGGGCAGATGATCAAAGACAAAAAGATCATCGCCCATGGAAAATATCTCATCGACAACTCGGGCATCAGGCGCCCGCCGCATACCGGCGCGGGAATCGCGGCACTGCGCTCGGAATTCTATCGGGCCAAGCTGCGGTATTTTCTTGAAACCGGATTTACAGACGGCATCGACGAGTATATTCGCCATTTTCAACTCGGCTCACGCAACGAGATTGACCGCATCATCGGTCTGGAAACCACAATCGTTCCGGTAAACATCACGTATTTTCCAATCCGCGCTCGAACCAATATTGTGAATAAAATCGCTTCACTGTTCGTTGAACATCTGCCCGAACGGATAAAAGAGGAAATTGAGGTCGAGGGCGCAATGATCGTCGACGGAACCGATATCGATATAAATTTCGGCGAACCGATACGCGTTCGCCCGTATCTCGACAAGCGCTCCATAAAAAAAATGGTGCGCAATTCCCGCACCGGCCTTGCCGCCGGAGATATCACCGCAGGCACGCTCCGCTTCCGAAGGGAAGGCGTTGCGCTGATGCACAGGTATATGGACCGCATATACGGCATGACCACCGTCAACCACGACCACGTCTTCGCGTATATCCTCGGGCGCTGCATCAAGAACAAGATCAGCGAGGCTGAACTCCGCGCCAGGGCGTACTGCGCCATCGATCGCATCCAGACGCTATCCATGCAATCATGTCATTCAAGCTTGCTGCTGAAACAGAATTATCTGCTGACCGACGATCCTCACGGCTGGTACGAGTCGTTCAAAGACGCGGCAAAATACGACGGCCTTGTGTACGAAAAGGACGGATATCTCGTAAAAAACACGGAAAGGTTCTCGCGCCCCTACACATTTCACACAATCAGGCGCGATAACATCATCGAGGTGCTGAAAAACGAGATTGAGCCGCTGGGCAACGTGGTGCATGCCATCGAGCGGGTAATGCGTCTGCCTTCGTTTTTTGTGCGCCGAACACTGCGAAACCGGTTTCTTCGCCTCGACCGCGACATCTTCCTGAGGGATTATGAAAAATACTATATCGAAGGTGAAAGCAAGCCCCGTACTATCGGACAGCCGTTTTTTCTGAGGCGTTTCTGCAACCGGCGTGGCGTGCTTCTGATTCATGGCTATATGTCGGCTCCCGAGGAAATACGAAAGCTTGCCGAACACCTGCATTGCGCCGGCTATGCCGTGTACGGCGTGCGCATGCGCGGCCACGGCACCGCACCTGAAGACCTTGGCTCGCGCTACTGGAGCGAATGGTACGAATCGGCAAACCGCGGCTATATTGTGCTGAAAAATACTGTTCGCGATATGGCCGTCGTCGGATTCTCAACGGGAGCGGGCATGGCCCTGTACCAGGCAATCACCAAAAGAAACCAATTTAAATGCGCGGTATCGATCAACGCCCCCCTTAAGGTGAATAATATCGGCTCGAAGCTCGCCTCGACAATCGTTATGTGGAATACGCTTCTCGAAAAGCTGCGTGTCGGGCGGGGCAAAATGGAATTTGTCGCCAACAATCCGGAAAATCCACACATCAATTATCTGCGCAATCCCGTGCACGGCGTCAGCGAGCTGGATAAATTCATGTCTGTCGTCGAAAAGAGGCTGAACGAAATCTCCATACCGACGCTCATCATCCAGGGATCAAACGACCCCGTGGTGAATCCGAAAAGCGGCTACGAAATTTTCGACCTGGTGGGCAGCAAAAACAGGGAACTCTGCCGCGTGTTCGCGGAGCGCCACGGTATCGTGAACGGCGAGGGATCGGAAAACATATTCAGGCATGTGCGCCGCTTTGTCGACGACGCCATGGGCGGCCGCGCCTAAAACGCCGTTGTCACGGCGATTCCAGCGTCGAGCAGCGTGTAGGTATCTTTCATTCTTATCGAAAATGAATTTTTTTCAACCCTGTAATCGCTGACAATTTTCCCCGTGAAAACGATAAAGGCAAAATTAATATCACGCCGTGTATTGTAATTCACGCCAAAGGTCGTGTAAAAGAATTCCATTTTCCCCTGCGTTTGCCCCTTACCTTCATCATTTTCCGAAATGATACTAATATCCTGATAATTATATCCCCCGCCAACGAAAAACGAAATTCCATCGTACGGAGAGATTTCAACACCCCCCCGCAGCACAACGGAATTCTTTGCGGTAAGGAAATCTTTGCTGCTTACAATTCTATAGCCACTAACCTCGTCATCATAGACTGCGGTCCCATCAATATCCAGATTTCTGTCCGTATACGAATTTTCCGGCGTAAACTCCGCCTCGAACGCAAGGCCGAAGAGCGGCGACAGCTTCTGATAGCCGCCGACGGTAATGCTCATTCCCTTTGCATACATGAAGCGGTCGGCGACCGATTTGCCGGCCGATCTGCTGTCATCAGGCGCTGGCGGGCTTGTCATTGAACCCGGCGCTCCATCGGCCAGATCGATAAATGTATAATTATATTTCTCGTTTTCTATCACGGCGACACCCGGTTTCAGCAGCAACCCCACCTGCGAATCGGCCGTGGAATGAAGGTATCCGATTCCCCCGGAAAATTTAACGCTTCCAATGATTCTGTCATTCTTTGCAAGCTTTCCGACTAAAAGCGAATCCACATATGTATCTTTTATCTTCGATGTTTTTTTGTAAGAATATCCGGCGCACACCTGAAATCCTACGGCATCGGCATCCGAAAGGCGTAACGCGTATGTCGCGAAACCCATCGGATTTGTTTCAAGCGTTTCCTCTGTTTCGTAATCCGCAATGACGATCGGCGACATCATGGTATTAAACGTGCGCATTTTCGTTTTGCTATACGAAACCAGATCATTTCCAACCTCGCCCAGAGCGAAGCCCCAGGAGGAACTGCCGGATTTGCGCGAATACGCGGCCATGCCGCCGGCATATATCACTTTGGGCTGGCCGCGGTCTATCTCTATCGGGGCTTCTACGCAATACTCGTGTTTGTCATACGGGCGAAGGCGGATAAACACGCCCGCCGCATTCTGTGATGTCTGCAACGAAAGCAGCGCCGGATTGCGTGATACGTCGAACGGTCCGTCGGAAACAATCGACACAAGCCCTCCCATCAACGTACCCTTCGGCTGGGCATAGGCATGCGTGGATAGAAACACGATAGCAACTAATAACGCAGGCAATAAAAGCTTCATTCTCTTCATATCGATTGGCCAATATTATTCATAGAGAAACGAGATATCAACGCCCTCCTTTATGTTCAAAAGCGCAATAGGAATAACGCGCGACTCGTAGAAATTCGCGTTTTCCTGCACCTTCAGTGTAAATTCGATTTCCTTCGGCACAAATTTTTCATTTTCAAACCGTATGGAAAAGGGGATGGGATTTTTCGCATCCATTTTTTCCTCGATGAACGCCGGCCAGAAATGATAATAGCCCATTGTCGCCTTGTTGGTAAGGAAGGGGTTCATCCATCCTTCGTCGACCATCTGCGCGGGTTTTCCCTCGTACAGCAGCGTCACCTCGGTATCCGGCACGACGGAAAATGTCGTTTCCTCGAGCACCTCGCCCAGGATGTGCGGCAGAAACCACTGTTGCTTCGCCATCCCGGTGTAATCGAGATGTGTAGATGTCAGCCTTCTGCTTTTGAAATTCTGTATCGCCTCGTGGACAAGAAAGAGGATATCAGTCCTCTGCTGGAACAAAAAGCGCGATTCAAGCTTCCCGTGGATAACGCCGCGCTCGCTGGTGATATACCGCGGGGGCACCCTGTTCAGCACATATGCGATAATATCCTGCTCGTATTCCGGTGTTTTCGGAATGTCGTTTTCCTTTTTCAGCACCTCTTTCGCGACACTTTTCACTATATCTTCCATCAAGTTTTTTATCGCCATCAGCTTTATCTCCTTCCTTTACTTTCTATTTGCGAAATGCCAGCCGAACCACATCATTCATATCGGAAACTGTATGAAATTTCAATCCTTTCTTTATATACCCCGGAATTTCCGCAAGGTCTTTCTCATTTGTCGCGGGAAGTATAATCTCCTTCAGCCCCGCCCTTCTCGCGGCGATTACCTTCTCCTTAATGCCGCCAACCGGCAGCACGCTGCCGCTGAGCGTCAGCTCTCCGGTCATCGCGAGGCCGGGCCGGATGATTTTTCCGGTAATAAGCGAATAGATGGAACACGCCATCGTGATACCCGCCGAAGGGCCGTCTTTCGGCGTAGCGCCTGCGGGGATGTGCAGGTGCACGGTATTCTGCTGAAAAAAGTTTTTCGCTTTTTCGTCGTCCGCAAGAATATGCTGCACGTAGGTATACCCGATATTGGCCGATTCGCTCATCACATCGCCGAGCTGTCCCGTCAGCTTGAGCGTGCCGCCCTTCAATGCCGCAACTCCGATGGACTCAATGGCAAGCGTGGCGCCGCCATATGCCGTCCACGCGAGCCCGATGACGATGCCCGGCCTGGCGATTTTACGTATTTCATCATCGGTAAACTGTTCCGGGCCGAGGTACTCCCGTATCGTTTCGTTACTCAGCGGCATCTCGGGAAGCGCCTGTCCCTTCGCGACAAGCGACGCGCCCTTTCTGCACAGCTTTTCCACCTGGCGTTCAAGGTTACGCACGCCCGCCTCGCGCGCCCAGGCGTTGATGATATACAGAAATCCGTTTTTATCAATGGTAAGCGCGTTTTTTCCGAGGCCGTGGCGCTCAAGCTGCTTTGGCATCAGATACCGCCGTGCAATCTCGTACTTTTCCTCAGTAATGTATCCCGAAAGCCGTATTATTTCCATTCTGTCGGCAAGGACGGTAGGAATGGTGTCCAGCGTATTCGCGGTCGTGATAAAAAAGACATCGGAAAGATCGAACGGCACGTCAAGATAATGATCACGGAATTCGATGTTCTGCTCGGGGTCGAGCACCTCAAGGAGCGCCGACGCCGGATCGCCCTGATAGCTCTGGCCGAGCTTATCGATTTCGTCGAGCATAAACACGGGATTGCGCGACTTGCATATCTTGATACCCTGGATAATTTTCCCCGGCATGGCGCCTATGTAGGTCCGCCTGTGGCCTTTTATTTCAGCTTCGTCGCGCATGCCGCCCAGCGACATGCGGAAAAATTTCTTGTTGAGCGACCTGGCGATCGATTGCCCCAGCGATGTTTTACCCACGCCGGGAGGCCCCACCAGGCAGATTATCGATCCGCGTGCATCGGGCTTTAATTTACGCACGGCTAAAAATTCGAGTATGCGCTTTTTCACGTCGTCGAGCGCGTAGTGGTCTTTGTTCAGTATCTTTTCGGCGCGCGTAATGTCGATTGCATCGGTCGTTTTCACGTTCCAGGGAAGCGAAAGCACGACATCAATATAGTTTCTCGTTATCGAATATTCCGAGGAATTGGTATCCATCAACGCGAGTTTCTCAAGCTCCTCGTCGATTTTTTCGCGCGCCTCGCCCTTGAGCTGCAGGTCGTCGGCCTTCTTGCGCATTTCGCGGACCTCGCGTGTGCGCTCATCTTCCTCGAGACCGAGCTCCGTGCGAATCGCCTTGAGCTGCTCGCGCAGAAAGAACTCCCGCTGCTGCTTGTCGATCTTATCGTTGATTTGGCTCTGTATCTTCTTCTGGATGGTGAGCACGTCCATTTCCTTCTGCAAAAGGCGCAGCACCTTTTCAAGGCGCTTCTTGACGTTGATGGTCTCGAGCACGTCCTGGTATTCGCCCTTTTCCAGGTTCAGGATGGATGTGACGAAGTCGGCAATCTTGCCGGGCTCGTCAACGTTCACCATGGTAAGCTTCATTTCCTCGGTGAACAGCGGATTGTTTTCCGACAGCATCTTGAGCTGGCTGAGCACCGCGCGCGTAAGCGCCTTGATCTCCATGTTTTTTTTGGGCATATCGTCGTCGAGATACTCGATCTCCGCGACGATATGCGGTTTTTCGGATATCACGTTTTTAATGATAAACCGCTTCACGCTGTTGATAAGCACGTTGATGCCGCCGTCGGGGAGGTTAATTTTTTTCAGAATCTTGGCGGCGGTCCCGTACGAGTACAGGTCTTTTATCTGGATGTCTTCGGCCTCATCCTCACGCAGCAACACCAGGCCGATGGTGCGTGTCGTCGCAAGCACTTTGTCTATCGCGTCCGAAAACTTCCCCTGCGAGATGATGAGCGGCGTTACAATGCCGGGGAATATCGGCCTGTACCTGATCGGAATAATGTGCACCTGTGCGGGGAGTATATGGTCAATCGAGATGAGATCGCTTTCAAACAGATTGGCGTCAATCTGCATCTCGTTATCGTCCATAATAATATCATCGTTTACCATGAAAACCTCATTCAGTATGATACGGCGGGTACGCCCTGTATTCAAGCCTTCCGGCGGATTGCGGAGCGAGCAAAGCTCGCATACCAATACTAAATAATCGCAATCATCCGGGCGAGTCAAAACATTTTTACCCGGCCATATAGGGCTCCAAGCCGCCCGTGTCAACTGAATAACGGTTTGACAGCGGCTGCACGGCATGTCATTCTATTGCGGCAGGCTATGAAACAGAAAAACGCCATACGCCGTCACGCACGTAAATGCCTGCGATGCGGCACATGCTGCATGGCTGACATGATCGCGTGCGCTTCGGAGGAGGATATCGCCCGCTGGCAGCGAGAAAAGAGGGACGATATACTGCATGTTATCGAATCGCTGAAGGCGGTATGGGCGGGCGACCATTTCGTTTCCTCGCGGGACGGCCATTATATACACTGTTGCCCATTTCTCGCGTGGGACGGCTCGCGCCATTCGTGCGAAATCTACCCAACGCGGCCGCTCGTATGCGCGGATTTCACTCCGGGCTCTTCGGAGATCTGCCCGCTTGCGTCGCAGCGAAAAAAATAGTGTTCATTAATTTCCCCTCCCATTCGTATACCGTGTGACATGGAACAACAGACCGGAACGTGCAACAGCATTCTTCCCGCTCAGAAGTGTATTGCGGGAAACGACATACGCGATCTCGCCGACCATGAACTGCTCGCCGCGATCCTCGGCACCGGGACAAAAAACCGGAACGTCTTGTCGCTTGCCGCGGACATTATAGGACTTTTCGGCGGACTGGCAAAAGTGCACACGGCAGGACTCAGGGAGCTATCGCAAATACCGGGCGTCGGCATGATGAAGGCTGTCCGCGTGCTGGCCGCGTTCGAACTTGGACGACGGCTGCTTTGCAGCAACGGGGGCAACATCATCACGCTCGACTCACCCGAGAAGGTATGGCGGCTGCTCTGCCCGGAAATTGGCATGCTAAGCAGGGAAGAGTTCAGGGTCATAACGCTGAACAATAAAAACCACGTTATTAAAAAGAGCACCGTTTCCATGGGAACCATTTCAGAGGCACTCATTCATCCGCGGGAAATATTCAGGGAAGCAATCCGCGAGGCGGGCGCATCGATAATCGTCGCCCACAACCATCCATCGGGCGTGCTCACGCCGTCCCGCGAGGATATCGCCGCAACGAAACGCATCAGGGATGCCGGCGCAATCATCGGGATTGAATTGCTCGATCACGTCATCATATGCGCCACATCGTACCTCAGCATGAAGGAGGCCGGCTATTTATAGACGTCTTGCCGCTTACATTGCGCCGCCGATGCGCGAAAGTTCGATATCCGCAAGACGCCGCATGTAATTGTGCCCGCCCTTTTGCATCACGCACTTCTTAAACCACACCGCCGCTTCAACCGCGTTGCCGTCAATGAGGAGCCTGTGCAATCCTATATAATACCGCGCCTCCATGACTCGCTGCGGCAAGAGCGCCGCGGTGCCGGCGCTTTTGGCCTGCCTCAAAAACTCAGCGTCGCCCACCTGCCCGCAAAAATACCGCTCAATGCAGCGATTCCAGCCCGGCGGCAGGGCGCGGGCATCTTTGACCATGGCGGCACGCAACGACGAGTACTCCTCATCCGACGATTGCGCAAGCAAAGCAAGGCGCCAGACCTTTGCCGGCGAATACTTCGGATTAACCTGAACCGCGCTGGAAAAATCATCAGCGGCTCCCCGCATATCGCCGAGGGCGTAGCGAACGATCCCACGGTTGAAATACGCAATCTCATCCGCGCCGCCGCGCGAGAGCGCCATGTTCATATCATTCAAGGCCAGGGAGTGCCGACCGGTATAAAAAAACAGTATTCCCCTGTTGGCATACGCGAGCGTGTATTCATCGTCAAGGCCAATCGCGGCATTGTAATCCTCCAGCGCCTTCGCCATATCGCCCGCGGCGAAATAGGCGCCACCCCTATTGTTGAACGCCCGCTCGTCGCCGGGCGCAATCTGTATCACGCGCGAAAAATCCTCAATAGCGTTCGTATACATTCCCTTCTGATAACGGCGCACGCCTCGCGAAAAATACCGCGACGCATCGTCATCGCGCACTAAAACCTCGTCGAGGCCTTTACCGCTGTTCTTTAAATCGACGGGAGACGTATCTCCAATCTGTTTCCCCGTCATCACGCTTTTTTCAAAACGCATGCGCTTCTTGCCGGCGGGAGCCGCATCATCAATCGGTTTTTCCGCCTCCGCGTTTTTTTTAAGGCGCGCCAATTCTTTGTCGCCGGGAACCGCCTTCAAGGCGAGAGCATAATCAGCCGCGGCCTTTGCATACATGCCCCTCTGTTGATAAACAATCCCGCGGTTTTTCAGCGTCAGCGAATTCGCCGGGTCGAACGAAAGCGCTTTTGTAAAATCGATCAGGGCCTCCTCGTGCTGCCCGCGTTTCGCGAGCGCTGCCCCCCTGTTGTTGTAATATACGGGATCGATCGGATCTATTTCGATGGCTTTGTTATAATCAGCAATTGCGGCATCGAGCTCGATCCGGTCGGCGTAAGCGATTCCCCTGTTGTTATACGCACGCGCGTAGCCCGGCAAAAGCTCGACGGCCTTTGAATAGTCCTGAATCGCGCGATCGGAACGCCCCATATCGAAATACGCATTGCCCCTGTTGTAATACGCCTCGGAAAAATCGGGGCGTCGCGCAATCGCGGCGGTATAATCACTGATTGCTTTATCGTATTTTTTCACGGCGCCGAACGCAATGCCGCGATTATTGTATGCCTTCCAAAACGACGGGTCCGCCTGGAGTGCGGCGGAATAATCGGCGATCGCCATCGCGTAGTCTTTCCTTTTCGCGCGCGCCGCCGCGCGGTTGTAGTATGCGCGGGACTTCATAACCTCGCCTATGGCCGGCGCCCAGGCGTCGAGCGCCCTGGACAGGTAATCAATCTTCGCATCGGCGTCCGACGCTTCCCCGGCCAATTTCGCATATCGGTAAAAATCGCTGCCGCCGGATGCCGCCGCCGGCAGGATCAACACCGCAATCACAAGCAATTTCTTTATATTCAACGGTTCGGCCTCCAGAGCGATGCGGATGGCGAATCCTCCTTCGTTACAAGATGAAACCTGTAAAAAATCAAGTCTCTTTTCGCCATTGAAATATTTGTTTGTAGTATAATAAATTGCTTGATATATACATTTATTTGTGATATACGTATTTGTATAGTTTTTTTCATCAAACCGCCTCTGGAGGTAAGAGCCAATGGAAAATAGATGGTATATAACACAGCAGACGTTTCCCGCGTTGCTGAACCGAAACGCGATTCAGTTTGGGACCCGCCGGGCGCAGATATGGCGCACGGGGCCTTCCGATACGCAATCGATCACCTATGCGGAGCTATGGCGCATCGTGAAGGAGCTCGCGTCGGGACTTATGGAGCTCGGAATCGAAAAGGGCGACCGCGCCGCGGTGATGTCGCACACATGTCCGCAGTGGCTGTGGGCCGACTACTCGATCCTCTGCGCCGCGGGCATTACCGTCTGCGTGTATCCCACGCTGTCGGCGAAGGAGATGTCGTTTATTATCAACGATTCGGGCTCGAAAATCCTTTATGTTCAAGACGAGGAAATCCTTGAAAAGGCCATCGCGGCATGGCCCGAGATGCCGACGCTCGAAAAAATAATCGTTATGAAAGACGATATCGCGCATTCCGATCCAAGGGTGCTGAGCCTGTCACAGCTCCGCGCGCTCGGCGTGAAGCTCCTTTCCCGCGACAAATTACTGTACGAAACGCGGTGGCGTTCGGTCAAGATCACCGACAAAATGACAATCGTATACACGTCAGGAACGACCGGCAGGCAAAAGGGCGCGGTGCATACGCATTTCAGCATCAACTCAGCCTGTTGCCGCGACATGCGCATCGTACCCGAGTACCGGCCCGACGACGTAATGCTTTCATTTTTGCCGCTTGCGCATACATACGAACGCGAGTGCGGGCACGGCACCGCGATGTGCGCGGCTGTCTGTATCGCGTACTCGTCGCCCCAGACCCTCATTCAGGACCTTCAGGTGTTTCGGCCGACGGTCTTCATGTCGGTGCCGCGCATCTACGAGCGCATCTACATGGCCATGCGCGACATGGCGTCTCAATCCCCGGTAAAGAAAAAAATATTCGAGTTCGCCATTAAAACGGGGCTCCAGCTTACCGATGCGCGCGCCGACAAAGACGGCTTTATCGATATGTCGGAGGGTATCGACTTTACCGAAGGCATTGGCCGCTGGCTTGTGTTCAAATACAAGCTTGTGGACAAGCTTGTATTCAGCAAGGTGCGTGAGCGACTCGGCGGCAGGTACCGCTTCGCATTTTCCGCGGCTGGATCGCTGCCGGCCGACCTCTGCAAGGTTTTTATGGCGATGGGTATCCGCATCTACGAAGGCTATGGTTCGACTGAGACCTGTAACACGGTCAACCTGAACCGCCCGAGCAAGGTGCTCCCCGGATCCGTGGGGCCGCTCTGCAACGGCGTCGAGGGGCGCATCAGCGAGATAGGCGAATGGGAGGTGCGCGGCGATAATATCGTCACAGAATACTGGAACAATCCAGAGGCGACGAAGGAAACATTTACGGAAGACGGCTTTTATAAAACCGGCGACGTTGTGCAGATGCTTGCCGATGGTTACATAAAAATCGTGGACCGCATCAAGGGGATCATGGTGCTCGACACCGGCAAGAACGTGCCAACAGCCAAGATCGAGAGTCTCTTCTCCGTCAGCAGGTTTGTTGACATCGTGGTACCGATCGCCGACGAAAAACCCTATGTGTCGGCCCTCGTGGTTCCGAAATACGACGCATTCATACAGCTTTTCGATAAGGAAGGCATTTCTTACGACAAATCGAAGCTGGTGTTCTTTGGCGAGGGCGCTGCACGCATGTGCATCAAAGTCGGTGACGATTTCATTGCCAATGAAAAGCTGAAAAAGCTGGTCGACGAAGACATCCAGGCCGGCAACAAGGAACTCGAGGAATTCGAGCGTATAAAAAAATACACCATCATCAACCGCCGCTTTACCGAGACAGACGGTGAAATGACGCCGACCCTCAAGGTGAAGCGCAATATCGTGTTGAAAAATTTTGAAAACGAAATAAAGACACTCTACGGAAAGTAAAATAAAAAACATACCTGCGGCATCGCATCATACGCACAAAGGCCCGCATACGCGGGCCTTTGTGCGCACCTGCCGCACCGTACACTATTTATGGATAGACAGCAGCGATAATGATACACTGTCACCCGGGCATCAACATTTCAGGTAACGCTTAATACCACTACTTGTTGCGATAAAGACGCACACGACACGCCGCTTCTGCGGCAACTATATTATTATTGAAGGAAGGCATATGGATTTAAGGAAGAATATTGCGCTTGTTGCGCACGACAATAAAAAGAAAGACATGATTGAATGGGTAAAATGGAACTACCAGCTATTGATGCGCCACAACCTGACCTGCACCGGCACAACCGGTCTGCTGGTTGAAGAGGCCCTCAAGCAGATGATCGAGAACGAAGAAGGCAAAAGCCGCACGAAAATGAAGCCGATCGTGCGTCTTAAATCCGGACCCCTCGGCGGAGACCAGCAGCTTGGCGCGATGATCGCCGAGGGAGCGGTCGATATACTTATCTTCTTCTGGGACCCGATGGAGCCCCAGCCGCACGATGTCGATGTAAAAGCGCTGTTGCGTATTGCCGTCGTGTACAATATTCCGACCGCATGTAACAGGTCGTCCGCGGACTTCGTCATTTCCTCAAAGCTCATGGACGATGAATACATGCAGGACGTCAGCGATTTCAGCGCATACCTGCAAAGAAAGATCAAATAATCACGACATGCCGCCGCGAGCACGACACCGGCAGCTTTTGTATGCTGCGCTCGTGTTGCACAGTCGTCATTGCGTATAATTCTCCAAATGGAAATGATAGATATTCACGACACAATATATCTCAAGCAGAAAACAGAATTATCATGCATCACGGTACGTGTGCAATCCGTTTCGTGCGAAAATTTTCAGGCCGTGCGATAAGGTCATTGCAATTTCCGGCCGCCAGCGGTATTAATCCGCGGGAAAGAACATACGGCGGAAAGACTGCGCAATGGTGTAATCAATGAAAGACCTGACACACGGCAACGAAGGAAAACTCATCCTCTATTTTGCGATACCCATGCTGATCGGGAACGTATTTCAACTATTCAGCATGATGATCGACAGCATCATCGTTGGCAAATTTATCGGCAAGGCGGCCCTTGCCGCCATCGGCGCTTCATTTCCCGTAATTTTTGCCCTGGCGTCGCTCATCATGGGGATTACCTCGGCGATTACAACCATCATCGCGCAGTAAAATGGCGCGAAAGATTACGCCAGCGTGAAGCGGACAATCGATACGGCATACATCTTCTTATTTGGGGCGTCACTCACCGTCAGCGTTGCGGGGATTGTGTTCGCGCGGGATATTTTTCTGCTGCTCGGGCTCCCGGCGGACGCCCTCGACGCGGCAACCCTCTACATGACGGTGTTCCTCGCCGGCATTGTCCTCATGTCGGGATTCTACGGCACATGCGCGATTCTCCGCGGTTTCGGCGATTCGAAAACCCCGCTCTATTTCATGATTATCGCGGCTGTGCTCCAGATACTATTCGAGATCGTCTTCATACTCAAATTTCATCTGGGAATAGCAGGCGTTGCGTACGCGACCATCGCGGCGGAGGGCGCCACCTTCATGATCGGCATCGTTTATCTCAACAGGACCCACCCGTACGTCCGCATCGATCTGAAAAATATACGCTTCAGCCGGGATATATTTTACACGAGCCTGAGAATAGGGCTGCCCTCCGGGCTACAGCAGACATTCGTGGCGCTCGGCATGATGGCACTGGTTCGCATCGTAAACGGATTCGGCACCGACGCCATCGCGGCATATACAATCGCCGGGCGTATCGACTCATTTTCCAGCCTGCCTGCCATGAATTTTTCCATGGCGCTGTCGGCATTTGTCGGCCAGAACCTCGGCGCCGGCAAAATCAACAGGGTGAAGCGGGGACTGCGATCGACATGGGTAATGATCTCGGCAATCACGCTTATCGCCACGCTGGTCAATCTGTTGTTCTCACGCCAGATGATGTCGCTCTTTACAAACGATCCGGAGGTCATCCGAATCGGCGCGCAATATCTTGTCATTGTCGGCATATTTTACATCGGCTTCTCGATTATGTTCGTAAATAACGGGCTTTTTCGCGGCGCGGGCGACATGATCGTGCCGATGTTCATCACCCTTTTAGCGCTGTGGGCGATACGTGTCCCGACAGCGTACCTGTTGTCGAACAAAATCGGCATCACCGGCGTATGGTGGTCAATCGCCTTTTCCCTGACCTTCGGCCTCTCCTGCTCAATGATATATTATGCCACCGGGAGATGGAAAAATGCGCGGATTGTCGATGTGCCGCTGAATGAAGGCGAGTATAATGAATTATAAACGCGAACTACAAAAGATCGAGAGGCATCGAACACGGTATTATCCCGCCATGAAGTTTATCATGGATTTGCACGCCGCCGGCGCGGATCTTCCGGTGGACATCACCGACAGCGGAGAAACATTCATTCTTCTCGAGCTCCTCGATATCGGCTACATCGATCCTGATGCGCTCGTGGTGCAACGCGGCATCAGCTCGATAACACACGTGTACTATACCGGCAGATATCCCCTGACCCCTGCGGGTGAAGCCATGCTGATGCACAGGCGGCGCGGCATGATGGAACGGCTTACCGCCCTGATGAATTATCTGCTGCGGCATTGAGCCTCCGCGCCGATATCGAGCGCCGCTAAAAATCCTTCGTGGATAGCGTCGTTCAGCTTCGCCGGACGAACACAGTCCCCAATGGCCCTGTACGGAATCCCAAGCGATTCGATTTCGGCGGACAGAGTGTTAACCGAACGCGAGCCAGCCGCGATCACCACGTTATCAAAGTGTTCTTCATGGCGGCGTCCATCTGTGTCGTACGCCACGTTTCCGCCCCTCACCGATGCGACGCGTGCGCCGGTAACGATTTTCACTCCGTGGCGCTCGAGGCTCTTATTGATGACCCAGCGCGTCGATTTGCCGATATCGGCGCCGGCCCTGTCGAGCATTTCAAATACCGTTACCTCCTTCGAGCCGCGGAACATCAACTCCCGTATCCGCGCGGCGTCGGCGGCATCGTGCGCCAGCAGAAAATGCACTGCGGCGGGCGTGAGCGTTCCCTTGTGCGCCACGAAAAGCGCGGTCTCAAGGCCGACTGCCCCGCCGCCGATGACGGCGATTTTTTCCCCGAGAAATGTATTGTCGCGGAGCAGCTTCCACGACGACACGACACACTCGTCATCGACACCGTCTATCGGCGGCGTCACCGGCGCGGCGCCCTCGGCGACAATTATAAAATCCGGATTTATTTTCCTTACAAGCGCCGCATCGACCTTTGTATTCAGGTGCACGGGGATATCGTACTTTCGCAACATCACCCGGTAATACCTGATAAATTCGAGAAGCTCATGTTTGTGCGGCGGCGCACCCGCAAGCCACAATTGCCCGCCAATTTCACTTTCTTTTTCATAGAGCTCGACACGATGCCCGGCCTGCGCCGCCGTCACCGCGGCCTCGAGCCCGCCCGGTCCCGCACCGACCACCATCACGTGCCTGGGGCATTCGGCGCGCGCCACGACGCGGCGGCTTTCGTAGCCCGCGCGCGGGTTCGCGATGCAGAACACCGGCTTGCCGCTGAAAATCGTATCGGTGCAACCCTGATTGCAGGCGACACATGGCCGTATTTCATCCGCGCGCCCTTCACGCGCCTTCACGGGCCATTCTGGATCGGCGATAAGCACCCTCCCGAGATTGACCATGTCTGCAACGCCGTCGCAAATTACCTCCTCCGCAGCTTCCGGCGTCGTTATGCGATTCGACGCCATCACCGGCACAGACACCGCACGCTTAATGTTCAGCGCGAGATAGGCATACCCCCCGCGCGGCAGCTCCATCGGAAGCTGCGGCACGCTTGCCTCGTGCCACCCGCCCGTCACGTTGATCATATCCACGCCCGCTTTCTCGTACACCTTTGCAAATTCGGGGGTTTCACGATCGCTGTTCGATCCGGGTACGAAGTCGTTGCCCGCCATGCGGATTGTAATGGGAAAATCGGGGCCCAATTCTTTCCGTAACAATTCAATAATCTCACGCGGGAAACGCACGCGGTTTTCAAACGAGCCGCCATACTCGTCGGTACGGAGGTTTTTCAGCGGCGAAAGAAACTGCGTAATAAGATATCCCGCCGACGCAATTATTTCCACACCGTCGAATCCCGCGTCGCGGGCGCGTCTGGCGGCTGCCACGTAATTTCGCTGCGTATTTTTTATATCATCGATTGTCATCTCCCGCGGCATTTCCTTCGAATATTTTGAAAACACCGCGGACGGCGCCATGGGCCTCTCCCCTTCGAGAAGCATTGAAAATGAATACGCGCCCGCATGAAAAAGCTGCACCCATGCCCGCGCCCCTTCCGATTGTATTAATGACGCAAGCCTGCTGAAGGGCTCGACATTTTCATCCTTCGCGAGGGAGAGCGCGATAAATCCAGAGCCCGCTTTGTCGATACCGACCGGCCCCACCGTAACAATACCGGCACCCCCGCGAGCCTTCTCCTGAAAATAGCTGTAGTATCGCTCGTTCAGCTTCCCGTCGTACGAATAGAGAAGACCCAGTGCGGGGTATGCGATACGGTTTTTTATTTCGGTCGAATTGACAGTGATCGGGCTGAAGAGATGTTCGTACATGGCGGCACCTGAATAGCATAGTAGTTACGCGGATTATATTACAACATTAGCGCCTTACAAGTTCAGTCGGCAAGCACTTTTTTGGTCGAATAACCAATAGGGGAAAATATAACGGGGGATGAAGGTTTGAACCTCACCCCCCGTGGTAGATTCATGTCACAGGGTCAGTCAACGAGTGTTTCTATCCGTTTTTTCGCGGTTTTGGCTTCGGCAACGATGCGTTTCATGACCTCGGCAACCTTCGGCGTGTCTTTAATCAGGCCGGTCACCTGGCCGAGCGGCAGCACGCCTTTTTTGTTGTCACCGTCGATTGTTCCCGCCTTGAAGGCCTTGAATCCGTTTGCCATCGTGGCCATCTGCTTGGATTTTCCATATCCTGAAAGCAGAATCGCAAGCGCCAGCTTGAACCACGGAAAGCCAAGCGAGGAGGCTATCTCCCGCGAATTTATCGCGGCGGCTATCAGGTTAAGCGGTTTTTTCATCATCCTTTCCGACATTTCGCTTTTCATAAATCGCGCGGGGAGACCATCGACCTTCGGCGTGTAGATAGTATCGTACACCTGCTTTTCAACGCTGAGCCTTTTCATGTTTTCGTGCGCTGGACTTTCAACCGTATTCATGAAACGGGTGCCCATCGAGATGCCGTCCGCGCCAAGCGCCAGGGCCGCCGCGAGACCGCGTCCATCGGCGAAACCACCCGCCGCAATAATCGGGATATTGACTGCGTCGGCAATGCTCGGAATCAACACCATCGAGGTGACCGCGCCCCCATGGCCCGCAGCCTCATG
>DHPI01000080.1:29700-30546 GCA_002407865.1 Spirochaetia bacterium UBA5368
CCGCAGCCTCATGACCGGTGACGATGAGCGCATCGGCGCCATCACGTTCCGCAGCGAGGGCGTGCTTGTGGGTCGTCACCGTCGCAACGACCTTGCCGCCATAGGCATGCACCTCTTTTGAAAGCCAGTCTCCCTTGCCAAGCGCGTAATTGATCACCGGCACCTTCTCCTCGATCAGCACCCTGGCGTTGCGGTCGGCGCCGGGAAAATACAGCGTCACATTCGCGCCGAAGGGCTTCTTTGTAAGTTTACGAATCTGCCGCACAGCCTCACGCGTTTCGTCGGCCGTCATAACGCCCGTGGCGAGAATGCCAAGCCCGCCCGCATTGCAAACCGCGGCGACAAGCTCGGGCACGCTGATCCAGCTCATGCCGGAAAGTATTATCGGATATTGAATACCGAACAACTGCGTAATCTTCGTTTTCATTCACGATCTCCTGCTGAATTTGATTTCGAAAATATTTAATGAACATATGCCGCACATCGGGTAAAGCTTGTGCAATTCAGTATAATTTTCAAGGTTTTTTTATGCCTCGCAGCGGACAGCACGGGCGCTCCCCATAGATGAATGCGAAAATTCCGCTCGGAAACCCTTTAAAGAAAGGATAATCCTTGACGATAAAAATAACGAATAGTACCAAAAATATCGCATCCTGCGCCGGTACCCACGCGACGCACATGCGGATACGGACAATTTATTTCGTTTCAGGAGAGCATGTATGGCTAAAACCAGGGACGTGAAAAAGGAAACAAAAAAAGAGCCGACAAAGACCGCAAAGGAAAAAAAGCAGGAGAAGAAAGAGAAGAAAAAAGCGAAGTAGTTTTTCGACAATACACGAGGGGCAC
>DHPI01000080.1:30678-31240 GCA_002407865.1 Spirochaetia bacterium UBA5368
CCCTCTTTGTTTCCAGTAATGTGCTTTGCAACGCTTTTTACACCGCGGCCGACACGGCCTCCTTCTTGCACAGCGCAACATAGTGCTGGTACGAAATCGCAAGAGCCCTCGTCGCTTCCTCGGGAGATTCAAATACGGGTATACCATAGCCGGTTCTCACGGCAAAGACACGCTCCAACGCGTTGGGAATGTATATCGCGGCGGGCTTTTCATACTGACTGCACATCGCACTGAGCTCGCATATCGCCTCTATCACAACCTCCTGCCATACGTTCGGCACCGCCAGCAGCCCATCCACCTCATCCGAGGACAGAATGATGTCAAAGATATCGATGAATGTCTGCTTTGAAAGCGTGGGCCCCAGGTCGATGGGATTTGTTACGTTGTAGAGCTTGCCCGTTTTCCCAAGCCGCTCGCGCGTGGCCGCGCCAAGATTCGCGAGCGTAAGCCGAGCCTCCACGATGAGGTCCGACGTGATGCCGCCGAAAGCCCCCGAATTTGTAAAGACAGCTATTTTATCGCCCCTGAGAAGGGGCATGTGGGTAAATATTTTCGGCAGGGT
>DHPI01000020.1:0-135 GCA_002407865.1 Spirochaetia bacterium UBA5368
AGCGGTCTTCCATCTCGGCCATTTCTCTATCTCCTCATGGGCGACAGGTTTTCTGCCACGCCAGAGGCGGTAACGGGGATGCTGGACGCGGCATCCCTCACATAAAACATCCCCTAATATATTTAGGCAGTGGCC
>DHPI01000020.1:257-1708 GCA_002407865.1 Spirochaetia bacterium UBA5368
CCCTAATATATTTAGGCAGTGGCCGATTGTCAAACCTTTCGTCCGGATAAGACCGCAAAAGTCCGCTCACGGACGGAACCACTGGCCACTGGCGACTCTCTCCGCGTAAGGCGGGCATGGCATCCAATAGATTCAGGCTGGAATCAATGTGCGCCCGCGATCAGCCTGGCGGCCAAGCCCTCGAAGCAACTGACGCATGTGAGCGAGCGATGCAAAGCCTCCCAGGGGAACAGCATCACGGAACAGGATATCTCGGAGGCCTTCCAGAATATCGAGGGGGTTCTGGGAAAACCTTTTCCCGGTGGAGAGAAACCGGCTCATCCGCCTCCTGCTGGAGGATAGGGAGAATTGGCGGTGTGGAGAGGTGTTTTGGAAAGATGTGAAACGGGCGCAAAGCCTTCAGAAACATAGGGAAAAATAAAACCTCTTACCCCGGAGAATGACCCCAGAGAGACGGGTTTGTCTTTTGCAAATTTTGGAGACGGCGGGATTCGAACCCGCGTCCTACAACACACATCCGCAGCGTCTACATGCTTGTTCCTTTCTTTTGAATTTAAGTTTCTACTCCGGGAAAGGACACCGTCCTCGAAACCGAGTCCCCTTGATTTTCGCGCCGGCTCCGGGAACAGGAACCGTCGCTATCCCCTGAATATTACGCCTCTTGAAAGCCCCAGAGGAGCGGAACCCTCAGAGACGCCCGCAGGCTTACGCTGCGAGTGCTAAGTCGTTGTTTGCGTTTAATTTATTCCCGCCATTTTTTACGAGACGACGGACGCTCGGCATGCAGCTACAGACACATCATTGCAGTCGAAACCATAATCGTCCCCGCACTGCACAAAGAAATATACTGAAAATCAGCAGATATGTCAAGCACGAAGAACGAATTGCGTCGGAATAAAAGTGATTATTAGCTTTTTTCCTTGATGTAAAAACAGGGAATGTATTGGGTAAATGGAGAGTAATGGGTGCAAGGACAAAATCACATTTCGGAGACTGAATATCATGAGAAAGGCGTGTTGTATCTTTATTGTCATGATTGTGGGATTTTCAGGCCAGGTAAACGCCGAAGACAAGAAATGTATAACCGGTGATTGTATACACGGAGAGGGGACTCTGCTGTATCCCGATGGTTCAAAGTACGTCGGCGAGTTCAAAGACGGTATTCCTCATGGAAAGGGAAAATGCACCACGCCTGCCGGTGTTACATACGAGGGTGAGCTTAAAAATGGAAATTTTAACGGACATGGGACAATGACCTCAGGCAATCGGAAGCACACAGGTCAGTTTAAAAACGGCAAACCTCACGGATATGGCACGGAGATTTTTGCCGATGGTTCTGCGTATACGGGGCAGTGGGAAAACGGCATGCAAAACGGAGAGGGGACTCTGCTGTATCCCGATGGTTCAAAGTACGTCGGCGAGTTCAAAGACGGTATTCCTCATGGAAAGGG
>DHPI01000020.1:1759-4352 GCA_002407865.1 Spirochaetia bacterium UBA5368
ACGGAGAGGGGACTCTGCTGTATCCCGATGGTTCAAAGTACGTCGGCGAGTTCAAAGACGGTATTCCTCATGGAAAGGGCGTTTTTACCACTACCAACGGCATTCAATATGACGGCGAGTTTAAAGATGGCGCGCAGGACGGACAGGGCACGCTGACATTTGGAGACCGCCGAAAGCATGTTGGCCAGTTTAAGAATGGCGCCCCACACGGCATGGGGACAGCGACATTTGCCAACGGTTCTACGTATACGGGCCAGTGGGAAAACGGCAGACAAAACGGCCAGGGGACAATGAAATATATAAATGGCGGTTCATATGCTGGCCAATGGAAAGACGGCAAGCCTCACGGAGAAGGGGACGCAATACGTTCGGATGGCGCCAGATATACCGGGCAGTTTGCAAACGGAATGTTCAACGGACAGGGATCGCTTACTCTTCCCAATGGCATGACGTATGTTGGAAAGTTTAAAGACAGTAAATATATGGGCAAATGAAAACCGCGGAAGTCTGCCAGGCAGAGTCGAATCGCGATCTTCCCGCCGTCACATTACCTCCAGATAATGCGCGGTTCGTTACGCGGCGGCAGCCGGTGATAGCGGTGCTTCGGGTAGCCAAGCATCAGCGCGCCGAGGTTGACATGTCCCTCGGGCAACCCAAGCGCCTCCACCATCGGCGGCCAGAACATCGACGCCGCGTGAAAGTAGCCCGCCCAGCACGCTCCGAGCCCGAACGACGGCGCGGCGAGTTCCAGGTACGCCAGCGCAATCGTCGCGGCGGACTGCGCCATCATGTTTTCCTTCGGCGCGTGGCAGAGCGCCACGTGCGGCGCTCCGCGAAATATCGCGTCGAGTCCCCCCTCCCATCGCTTTAGCGCCATGTCCATGTGGCTCTGCTTCGCGATTGCCGGATGCGTGTCGCCCATCCAGCGCATCCAGTCGATGACGACATCCGCCAGCAATCGAACTTTTTGCGTATCGTACACCACCATCCACTCCACCGGCTGCGAATTATGTCCCGAGGGCGCGTACCGCGCGATATCGATCAGCTTCGCAATCGACTCTTTCTCCACCGGCGTATCGCGGTAGGTGCGGATCGAACGGCGGCTTCGCAGAAAATGCGCGGCCTGCTCCGGCGAGAGCAACCATTCACGGCGCACCGGCGGGCACGCGCCAGGCGACGCGTTTTTATGCGACAGCGAACCGTGCGGGCATACGGCAACGCAGTGAAAGCAATTGATGCACAGCAGTCCCGCCCCCTTTACCGGAACAGGCGCTCTACCGGCATCGTTCATCGCGATGATCCTCGGCGGACACTCCTCGACACAGGCGCCGCATCGCGTGCATGTATTTTCATCAACGGTAAAAAGGCTCATTGGGATCCTCCCGCAAGGCTCGTATTTACAGTGTGCTTCCATCGCAGTATAGCAGCACCATGTCACGGGCAGCCGCCGCACGACAAGAAAAAACCAGATCCCATCGCGCTTTCATTCTCCCGCTGTTTCATTTGACGTGTTATTTTTCAGGCATAACGCAGACTATTACCCTTCTCTTTCTGTAAAGAAAATGCAGATGGCGGAATTCACGCATATCAGGGGAAGGAAGATATGTTGATCGTCTGAACAGTAATGAAAACGCCGATATAAAAAACGAAATGCGGCAGTGGATTCCGCAGGGATCACTCCCAGTGAAGAGACTTACAGCCGTATGCCAAGAACCTGATGGTACACCTCGCCGTTCATGTCGACCCGCTTGTACAATAATTTCAACAACGAAAACTTGGTGAAGTTCGTCTCGCTTTCCGTTTCATACTCCCAGAGGAGGCCCCAGAAACTGCCCGTCGATTCATAGCCGCGTTCACGCTTGTGGATGTGGTAATACGGGATACCAAGCAGCAGCATCTGCCGGTCGTAGCGCTCCAGCGGTTTTCTGTTTCTGTACCACAGCGCCCCGAGGGCCCACGCCTGATACGAACCGTTCGCGCCTGCATCACTGACATAGCTCAGCAACGGCGGCAAGAGCAGCGACCATCCGTTACCATCGCTCGCGTAATACCACAACGGGAAAAGGCTCTGCCGGTAGGTATCGCCAAAGCGCCGCTGGTTATAGATAAACCACAACAGGCTGAAATCATAATCACCACGTTTCATATACCCGTCATACCCGAGGAGCAGCCCATACACAAGCCGTATCTGTTTCACCTCGGGCGATATTTCATAACTCATACTCCCTAACAGGCAGCTATACGAGTTCCTCCCCGCGGCGGAGTATTCCCTGTGGTCGTACAGCAGCAGAACATTCTGCCGCCTGTACTGTTCGTCCGATGCGAGGTACACGCCAAAATAGAATGATGAATTTTCCGTCTTCGAGCGGTATGCGTAATACAGCGGCAACAGCCATAACCGCGATGCGCCGTCCCCGCGGTTAATCATTCTATCGAAAAGACCTAACACGTTAACATGCAGGTAATCCGGTTTTGACCTGTAATACACCAGCGGCAGCACCGGCGCCCAGAGCATCGCATCATTGCCCTCGCTGTGCGAACGGGTACGATGGAACCACAGCCATGACACGCTCGTTGTTTCACGGCTGACTTT
>DHPI01000020.1:4473-13752 GCA_002407865.1 Spirochaetia bacterium UBA5368
TTTCGCGGTGTCCCGACCTGCCGCAGATTCCTGACTGAAAATACTCCTGTAATACAGCGGTAAAACAAAGAACCGGCTGCCGCTGCCGAAAGAATCACCCGAAGGCCGCGTGTCCCGGTACGACGAACAGAAAATGACGGGCAGTATCGGCGCGAACCATATCCGCGTTCGTTCGTCCGCAGTCTCGGACACGCTGTACAGGTGTAGCGGGCTTATCGAAAACGAATCTGTCGTCGTACTGTCGGCAATGCGCGAGCGGCTTTTGCCGTACCACAACGGGGTGACTGTCCGCGTTGTGCGGTATTCGCCGCCGTTCCGCGCGGCATGCCACACGACGGGAAATATCCGCCAGCCGCTTTTTGAGGGGGAGGAGTAAAAATTCACCATCGGCCAGAATATCGTACGCTCGCGCAGCATGCTATCCGCGTAGTATTCATCCCAGTAGAGGTTAAGCAGGTAGCCGCGCTTGAACGACCCGCCATTACGCTGGCTGCCGTACAACGGGAAAAATACAAAATATTCGACATCCTCCGACCGGTACGACATGTAATTCACAATCCAGGTGATCTCATCGTCAGATGTTTTATCCCAGGTGATCCATGAAAGCGGCAGCAGGCGGAAATGGCGCCGTGAATCTGCCGCCTCAAACGCCGTGAGCCCAAAGAGCAGCTTGAACCCCCAGAAATACCTCGACGTATCGCGCGAGACGGTTTTCTTTTCCAGAAGCGCGACCTTCTTTTCGGCGGCGTCAGCGCGTACAATGTCGTCTGACGGCAATCCCCGCGCATTGCCGTGCGCATCCGCGGCGGCCATTTTTGAAATTGTCACCCGCGTGGCCAGGCTCGCCACATCGTACAGCCACGAGACCTCCGTATCTACATACCAGCCGCCTTCCTGCTTCCCCATCCCCATCATGATATTCGGGCTCGGTCCCGAGGCGACGCTTTTCGATATGCCGAGGATATTGACGTGCAGCGCTTTCGCGCCGTCTTTGTAATCGAAGTACAACGGCATGAAAAGCGTCAGCGATTTGTGCCCGTACTGCCAGTCAAAATACAGCGGCATCCAGTGATTGACGCGCTCGTCTTTCGCGGGGGCCTCACGGTTGTAATGTATCAGGTACGACCATTTCACCTCCTCGCCCGGCTCCCAGCGGTGATAATGGAACATGCCAAACGAGAGGCCGCGCTCGTCGGTGGCGCCCGCGGGCCTCATGTAAAACGGAATATACCAGCGGTACCCCCATTCGCCTGTTTTATGAAACAGCAGCGGTATACACCAGAAGCGGTCGAGGCTGCCTTCGGCGTCGCGTTTCCAATCGAAAAGCAGCATCATATTCGTATGTGACGAAGCATCGTCATTCTTCCAGTTCATGTAGACGGGCGGCAGTATGTGCCGATAGCCGGCATCCGACGCGAGATAGACCGGAAGCACCCACAGCCGTGTCATCCTGCCGCTTGCGTCGCCCGACCAGTCCAGCAGCCAGAAGAGATTTCTGTGCGTTCCAGCCGCAGCATCGGTATGCGAATAATAGAGGGGGATCAGCGGCATCCACGATGACGACCGCGCAACACTCCCCTCCCACTTCCGGTCGCCCGTACGGTGTTTTATTGAACAGTACATCGGCGTGATCACGCCTTCACTGTAGACCGTCTCCCATTTCTTGTCGGAATACGAATATTCCGACTCGGTACCGCGCCATGCGCCGAATACAGGCAGCACGTGCCTGTAGTATCCTCCGTCACCCCACCTGCTGCTGATATACAGCGGAATCATGATGTGATTGTAGCCATCGGGACCGGGTTTCCACATCCACAGGGGAAACAGCCAGAAGCGTTTCAGCACGTCCCCGCCGTCGGCGATGTCCCATGAATAATCCATCAGCCACAGTATGTTGCGATGCCCCCCTGCCGGAGACGTATGATGGTAGGTCAGCGGCACTATCGGCGCCCACCATGTTCGTTCGGAAAGGGCATTATTCCTATATGATGATGAATAATAGTGCAGCAACGAAAGATTCGTCGTGCACAGCGAATTGGATTCCTGTGACGTATGTTTTTCGCTGCGCCAGTACGCGACGGGGCTGATGTACAGGTACTCGCGACGGTACGGCTCATCAGACGCATGCCGGCTTCCGTACAGCAGCGGGGTAAAAAAATACGACGACCGTGAATTCCGTGTCTCTGCACCGCCCCACCAGGTGAGATACAGTATCGACCTTTCGCGTTCGCGCGGCCCATACCTGGAATAATACAACGGCGATATGATGCGCGTTTCCACGCCGTCATAGCGCCGATAATAGCCAAGAATGGGGATTACCGTTTTTGTTCTTGCATCGATTTTGCTCTCAAGCCGATACCAGAACGGAACAGCGCGAAGCGAGGAGTATTTCGGATAGTCGGTATACTTATACAACCAGAAGAACATGAACGCGGAATGGTTGTCCCAGCGTTCCCTTTCGACAAAGAAGGCGTTGATGCTGTACTTCTTTTCTTTTTCGCTGCCGAATACCGCGTGTTCGCCCTCGTCGAGGTCAGACCAGTCCGCGGGAAAACCGAAGGCGGTTTCTGGCACCGCCATGTATATCGCAATCAGGAGAACGCTCGCAATACACGATTTTCTCACCATTCTCGGACCCGCTCAATTAAATTTCCGGCCCGATGCATCGATTCATCATGTCTGCCGGCGCCTGTTATCGACAGATAGCTAACGACCGCGGACTATTTTTATCAAGCATTATATCCATATCCGCGATCTCTTCAATCGTCCGGTGCATATTCACGATATGTTCCGCGAGAAATTCGAAATTGATCGTCTCATATGTATCGCCGTCAGTATGGTAATTCCGATTCCTGTACAGCGCCGTATCAGTCAGCATTATGGCGGGAAATCCGTGCCGGTTGAACGAATAATGATCGGAATGGCTTATGCCGGGTATCGACGAGGGGCCAACGATGTCGACGATTTCATGCCTGGCGTGCCTGTTGTAAATATTTTTCCAGCCATACGCATGGCCGCAACACGACGGCAGCGAAACAACCGCGAGAAAATCCCCCCTTGCGGGCAGCTTTTTCGACATGTCCCTGAACGGCACGTGTTGCTGATACCGCCTGTGCGCGTAACCGATCATCTCAAGGCATATCATCAATTCTATTTTTTCGTTTCTTTCCCTGCACCGTTTCGCGTTGACCATGCTTCCCATTTCATCGCTGGAAAAATACGGCGGCTCCTCCAGGGTGAACGCCACAAAGCGCAGTGTTTTCTTATAGCGCCGCGTACCGAGCAGCCGGTACAACTCGAGCAGCCCCGCGATACCCGACGCGTTGTCGTCGGCGCCCGGCGTGTCCTCAATCGTATCATAATGAGCGCCGATTACGATAATCGAATCGGCATCCTCGTTCCCCGGTATTTCTACGATGAGGTTTGCCACCTGTTTCCCGTCAACAGCGTACATCTCCTCCCAGGGAAGGGCGCCAAACATGGAAAAATGCTTCCTGATATAGCCGGCCGCGCCGAGCAGATTATCATATTTCCTGAGTGTCCGTTCGCCAAGCGCCACGGATAAGAATTTAATAATGTCTTTTGTATTGTGTATAATCTCTCTCTTTTTCATGTGCCGCATACCGGGTGAAATCCGATCATCGGCCACGCAGGCCACGAACGTGGATTTCAAACTATAAAAATTTTAATGAATAAATATTGCAGTTCATATACCATATAACGCTGTCTATGAACAAAGTATATATAACTACTATCATACATAAATTATCAAGACAATTTCATACGCCCCGACTGTTCTTTTTTTCAGCGTTTTGCACGAACGCAAAGTAGAAAAAAATTAATTAACATAAATTATCTTCTATTAATATTATTATTATGAACATCATTAATCAACATGATGACTTTCGGGTTTTCTCGAACGCCATCATGCGCACTTCGACGACGGGTGTATTTCAATTAAAAAATAATTTTTTTCCGATTTGCCGCTGTCTTTTTTAAAATATCATTGACTTTAAATTAATTTAAATATATATGATTATCAATTAATTTCATATTAATTTATTATATTTGTTCCGGTCAGCTTCCCGTTGCATTCTTGAAATAGAGAGAGGACATTCAACATCATGAAAATGCGCAGTGATGTTGCAAAGCATCGGCAAAATAAAACTATTAATTTGCTTGCCCGCCAGGTAATTGACAACGACTTCTCGCGCGACAGGGTACTGGATGAAATCGAACGGATGTATGTAAACATAACGGGGATCGAAAAAGAAAGGCTGCTCTCGCGCGTTGTAGAGCGGTGCTACGATGAAATCTGGTCCACACGATATAAAATGCCGCCAAGGAATACCAAAGGATTTGTCGCCGAATACGGCGAGCACGTTTCAGAAAAACAGATGTGCCGATGTTTCGCTGTGCGGCTGTGCGGAAGCATCATCGACTGCATCAGGAGAAACTCGTTCACATCCTCACGCGGCGGGATTCTCGATCCGGCATTCTATGACTGTATAAGCAACGATCTGCTTGAAACTGACATGCACCGCGAAGTCGCCGATGCGGAGCTTCTGCTCATCTACATTAAACAGGCCGTTATAATTTTGAAAAAGGCCGACGTTATTGAAACCGCGGGAGGTACCGTCACCATTAATGACGCCGCGGCGAACGGAGGCTCTTTCTATGTTCTGCTTTTTTCGTCATTCTGGAACCGTGTCAGATGGGAATCGATTTTCCCTTCAAATCCAGATGCGGCACGCGAGTTGAAAAAAAACAAGAGCATTCTCGTCGACCTGATGATGCGGCACAGGGGCGTCTTTAATATTGAATCGGTGGCCAACACGTTTTTCGATCTCACGGGGTTCGGCACGCGCAACAACATGTTTCTCATTTCGTTTCTCGATTTCTATTTTTTCTCCTGGCTGCGTCATTTTGGATTAATCGAGTACGTCGATTCAGCGGATCATTCGCCGGTTTCAATGTATGTAACGGACCAGGGCAAAAATTTTTTCCGCTGCCTGCAGAGCGCGTAGCGCCGTTGTGCGAATACCGCGGGCGCGTGCGACATCCGCGCCGCATATCTGTTCCCCGACACGCCGCATTTCAGG
The DNA here is from genome assembly GCA_002407865.1 of Spirochaetia bacterium UBA5368. GTDB lineage: Bacteria > Spirochaetota > UBA4802 > UBA4802 > UBA5368 > UBA5368. Next base: position 9,576 of record DHPI01000020.1, read on the forward strand.
CTCGCTGCAGCCGTATCTTCACAAAGAGGCAACTTCATGGCACTCAATCCTGTTCACACGATTCTCGACTATCACGCCACGCAATATCCAACGTCATCTCCAGTGCGATTGTTTTCGTGTCCGGGCAGAATCAATATAATAGGCGAGCATATCGATTACAGCGGCGGCCACGTGCTTCCCGCGGCAATTGACCGCGCGGTGTACATTTGCATATCGCCGAACACCGCCGGTGAATTTCGTTTCAGCGACTGCCTTTTCAACAAACAGACCGCGGTCAACATCGATTCATTTTACTCGAGCCGTGACACCCTGCCAAAAATCTGGATATACCCGTATGGGGCAATAGCGCTTCTCGGAAAGGACTGGCGCTCCGGATACGACATCAGTTTTTATAGTACAATTCCGTCAGGCGGGGGGATGTCGAGCTCGGCGGCAATCACCGTCGGCACCATGTACGCCGTCAGCAGCATGACTGGAAACATACCAGACACCGCCACGCTCGCACGGCTTGGCCAGCGGGTGGAAAAGGATTTCGCCGGCGTCGCGTGCGGCATAATGGACCAGTTCGCGGTGATCAACGGCAAAAAAAACTCCGCGATGTTTCTCGACACCCGCGATCTTTCATTCGACTACTGCGCCATAGATCCCGGCATACATTTCGTGCTCATCAACAGCGGCATAAAACACTCGTTACGCGACAGTTCGTATAACGAACGGCGCAGCGAATGTGAAAGCGCCCTGGAAAAGGCCCGGCGCGCGGGAGCGTCCGCTGAACATCTCTGCGAGTTGCAGCCGGCCGAACTGGAGACGGTAAAGGCGAAATTGACCGGCAACGAGTACAAGCGCGCGTATCACGCAGTTACGGAAAACGCACGCACAATCGACTTTGTCAACATCATCCGTCGCGGGGACTATGCGGCGGCGGGCGTCCTGCTGTACGCATCGCACGAGAGCCTCCGGGACTGCTACGACGTAAGCATTCCCGAAATAGACGATATGGTCGAATGGACGCGCGGCATGGAAGGCGTGTACGGCTCGCGGATGATGGGCGGCGGATTCGGCGGCTGTACAATCAACATGGTGTCGAAAAATTCCGTGGGCGCCTTTACAGAAGACATTTTGAAAAAATACCTTTCACGATTCGGCAGGCGCCCCGATATATACGATTGCTCAATCAGCGACGGCGTCAGGGAGCTCCCGGCACAGAGGTAACGGCTCGATAGAGCTACCTGGAGCACGTGCCTATGAATGCGATGAGCAGCCAGCACGCAACCCTCTTTACCAAAACAACAGCGTGAAAAAACGTCAGCATCAATTCATCATGAATAATGCCTTCACTCTCGATAATGCTTCCCTATAATTACATATCTGCGCTGTGTAAATGAATTTACGTTCAGCGTGTGGCGGTGCCGCTCAAGACCATCTCGTCATATTCCATCGACAGATACCTGGTCAGGGTATCCTCTGTAACATAGCCCTTTTCAAGCAACAACATTCCCGCAAGCTTGCGGGATTTCCTCTGCAAGGAGGTTATCTCGCGATGCTGATCATCTGTTATCTCGTTATTATTCAGCAGCACATCCAGCAACACGGTGTTTGACATGAATGACCCCCCTCGGCATACGCATTTTCCGTACAGCCTTGCTTCGTTCCGGTAGAGTATATATCGGCCTCGGAACGTAATTAATTTATTTTTCCCGGCAGGAAAATCGATCGGCAATTGAACAAGCAGGAAGGATTGCAAATAAGATGTGGGCGATGCTGGACTCGAACCAGTGACCTCCTGCATGTGAGGCAGGCGCTCTAACCGACTGAGCTAATCGCCCATCGTCTCGAAATGTAGACTGCGGCGTGCGGCATGTCAAGCATTATCTGGAATTTTTGATGCGAAGCCAGACGCGCATGCGCCTCAGTTGACCATGCTTTTTTTCAGTTCCATGAGGCAATCGATCGCACGGTCGGCATTGCCGCTAAGCAGATAACAGAGGCTCAGGGCAATAAAATCCTCCTTGTCTCCGCCGTAGTGCGTCCTTGTTTTCAACTGCTCTATCTTTTCGTGAATCGTGCCGTATTTGTCCGTATACATTTCTGCGGGAATGGTTTTAATAAATTCATCATACGCCGTGTAATCGGCGTCCCTGCCTTTTATTGATTTCCATTCGGCTGCCGCGTCTTCAAAATTATTCATTTTATAAAGCGTATCCGCGCGCAGCTTTTTAATAGCGGTGGCTCCCGAATCCGCCTGCGCAATTTTGCCGATCGTCTCAAGGGCGCGCACATACCGGCCGGTCTCGTAATAAATAAACGCCATCGCCATCAGCGCCACACGATTATCGGGCCACATCCGCAGGACCTCGGCAAAACAAGATTCTGCGGCTTTGAGGTTACGAAGGCGGCTGAAGCTCAATCCCATAACAAGCAGCGTGAGGATAAAATCACCGTTCAGCCGCCTTGATTTTTCAAGTTCGAGGACCGCTTTCTTGTACTCGCCCTTTTTATAATACATACTGCCAATATTAAAATACACGATATAATCTTCCCCAAGCGTCAGCGCCTTTTCATAGCATTGCATGGCCTCGCTGAACCTGTTCATCCTCGAATAGAGCGAACGGAGGTTGATATAGACTTCCTTGTTCGCGCTCCCCTCCTCCGCGATCCGACAATATTCCTGAAGCGCCATAGCAAAGTCTCCTTCCTTTTCAAACTGAACGGCCCTGTAAAAGCGTTCACTATCCGGCTGATCCATTATTGTAATCACCCCTCCACCGGAATGCGGCGGCATCAAGCGGCGCCCGCACATCCTCTCGCGTTACACTCCGCCGCCCAATGAATACTATCGGTTTTTTTTCGAGGCGGATTAAGATAAAATATCAAAGCTGAGCGAATCAAAAATATAAAACGATCCATCCCTGTTGTTGCACTATATCTGGTTCATTGTGGTCGTGAACGCTTTTATGTCGCGGGGGTTCTTAATGCACGTAATTCTCGAAATATCGAAATCCGTTTCGTTCTGATAAAAATCCAGCGAACGGAGTCAATCCTGTTTCTAAGGCCGATCATTGACGCGCCGATAGTTATTGACATCGGCGCCGGTCAGCGTACACTTCAGCAAGTTACTGACCATCATCTCGGTGAGAGGCTACCAGGTTGATTCATGACGGTTTCCCTGTATTATATCCCTCCCATAGTGACCCTATTTCTCGCCGTTTATAAATTTATTCCGCCGCTGACATCCAGAAAAATCGTCTTCGCTCTTTCGCTCATCTGCCTGGGGGCGTTTCAGTATATACGCGCGTATTTTATCGTACACGACATCCCACTCTCTCATTCGGCCCTGGGGCTTCCGTTCTATTCGTCTATCGGACTTCTGGTGTACTGCTACTCGATGTCGATTACAGAATACGCGTCGCGGTACTCGCTGCGGCTGATGCTGTTCTTTCTGCCGGGTGCGGTGTCGCTCGTAGGCGTCGGCGCATTTATATTAATTTCGCCGGAAAAATTCTACATGCTGATACACTATCCACAGTGGAATTTCTGGCTCAGGTTCGTAGTAACGCTCTCGTGGGCCTACAGCGCGTTCTGGGTCGTTTCGGCATTCAGAATCGTGTACATCATGATCGGCAGGCGAAACTTAGCGCGCCCGCCGTACAATATCTTCATAGTCGTAACGCTTATATCGTTGCCGCTCATTATTACCGGCAGCATATCCAATATTTTCAATTACAACGGACGTTCGCCCATAAGCATCGTCTATTACGCGCTGATGGCGTTTTTCGCCCTGCTGACCAACGGGCTTGCGGAGCGGTATCCGAATGTCATGCTTAACCGCAGAACCCCGTATCCGTTCTATTACAGGGGGGAAGTACCCGTTGACTACAGGCAGCAGGAAAAAATCGTGAAGCAACTGAAGCTCTACATGGCAGAGGAAAAGCCCTATTGTGACGAATCGTTTTCAATGGAGGCGCTCAGCAAAAAACTGAATATCACGCAACGACAGCTCTCGAGAATCATCAACGACAAGTACGGGCAGAACTTCAACAGCTACATCAACCGGTACCGCACGGAAGAGGTCAAGCGTTTGCTGAGCCTTCCGGGCGCGCAAAACCTTCTCAATGTGTCGCTGCAGGCGGGCTTTAACAGCTACTCGGTCTTTTACTCCAGTTTTAAGAAATATACA
>DHPI01000020.1:13858-15063 GCA_002407865.1 Spirochaetia bacterium UBA5368
CCAGTTTTAAGAAATATACCGGCATGACGCCCCGGCAGTATCTCCGGCGACAATCGGCCGAAAGCGCTGGGAGCAGCGACAGGAAGCGGGTTCAGTAAACCGATGAAATCCCGTAGCGTTTCTAATGGCCTTTTTTACACCGCCCGCAGTGCGCCCGGAGGCTGATTGCTCCGGCAGGGCATGCTTCGATGCAGTGCAGGCACATGACGCATGCCGCCGCGTCGGCGTGCATACCGGGATTAAGCCCCGAGGGGCACGCTTCGCGGCAACGGCCGCACCCGATGCACAGTTCGGGATTCGTCCGCGGCATCATGCCTTTTTCCGGCGCGGAGAGCAGGGCGCGCGTGAGACCGGCCGGGCACAGCGGCACCCTGCGCATATCGATGAACAGGGCGAGAAGAACCGGCAGAGCCAGGAGCGCCAGATCGAAACGCAGACACCACGATGATGCGAACGAGATGATGTTGCGCGAAACGATCCCCACCGGGCAGAAGATGCAGAGGAGGGGAAACCCGAAAACCAGCATGCCGGCGAAAAGTCCCGCCATTATGGCGGCGGCATCGCCCGCGCCGGGCGTCAGCAGTGCCGTGTGCGGTTTGCGCGACGGGCACAGCGCGGGTACTTTCCCTTTTGCCACGCCGTTCATCTTTTCGCTTATAAAAGACGCCTGGCAGAACCATCCGCACCAGGCGCGTCCCGCGAAGAAGATCGCAAACGCCACAAATACGAATCCCGGCACAAGCCGCCAGGGGACGCTTCTTCGTATCGCCACGATCTCCAAAAATCCCGCCGGACACACCAGCCGCAGGTAACCTATTTTCAGGCAGCAGGCGTTAATCGCCCAGCCAAGAAAGGCCGCCAGGCAGAAAAACGCCAAAACCCCCGGCCGGAATATTTTCCTGAAACGGGCAATCCCTGTCATTTCATCGCCCCCGCGCCGTTTTCCACAGGGCGAGCCCGATTGCCAGCCCCGCAATCGCAAGCGCCAGCCCCTCGATCAAAAGGGCGCAGGCCGTATAACCGGCAAGAACCGCCAGGGGCAGGGGAAGCATGTACCGTACTGCCGTAAGGAAAATCGTGAGGAGGCCAGCCATTACCAGGGCCGCGGAGAAAACACGGCATCGCGCGCGGGCATTGCCGCCCCGCAGAAACGCCCCGCCGATCAGCATGGCGGCCGGCAGGAGCCAGAGGAGGGCCATGGTTGT
>DHPI01000020.1:15172-16104 GCA_002407865.1 Spirochaetia bacterium UBA5368
CAGAGGAGGGCCATGGTTGTTTTGCACACGGCGATGCGCCGGGCAATCTCTTTCGCTGTCTTCCCCGTTTTTTTCTGAAGCTTTTCCGTTATGTCGACTTCAGGAGGCGCGGCGCCAAGCTTCCCCTTGATCATGCCAATGGCCATCCACTTGATGCGATCCCGGTGCGGATTACACGGCAGGCATTTCGGCATATTTTTTTTGAGCGGAATATAGCTGTTGTTTCCGAACCATGCCTCCTGTTTCGCGTTGCAGCGCGGCAGTATCCCCAGAAACATTTCCGTGAAATCGGGCAGGTTCGTTTTTATTTGGTCCAGGTAGGACCCCGTGTACAGAATCGCCTGTTCCCCCGCCAGGACGGATGCCGTTATTTTCTCGATGTCGCCGCCCAGCGCCTCGCGGTTGATGGCATACCTGATTACTCTCTGCCATTCGTCGGCATCAAAGAAGCTGAGAAGCACAAGGTGTTTGGGCACCTGGGTAAACGACGTTGCCTCCTGCTCGGCGATGAGCTTCTTTACCGCCTTTTTGTGAATGAAACGCCCCAGCTCTTCCGGGCGGTCGAGAATGTCGTTCACAAGTTTCGCGATGCGGGACGGATTGAACACCTGTGTGCGAATATTGGCAAGTTCAATTGCGGGCGGCAGCGTCAGCACTGCGGCGGCCAGCAGTAACAATGAAATATATTTTTTCGATGAAGCCATGGCATCCTCCCTTCGTTTCTATGATGGTTTTTTTACGCACTGAACGTCTATCACCCGCGGGGGACATATTGCGGCACACCGCCCGCACCCGACGCACAGACTGGTTTCGACAAAGGGCTTGAAGACAGAGTTTTCATACTTGAGTTTCACGGGAATATCGCTGTATTTTTTATAGGGCTTCCCACCGGAGTTCGGAAAAAGCACCGCCCCCGAAACCGGGCATACCCT
>DHPI01000020.1:16227-16416 GCA_002407865.1 Spirochaetia bacterium UBA5368
CCCTGAAACATTCCATGCAGTTGACGCACTTTTCTGGCCATATATATGCCTTGCCGATATATCCGTTGCGTTCCGCGGGATCGAAGCGTTTCACATCGAGGGCGCCTGACGGGCAGGATTCCATACAGGCGACACAGAGCGGCCTTTCAGGCGCCGCCGGTCGGGGCTGTATGCCCCACGCGACGCATC
>DHPI01000020.1:16545-25616 GCA_002407865.1 Spirochaetia bacterium UBA5368
GGTAGTTGAGCACCGGCGTGCCCAGGTTGAAAAAATCGAGGGAGAGGTCCAGTTGCTTCAGGGCGCGTTCCGGGCATGCCTCGACGCAGGCGCCACACCGGATGCATAAACCGGTCAGTTTCTCCGCCGCGCCGGGCGGGCGCACATACGAGCCGTTATGCGCAAGTGCCGAGGCCGCCCCCACGCAGCCGGCGGCGGCAACGGCCTCAAGCCCGAAGCGGAGAAATCGCCTGCGGCTGATTCCCGTTTTCCGCACCGTCATTTCCCCCGTTTTGTTTTATATTTATACACGAAAAAGGCGGCCGGGGGAACGCACCATAGGACCGTAAGCCCGGCCCAGACCGCCGCCGCTGACGGTTCGAATTCGCCGATGCTTCCGGTTACCGAGACAAACAGGAGGATAAATACCGCAGCCCAGCCTGCCCACAGGAGGGCGGGCAGAATGTCGCTTCGTTCAAATCGGATGCTGATTTTCATTATGTATGCCTCCTTTTCGGTTTGTATGCCATCTCCCCGAAACGGTCGGCGGATATGCCGTAGGTGCCCACAGGGCGCTCCCACATCTCCGACGGCTCACGGCGCCTTCCGTAGCCGAAGGCGTCGTCGAGGGCAACCATGCATTTGTCCAGGAATGGCGTGTTCCGTATGCTCCAGCGTATGAAATCGTGCCCCCAGATCACCTCACCTTTCGTAAAGGGACACACGGCTATGCAGTTCATACATGCCGTGCCCGACTTGTGCCAGAATTTGATGCACTTGATGTGGTCGTTATACCATTTATAGACGCCGGGATTGTTGTGCGCGTAACCGCTCCATGATTGCGCCCCGTGGGTAATTGCCTGCGAGGGGCAGTCGCGAGCGCATTTTTTGCACTCGTTGCAGAACTGCTCCACGCCAAAACGGATAGGCTCGTCGGGGATAAGGGGCATATTTGTCAGCACCTTGCAGAGGCGCACGTTAGGCCCGAACTCCGGGGTGATGAGGAGCCCGTTGCGGCCGCATTCGCCCAGCCCGGCGTCTATTGCCATGGGCACGGAAAGGCCCGTGCCGTTCATTGCCGGGATCGCCGTGTAGCCCATGGCGCGGATGTATTCCGCCACCATGATGACGGCGATCCCCATGCGGGAGTATCCCAGCGACGAGGCGCAGGTGGTCACCATTGAAGGGGAAGCCTGCGCCATAACGCGGTTCTGCTCCACCGCCATTACGATCACATTTTCTACGCTGTCGGGGATTACAAGCCTGGTCGCGGTTTCATACGGCTTTTCCGTTTTTTCGAAAACGATTTCCTTTTTCACCGGCGGCTCGGCAGATTCGGGATTTCGCTGCGAGTGGGAGTAGACCTGCCTGCGGTCGAGTTTGCAGATTCCCACGAGGTCGGCGCCCGCGAGCTTCGCGACGGTTTTTGCCTGCGTGGTGAGCTGTGCGGGGTCGTCGAGGTCGGGCGGCATATTGCACAGCATCTCGGGGGCGGAGACCGGGCTGTAGCTGAGAAGCCCCACGTTGTCGCGACCGGTGCCGTAATACCCTATGAGGTCGCTGAACGTGGAAAGTCCGAACTTGGCCGCCATGAACGAGCGGGCGGCGGCACGGCTTCCGGCATCGACTATGTTGGATGTGCGCCCCGTCATGTAATTTTCAAGCACATGCTTCATGGAAAGCTCCATGTTGCTGGCCCCCAGTTCGCGGGGCGCGAGGTTGATTGCCACCATCGACTCGTCGAAACGCGACAGAACGGAATCGTCGACCCGATAGGGCCGCCCCGTAATGGTGTCCGCTTTCGCGCGCCGGGCGGCCGTATCCATGAATTCCGCCTCCTGTGCCAGCAGTTCGCGCGCCGAAAAAGCTCCGGCCAGCGCTGAGAGAGATATGACCCCCTTGAGAAATGTCTGGCGGTCTATGGTATTGCCTTCTGCCATCGTTTCCTCCTCCGGTAATTGTGTCCGGGCATGGCGCCCGTAATGGTTCACAGCAGGCGACTTCAGAAACGACCTGCGCATATTGTACAGCATTTGTTCGTTTCAGTCTTTCGAAGTCGCGATTTCGAAATTTTTTTTGGGCAAAAAACGGCATTCCGAAACGATGAAATGAGGCATGAAGTATTTTTCCGTGATACCCAGGGGGGCGCGGGAGATATGGCCATGCTAACAGGCCGCTGTCGAAGATTCTGTCGGAGTGTTTTTTTACTGTGTATGCTGTTCGCAGCCGGCACATAGTGTTACTATGGCAAGAGCGTACTATGCGGACACTCGAGTGCATATTCAGAGCGAAAGGTAATGCCACACTGCGCATGATTGGAGAGGAAAGCATCCATATCCTCTCGTCCTATTTTCTCACCGTGTAAATCCTTGAGCCTGCGTGGTGAGCATCTACATGAAATTTTTCGAGATGGGTACACTGGCATACGCGGCATACCGACGCGAATGTGTTGACAATAAACATCGCGCCTTCTATATGTGAATTTCCGGCGGATGTCCGCCGTTACCAGCAATGATTCCAGTAAAAATCAAACTATCGCCGGGCGCATCGGTACCGGGCTATCAGAGCGACGGCGCCGCGGGCGCCGATATGTGCGCGCTTGTGGATACCCCCGTCACTATCGAGCCGGGGCGCTTCGCGCTTATCCCCACCGGAATCTGGATCGACATGCCCTTTGGCTACGAAGCGCAGATCCGCCCCCGCAGCGGACTCTCATTGAAACACGGCATCATGCTGCTCAATTCCCCCGGAACAATCGACTCGGATTATCGCGGCGAAATCAAGATCATAATGGCAAATTTCGGAACAGAACCGTTCACGGTCGAGCGCGGAATGAGGATCGCGCAGATGGTATTCGCGAAGGTATATCGCGCCAGTTTTCTACAGACTGAGGAAATGGAAACAACGGAAAGAAACGAAGGAGGATTCGGTCACAGCGGAATATGAAACATCATAAAGAGACTGCGATGAAAATAATACCGCTCGGCGGTCTCGGCGCTATCGGAAACAATATGACCATTTTTGAATATGGCGATGAAATACTCATCGTCGATTGCGGCATAATGTTTCCCACCGAGGAGATGCCGGGCATCGATTATATTATACCCGACTTTTCATACGTTGTAAAAAACAGGCACCGTGTAAAAGGTCTGCTTATTACTCACGGCCACGAAGACCATATCGGCGCGGTGCCTTTTCTGCTGAAAGAAATCACGGCGCCGATCTTCTCAACGAAGCTTACAATCGGCCTTATTCAGAGCAGGCTCGAAGAGCGGCCGCCGAAGGACAAGCCCACCTTTGTCGAGGTTGTCCCCGGCGCACAGGTTCAGATCGGGAATTTCACAGTAGAATTTCTGCGGGTTAATCATTCGATCATCGACGGTGTCGCGCTGGCCATGCAGACGCCGATAGGCGTTATTATTCACACGGGCGATTTCAAGATAGATTTTTCACCGGTCGACGGCAAGGTAACCGACCTGCCGACGTTCGCCGCCTACGGCGAAAAGGGCGTGCTTCTTTTGATGTCCGACAGCACCAACGCCGAGCGTCCGGGGTACACCCGGTCGGAAAGCGTATTGAGCGATAAGCTTGTCGAGATTTTTTCAGCCTCGCGGGGACGCATTATTGTGGCCACTTTCGCCTCAAACATTCATCGCATACAACAAGTGCTCGACGCGTCGCAGCGCTTTAACAGGAAGGTCGTAATATCCGGCGTGACGATGCAGAAAAACATCGAAATCGCGCGCAGCCTCGGCTACCTGGATTTTAAGGAAGACCTTATCGTGGAGATCAAGGAGGCGCAGGCGCTCCCGAACAAGAAGCTCGTGATTATCTGCACCGGATCGCAGGGCGAACCGATGTCGGCGCTCGCGAGAATGGCAAACAATACGCACAAGCACTTCGTGGCCGGCAGCGGCGATACGGTCATTGTCACCGCGTCGGTGATACCCGGCAACGAACGGATGGTGTACAACGTCATCAACTCGCTTATGAAGCTCGGCGCCGAGGTATACTACGAGCAGGATGAGGATATTCACGTTTCGGGCCACGGCTCGCAGGAAGAGCTAAAGCTGATGATATCGCTCACCAACCCGCGTTTTTTCATGCCGATCCACGGCGAATACCGGCAACTCCGGGCCCATGCGCGTCTCGCCGAATCTCTGGGCATAAAAAGCTCCCGGATCCGTATCGCCGAAAACGGAACGATACTCGAACTGACAAAAAAGAGTTTCGAGAAAACGGGGGCTCTTTCCCTCAATAAGATATTCGTCGACGGGCTCGATATCGAGGACGTCGGCAGCGGCGTCATCCACGACCGGCAGACGATGGCCGCCGAGGGAATGCTCGTTATTACCCTCGTGGTCTCCGAAGGCATGTTGATACGCCCCCCCGACATTGTGGCACGCGGTTTTATCACAAGTAAAAATATGCAGATACTCGAAATCATCAGGAAGGATGTCGAGGAACAGTCCCACAAACTGCTTATGGACGACGCAACTCCGGCGGAAATAGGGGCATTTTTGAAAAAGAGCATGAAAAACTTCGTTTACCGGATTGCCCGGAGAAATCCATTAATCGACGTACTGGTGCTGGAGGTGTAGAATGGTTGGCGAATATATTGTTATGATCTCCCTGGCGATTGTGCAAGGAATCGCCGAATTTCTTCCGATATCATCGTCCGGGCACCTTGTGCTAATGCAGCAGACGGCATATTTTCAAGGGTATATAGCATCGCTTGGCGCCGATGCTGAATTATTTTTGAGCGTCATGCTGCATCTGGCCACGCTGATTGCCGTCATCATTTTTCTGTGGCATGACATCATCAGTCTGCTCGTGGGAGCATGCGCGGGAGTCAAAGAAAAGAAATACTCCCGGAATGAAATAAAAACCATCGGCTATATTATTGTTGCGTCCTTCCCCGCCGGAATCGCAGGGATTGCGTTCCACGACTTCTTCGAAGGCTTTTTTACGTCGGCCGTACCCGTCTTTTTTCTGCTCATCATCAACGGCTTTATACTATTATCCACTAAAATTATAGCTCCCGGAGGCCGAAAAATAGAGGAGACAGGCGTAATCAGATCGATAGTGGTCGGGTGCGCGCAGGCGTGCGCCATATTGCCGGGCATTTCACGCTCGGGAACGACGATAACCGCAGGGATGCTGTGCGGCATTGCCCCCGTTGAATCGGCGAGATTTTCGTTCCTGATGGCAATCCCGGTAATCGCGGGCGCCGCGGCTATCGAGCTTGCAAAAATCGGCATACATGCTTTTCCGGTCGATATTATTGCGCCGTTGATCGTCTCCATGGTGATAGCGCTGTGTGTCGCGCTCGCATCCCTGAAGCTGCTTTTTGTTTTAGTAAAGCAGATACGGATTGACGTCTTCGGCTACTATACTATCGCCCTGGGGCTCGCCGGCCTCCTTTTCCATTACCTGTAAAAGGCGCCGGCGTACGCCGCCCCCACAGCGGATCTGATTATTCCTATTGCGTCTTCCCTGGAGGCATTGCGTGTTCAGTGATCGACGATATCAGGAGATAGCGGGCATTCTCATCTTGCTTTCAGCGTGCATACTCCTTTTATCTCTCAGCAGTTACACTATTGATGATTACAGCCGGGCGGCGGGCTCGGCGCCCGTGCATAATATCATAGGGTTGTGTGGCGCGAGTATAAGCGGTTTTTTCCGCACGGCATTCGGCTACTCGTCGTTTATTTTCTGCGCGATACTCGGCCTTGCGGGATGGCGCATGCTCAGAACCGGCGCCGTTTCCGACGCGCTGGAAAGGATTTTCGCGCTCCTCTTTTTAATGCTTGTCTCCACGGCGCTGATAGCGCTTGTATTGCCTGGACGCGCATATCAGTTGTCGGGCGGATATATCGGATTCTATCAATACGAATTTCTAACGCGCTTCATGGGCGGCGTCGGCGCGGCGCTTGTAATACTTATATTCAATCTGATCGGGTTGATTCTTCTGGGCGCGTTCTCCGTGACAGCTGCCATGAATGCGCAACACGCAGGCAAGATCAAACCGATATTCCTCGCAATCAGCGCATGGATTGAGAAAAGACGAAACCGCGAAACGGCGTCAGTGACCACAGCCGACAAGCCCACACCTGAAAAAAACAGAAAGCCTCCCTGGATCGAGAAAATACGGATACCCGTGCGCGGCGCCGCACCCGCGCGCGAAGATGATCTGGCCAACGCAAGGGTCCGTCTGCTCGAATTCAAAAAAGCGCTTTCGGCAAACGAGGGCACACTCTCCGAGTGGAGAACGCGCTACAGCGATACGACAGTGATTACGGACATTCAGGCTTCAGAATTAAACGCGGAAGATCCGTTTCCAATACACAATTCGTACGACGATGCCGTGGATTTTTCTATAGAAGAAAGCATCGACGCGGACATCATCGAAACGGAAGATGAACCAGACGCGTTCACTGCCACTGCACAGCCGCCGGTTGAAAAAAACAGAATCACCCTCGTCGAGGACGACCTCACCGCACACAGCACCCCACTGGAGGTACGAGACGGCAGGGAAATCTCTAAAACGCCATCGCCTACAGCGCCGCCTGTTCCGCGCCAGCGCCCCGATGGCGGCACGCCAAAGCCGGGGGCCGGCGAGTTGCAGCAAACCTTCGATTTTGGCGGCGTCGACGGCGCCGAGGCATCCGAGGTGCAGCGGATATTCGAGGAAATTTCCATAAACAAGGAATACATCATTCCGACGGCGTTTCTGCAATCGTCCACAAATTCCGACGCCGAGGGATGGAAGAGCGAAATACTGAAGAACTCCGACCTGCTCGTTTCCACGCTCAGGGATTTCGGCATTGAATCGCGCGTGGTCAATGTAAATCGGGGCCCCGTCATCACCCTCTACGAAATGCAGATCGCCCCGGGCATCAAGGTAAACCGCATTGTCGGCCTGGCCGACGACATCGCGATGGCGCTGTCAGGTTCGCGCGTGCGCATCGTAGCGCCGATCCCGGGCAAATCCGCGATAGGCATCGAAGTGCCTAACAAAAAACGCGAGATGGTAATGCTCGGCGACATCATCAATTCAAAGGAATACCAGGCGCAATCCGGCTTCCTCAAGGTCGCGCTCGGGAAAGACATCCTCGGAAAACCCATCATGCTCGATCTCAAAAAACTTCCGCATCTGCTGATCGCGGGCGCAACCGGATCGGGAAAGTCGGTTTGCGTAAACTCTATCATCACAAGCCTTATTTACAACTACGATCCCAACTACGTCCGGTTTATACTTGTCGATCCCAAAATGGTCGAGCTCCAGCTCTACAACGGCATCCCTCACCTGCTGACGCCGGTTATCGTTGAGCCGCATATCGCCCCGAAGGCGCTGAAATGGGCGATGTACGAAATGGAGCGCCGTTACAGACTGCTATCGCAGGTAAGCACGCGCGACATCGAGCGATATAATACAAAGATCAGCGGGTATGGCGCCCAATATGAAAAGCTGCCGTATATCGTGATTATCATGGACGAGCTTGCCGACCTCATGATGGTTGCCGCCAAGGAAATCGAGGGAAATATCACCCGGCTTGCCCAGAAGGCGCGGGCTGTCGGTATTCATCTCGTTCTCGCAACACAGCGCCCCTCGGTCGATGTAATTACCGGCATTATAAAAGCAAATTTTCCGGCCCGCATTGCCTTTCAGGTAGCGCAAAAAACCGACTCGCGAACGATTATCGACCAGAACGGGGCGGAAAAATTGCTCGGGAAGGGGGACATGCTCTACCAGTCGCCAATGAGCTCGTTTCCGGTGCGCATCCAGGGCGCCTATATCTCCGAGGAAGAGGTTTTCGCAATTGTACATCACCTCAGAAAAATAGGCAATCCAAGCTACCTCGATTTCGAAGACTCCATCTACGATGAAGACGACGTGGAAAATGACAATGAAGCCGAAGACGAACTTTTTGTCGAAGCACTGAAAATAGTGGAAGAAACAAAAAAGGCATCGGCATCGTACCTGCAACGGAGGCTTTCTATCGGCTATAACAGGGCAGCCCGAATTATCGAGTTGATGGAAGAACGCGGCTATATCGGCGCCCAGCAGGGAAGCAAACCCCGCGAAGTATACATATAACCAGAACCAGCCGCTAATAATTGCATTCCCTGATATAGTCGTTCCCTCATCGCGGCATATATCGCATAATCATGCATACACGCGATGGTAATCATACATCGCCCTTCACATTTCCATACATAGCAATATTTTCGTTCATACCTCTACGAAATATGCGTCTTCACGCCTGCCAAGTTTTTCATGTATAAAAAAAATAATTTATTACAAAAAAACATTGACGCCGAATCATATAATGAATACAATTCATTATATGAGCATGATTCATATTGTTGCCGTGTGTGTTTTTGACATCATTCGAATTATATTCATTTTGGGATCACGACTCCATTATATTCACCGGAAGGAGGCTTTCATATGTATGACGATTTGAAAGGGAAAACAGCCCTTATTACAGGCTCGGGCAAGAGAACGGGGATGGGTTGCGCCATGGCGGAAAAACTGGCGGCGTGCGGTGTAAACATCATTATTTCCGATCTCGGTAAAGCCGCCGGCAAAGATGATCCTGTAAGTCTTGGCGCAAAAGAAGAGATGGACGCGATAGCGAAGGAACTGGCTGACAGGTTCGGCGTAATAACATTGTCAGTCGTCATGGATGTTGTCGACAACACCTCGATAGCCGCGGCATTGGAAATGGTGAAGTCAAGGTTCGACCATATCGACATCCTGTGCAACAATGCGGGAGCCTCGTTCGGGGTCCCGAACTCCGTAATGAGTTACGAAGAATCAGCCTGGATAAAAACCGTCGATGTAAACCTTTTCAGCGTGTTCAGGGTAACTCGCGCGGTCATTCCCATGATGCTCGGAAAACCGGCATCGATCATCAACACCGCATCGCGCGCGGGCAAGGTGCCGCCGATATTCAACAGCGCATATGCCGTTGCCAAGGCCGGCGTCATTATGCTGACAAAAACTATGGCGAAAGAGCTCGGCGGTGCGGGTGTGCGCGTCAACGCCATCTGTCCGGGCCAGATTATGACCGACCTTGAAAAAT
>DHPI01000020.1:25735-29623 GCA_002407865.1 Spirochaetia bacterium UBA5368
CCGACCTTGAAAAATGGCGGTTCGGACTTGAAGCGAAGTTTTTTAACACAACAGTAGAGGAACGGGAAAAGGAAATGTGCACAACCATTCCCCTCGGCTATATAGGGGAAATAAAAGATGCCGGAAATCTCATCGCATTCCTCGCGTCGGACACATCACGGTACATAACCGGACAGGCGATCAATCTGGATGGCGGACAATGCATGGAATTGTAATCACACGGCGGTATGGATTACGCAGACAGCTACCGTATCGACCGCAAATTTATTACTATTAATGTAATGGAGGATTTTCATGGAAAAAATCATAGGCGGCCAGTTAGCCGCGGAAGCGCTGATCGACAGGGGCGTAGAGTACATTTTCTCACTCAGCGGCGGGCACATCACGCCGATATATCAATTTCTCGAAAACACGAAAGTTACCATTTTTGACACCCGCCACGAGCAGGCCGCAGTGTTTATGGCCGAATCGTGGGCCCGCATGACGCGCAAGCCGGCAGTAGCGATGGTAACGGCAGGGCCGGGATTTACAAACGCCTTATCGGGCATCGCAAATGCGCGGTTGTCGAACGCGCCGGTCATTCTCATTTCAGGCTGCGTCGGTCTCGAAAGCACGGAAAAACTCGATCTGCAGGATATGAGCCAGCTCCCGGTCATCGCCCCCATGGTGAAGAAGGCGTGGGTGTGCCACCTGCCCGAGCGAATTCCCGAATTCATCGACATGGCGTTCAGAACGGCCATCAGCGGCCGGCCCGGCCCCGTGTACCTCGAACTTCCGTGCGATGTTCTCAATGCAACGGTGGACATGTCGAAGGTAAAAAAGCTCCATACCGAAATTGTATCAAAACCGGTTGACCTCGAAAGCGTAAAAAAGGTCGCGGACATTATCGCACAGGCAAAGAGCCCGATCGTTATCGCCGGCAGCGGCGCATGGTATGCGGACGCGGGCAGTGAGCTTGTTGAATTCGTCGAAAAAACGGGGATTCCCGCCCTCACAATGGCTTCCGGCCGCGGCGTTATCCCCGACACGCATCCGCTCTGTTTTGAATCGGCCCTCGCCATTCGTCCCGGCGCGGCCCTGATCGCCAACATGAGCTCCGACTGCATACTGTTTCTCGGTTCCCGGCTCGGCCTGTTCTACATATTCGGCGACATATTCAGAAAGGACGCGAAATTTATACAGGTGGATATTGAAGAATCCGAGATCGGGAGAAACAAGAACGTCGACCTCGGCATAGTAAGCGATATAAAATCTTTCCTGAAAGAACTGAATAAGGTAATAGACAGCAACGGCAACAGCGCAGCGCTCCAGAACCAGTTCAAGCCGTGGGTTGAAACGGTGAAAAAAGCCGATGCCGACGGCAAGGCCCAGGCAAAGGAGATGTGGGAAAAACCGGGCGCGCCAATTCACCCGATGAGGCTCGCAAAAGAAGTCAACGATTACATGAACAGGGAAGACGATATCATCATCGCAGACGGCGGCGACACGCAAACATGGATGGGCATGACCCGCACAGTGAGAAAGGGCGGCACGTACATGGATTCCGGTCTGTACGGATGCCTGGCGGTGGGGCTTCCATTTGCCAATGCCGCAAAACTCCGCAATCCCGACAAACGCGTGCTCCTTATCATCGGCGATGGCTCTGTAGGATTCAATTTCATGGAATTCAATACCGCGATAAGGAAAAAACTCCCGATTGTGGTCGTTGTTGCAAACGACACCCTCTGGGGCATGATCGCGCACAGCCAGCAGCTCAGGCTCGGCCACAACATAAAAGACGGCACGGAAATCGGCAAGGTCCATTACGAAAAACTCGTCGAAGATCTCGGCGGTTTCGGCGCCTATGTCGAAAAGCCGGAAGACATTAAACCGGCCCTTGACGCCGCATTTAAATCGGGAAAAACCGCATGCATCAACGTGATGATCGATCCTTCAACAATCAGCCCCGGATCAGTCGCACTCGCAAATCTCGGCGGCTACAAGGTAGGTTGATATGCGCGGCTTCTCTACTATGCATCTGTCTGGCAGCTTGGTTTAAGACTCAAAAAAACAGCCTTCCCGGGAGCATCCCGCGGCAAGGCTGTTTTTACTATCAGCCACACATAAGGGGGGTTGTATGAATGTCGAGTCTGAAAAAGCCGGTTATAATCTTTCTCCCGGACACAGAAGATACATTTTCATTCTGCTGTTTCTGTTGTACCTGTTCGATTACATGGACAGGCTTGTCATCACATCGTTGTTTCCTTTTCTGAAAGCGGACTGGGGACTTACCGACGCACAGTGCGGCATGATGGTTTCAGCCGTCTACTGGTCAATCGTCATTTTTACTTTTCCGGTGTCAATCCTCGTCGACCGGTGGAGCAGAAAAAAGACCATCGCGCTCATGGGCATTGTGTGGAGTATCGGCACAGCCATCTGCGCTTTTACAAAAAATTTTTCCCAGCTCTTCGCATCACGCACCATTATCGGCATTGGAGAAGCAGGCTACGCGCCCGGCGGCACGGCCATGATCGCTGGCATGTACCCGCAGGAAAAACGCTCGCAAATGATGGGCATCTGGAACATCTCGATTCCGCTCGGCAGCGCCCTTGGCATCGCCATCGGCGGTATCGTCGCAACGCACTGGGGATGGCGCCACGCCTTCGGCCTTGTAGCCATCCCGGGGTTCCTTGTTTCATTTTTGTTCTTCTTTGTGAAGGATTACAAAACTGTCGAACTGACAAAAGCCGTTGATGAGACAAGCCCGCAGTCGGCGCGCGTAAAAATGAGCTTCAGCGACAAGTTTCAGCAGTTCGCTCATAATCCGACTCTTATTTTTACATATTTCGGATTCGCCGCGGTCGTATTCTGCACAACGTCGCTGCTCACCTGGCTTCCCACATATTTTCATCGTTTTCACGGCATAGCCGAATCGCAGGCCGGCATAAAGGCAAGCCTTGTGATGATGCTCGCGCTTGTCGGCGCGCCGCTGGGAGGGTATCTTTCTGACAAATGGATGAAACGGCGTCTCAACGCGCGGCTGCTTTTCCCGGCGCTCAGCACGATTATAACCGCCATACTCCTGTTCATTGGGCTCACCTTTTTCAGCGGCAACATACAGTATGCATTTATTCTCGTTGTCGGACTCACCATAATTTTGTTTCTCCCATCGGCAGCGGCGGCGACACAGGATGTCGTCCATCCCGGTCTCCGCGCAATATCATATGCATGGTGTGTCATATTCCAGAATCTTCTTGGCGCTTCGCTGGGGCCGCTGTTCATAGGCGCAATTTCAGACCGTTATAATATCAAGATCGCCCTGGGAATTCTCCCGGTCTTCCTTCTTCTTGCGTCGGTGTTATTCTTAGCCGGTTCGTTCTTTTACACGCGCGACCTGAGCAGGGTTGAAAAGGTTGAGCTTGAAGTTGAATAATTCGTTTATAACTGCCGCCGGGCGGAGCACTGAATGCTCCGCCCGGCGGCAGCGCATATAGCGCCTGTGCGCATGACTCTTCAGATTAATTATTCAAGGGTGCGCCATGAAACCATTTAAGGACAAAGTTGTTGTTGTAACCGGCGGGGCCAGCGGCATCGGCGCCGCTATCTGCGCAAAATTCGGGAATGAAGGCGCAAAAATCGGCATTCTTGATTTCGATAAAAAAAATCTTGCGCTCATGGAAAAGAAACTGCGCGACGCGGGCATCGACGCATACGGCAGGTTTTGTGACGTCACGTCACAGCAACAGTGCGATACCGCAATCAAAGCGATACTCACGCGTTTCGGGGGAATAGATATTCTCGTCAACAACGCGGGTATAACACAGCGAAGCACATTTCTCAATACCGATCTCGCGGTGTATCGGCGGATTATGGACGTCAATTTTTTCGGGACGCTGCATTGCACAAAAC
>DHPI01000020.1:29736-48310 GCA_002407865.1 Spirochaetia bacterium UBA5368
TCGCTGCATTGCACAAAACCGGCCCTGCACAGTCTGATCGAGCGAAAGGGGATGATTATCGTGACAACAAGCATCGCCGGGATCGCTCCGCTGTACGGCCGCACAGGGTATTCGGCAAGCAAGCATGCGCTTCATGGATTTTTCGAATCGCTCAGAACAGAGCTCGCCGACAACGGCGTCCATGTAATGATGCTGTGCCCCGGATTCACCGTTACGAATCTGCAGTCACGCGCCCTTGACGGGAAGGGGCGGCTAAATAAAGACGAACGCTCGATGGTGGGAAAACAGGTTTCACCGGAAAGTGTCGCGGATGCGGTATATGAAGGTGCGATAAAGCGAAAACCCTCGCTGATTCTGACGCCGGTAGGGAAATTAACGTGGATCATCACAAGGATTGCCCCATCGCTCTATGAAAAGCAGATGGCGAAAAAAATAAAACCCGAGTTTGTGAAAAACACCTGATCGCGTTCGAGACACATTCCCGGCACAGCCGGGAATGTGTCTCCTTTTTTTGCTCTATAAACATTTCATGGAGTGCCCCAATGAAAAAAAAGATTACCGACAGATTTCTTGCCGCCTATAACGACACGTCATTTGTTGTTCTACAGAGGGCCAAAACATTGCTGGTGTTTGACAGTATTCTCATCACACTGATGCCGTTTGCGTTTATCGCGCTGAACATAACACAGCAGCGCGAAATTATTTCATTTATGAATATTATTCTGGTGTTGATATTCGCGACAGCCACGACCAGCCTCGCGCTTTTACAGGCCGGCTATTATAATTGGGCGGCAAATATCATTGCCCTCCTTACGACCGCGGGAATCGTCGCGATGGCATTTAACGCGCATTCATTCAAAAACGCAGATCATCTTTCCATATTCTACTATTTGCCGGTGATAATTATCTTCACATCTCTTTTCTGCAAAATCGGCTGGGTAATCGGCATCAGCGTCTTTTTTCTGGTCAGCGGAATTGTTTCATATATACGCGTTAAACCAATGCTGAACGACCTCTTCGTGCAAGTCCTCGATGGAAGCATGCCGGACTATACATTCGCTATAGTTCTAAGCTTCATTCTGTGCGTCCTGATTATGAGGATAAATAAGACCAGCAATGATATCGCGCTCAAGGAAGCGGACAACAACAGGCAGCAGTTTCTCAAAATAAGCGGCCTTCTGCATTCGGTGCAGGAGATATCCGTTCAGCTTGCCGCGTCGTCAGAGGAAATGTCGTCCGCGGCATCCTCGTTCGCGGAAAACGCGCAAACACAAGCCTCATCGTCGGAGGAGATAACATCCACAATAGAAGAAATCTCGGCAGGAATTGAAATGATTGCCGGCAACGCGCGAAACCAATCTGACATGGTATCCGCAATGACCGAACGTATCATGGCCTTTTCCGGATTTATTCACGACGTGAGTATGAAGATACAGGAATCATTGCGCCACACCGACGAGATAACTGAAAAGGGCCGTTCCGGCGAGCGCTCCCTCTCCCTGATGAATGCGCGGATGAAGGATATCAAGCAAAGTTCAAATGACATGAACAACATCATAGAAATAATCAATTCGATCGCCGATCAGATAAATCTGCTATCCCTGAATGCCACGATTGAAGCCGCGCGCGCCGGCGATGCGGGACGGGGGTTTGCCGTTGTCGCCAGCGAGATATCCAGGCTTGCCGACAGGACGGCCGCAAGCATCAAGGATATATCCGACCTTATTGCCGTCAACGACAGGGAAATAAACACCGGGATCTCAAATATTCTTGAAATAACCGGACTTATTAATATTATTGTCGCTGGAATTGCCGGAATTAATGAAAGATTGAAATATATTTTTGATTTTATCGCAAAACAGGCGCAAAACAATGAGGCGGTAAAAGCGGAAGCCGGCGCGCTCAACAAACTGGCTGCCGAAATTCGAAACGCGACTGAAGAACAGAAACTCGCCATAGGTGAGATCTCCACGACAATTGCGTTAATCAACGATACGGCCCAGCACAGCGCTATCGGGGCGGCGGAAATGTCCCAGAACTCAGGTGAACTTTCAAACGCCGCCGAAAATCTTAAAGACAGGGTTAACTCTTTTTAAACAATCTTCACGAAAAAGCTCCGACATGCCGCAAAAAAGATTTGCATCTCCTAAAAATTATGAATAGTTGGGGCATAGTGTCATATTTTATTAATATAGTATAAAGGATTCAAATGGGATTAAAAGACAGGCGGTTGAGGGAAAAAGAACAGCGGAGGCAGCAGATACTCGATGCCGCCCGAGCTATGGTTCTCCAATACGGCGTGACGGCTGTTTCCATTCAGCAGATCGCGAAAAAAGCCGAATTGAGCGTAGGAACCATTTATCTTTACTTTGAAAACAAGGAAGAGATATTCGCAACGCTCCAGGAGGATGTGCTGGACCTTCTCTACGAGAAAATCAGCACAGCTATAAAATCGATTGACGACCCGAGGGAAAAAATTCGACAGACGGCATATGCGTATAATATTTTCAGCATCAAATATAAGCAGTATTTTGACATAATAAATTACTTCCTTGCGCCGACTGAGATCATATTCCCTCCCAATCTGAAAGAAAAAATTGATACGCATGGCAACAAAATACTCTCTCTTATCGTGCAGGCTATTGAAGAGGGCGCAAAGGCCGGTTATTTCGACACGACAAACGCGAAAAAGTGCGCGGTAGTATTGTGGGGCACAATTCACGGACTGCTCCAGTTCAGAAAATTAAAGAACACCATCCTTAAAAACGATGATTTTGACGAAATTTACAACTACAGCGTCGAATGTTTCATTAAAGGGCTGAGCAAAAAAACAATTGCGGTACGATAGCCATACGTATACCCTTGCCCAAAAGGGCCTTCCTTCGCCTTACGGATGCCCGATGCACGACCGATAGTACATAGGTTCTATGCGCACATCAATTGAACAGTATGCCGACAGCGCTCTCGACTGTATTTCCAGTCTTCCGTGTGAATATGCGGAGATCCGCCTGGGATCGGGCGTCGTTACATCCATCATCCTCTCCGGTGATCAGATCGATTCGGTATCATCCGGCGATACAACGGGCGGATGTATACGCATTCTGCATAAAGGGTCATGGGGATTTGTCACCTTCAACGACATTGACGACCTGAAGAAACACGTAAAGACCGTTCTCTCGCTCTCGAAAACGATACACTCCGCCACGCCATCAACGGTTGCCGGCTGCGCTCCCGTTCGCGCGCGATTTTCCACGAACGCGATACAATCCTGCCGGGATATATCCATCGAAGAAAAATTCAATCTCATCAGCGCATATAATGACATCCTCAGAAATTCCAATTTTATCCAGACGACACGGGCCGTCTACAATGACCGCGTATCGCAGAGCCTCTTCGTCAACAGCGAGGGCTCGGTGTTAACGTACGACAAATCATTTTGCGGCGTGTCGCTGACGGCAGTCGCGAAAGACGGCTCCGTTATCGAGCCGTTTTCCGAATCGCATGCGGGCTATGGAGGATTCGAGCTTGCCCGGCATCGTGAAGAGTCGGCTGAAGCGGTTGTAAAAACGGCCGTCGACCTGCTTAAGGCCGAATCTCTCCCCGGCGGCACCTACACCGTTATCGCAGACCAGCGACTGGCCGGCGTTTTCATCCACGAGGCGTTCGGGCATTTGTCGGAAGCGGATTTCATTTACGAAAACGAACGCATGCGTTCCCTGATGTCGTGCGGAAGAAAAATCGCGAACGACACCCTTACCGTCATCGATGACGGCACGCTTCCCGTGCTTCCCGGCTACATACCGTTCGACGACGAAGGCGTCCCGCCGCGCACAACATTCTTGATACAAAACGGTATCATTCACGGCCACCTGCACTCCCGCGAAACCGCATCGATGATGGGTGAAGAGCCCACAGGCAACGGGCGTGCACTATCCGTAATGAACCAGCCTATCGTCAGGATGACGAACACGTATATTGAAAACGGAACATATGCGCCGCAGGAATTGTTTGAATCCGTCGACGACGGACTGTACGTAGTGGACGCGGTGGGCGGGCAGACCAACCTTGAAATGTTTACATTCTCGTCGGGATATGCATACCGGATTAAAAAAGGAAAACCCGGAACAATGTACAAGAACGTCATCCTTTCTGGCAATGTTTTCACGACCCTGAACAATATCTCAATGGTCGCGAACGACAGAAAAATGTTCGGCGGCCTTGGGGGATGCGGCAAAAGAGGACAGTCGCCGCTGCCAGTCGCGTTCGGCGGACCGCACCTGCGCATCAACAATGTCCTTGTCGGCGGGGGGCATTGATGCTCGACATACTGAACAACTATCGGTCCGCCTGCGGATGGTTTGACGCGATATACGCCGAAGGAGAAAGCCTGCCTATCTCATTTAGAAATAATCATATATACTCCATAATCGGCCGCCAGAGCAGCGGCTTCGGCATTCGCGCAAACAAAGAGACGAAAACCGGGTTTTCATATTCAAATGTTCCATCGCGGATAAACGAAACCGTCCGCCGCGCCATCAGCCTCACCCGGTTCGGGGAAAAGGAAGAGTTTCACGTTCCTTCGGCAGTCCCGGCGCTCCAATTCGAACCATACAGCGACACCATCCATACGTTTTCCGCAGACAGGGAAATTGAGCAGGCCGAGGCGGTAATCGGCCGCATCGTGTCCGCGTTTCCCCGCGCAACCGTCGACATGGGCGTCGGGAAATCGGCCGGGCAGCGGCGCATCTGCAACTCGAACGGCATCGACTGCGCATACAGGCATTCATCATACAGCGTTTCCATTTCCGCAACGCTCGTATCCAGCGACGGCCTGCGGCTGAGCATTTCCGAGGGCGTTTCCTCATTAGGACCGGGCAATTATACGAACACCGTCGACAGGCTGCTATGGAAACTCGAGCACGCGCAAACAATCCGCACAATCGAAAGCGGCAAGATCCCCGTTGTCTTCACGCCGAAGGCGTGCGCAAGCCTCGTCGGCATTGTCGCATCGGGCCTTTCGGCGCGAAACGTCGCAAAGGGCATTTCACCGTTTGCCGGTAAACTCGGTGAAGCGCTTTTCAACAGTCATTTTTCTCTCGATGACAGGCCCCTCATCGTGGAATCTCCGCACAGCTATCCATTCGACGACGAAGGAATACAGGCGCGCAACAAGACGCTTATTCACAACGGGGCGATCGCGGGATTTATATCGGACTTAAAATACGCTCACCGCCTTGGCATCGAACCGAGTGGGAACGGATCGCGCGGCTACTCGTCGCTGCCGGCTCCCTCATTTAGCAATATCGTCATCGGCGCGGGAGAGCGGCCTTTCGCGGAAATCATCGGCGGCATCAAAGCCGGCATACTCGTCGACCAGTTTATCGGCCTCGGACAATCGAACACTATCACCGGACATTTTTCGGCAAATCTCGATTGTGCGTATCTCATCCTCAATGGCGAGATCACGGGCCGTGTAAAGGATTGCATGATCGCGGACAACCTGTTTTCGCTTCTCGCCGATGACATGGAAACGAGCAGCGACTGTCTCTGGTACGGCTCTGTGTATTCCCCCTACCTGTTTTTCCCCGCGATCAATTTTACAGCATAATTCATGCTGTAATTATATTCCAATGAGAGGTCATTTTTCTGTCGCACCATAAAAGCGTTGAAATAATAGCATTTATTCTGTCAAAATGCGCAAGAGGAGAGCATACTGTGAAAGCGGCATTGAAGATCTGTATCGTGGTAATCACCCTTTTCATGCACGTCAGCGCATATCCCGCCGACACAGGTATTCGCGCATCTTTCGAGCAAACGGTTTTTCGCGTGGCGGCCGGGGACAGCGGCGCTATTATATTGAAAATCGCTATCCCGCCACGGTCGCACATATACGGCAATCCGCTCGGGCCGGGAACCGGCAAACCGACCACCATTACCATACGCAACGCGTCTGGAATCCAATTCGAATCGCCCCGCTTCCTCCCGCCAAAAAAATACTACGCCCCTGGGGACACCGGGTATGTCTGGATATATACCGCCGAAACGCGCGCCGCGCTGCCCTTCAACGTACCGGCGTCAGCGCGTCCCGGCATACGCACGGTATCGTGTGTAATTGACGCGCTCATATGCTCGGAAGGCTTCTGCATGCCGCAGAATGTTACTGTCAACTGCTCCATCGAAATTCTTCCACGCGGCGCGCCCGTTGAGCGCGGCACATTCCGCAAATCGCTTAATCCGTTCACCGTAATACCGTCGGCTGCCGGTAATGTTCAGAGTGCCACAGCGCCGCCCGGCCGCGCCGCGGCGGACGGCGAGAGTCATTTCACCCCGCGGTATCTCTCTTCGGACATGGTAACGGGCATTTTTCAGGCGGTTCTTTTCGGCCTGCTCGCAGGATTCATTCTGAACTTTATGCCGTGTGTTCTTCCTGTGGTAAGTCTTAAGGTAATGAGCTTCGTGCGGCATGCCCGCGATGACCGCCACACGGTAATGCTTCTCGGCGGACTCTTTACTCTGGGCATACTCACCTCTTTCCTGATACTTGCATCCCTTGCGGCGTTTATGGGCTACAACTGGGGCGGGCTCTTTCAGAAGGAACCTTTTTTGATCGCCATGATTATTCTTGTGTACGCACTTGCCCTTTCCATGTTTGGCCTGTTTACTGTAAACACACCTTCCTTTGCTGCAAAGCTTTCCGGGGAAAAAGAAAATCCCTATATCGATTCGTATGTAAAGGGGCTCCTTGCAACGCTCCTTGCCACACCGTGCAGCGGCCCATTTCTGGGCGGCACGCTCGCCTGGGCGTTAACGCAGCCCCCGGTTATAATATTCATAATCTTCATGAGCGTCGGCATCGGCATGAGCCTGCCGTATATGCTGTTCGCCATCAATCCCCGCGTAATGCGCATTATTCCGAAGCCGGGCCCCTGGCTTGAAGTCTTCGAGCGCATCATGGGATTTTTTCTGCTGTGCACTGCCGTGTATCTCATCGGCATACTGCCACAGCAATCAATAGTCCCGACGCTCTGGTTTCTCGTTATCGCCACAATCGGCCTGTGGCAGTACGGGCGATTCGGCTCGCCGGGACAGCCGAAAACGAAACGGATTCTTTCAATGGCAGCGATGGCGTGTATCATTGCCGCGGCATATATCATCCCGTTTTCAATAGCCCGCGAAACACGCGAACGCGTACACACCGAAACGACAGGCACGGCGTATTCTCCCGGTGCCCTTCTGTCCAATAAGACGCGGGGGATACTCTCGCTCGTCACATTTACCGCGGATTGGTGTCCAAACTGCGTGCTTGTGGAGAAAACAGCGCTCCATACGAACGACGTAGCTGAACGGCTCCGCCGCCATGGGATACAATTGATGGTTGCCGATATGACGCGTGAAAATCCCGATGCGGAAACGCTGCTTCGCCAGCTCGGCAGCCGTTCGATACCCTTCCTCGCGGTCTTTCCGCCGGGTGAACAATTTAACGCTCCGCTCTGTCTCAGGGACATGTACAGTAAACGGGATGTGATCAATGCTATCGAGCAGGCTCTAAAGGAATAGTCCGCGCTTATCTCCGACTCCTCATATTGCGCGATGAGCGGCCGGGGCCGCTCATCCACATGCGCAGTGTTGCTGATTCCCGTTTCCCTCCACGCTTATTTCCCGGGCACAATCGAAAGGGTATGCTTCGCGTTCTTTTGTATCTGTTCATCGCTCAGCCACCAGTACATCTTTTCTCCGCTCATAAACGCCGGAATCTGATCGGTCTGATGCCTGTCAAAGAGCCTGCCTGTCGTGCCGCCAGGCAGCACCGCAAGCACCTTCTCGGTGTCGGCAAGGTCGGCAACCATGCGAAGCGAGGCGGTATACGCCGGATTATACGGCTCGTTGTATTTATACATCGCGCGGTACAACGTTTCCCCGGAACCATCCATCTGGTGCGACCCGCCGCCGAGCACCCCCTTCAGCGGCCCCTTGCGCATAATCGGCGATACGAATTGAAGCCTGTGCATTTTTCCCCATTTCCATTTTGCCGGATTCGATCCTTTCTCCTTCATTACAGCCAGCGCCGACATGCGGATCATGTCATTCATGTTTTCTTTTTCGGGAGTACGCACATCGTCGAACCATGCCGATTCGCCGCCAAGAATCATCGCCTCAAACCTGCTCTGCCAGAAATACCACGAGTCGAGCATGGTTTTCGCGAGATCCACGCCAAGCTCGTCCTCACACGTAAGCATAGCCAGTTTATGAAAGACCATCTGGAATACTGCCGGCGCGGGGCTTTCCTTTGAATCAACGAAATCCCATGTTTTCAAAATCTCCGCCATCGCTTTTGTATCTTCCGATCCATCAAGCGCCGCCGCGAACACTGGCGCTATTTTCTCGGCCAGCAGGTTTTTTGCGTCACGCTGATAGGCCCAGTGATCGTCGGGCGTGGTTTTTTGTTTCGAGTGCATCAACTCCGTAAGACGCGAATACCGGTAATCCGGCGCGAAATACGATGACACATAGTAGGGATACCCGTCGGGCACTGTGTTGTGATTGCATGTCCCGAGCCATCCCCGGCGAGGGTTGTACGACTGCGGCATTTTTTCATAGGGGATAAATCCCTTCCAGTTATCAACGCCGTCTTTCACGACAAAGGGAACTGTGCTGTCTTTTTGCGACCGAATCGGAATGCGCCCCGTCGTCTGCCAGCCGATATTCCCCCTGTCATCGGCAAAGACAAAATTGAAACCGGCCATCGTAACTTCTTGCAGCCCCTTTCGTATGTCATCGACCGATGACGCCATTACGAGCCTGTCGATGCCGATTCCCGGACCCATGGTCTCATATGCGGAAAGACGCAGCGTGACACACTTTTCCGTTTTTAATCCCTTCAGTATGCCGGATACAACCGGACCGCGCCGCGTCAGCTTTATTGTGACTATCTCCTCTCGATAGCCATTCGGAGATTTTTTGTCCTTTACCTTCATCGTTTCGGTAATCACACCAAACGGCAGAGAGCGCCCGCCTTCAAGATAATTGTCGGGATTCTTCGGATCGATTGTTTCGATATACAGGTCCTGTGTGTCCCCGTACGAATTCGTAATGCCATACGCGGCATGCGTCGTGCGGCAGATTATCATCCCGGGCATTCCGGGAAACGATACGCCGACCGACCTCTTCCCCGGAAGAATAATCGCCATAGGAAGCCATGGCCCGGGGAGCATACGCGCATCGAGATGCGGATCGTTTGCGACAATCGGCTTGCCGCTCGCCGAGCGTTCCGCGTTCACAGTCCAGTTGTTGCTGCCAACCGCGCAGGCAAGGTCCTTTCGCAGCAACCGCATAAGCAAGGGATCATTCGAAATTCCGGTCTCGCGTTCATTCACCGTAAGTGACGCACGCCGCGTTTCCGCCGCGCCGACGAGTTTATTGTCAGGATTGATGTTTATCGGGAATATTTCCGCGGCCTTTTCCGCGCCGAGTTTTTCTATCAGCATCTGCGCAATGATCTCGGTGGACGCATTCGCTCCCGTATTCCAGCCCATGTAATACAGAATGGCGAGAACATCCTCAACAGCCCAGAGCCCCGGTTTTATCCCCGCCAGTTTAAATTCAAGGTGCAGCGTTGATCCGCCGTTTCGGATATATTCATTGATGCCATCGACATACGCCTGCACCAGCACCTTCGTGTGCGGATTCAGGAGCGCCGCGTGCTTTTTCGCGTTACGGTAAAATCCAAGCGTGCGCATCTCAATATCCGACGCTTTCCCCGCTTCGCCCGCAAGCTCGCAGATACACCCTTCGGAAAAGAGCTTCGTCAGCTCCATCTGGAACAGCCGCTCCTGCGCGGTAACATATCCCTGCGCGCAAAATGCGTCACGCATCTTCTGCGCATAAATATACGGCATCCCCTTTTCATCGCGAACAACCTTCACCGGCGCATCGAGGCCCCTCAACACAATCTCTCCGTCACGCGCAAATTTGTTCGCAGTGCGCACAAAAAGACCGCCGGCCAGCACAAGGAAAAAAATCACTGCAACCGCCCCTTTCAGCCATTTCATGCCATATCCCTCCATAATTAGATTCAGCATCCAAAACAGACGCGGAATGCTTATGAATGCTACGCGTGCACGCATATATCATCGAGCACACACCACAGTATTTTCTATATATTTTCTTCTGCTCGCGCGTTACCTGCAATCTTTATCAACGCTTTCCACATACAGCGGTGCAAGGCCCGCCGCATGCTCCACGCCCGCGAAGCGGATACCAGACAAAAACGCAGCCCTGTCGCTCCCATACGCGTTAAGCCATTCCCTGGTCAACTGCCGCGCGAGCGGCGTAAACGACCAGTGCCATTTTTCCTCGGCATAGCCGGACTTTCGCCCGCGGGTATACGGCTGGCAGAATCCGTAACGGCCGGCGTTCTTCGCAAGCCATGAATACAAGGCGGCGCCCTCTCCGGATTCATAATAGCCGTTCGTCAATTCATTGATATCAAAGTCGGTGCCCCAGTGATGACGCGATGTTCCAGGCATGGATGAGTACCGCAGAATCAGTTTCGCACGCTCCAGGGGTCCGGCAACGGCTTTGCCGGACCGGATCCCGTTTATGGGCGTCACTCCGTTCCATTTGTTTTCCCAGATATGTTTCTGCAACGCAAAATTCCGCGTGCTGCTCCGCACGTAAAACGTAATATCGGGATGCTCTTTTTTCAATTGCCGGTACATCCGCCCGAGCGCCTCCGCAGCCTCCCGCCGCAGATACTGCCTGCCGTTACGTACCGGAAGCCCCAGACTTTCCAGGTCTACAAATGCGTCATTCGACGCGGGATCGAACCTGCCTGTAAGATACAGCTCCTTATCGATTCCCGTGTAGAGCGCCGCGCTGCTCTCGCCGGCGCCGGGGGCGCATGCCGCGCAGAAAGAAAAAACCAGGCAGCCGGCGAACAGAAACGGTATGATTCTCGTGAGGCGCTTCATGACAGTACAATCATCAGTGAGTATTTTCATGCGTCGATTCAAGCTCTGTAACGTGCAGGTAATCGGCGACCGGCACCGTGAGATAGCGAAGATCGTCATGGGTAATTGCGATATCCCGAGCCATCATTCGTTCACGCTGTCTCAATCGAAGGTCGCCGCTTCCCGAAAGGAGTACAATCCGGTCGCGCACGGCCGGGATCCGCCGCTTCAGCCGGGAGGGAACGCCAAGTCCATACGAAAAATGCATCGATCCCCCCAGCACAACAATAGTGCGGCCGACGCCGGCATCCCTCTCCCCCGTGATATAACGGGCCAGAGTATGCGCCATTGTTTCATCGCGCACTACCTGCGCCTCGTACACACTCTGAAGTTTTTCCGAATCTAAAAAAGCATGCACCTGCAGTTTTGCATGCAGCAGTTTTTTATACATGACATTGTTCAATTCCATGTCCTGAGGCAGCTCCGTTTGTTCCTGTTGCGTCAGTCCCGCGATCCCCGAGCGGGCAACGGCGCGCACGGTTTCTGCGCGTGCGTTGAGCGGAAGCAGCACGCCGCCAGAATCGCGAACCGCTTCAACAATTTCACGGTAATCGGCGTAATTGCTCCAGCGGTTCGCCCAGTCGGTATTTTTCGCCAGCGTGTCGAAATCTATCTCGCCGCTGCTGTACCGGTCGGCTTCGTGCCGGTAACACGACTCCATCTGCTCCAGGGCGAGAACAACACGCCGCCCCTTCGATGCAATGCTTTTTATAATATGAAGCTGCATCTCATGATGCCGCTTCACGGTATGCAGCTCTCCTATGTACACAACGTCGGCAGCGGCACAATCGCTCAGCATGTCATCGTACGAGAGAGGCTCGCCCCTGTAGACATCGACCCACATCACGCAACGTTGCACGCCGGGCTTCCTTCCTTCGGCGCGCACCGTCGCCGCGGCCAGTATCGCACACACCGCGCACGCAATCACGGCAATGTGCGGACGAGTTGTTTTTTTCATGGCGCTATTCCCGTTCACTGAAACATTCATTTTTTCTTATTCAACCGGATGATTTTGCACTGCACAACAAGTGTGTTTTCCGTCGCGTTGTACTTGTAAGCGGGACCGTCGCCGTAGGCGAACGGTATTATCGTAATTTCGCCTTCAAAATCCTCATCAGACGCCACACCCGCAAGCATTGCCGCCACGGATGAATCCGTATAATCTTCTTTTTGTATACCGACAAGGTGATCGCCATCCGTATGCAATTTGAATTTTAAGAGCGGAAAATATGCCTTTCCTTTTCCCGGGACGTCGCGATAGAATTCCCGCCCCTTATAACACGCAAGCATGACTTCGTTGGCGCCACATTCTTTCGTTTTTACAAATCCACACGCGCTGTCGCCGGTGATGCGGCGCCCAACCATGAATTCTTTGCTTAAAATCGCGAAGGCCTTCCGGCGATCCTGCGTAACACACAGGGGGCATGTCTCAACCGTGCTGTCGGCGAGAAGCTTAAACGCCGCCCATGGAATCTCGAACGATGCATCCTGCGCATGCGTCGCCATGCCGCATACGATAATAATCGCCGCCAATGGCAGCAGAATTTCGGGTATCCGCATCAATCGTGTGTGCCACATCATTTTTATTCCCCCCTGCCACTGCGAATATGCTTCATCCGTACGACCCTGCACATCAGAAAAAATGAGTCACGCTGAGTATTACGCTATCCCTGTGATAGCCCTTGCGAAAATGCGAATCGAAAATATATGTTCTGCCAGCCTCAAGAATAATCGAATTGTTTGTCGTCAGGCGGAATCCCTGCGCCGCCGTCAGGATAAGCTCGTTGCGCCCATCGCCGAACACATAATAGACGTTCCGCGCAAACACATGCGCTTTCCAGAAGCGCGTGATATTCTTTATTATGCCCGTCGATGCGCCAACACCCGCAGCGTATGTATCATCGAGCCACTTCCCGGCATCAAGCTCCGTTTCCATCATAATATAGAAAAGGCCGGTAAAATCGCTTGCATACGCAAGACCGCCTCCCGGATTGATTTTATATATAAGGATGTCATTCCCGCTTTTCGCGTATTTTCTCTCGAATCCCGTCATGATTTTCCATGAGATCGGCGAAAAAAACCTGTCACGCGGGGAAAACGAAACAATATCGATGATATCGAAATTTTGCAACGCAATCCTTTGTTCTTCCGGATAATAGCGTATATTCACGTTTGTAAAAACGATCTGCCCACCCTCGATATACCCATCGTCATGATCGATAAGCGTATGGTACGCCGGCCTGTATCTGATCTCGGCAAACGCGCACCCGTCTTCCATGCCCGCACCAAGCGCCACCCTGTTCGAAAGGTGACCTGCGTCCGGCGGAACCGGCGCTGAAATATTATACCCGCTCGCTTCCGGATTTCCAAGGCCGCTGCGCACCCTCAGTGTCGAAAGAAACAGGGGGACATACTGCTCCTTCGTCATATGCTCCTTCGAATAACGATACTTCGCATAGTCGCTCACGAGATCGCATATTCTGATTTTCTCTTCCTGTGGAATATCCATGCTCAGAACCGCCTCCGGCGGCAGTTTCCCCCGGACAATCGACAGCGCCAGCTTCTGGCTCCGTTCCGGAAGCAGCGAGGCAATATGCCGAATGGTCGTGGTCTTCGACGGCCGGTATGCAGCTGATTGTACAAGGTCGCTGTTTTTTACACTGCGGATCGTGTCGATGGGGATCACCCAGAAATCAAGCTTCGATAAAAACTCGTCGGTCAGGCAAAGAGACGGTCGCGCGACATCGAGAAGAAAAAGCAGATTATACGAGCAATTCTCATCAAAAAAATAATAGTCTGAATAGATATTGTCCAGCTCGGCGATATGCATCATCATCCGGAAGACTTCTTCTTCCGACAGATTCAGCGTATATTCCCAGATGTCCCGCTGGCTGAAATCGCTGTATTCCTGCACCTTTGCATAATATGGAAGCAGTGAAAAATACCCTTTGTATAATCCGAAGATGCCTTTCACCGCGAAAATCGGACCGAATGTTTCCGTCGTCACCGCTGAATAGTTGATCGCATGCGACAGCAGTTTGCTCCCATTTTCCGTTTCAATTGTCACCAGCGTGTGCCCAAACATCGACGCGGGGCTGTTGATATGCGACGTCGGGAAGATGAGCACGGCGGTCTTCGGCCTGATTTTTTCCATCAGATCGTCAAAACGACCGCAGGTTGCCCGGGGGAGACGCGATTCATCAATGTGCAGCTTTTCTTTTAACCAGGCGTACCGCGCAACAAACCGGCACACCGCCAGCTTCGTTTCGTCATCGTCCTCCTGGAAGAGGGCGCGGATGGTGGCCTCCATTTCGGATTTCGGATTTTTTTTGCCATCCTCCGCAAGAAAAAATTTTGGGTCGTCGATAAGACTTCTGGTGGAAAATCCCGACTTTTTATAATGAACCAGCGTATGCCAGTATTTATCGTCGTACAGGTGAGCGGCATTCGCGGATTCGACAAGCCCGCGCACATATTCCTCGTCGGCCGCCACCAAAGCGCCCGGCGCGGCAGACGCAAGCGACCCAATCACACATACCATTAATAAAAAAAGAGATATGGCCGCTACGCGTCCATATCTCCTGAATCGTGCTTTCAATGAAAAATATCCTTCTGCCGATTTAGCTGGATTTCAGCACGGATTCAATATTCTTCACGACCTCGACATTCGTCACGTTGTTCGAGGTATAAATCTTCGAAAAATTCGACTGCAGTTTGCTGTTGAACGCCGAGCGGTCGTTATCCTTCACGTCGAGCAGAATCGCCAGCGTATTGAGATATTCGCCATTCCCCTGCGCAATGTCTTTCGCGAGATTGTCCATGTTCTCGGCAACATATCTGTTTACCTGCTCGTTGGAAACGATGCCCCTGAATTGCGAGCAATTCAGCGTTCCGGATGTAATGCCAAACGTCTGGTTGCCGAAAATACCATTTGTCGTAATGGCCGACAACTGTGAAACAAGGCCATCCTTGCCGTTGAAAATAATTGAACCGACGCCGCATCCGGTATTGCTCTGGCTTGCGAAAGCAACCGTTCCAAAGCACGCAATCGCCGCGATTAAAACAAATACTATCGCTCCTCTCTTCATGTAAAACCTCCGTCCATATTTTTGATTTTAAAATAAAAAATCTCTCTTTTATGTGAGAACCACATTGTACATTAAAAATGTTAAAAGTCAACAAAATTCCAGCGCAATTTCATACCCTCCACGCATGTACCAGCATTTGGGCAAGAGAGACCTTGATTGCTCTTACAGTCCCCGAATCTCACATATGCGAGCGAAGGTTTCGATGTATTTCTTAAATTCGTAAAGCGTTGCCGCGGGATACGGCGTATAGTGATTGAACGATTCGTCAAGCGTGACCGTATTGACGAACTGTTGAAGGTAGTACCTGTCAACCTGCCCGATGGCTCGTTTAATCCCCGCAAAATCCTGAAGCGTAACATAATCGGGGATGCACGTGGTCCGCATCTCATACTCGATACCCGAATCGCGCACAATGTTCACCGTCTCGACAATCCGCTGAAAATCGACCGGCTTTCCCGTGAGAAACAGATATTTTTCAGGCGATGTCTTGATATCGATTGCAACATAGTCCACCAGACCGTGATCGACAAGCCTGCGTATCACGCCGGGATTCAGGCCGTTTGTATCGATCTTCACCGACAGAGACAGACTTTTCACAGAAAGTATAAACCGGTCGATATTACGCGCCAGAGTCGGCTCCCCGCCGGATATTGTGATTCCGTCGATCAGCTTCCTTCTTTTTTGAATAAACGAAAGGGCGTCATCATTGCTGTACGACTGCAGATTGCAGCTATTGCACGCGAGATCGGGATTGTGGCAATAGCCGCATCGCAGATTGCATCCGCCGGTAAAAATTACAGAGCTGATTTTCCCGGGATAATCAATGAGCGAGGTCTTGTGAATTCCCTTTATATTCATATACGCACGCTTCTTCCATGCCTTTGAGGGTATATTCCTTGCGCTCGCCAAACTCCTCTCGCTTTCCCTTGTTCCACTGGTTCACCGGTCTGAAATAGCCAACGACCCTTGAATACACCTCGACCGGAACCTTTTTCTCACTTTTCATTCTGCATCCTCAATTAAAAATATTATATCGCCATCTTGGTATTGTAATCGGAATCCTTAATCGGAATCTCAATACCAAACTGCTCAAGTTCTTCCTGCGTGTGCTCGTGCGGACAGTATTTATGCGATCCCGGTATGTAGCCATGCACCGGGCAAATACTGAACGTCGGGGTTATCGTAAAATAGGGTATGGAATAATTCTCCGCGATTCTGCGCACAAGCGTTTTCAGCATCTCTACGTCATCTATTTTTTCGCCGATAAAACAATGTACAACGGTCCCGCCGGTAAACAGGGCCTGCAGTTCATCCTGGTGATCAAGCACATCGAATATATCACTGCTGTAATCCACAGGCAGGTGCACCGAGTTCGTATAATACGGTTCCTTTTTGCCCGCTGTAACGATATCCGGAAACATGGCCCTGTCGTGCTTTGCAAAACGGTAGCTTACTCCCTCTGCGGGCGTTGCCTCCAGATTATACAAATTCCCCGTTGCGGTCTGGTATCCCATAATACGTTCCCTCATGAATTCGAGAACGCGCATCACAAAACCCTTGCCTTCCACGGTGGAAATATCCTTCTTGAGGAGATTGACGCATGCCTCGTTCATGCCGATAAGGCCGATGGTAGAAAAATGATTTATCCAGTACCGGTCATTTCTGTCGAATATGTCCGCCAGATAATATTTCGTATATGGATAAAGATTATTCTGCGTAAAATTCTCAAGCACCTTGCGCTTGATCTCAAGCGAATCGCGGGCGATATCCATGAGATGGACTAATTTTTCAAAAAAATCATCCTCGCCTTTCGCCTGATATGCGAGACGCGGCATATTGATCGTAACCACGCCGATGCTTCCCGTCAGGGGATTCGCGCCGAAAAGCCCGCCGCCCCTGCTGCGAAGCTCACGGTTATCGAGCCGCAACCTGCAACACATCGACCGCGCGTCCTCGGGGTCCATGTCCGAGTTGATAAAATTCGCGAAATATGGTATGCCGTATTTCGCCGTAACCTCCCAGAGCTTCTCAAGCGATTTGTTGTTCCAGTCAAAATCACGCGTCAGATTATAGGTCGGGATAGGAAACGTAAAAATACGATTGCGCGCATCACCCTCAAGAAAGCATTCGGCGAAAGCCCTGTTGAACATATCCATCTCCGCCTGAAACTCCGAGTATTTTTTGTCGCGAATCTCACCGCCGACAACCACATACTCCTCCGCGATAGTCGACGGGACTTTCAGATCGAGCGTAACATTTGTAAACGGCGTCTGGAAGCCCACCCGCGTAGGAATATTCATGTTGAAAACGAACTCCTGCAGGCACTGCTTAACTTCTTTATAAGAAAGCTTATCGTAATAAATAAACGGCGCGAGATACGTATCAAAATTGGCGAAGGCCTGCGCCCCCGCGGATTCGCCCTGCAGCGTATAAAAGAAATTCACGACATGACCGAGAGCGCTCCGGAAATGTTTTGCCGGCCGACTTTCAATCTTGCCGGGGACACCGCCGAATCCGCGAGTCAACAGATCTTTTAAGTCCCATCCGACGCAGTACGCCGATAACAGGCCGAGATCGTGCAAATGGATGTCGCAATTCACATGCGCTTCACGGATTTCGGGGGGATAGATGCGCTCGAGCCAGTATTTCGCGGTAATCCCCGACGCGATATGATTATTGAGCCCCTGAAGTGAATAGCTCATATTGCTGTTCTCGTTTACGCGCCAGTCGGAACGATCAAGGTACTGTTCAATCAGTTGAAGACCTTCATTAAGAAGGTCTTTACCCTCGCGGATTTTTCTGTGCTGGTCACGATAAAGGATGTACGCCTTCGCAACCTTCGCATGGCCCCGCTCTATCAGCATCTTTTCAACGAGGTCCTGCACGTTCTCGACCGTCGGAATCCGGCCGTCCTTGTAGATAACTTCAAGTATACCCATGAGAGATTCTGATATATTTTTCGCGGGCCCCCTGTCGCTGCCGCCGACAGCCTTCGCAGCCTTGAATATCGCTTCGGTAATTTTTTCCGGATCGAAGGGAACAATCCGCCCATCCCGTTTCCGTATATAATGAAGTTGGGATGTACTTTCTTCCATATGTTATGCCTCAATAATTTATTTCACAACACACACCCACAACAGAAAGGGATCCTTATAGGCGAACCACCGCTGCGTAAAGACAATTATAGTATGTATGTTTGAGTGTCTGATTTTTTCCGAGCGTCGTGTCGAATACTCTTTTGTAGCTCATTTGTATATCAATTTGAATTCGTCCGTCAAGTAAAATATTATGTCACACGCATAAAATTCACCCCTCGGGACGTCCGTTTCCGCTCTTTGACAACCGATGTCCCCGATGAGAAATCTGCAAATATCTCTTTTCATTATTCAATTCTTTACCGATATTGAACCATACAGAATCGGCATTCACAATGATTCTTTTGTTCATTATTTTTATGGCTCATTCCGGAAAGTTGGG
>DHPI01000041.1:0-6890 GCA_002407865.1 Spirochaetia bacterium UBA5368
CCCCTAAAATTAATCTGCTACCCGAAAAAAATATAGTACTATATAAATTAATATGTTGAAATATATATTTTAATATATTAAATATCGTCTATATATCATACAATAATATATGGAGGAGCAATATGGGCGATACGGACAAAGTATATAACTATCAGGGGCCGAAATCCGAAGTAATAGAAAATTTCATGAGTGAGAATCAAAGCACGGTCCATATGTTTTATGCCACCGTAAAAAAATACGGAGAAAGACCGGCGCAGAAATTCAAGTTGAACGGAGAGTATCAGGTTTTGACGTACCGTGATTTTGCCGACCGTGTCGAGGCATTCGCGCATGGATTCATGGCGCTTGGCCTGAAAAAAGGCGACTGTATGAGCATCATGGCGGGCACCAGCCCCTTCTGGGACTGGGCCGATTACGGAGGTAGGGCTGCGGGGTGTATCGTCGGCACCATATATCCCACCAGTTCGAATGAGGAGATCGTCACAATCGCGAACGATTCAGATGTGCAGTGTCTGTGCGTGGGAAACGAGGAGTTGTTAGAAAAGATTCTCGGTGTAAAAAGTAAAATACCGACACTGAAATCAATCATAGTGCTTGATCCCGCCTATGCGGGCAGCACTGATGGCGTCCTGAGCGCGGAAAAGCTGAATGAAATTGGGCGTGAGTACCGTTCGAAGAATCCCGCAGAGTACGAATCACGCTGGACATCGCTTCGCCATGAGGATCCCGCGAGCATTCTGTATACGTCGGGAACTACGGGCAACCTCAAGGGCTGTATGCTGACGCACAAGAACATCCTTGCCGCGACGCTTGCCGTGTTGCAGACTGCCATCTGGGGCGGCCACCCCTTTTGCTGTGAGGATGTCGCATTTTCGGTATTGCCGCTGAGCCATAACTGGAACCGTTTTGACAATCATAGCAGCTGCATCGCCTACGGCGGTCTTATCGGCTATGCCGAAAGTCCTAAGACGCTCATACAGAATTTCCAGGAGATCAAACCGACGTTTCTCATGATGGTGGCCCGGCTCTGGGACAGGGTGTTCGAAGGCGTAAAGGCGCTCATTACCTCCACGCCTGAGGGAAAGGAGACGTTCGAATGGGCCATGGAAGTCGGCCGCAGGGTGTTTGAACA
The DNA here is from genome assembly GCA_002407865.1 of Spirochaetia bacterium UBA5368. Classification (GTDB taxonomy): domain Bacteria; phylum Spirochaetota; class UBA4802; order UBA4802; family UBA5368; genus UBA5368. The sequence continues at coordinate 1,133 of DHPI01000041.1, forward strand.
GCGGGAGGACGAAAACGGTGTTGTCGATCTGACCGCTGATCCGACCGCAAATATCGATGTGGCATTGAAGGAGGATTTTCTAAAAGCCGATGCGGAGGTATTTTCCATTTTCCGCAATGTGTTTGGCGGTCGAATCAAATTTGCCTATTCGGGCGGCTCGCTTTTGCCTGCCGACTTGCAGCGCAACTATTGGTCCATGAACTTTCCACTGCTTGACGGCTGGGGGCTTACCGAAACGACGTCGGGAATCTGCATGATTCAGCCGCGCTGCGCCAGGATAGGCTGGCTCTCCCCTGATTTCGAGGGGCCGAACGCTGAAGGCAAACTTGATGATGACGGTGAAATCCTGGTACGCGGTGATGCAGTGATAAAAGAATATTTCAAGAAACCGCAGGATACTGCCGCAAGTTTTACCCCTGACGGCTGGTTTAGAACCGGCGACATTGGGGAGATGGAACATGGTTACTTGCGAATTATCGACAGAAAAAAGAGCATCATTGTACTGGATACGGGAAAAAATGTCTCCCCCGCGCATGTTGAACTTAAGTTCGCCAATTGCCCCATTATCGACCAGTTGGTGGTTCTTGGCGACGATAGAAAATATATTACGGCGCTTATTGTGCCCGCATACGATGTCATTATTACGATGTTCAAAAACAAAGGCATAGTCTTTGACGAATCGAAGTTGGTATACGCAACCCTCAACGGCATCAATACCTGCATTGAAGTCGGCGACGATCTTGTGGCACATCCGGAGCTTGTAGAAATGATTGACCGCGAGGTGCGGAAGGCCAATAGCGAGCTCTCCGATTTCGAAGCGATTAAGCGATATCATATCCTTCCGAGGAAGCTCACGGAGGAGCGCGGCGAAATAACGCCCACGCTCAAGGTGAAAAACAGGGTGGTGCGGAAGAATTACGCAGTTGAGATCGACAATTTATATAAGTAGTATTTATGATGCACATCCCGGCATGCGAACGATGGCGTCCGCCTGCCGGGATGTATTTGATGGCATATCTGCAACTGAACTGATCCTTAGATTCAGTTGCGTCATTTAAAATACGTATGCATGTTTCGCAGCATTTCCCTTGCGCTGCTCTGGAAGAAGACGTTCCACGCGTACGGCGAATCCAGCATGTGCGGGTCCTGGGCGATGACCCATTCGAGGTCTTCCCTGAACGCTTTTCTATTTTCCATTTTCGTGTACAAAAAGCGTGCCCGGCAATACCGCGCGAAAAGTCTTTTTGGTCCCGCTTTGACCGCACGCGCGTAGAAATCGGCCGCTTTTGCGGTATCCCCGCCTAACAATTGCGGCAGTAACGCATAGTAGCCCGCCATAAACACGAGCGGGTGCCCGCCATCGAAGGTCGGGTTTATTTCCATCATGCGTTCAGCGACTTTTCGCGCCTTTACCGCCAGCGAAATTTTCATAAGTTTCCCAATTCTCCCGAAGCATTCTTTGTAATACGCGCCGTATCCGAAGCTCCAGTATGCTATGGCGTGCATCTCCCGTTCCGTAAGCGCGCGGCATGCCTTCTCGACAGGCTCACCGTTTTCGATGAGCGCCTTGTATGGGTGGTTTGTTTCCATCGCGCGCTCGCACGATCGTATCTGCGCAAGATAGTACTGTTCCTTCTCGGGGATGCTGTGCGAATAGGCGAAACCCATGAGCTGGTAATATCTGCCCAGGCTCCAGAGCGCCTCGTAGTTATCGGGATCGATTCTGAGCACGTCGAGGTAGGTGTCAATCAGTTCCAGCACCCTGTCTTTGGTGTCGGCCTGCCGAATCAGCCGTTTCGCCCTTGAAAGCAGCATCATGACATCGCTTTGAACCGTTGTCTTTTTTATCTCTCTCCAGTCTTCTTCTTTCTTTAAGTGCGCACTTGATTTCATGGCTCCCTCCTTAAATAGTTGGGCCCTGCCGTGACGCGAGAACGCGGGATATGCATACCAGGATAGAAAAAGAACGGATGAAGCAAAAGGAGAACGGTTCACAGCGCGGTTACGTCCGGCGCGGGTCTGTGTACTTCAATGTAGTGAGAGGCGTGGAAATCGTCAAATAAACGGGGCAACGTCGCATCGCCGGTTGTTTCGTTTCAGATCCGATCAACGTCTGGAAATTATAACTGGAAAAATGTCTGTCTCATTGCAATTTCATTTCAAGCAGCGACCGTACAAGATTACGAGTAGAAAACTGGGCGTCGGTAAATTTCGCGAAATCGTGCTCGCCGCCGAATTCATCATTTATTATTTCTTCGATGGTGCGCGCATTCCGCGCCATCGCCTGTACCTTTTCCGCGAGATTAGAAATATATTCAATGAACGATGTAAGCGCGTTTCTGCCGTCTTCTATAATTTTGCCCACCGATGTGAAAAGCACAAGCCGTTCACCCGCCTCGCGTAAAATGAGCCGGCAGGATTTTATAATCTCACCAATGTTTTCTTCTGGACGTATAAATTTCGGGTTTCCGCGGGCAAAGATGTCGCCGGTAAAGCACCATCCTTTCGTCATCTCCATCAGGGCAATGTGGCCGGCGCAGTGCCCCGGCGTTTCGATAATATGGAATTCGTGCAGGGCGGTGTGAATGCTGCCCGAAATGGGGCGAACCGTTGTCGGCACGGGATACCCCCAGGCGATTTCCTGGTAGGGATAGAGCGTTGGTTTTTGTGCTATCAACGGAACGGTGTCCGGGTGGGCGAAAACATCGATGCCGAATTTTTGCATGATGTCGTGATTGCCGCCGATGTGGTCTTCATGGTAATGCGTGTTGACGGCCATTCGGAGATTTTTCCATGTCAGGAAGGAGGCGAGTTCGCCGGATGTATCGCTGCATCCTGTGTCGATAAGCAGGCCGTCAACGAGATATGCGGCGACCCAGTAGACGGGCGAGCCGTTCAGTTCCCTGCTCATTTTTATTTGGATAATTCCTTCATATTCATGTGTTTCAATCATGGTCGAGTTCCTGTTGTGCGTGGCGCCCCTAATGCGCCGTTGTTTTGTACAAAACTATATACTGCTGACAATCGCGATGCGTCAGACGTTGCGGTACACCCTGCCAATCAGTTTGAACAGCGCATCCTTTTCATAGTCACTAAGCCCGTTAAAAAGCCTTGCGTTCATGGCGCGGGATATAGCGAAAAGCGCCGGCCTCATTTTTTTCGATTTCGGCGTCAGCATGATCGTCACAACACGCCTGTCGTCATTGTTTTTTGCCTTCACGACATACCCGTTACGTTCGAGACAGTTGATTGCCGTAGAAATTGTCGATTTGTCTTTCATCGTATAGCGCGCGACATCCTGCATGGAGAGAGGGCCCTTCCTGTCGAGAACATAAAGTATGTCGCCGTACGCCGGCGTTATGTTTTCGATGTCAAGAGTGGCCATTTCAGCTTCAAGAAAGGAAAACAGACGCTGACGTATTTTCGACAATACGTATAAAAAGTTTTCCGCATTTACCTTCATAATGGTTTTATACAAAACTATTATGCGCGTGTCAAGTCTTTTCGACAGCAGCCGGTGGACGGTAACGCCGCGACAGGCGCGGTTTGTATCCGCATACAATGATTGACGGAAAGAAAACAATACGGTACAATAGAGGGTGTGGTATGGCAAAATTACCATAAGGAGAGTGCACGGTGAAAAGAACACTGCTGATGATACACGGCATGATGTGCAGCCCCGCCGTGTGGGACAACTACCGGGGCTTTTTCGAGAGCCGCGGGTATAGATGCATAACACCGGCGCTGCGCTATCATGACGCGGCGCATAACGATCAGCCTGATGCGCGGCTTGGAACGGCCGGCATCGAGGATTATGCCGATGACATGGAAAAAATAATCGGCTCGCTGCCGTCGCCGCCGGTGCTCATGGGCCATTCGATGGGGGGACTGATTGCGCAGATGCTTGCGGCCAGGGGAAAGGCGGCGGCCGCGGTGCTTCTTACCCCGGCATCGCCGCGCGGCGTTTTCAATCTGCGCTATTCGGTGATAAAAAGCTTCGCCGCCGTGATGTCGAAGTGGAAATGGTATGAACGCCCCTTCCGGTTAGGGTTCAATGCAATGGCGTACGCGATGTTGAATTGTATGCCGCCGGAGAAACAGAGGGAGATTTACTCGCAGTCGGTGTACGAATCGGGCAGGGCTGCCTTTCAGATAGGCATGTGGTTTTTCGACAAAAAAAAATCTACAAAGGTCGATTATTCATCAGTAAAATGTCCAATCCTTGTGATTGCCGGAAAAAAAGATCGTATCGTCCCGGCAGGGGTTGTGCGCAGCAACGCGGGCAGGTATGCTGCCGCGGAGTATGTCGAACTGGAAAATCATGCGCACTGGGTGCTTGGCGAGCCGGGATGGGAAACAATCGCCGGCCGCATTCTCGCGTGGATGGATGCAAACGTCACGTGATGGCGCGGGCGCGGCGGACAGGAGGTATGCTATGCTGCTTCACGATAAAACCGTCGGGATTCTCATCGGCGAGGGGTTTGAAGAGCTTGAATTCTGGGTCGTGTACATGCGGCTCATAGAGGAGGGCGCCGCTGTCAAGCTTATTGGATCGCGGTCGGGCGAGGAATATCACGGTAAGCATGGCGCGTTGCCGGTGAAAAGCCGCCATTCGGCGGCTGATGTAAGGTCCGAGAATCTCGACGCCCTGCATGTGCCGGGGGGATGGGCGCCGGACCGCATACGAAGGGACAAAAACATGATTGCGCTTGTTCGTGGAATGAACGAAAAAGGCAGGATTATCGGCATGATATGCCATGGTGGTCTCGTGGGCATTTCAGCCGGGATTGTCACGGGAAAAAAGGCGACTGGCTCGGAGGGTATTAAAGACGATCTTGTCAATGCGGGCGCCGTGTGGGTCGATGCGCCTGCCTTCCGTGACGGCAATCTCGTCTGGGGACGGGTTGTGGAGGATATTCCCGCGTATTGCCGTGAATTTATTAATGCTATTGCCGGGTGAGCGCCTTATTTTGTATATTATAAACAATGATATGACGTACAACTCCGTTGTTATACGCAGCCGGCGAGTGGATGCTGTGGCATGCCGCGCCGTGTGATGCCATCGGCGGGAATTATGCAATAATTTTTACACATGTAAAGGAGATATGTAATGGGCACACATCAGTTTCAGACCGAGGTGAATCAACTCCTCCACCTCATCATTCACTCCCTGTATTCGAACAGGGAAATTTTCCTCCGCGAGCTGATATCCAACGCGTCGGATGCGCTGGATAAGCTTAAATTTCTCACCTACACGGACGAACAGTACAAAAAAATCAGCTTCGATCCGCAAATTGATATATTTTTCAGCGAATCCGACAAAACCCTTACCGTGTCGGATAACGGCATCGGCATGAACGAGCAGGACCTTATTGAAAATTTGGGCACGATCGCCCGTTCGGGAACCCGCTCGTTTATCGAGAAGGTCAGCGGCGACAACAAGAAAGATATAAACCTTATAGGGCAGTTCGGTGTCGGATTTTATTCGGCATACATGGTTGCCGACCGCGTTGAGGTGGTTACTCGTAAGGCGGGCGAGGAGAAGGCATGGCGGTGGAGAAGCGACGGTAAGGGCGAATACGATATAGCCGACGCGGAGCGTGATTCGCAGGGCTCAACCATTATATTGCATCTCAACGGCGAGGGCCAGGAATTCGCAAGCCGGTGGGCGATAGACAGGATAATTAAAAAGTATTCAAACCATATACCGTTCCCGATCTTTCTGCACTACATGGAAACGAAATACGAGGGCGAGGGG
>DHPI01000041.1:7014-10845 GCA_002407865.1 Spirochaetia bacterium UBA5368
ACAGACAAGATCAACGAGGCGACCGCGCTCTGGAAACGCTCGAAATCGGAGCTGAAAGACGAGGATTACAAAGAGTTCTATAAGGTGATTTCACACGATTACGACGAGCCGATGCTTTACTTCCACACGCAGGCCGAAGGCGTCATGGAATATTCGACACTTTTCTACGTGCCGAAAAAGGCGCCCATGGACCTCTACTTTGCGGATTACAGGCCGGGCGTCAAGCTGTATGTAAAACGCGTCTTTATCACCGATGACGAAAAAACGCTTTTGCCGACGTATTTGCGGTTCATCAGGGGGATCATCGATTCGGAAGACCTGCCGCTCAATGTCAGCAGGGAGATGCTGCAGCACAACAGGATATTAGAGAAGATACGCCAGGCGTCGGTAAAAAAGATCCTCGGGGAATTTCAGACGCTTGCGAAGAACGGCGAAAAGTACGCCGAATTTTACAAGGAGTTCGGCAAGCCGCTCAAGGAAGGGCTCTACCAGGATTTCGAGAACAGGGAAACGCTTATCGAGCTTGTGCGCTTCAAGTCCACAGATGTGGAGGGATTCACGTCGTTCGCCGACTACAAGCTCCGTATGAAGCCCGACCAGAAGGCAATCTATTATATTACCGGCGGAAGCGAGGAGAACCTGCGCCAGTCGCCGCTGATTGAGATGTACCGTGACAGAGATATCGAAGTGCTTATTATGGATGACGAGCTTGACGACATCATCATATCGGCGGTGGGCAGATACGGCGATATCGAACTGAAATCGGTCAACCGCAGTGACGCCGTGGACGACCTCAAGACCGATGAGGATAAAAAAGAGGAGAAGGCCGCCGAGCCGCTTATCCAGAAGATAAAGGAAATACTGAAGGACCGCGTGAAGGATGTCAAGGCGAGTACGCGGCTCAGCGATTCGCCGTCGTGTCTCGTGGTTGACGAAAACGACCCGACGGTGCAGATGCAGAGTATATTGAAATCGATGGGCAACACCAATTTGCCCGATATAAAGCCGATACTCGAGATCAATCCGTCGCACGAGATCATAAAGAAAATGCGCGGCATCGACGACCAGACAGTGTTAGAGGATGCGTCGCTGCTATTGTTAGAGCAGGCAATGTTGATTGAAGGGATGAAAATTGACAATCCTGCACAGTTCGTAAAACGTTTAAACGCTTTTCTGGAAAAGGCCCTGTAGCATGCCTGCGGCTGCATGATTGGCATATGGGTGTAACGCTCATGGCGCCGCGGCGCCATGAGCGGACCGTACATATCGAATGGTTCTACAAGTTTAAAGATTTGACATTCCCGCCGGCGGCGGCTACCATCATCCATGAAATGTGCATGGAGGATCGATGGGTACCGCTGATTCCATACTGAAAAAACTTGACAACGCCACATATCTGCTGGAGTTGGTTCGCAACGAAATAGAGAAATCGGTTATTGACAGCATCCTCGAATTCGGTAACGGCTACGGGGAGAAACTGGAAATTCGCGACATACAGGAAGACGATGGAAGGGTGCTCGAGGGATTCGGCACGATACTCGACAGAAACAAGGGTATTCTTATTGAGTTCAGAGACGGCAGGCAGATTCCCCTGCATCAGTTTGAAACCGATGCAATGTACGATCTTTTTGTCAGAATCCATTCCGCATTGCTGGACGATTCAATTCCAATTAATTAGCGTGTAACAAAAAGAAACCAGACGAGTCGTATATAGCGGCGTGAGATATCATTGTGAGAGGTGATATATGAATCGGGGTGTGCCTGAACTGATTATAATTTTTTTTATCATATTTGTTGTTTTCGGCGCAGGCAGGATACCGAAAATCGCCCGTGATATTGGCAGTGGAATTCGAGAATTCAGAAAAGCGATGAACGGCGAAGAAGACCATCCCGAACCGCCGAAGGAAACGAAAAAAATAAGTCGATAACATGGCTGCTGGATTGCGTATTTTCATCACATCGGGGTATTACTGCGTAAAAAGTGATTCATTACTGACGTAACCAATAGAGAGAAAGACCATAGGGGGTTGCTGAATGAAACGCTTGAGTGTAATGCTGATACTTGCCGTTTTTGTCGTGTCTATGGGATGCGGGGGAGCGAAAATGGGCGGTGCGGTGAAAACCCCTGATAAAACAGCTACAGCGGAAGATTCGGCCATCAAAATGAAAGAAAAGGCGGCCGGTGAGGATTATACGACAACTGTAAAGCCCGCGGCGCCTGCGGAAAAAAAGAAGGACGGAAAGGTTGCAGTGAAGCGTGAGGCTGCGCCGGCCGCGTCGGGACTCAAGGCGGGGTTCGCCGATGATAACAGGCAGTTTAACTATTTTATTCATTTTTTGCAGACCTACAGGGATCAGGCGCAGCATCTGCCTATCAGCATTGACGAAAGGATTATGCTGCGCGTGAAAGACAAAGACAATAAATCACTGGCAAACGCAAAAATAGCGGTGTACGATAAGAAAACGCTTCTGTGCGCCGGGAAAACGTATGCCGACGGTACGTTTCTGTTTTTTCCATCCGAATATGGCGCAAGACCGTCGCAGTATCGCGTCGAAATAACGATTCGCCAGAAAACAAAAGAGCTTATTATCGACCGGCAGGGGCCGAGGGAGATTCCCGTAGTCTTCGATGTGTCCCGCGAAGTAACGAAAAACGTTCCACTTGATATAGTATTCATACTGGATACCACCGGCAGCATGGGCGAGGAGATCAACCGCCTCAAGAGCACTATCGAAATCATCAATCTCAACCTCGCGTCGCTTTCGACGAAACCGAAGATACGATTCGGCATGGTGCTGTATAAAGACCTTGATGACGAATATGTGACAAAAGTTATCCCGCTGACCGAAAAGCTTGACACTTTTCAGGATGAGCTCGCGAAGGTAAACGCGTCGGGCGGGGGCGACGAACCCGAGAACCTCCAGGCCGCGCTGCATGACACGATCAAGAACCTTAAATGGAACAGGGACGGCATCCGCCTCTGCTATATTATTACCGATGCGCCGCCGCACCTGGATTACGAACAGTCGTATACCTACGTAAACGCGGTACGCGACGCCAGGAACGAGGGGATAAAGATATTCAGCGTGGGTACGGGCGGTCTCAATATTTCCGGTGAATACGTTTTGCGCCAGATCGCCCAATACACATACGCGAAATATATATTTCTTACCTACGGAGAAAAGGGCGAGAGCGAGGGCGGGAAAGAGGGCAGCGTTAGCCACCATACCGGCGCGAATTTCCAGACCGACAAGCTGGAATCGATCATCATCCGTTTTGCGAAGGAAGAATTGGGCTTCCTTACCGACCAGCCCCTGGAACAGGGCGAGGAATACATCCAGGCGACGAAGATCGAGGATGAAAAGAACGAGGAGACGCTGAAAAAGCTGTTCGATATGGCGGCCACGCAACTCATTGATTATTCGAGCATCGGTATTGCGCAGGGAACACCCGCGAGTATCGCCCCGTTTGCCGCTTCTGATAAACCGCTTGTATCGAACGCGGAGTATTTTACCGAGCAGATGACGTTTTCGTTGAGCAGAAACAAGGCGTTCAAAATGGTGGAGCGAAAAGATTTACAGAAGATTTTAAAGGAGCTTGAAATTCAGAGCACCGGCCTTGTCGAAGACGCAAACGCCGTAAAGCTGGGAAAATTTATTGGGGCGCGCCTTATCATCACGGGAAAATTGTATGTGAAAGACAGCAGCTATGAGATATTCCTGAAGATGCTGCGTGTTGAAACCGGAGAGGTGCTTTCGGTGAACAAGTTGAAGATCGATAAAAAACTGGGGCTCGGAAAGTAGCAGGCGGCAATGAGCGCGCTATTATCG
>DHPI01000042.1:0-1985 GCA_002407865.1 Spirochaetia bacterium UBA5368
CCCCTAAAGTTCTACTGCTACCCAACGAAGGGCGCCGTTTTGCGGCAAAAAGTACTTTCTTTTATATTTCGATTTGCTATTAATGATGCAGTATGTACGTGAAAAATTCGATATTAGACATGGTGGCTGTTTATCACATAGCGCAGGATAACGAACAATGAAGATACGATATATGCTTGCGATGGCGTTCGTTTCGGCAGTTTGCACGATGGCGCCCCTGTATTCAGAAGATCCGGCGGAGCTTTCAAGGAAGGGCGTGGAGTTCAGCGATAAAAAAATGTACAATGAGGCGGCGAAGGAGTTTCAAAAGGCCGTGAGCATATACAATTCCGCTTCCGCGCGTGCGTATCATAATCTCGGGTGGGTGTACGAGTTAAAAGGGGATTATCCACAGGCCATTGTGAATTACGAAGAGGCAATACGACGTAATCCGAAGCAATTGCCGTCGTACGAGCGCGCGGGATACCTGTATTATCGAACCGGCAATTACGAAAAAGCGGTTGAGGCGGGCGAGTTTGTCGTAAAAACAGATCCGAAAAATACGGAAGTTATCCAGTGGCTTCCGGATGCGTATAAAATGATGCTGCAAAAACAGCAGGAAATGATGCTTGCAAAACAGAAAGAAGAAGAAATGAGGAAAAGGGAGGAGGAGAGGCGCAGGGCGCAGGCGCGAGAGGCAGCGGAGAAGGAAGAGGAGCAAAAACCCTCGCGGTATGTATATGCAACACTTGACGGCATGGTCCGTACCGGCTATTTCTTTGATGGCAGGGACTACAAGTATGTCACCACTCCCGGGATGATCATTGACGCGCCATGGAATCTTTATATTAATGTGACGCCCGCACTTGACTGGGAATTCGATCTGACGACGGGAACACCCTATCTCGGAGCTATAATGCCTGCCGTTGCGGCGCAGATTGAAAAGGTGCAGGGGATATATCATCTCGGCGGATATTTCCTCGGCCTCGGATGCCTCATCACGCATTATGCGGATGATTTCGCGTTCGTAAATGAATTTTCTCTCCAGAAAAACAATTACAGACGTACCGATTTCAAGGCGGGCCTTGTGTTCGGATTCAGGCAGGATAAGGCCGTGATGCGGTTCTCTGTCTATCCGAGGTTTCTGCCCTATGACGGTACGCATTCTTCAGGGAAAACACTCGATACCGATTATTATGAATTTAATTTAAATTACACCGTTGACAAATTTCTAAGCTATTATTCAAGGCTTTTTGCGTCGGAATACTTCTTTTTCGATCATACCAACAGACGGTCCAACTATTTTGGCGTCTACGGATTCAGCTTCGGCGTATCGCTTGGACAATACAATACGTTGACAAATGAGAAGAATGTGACAATCACGCTGGAATTTACTGAACGGTTTTATATGCTGGATATCAATAATGACGAACCGTATAAGGCTTTTAACGGGCAGGGGTGGTTCGGCGCAAGTACGGCGACATGGTTTAAGGGCGAACCTTTCTCGGGATTCTATACGTCCGGTCATGAATTATCATTGAAGGCCGAAGAGCCGGTGGGTGCGCATTTTTTTCTATATCAAAAGCTGCTCTTCGAGATGACAGGTTCGAAAGGTGATCACAATGAAGTTGCCCTGCAGCTTGGCGCGGGGGGGGTGTTCTGAAATGATACAGGCGCGGGAATATACGGATTTTGCTGAATGGCTGTCTCGTGAGGCCGGGGCGGTTTTATTAAAAGGATTCAGGTCGTCTGAAACAGAGATATCGTACAAAAGTTCGACCAACATTGTGACAAGCATCGATAAGGAATCCGAGGCATTGCTGTATTCGCGGTTGAAGGCTCAGTATCCCGGCCATTCCATAATCGCGGAAGAGGGAAGCCGGTCGGAAAATAACAGCGACTATATATGGTATATCGACCCGCTTGACGGCACCAACAACTTTGCGCATGGCATTCCGATGTTTTGCGTTTCTCTCGGACTGTATTCACGGATTGAGAAAAAGGTT
>DHPI01000042.1:2130-4774 GCA_002407865.1 Spirochaetia bacterium UBA5368
AAAAAGGTTATCGCCGGAGTTGTGTATGACGCGTTTCACGATGAAATGTTTGCCGCATCGGACGGCGGGGGTGCGTATTTAAACGGCAGAAAAATCCGCGTTTCAGCGACGAGAGATATCGCGTATGCGATGATCGCGACCGGATTTCCATACGACAAACTTACGTCGCCCGACAACAATTTAAGAGAGTTTAACAATTTTCTTCCGCGGATACAGGGGATACGCCGGCTCGGTTCCGCAGCGCTTGATCTGTGCTACGTGGCCTGCGGAAGGCTTGACGGCTTCTGGGAGCCGAAACTCTATCCATGGGACACGGCCGCGGGCAGCGTCATAGTGCGTGAGGCAGGCGGCAATGTGTCAAAATATGACGGCAGTCCCTTTGATCCGGAGTATCCGGAAATTATGGCCTCAAACGGCGCTCTTCATCCGCAGATGATAGAGATTTTATATACGAAATAGATATACCTGCGCTGATTACAGAATCGTGTGGGATTTATCGTCGTTATTCCACCGGCAGGTCTGTCGGCGGGTCCCGGTGCAGCAATTTTTTCATCAGAGTTGATAGTTTCCACCGCGTGCTCTCCTAATCGACAAAGAATGCGCCTGCAATTCATTTATTACATAGAAAAGAATATCCCGCATATTTTTATTCAAGACCCCAAAAACTCCTTGACCAATCTTGTAATACTGTTATACATTATGACGATATGACAATACGGTGCGCGGCACGCGTAAATCTTTTAATATACGGTCGGGGGAACGCAATGGAAACACGCCGGAAAACAACACGAGTCGCAGTGATCGATGGTTGCCGTACGCCTTTCTTGCGGTCGGGAACCGGATATTATGATCTCATGGCCTGGGAGCTTGGCCGATGGGCCGTGAAAGGCCTCATCGCGAAAACGGGTGTTGATCAGGATGCGATTGATCATGTAATTATGGGGACGGTGGCTTCGGATATTTCGACAACGAATGTCGCGCGGGAAATAATGCTCGGTGCGGGATTGCCGAACTCGATTCCCGCGCATACCTGTACGGTTGCCTGCATTTCAGCAAATGCGGCAATTACATCCGGATATGAAATGATATGCAGCGGAAACGCGGATGCGGTAATAGCGGGCGGTACGGAATCATTTTCTGATCCGGATATTAAAATATCGAAAAAGTTTCGGCGCCTTATTCTCGATATGACGATGTATCGCAGGCCAAAATCGCTTACTGGAAAACTGAGGCTTTTTAAGGGGATGAGGCCGGCGGATTTCATTATTCCAGAATCACCGGCGCTTGGCGAATACGCGACACGGCTCACCATGGGGCAGACCGCCGACAGGCTTGCGAAACGCCTTGGCATATCGCGCGAGGATCAGGATTCGTACGCGGCGCTGTCGCATCAACGGGCTGTCGATGCGGCGACTGCCGGTAAACTTAAAAATGAAATCGTCCCGGTCGTGGCGCCTGGCGCCAATGCGATCGTTTCCGATAATGGTCCCCGCAGTGACGCAAAATACGATACGCTGCTGCGCCTGCGGCCGGCTTTTTATAAAAAACACGGTACGGTTACCGCGGGCAATTCATCGTTTCTCACCGACGGGGCTTCAGCGGTGCTGCTTATGAACGAAGACAAGGCGAAGGCCCTTGGATTGAAGCCGAAGGCATATATTCATACCTACGCCTATACCGCACAGGACCCATGGGAAGAACTGCTACTTGGTCCAGCGTTTGCCATAGCCGGGCTCTTGAGAAAGGTTGGCCTCGAATTGTCTGAGATCGGCGTGTTCGAGATACACGAGGCGTTTTCGGCGCAGATGCTTGCCAATCTTCGGTGTCTCGATTCGAACGAATTTTGCGCCGCGAGGCTGGGGCTTCCTGCAAAGATAGGCCAGATTGAAATGCACCGTTTGAATGTGTACGGCGGGTCTCTTTCGCTGGGGCACCCGTTTGGGGCCACCGGCGGCAGGCTCCTTACGACATGTATCAACAGGTTGAATGAAACGAAAGAACAGTTCGGCATCATCGCGGGATGCGCGGCAGGCGCCGTGGGGAACGCGATTCTGCTGGAAAATGCGGCGTGACGGGAGGCGACAATGGAAACGACGGTTATTTCAACGGGTGCAATCAGCGAACAAAAAGCGGCTCTTGTGCCGCTTGAGCAGATGAAGTTCAATAATCTGAAGGTGGATAAAACGAACGACGGAATTGTCGTTATCGCGATTGATTGCGCGAATAACAAAGTGAACAAGGTATCGGCTGCGTTTCTTGAAGAAATAAACGCGCTGCTCGACGCAGTTGAAACGGATGTAACGCTGCGGGGAATGGTGCTTATAAGCGCGAAGAAGGATAATTTTCTCGTTGGCGCCGATATCGAGGAATTCAGACGGATGCAATCCCGCGAGGCCGCTCATCGCTATATTTTGAAAGCAAACAGCATGCTTGGCCGTATCGACGCGCTGAAAATTCCGGTCGTCGCCGCGATACATGGAAGCTGCCTTGGGGGCGGTCTCGAGCTGGCGCTTGTCGCCGACTACAGGATGGCGGAGGATTCTCCGCGCACGGTTATGGGGTTGCCGGAGGTTCAGCTCGGACTGTTTCCTGCCGCCGGCGGGACGCAATGGCTGCCGAGGCTCGTCGGGCTGACACAGGCGAT
>DHPI01000034.1:0-3301 GCA_002407865.1 Spirochaetia bacterium UBA5368
ACCCCTAAAATTAATCTGCTACCGCAGGTGAATTGGAAACCGTCGGTATTTTAGTATTGACTTTTTGCCTCTCTTTTATAGGCTGTGCTGAAAAATTTTCATGCGTGTTTCCCTTGTCGGCTCGATAAGCAAGTAAATCATCGCGTGTGCTAAACTATCGTATTCTGGAAAATTTCAAATGAAAAAGTACGGATGGCTGCGTGCAGCCTCTTTAATACTTGCGGTTGTATTCCTCTCGGCAGGACCGGTCGGTGCGTACCGCTTTGAATTCACCACGGTAAGCGATGTCTCGAAAAAGGTGCGAGAGCGGTTTGCGGCGGTTGAGTCGTATCAGGCCAATTTTAAAATAGTATCCGAAAAAATGGGCAAGAAGAGCTATCAGAACGGCGTCGTGAAGTACAAGTCGCCGAACAAGATGCTCGTCGATTTCGTCCAGCCATACGGGCAGAAAATAATCGCGACCGGGAATACAATGTGGATTTACATTCCGTCGATGAATGTCGTCGCCGAGCAGGATTTAAAGTCGCAGTCTGATTCTCTTTTTAGCTCGAACACGAAGAGCGGTTTGCAGCGCCTGTTCACCAAGTATCATTACAAGTTCGCGTCCCGCGAACAACCGGAGCGCCAGCCCGACGGTTCGAAGCGATATACCATGATGCTTCAACAGAAGGAGAGCAGAAGCGGGTATCGGAATTTGAAGCTGTGGATTTCCGAGGATTATCTCATTACGAAGGCCGCAGGAGAGACCTCGACGGGGAAAAAAGTTGAGATGGAGTTTACCGATATTCGCACCGATGTCGATCATCCCGCAGGGATATTTAAGTTTGATATTCCCTCACGGGTAAGGGTAATAAAAAATCCAATGATATCCGAGGAGTAGTGAAGTGGAAACCATAGGCGAAAAGCTGCGTAGCGCTCGAGAGGCGAAAAAGCTGAGTTTGAAGGATGTCTCGAAGGATACGAACATTGTCGTTATGTATCTCGAGGCCCTTGAAAATGAGGAGTTTGATAAGTTTCCCGGCGAAACGTACCTGCTCGGTTTCTTACGCAGTTACGCTGAATATCTGAAGCTTGACGCGGATGAGATGATACAGAATTACAAGTCGTATAAGATCGGTGAAAGCGTCACACCGCTTGAGGAGCTGATAAAGCCCACGCGTACGCCGCTGCTGATGAATCTTACCGCGATGTACAATCAGTATAGAAACATGTTTTTAATCGGGGGCGGGGTTATAGGCCTCGCACTCGTCATATGGCTGGTCGGCTCGTTTTTTTCGAATAGCATCGACTATGATAGGGACGATTCAGCGAAAAACATCAAGGATGAATACAATCTGTCGAAACAGACGATGGGGATTGAGAATCTCCGCAATCTTCAGCTTTCAAATGACAGCGGGTATACGCTCCTCTATAGTAATGAAGCAGTGCAGTTCATGGTCGATAACCGCGAAGTGGTGTTGTTGATAAAAGAGATAAAAAAGGACAGTGTTGCCGTGGAACTGCTGCCGGGCGAGCGCATGGAAAGGCTCGAAATGGAGAAGCCCGTTACCGTTAAATTGCAGGATTTTACCCGGGATATCGTATTTACGTTGAAGGGCCTTACCGAAAACAGGGCGAAGATACAGATTGTTCTCGGCCAGAGTGTCGAGCCCGAGATAAAGGAAGTGGCCCAGGCTGCCGAGCCGCAGAAGAATGTCGACAATACGCGTGTCGTTGCACAGAATGAAAAGAATCTCAAAATCGTGTTCGAAGCGGAATTTTCACAGAAAACATATCTCGAATTGTATCTTGACGGCATGGAAAAGAAGAAGGGCATAGTCGCCGCGGGAACGCACGAGCGGTGGGAAGCCGCAGAGTACATGCAGTTGAAAATCGGGAACGCGGGCGGCATCAAGGCAAAGATAAATGGAAAAGACTATACCTTCGGTTTGCCCGGACAGGTTGCGAACAAGGTGATAACCTGGAAAAAGGATATCAACAATCCAAACGTGTACCAAATCGTCATAAAGGATTGGTGACAACCATAAGGGACAATAGTACTGTTACGCCACATACCACCCCTGCGCCATGCGGGGGTTTTGTGTATGAATACATGGTTGTTCGTTGCATATGAAATATCCGGCACATACGGTCTCGTATTACATCATCTCTCTCGGGTGCGCGAAAAATCTCGTGGATTCGGAGCGCCTCAACGGAGAGCTGCAGTCTATCGGCCTGCGAAGCGCGCCATCCGCGGAGGATGCCGATATTATCATAATAAGTACGTGCGGCTTTATTGAGGATGCGAAAAAGGAATCGATTGATGTGATTTTCGACGCCGTCGCGTTAAAAGATGGCGCTGGTGAATCAGCCGATGAATCGACGCCGCATCCCCGGGAATTCGGCAAAAGGATCGCGGTCATCGGCTGTCTCACACAGCGTTACGGGGTTGAGGTGGAACATGAAATCCCGGAGATCGACTTCGTGTACGGTGTTGTGGACGGAAAAACCGCAATATCGCTCTGTAAAAAACTTGGCATAGTTCCATCCCGCGCCATGCGGCGCGAGCGGAAACCGCTGACGGCAAACCTTCCATACCGGTATATTAAAATATCGGACGGATGTTCTAATAATTGCAGTTATTGCGCGATCCCCTTGATCAGGGGCGGCCTCGTTTCATATCCGCCAGCGAAAATTTATGCCGATGCGCGGAATGCCGTGAAGGACGGTGCCCGCGAATTGATCGTCGTTGCCCAGGATATCGCGTCGTATCAGTATGAAACGACGGACCTTGCCGCGCTGGTGAACCGGATATCGTGTATGCCCGGAGTTGAGTGGATCCGCCTGATGTACTGCCATCCAGACCGCCTTGATGATTCGATATTGCAATTGCTTGCGCATAATGACAGGGTCGTAAAGTATATTGACCTCCCGTTTCAGCATGTTTCGAAAACAGTCCTTCGATCCATGGGGCGCAGCGGGGATGTTGATTCGTATACCGCCCTTATCGAGCGGCTGCGTTCGTGCGTTCCCGGCATTCATATTCGATCGACATTCATGGTCGGATATCCTGGCGAAAGCGAATCCGATTTCAATGAACTCGTCGCGTTTTTAAAAGGCGTAAGGCTCGAGCGCATCGGTTGCTTTATGTATTCGCCCGAGGAGGGAACGCCGGCTGCCGGGGCGGCGTTGCAGGTGGATGATTCGGTCAAGCGGCGGCGTTACCGCGCGTTGATGCGACTGCAAAAATCCCTTTCCGCGAAGAGAATGCGTTCGATGATAGGGCGCACGGTCCGCGTACTTGTCGAGGAAAAAGTGGACG
>DHPI01000034.1:3394-10553 GCA_002407865.1 Spirochaetia bacterium UBA5368
CTTGTCGAGGAAAAAGTGGACGACGAGCACTGGATGGGCAGAACCGAATACGATGCGCCGGAAATAGACGGTATTTTTTACTTGACCGCAAAAAATATTGACGTTAACACGATTATAGATGCGAAAGTGATAGACAGTAGTGAATACGATCTAATTGGAGTTCTCGATTGAAACTCAATGTACTGTTGTTGATGCCGAATCTGCTGTCGTTATTGAGGATAGTGCTGGTGCCCCTGTTCCTCTATTTTATCTTCATTCCCACAGTTCAGCACCGCATGTGGGCTTTGCTGGTATTTATCGTTGCCGCGATCACTGACTTTTTCGACGGATGGCTCGCCAGAAAGCTCCACCAGGAATCTGAAATGGGAAAATTTCTCGATCCACTGGCGGACAAATTTCTTGTGATTGCCGCCCTGATCGCGTTTCTTTTTCTCGATCCTCTTATTCCGCTGTGGATGATCGTTATCATTATCGCCAGGGACATTCTGATAACGCTTATGCGGTATCTTGCGATAAAGAAAGGCGCATCACTGCGAACGAGCTCTTTCGGCAAAGTGAAAACGGCTTTCCAGATGATATCCATTATTGTCATTATTATGGTGTTCGTTTTTCGAAAGGCGAAGATGCACATGTATGAAACCGATGATATTCTAAAGTTCACCCGTGTCTATGAAATACTAATATCCAACAATCCCGACAAATGGCTTATAACCAGCCCGTATCTGCTGATGCTTTTGGTGACGTTACTTACGGCGCTGTCTGGTGTGAGGTATTTAATAACGAACTGGCGGCTGTTTTTGCCGCCGTACCGGAAGGCAGAGCGCGGCGAATAAAAATGTGGTTTAAGGAATTTCTATTTACGGCTGCGTATACCGGATATTTTCCCGTAGCGTCGGGAACTGCGGGGTCGCTCCTCGGAATGGCGCTGTACATTGGCGCGTATCTCATATTTGGCGCGTACAGCTGGATTGTCAATCTTGTATTTGTGATGGTAATGCTGTATCCCGCGGTGAAACTTGGCGACACGGCGGAAGAGTATTTCGGCGTGAAAGATCCTTCCGAGATGGTGCTCGACGAAGTGCTTGGCTACCAGATTTCCGTGCTGTTTTATCCCTTTAGCTGGAAGCTTGCCATATGCGCTTTTTTCATATTCAGGATTATCGATATTACGAAACCATATCCTTTGAACAGGCTCGAGGATTTGCACGGAGGGCTGGGAATAGTTATAGATGATTGTATCGCCGGGGTATACACGAATTTTATACTGCTGGCGATTCTCGTTGTATCGAATATGCTGGGGATGCCTGTGTATTAATGACAGTTTTCAGGTGCAATTGGCGCCATGGCGGGCGCACTATCCAGGAGAGGAGCGGGCAACGATGAGAAAAACGATGGTTGTGTTATCCCTTGTTACACTATTTGCCGCAGCCGTTATTCCATGCACGGGCGTATTTGCCGCTATCAACAAAAAGCCATCTGAAAAAAAGCCCACTGAATCTCCGGTAAAAGTTGTGCCGAACGGCAATTCCTGTGTGGATTGCCACAAGGCGCTTGCCGGTAATCTTCGCTCGGTGGTTCTTGAATGGGAAGTGAGCGTTCATGCGAAAAAAGGCAACAAGTGCAATATCTGTCATGGAGGCAATCCGGCTATTTACGATGCGAAGCTTTCTAAAAGCCCGGAGTACAATTTTGTCGGCCGACCTGAAAAAAAGGATATAGCTGATTTTTGCGGCAGGGGCATGTGCCATGCGACGGCGCTGCATCAGTTCAAGAAAAGCCCCCATTTCGATTCGGTTCTGAAAATGGGCGATCCCAATTGTGTCAGTTGTCATGGAAAACACAATATACAGCGTTCGTCCATGAATATTATTTCCGATAAAACCTGCAGCGACTGTCATTCCGTCGAGTATTCACGAGAGATAATCAAATCTATTTTTTCGATAGAGAATGATATTATCAAACTCGAAGAAAATATTGATTATCTCGAGAAGAAAAAAGCGGATGTCAAAGACGCGTATGACCGGTTAAAAAAAACGAAGACGCTGTTCCACCAGCTTGTTCATGTATTCTCGAAAGAGGATATCGATTTTACCCAAAAGATCGTTGCCCTTGAGATTAAATCTCTCAATGACGATATTGTATCAAAACTCAATGTCGTACGCCGCCTTGATTTTATATATGTTTTCACCGCGGTATTCAGTTTTGCCACGATATTCGGCCTCGCGTTTTATGTAGTGCGAATGCTGACGAAGAGAAAATAACAACGGCAGTATGCGGCGATATCTGTTCAACACGGAAAAGATAAAGTATGTGAAGGGGAAGAAACCGAAGGTGGACTGCATCCTCTGCGCCATACGAGACAGGAACCCCGGTGTAACGGTGCTCGAGGTTTTTCGCACCGCGCGGTTTATCGTATCGGTCAACCTCTATCCGTTTAATCCCGGCCATGTGATGGTGTTTCCCGTCCGGCATGTTGAAAGCTTTACTGATTTTACCGATGACGAGGCGCTTGAGATGCACCATCTTACGACGAAGATGATCGATGCGTTGAATGACGAGTTTCATCCAAGCGGATTCAATATCGGCTGCAACCTTGGCAACGGAAGCGGCGCGAGCATTGCGCATGTCCATCAGCACATCGTTCCCCGATACGACAACGAGGTCGGCTTCCTCGACGTGCTTTCGGGAACGCGCGTGGTTGTTTCCGATCCCGTCGATGTGATGGAGCGTTTAAAAAAAAGATTATCTCCCGTGCAGCCTTAGAAATTCACTGAATTCCGTAATACGATCCCGCCCAGGCGGATTAAAAGAACATGCATGCACGAAAAAAATGTGCGTTTTTACGCGGATTCTTTCGTATATATGTATATAACAACTGTGAAGTCAGGGATTTCAGATATGCCGGCTTCAGGAAGGTGAATTGATGAAAAAGCTTGTTCTACTGGTGGTTTCGGCGCTGGTTATAATTACATGCGCGTGTAATGACATGCCAGGCGTGGGATGCAAGGGCGGCAAGACAATTCGCTCGATGCAGAAAAGCGATATTGAGCAACTGAAGAAGCAGGCCGCGAAATATGAAAGCGACAAGAATAAAATGGAAGAGCACTCATCCCGGCTCAGTGACATTTATTTCAAACTTGGCGAAAAGTATCTGGAAAAACGGCTGTGGGATCTGGCGATTGCGTCATTTGAAAAATCAATATCATACGGGAAAAACACGGCCTTCAACCACTATTCCCTGGCGATAGCGATGGCCAACAGGGGCAGGGATCTGAAGTCGGACAGGGATATTGAAGCCGCCGAATACCAGTACCGGAGGGCGCTTGAAATAAACGGTGATTTCCCCGATGCGATATATGGCCTTTCTATCCTCCTGTTTTATGAAAAAAAGGAAAAAGAGGAAGGGCTGAACCTTATGGAAAAACTCGTCGCGGGAAGCCCTACATACTATCGTGCGCATTTCGCGCTTGGCAGGTTCTATTATGAAACGAATCAGCTGAAAAAGGCGCTTACAGTGTATGAGAATCTTTACTCCGAGCTTGAAAAAAAATCGTCCGATTCAAGCACTATCAGGGAATACAGGGAAAAGTGTAAAGAGAACATACAGTTGTTGATGCAGGAGCTTTCCTGATTCGCGTATGGATTACCTCGATACGTGTTATGCGATTGCTCTCTCCGTTATGGCCAGTCCCGGCGAAAACGCGATATGGAGTCTGGTGGACGGTGAATCCCCCTCTCGCGCCTACGAAATTCTGCGGCAACGAACCTCGGTACGGACGCAGGCCTGTTATACGTCGCACTATTCGCAAAATCCCATTACGGCCGCCGAACAGATATATTCCGGGTGCGTAAAAAAATCAATTACCGTGATAACGCGCTGGGATGACGGCTATCCGCATGCGTTGAAGAACTCGGACCGGCCGCCCATTGTATTGTATGTGCGGGGAAGACTATTTGACGAAAGAAAAATCGCGATTGTCGGAACTCGTAATGCCGATAGCCACGCATCGGGGATTGCTCGCCGGTTATCGGCTGAATTGTCATTAGCCGGATTTACGATTGTTAGCGGGATGGCGGTAGGCATCGACCGTGAGGCGCATATCGGCGCATTGCACGCCGGCGGAAAAACGGCAGGTGTGCTCGCGAACGGCATCGATATCATGTATCCGGCGGCCAACAGGGACCTGTATGCTGCAATTGAGAAATCGGAAGATTCGGCGCTGATATCCGAATATCCTCCGGGTGTTATCGCCGGGAAATGGACATTTGTACGACGGAACCGGATCATCAGCGGTCTTTCAGATGGAACCGTGGTGGTAAAAGCCGGCGAAAAAAGCGGTGCGTTGATTACGGCGCGGTACGCAGTTGAGCAGAACAGGGACGTTTTTGTGTGTCCGGGCAATACGTTTGATGCGGAGTATTTTGGGTGTAACAGGCTGATCAGGCAGGGGGCCGTGCCGGTTTCACAGACGGAGGATATTCTTCGCGAGCTGTTGCCGCCATCCGAAGCGGCGACGCGCGCCGCAGGCATAATGAAAAAAAACATCCCCGCAAACGACCTGCCGAAACCGGGCGGCAGTACGCACATGCCGGCTGCAGTACGTGCGACATTCGACGATTCGTCAATCGAAGGCCGCATCATGAAGCTTCTTGACAACAGCGGAATGGATATGGATGAAATTGTGCGCTCGATTGGAATGCCGCCCGCATCGGTGCTGGAAGCCCTGATGACGCTTGAGCTTGAACGGTGTATCTCGCGCCGCGGTAATATTGTTGAAAAAGCGTGAACTGTGTGTAATGTGTGATTCCATGCCGAATATTCCGAACATGCAGTACGTGAATTTGTGCAGTCGATGTGCGTTACGATTGCGTCGGAGAGGTGGACGCACACACCAGGGCGTGTTGTAGTGAGTGTGTAAAACCGGTAAATATCGAATGGCTTTCACGATTTTTATAGGGGTAATGAGGCGGCGATATGTCAGCACGCGCGAATCATATTTTCTGAGGAGCATATCGGGATGAAGGTGAAATACGTTATTGTCGTGGCTCTCCTTTTACTTTTCGCCGTTGCCTTTTCACAGATTTTTACAATTCCACCCCGTGCGGAAGATATATTCGCCGTATATAAATCCGGCTATTTTTCCGAGCTTGACAGGGAATTCGATATTATCAAGGATTCGTTCATTGAAACGAAAATGCTCGGCACGCCGGCGTACGGATGGATATTGCTTGAGGATATACAGGCGCGGCATGCCATGCGGATTCGGGTTTATAATGCCAGTGGCTGCGAGGTCAAGGCGCCGGGTAAAGCCGAGCCATCCCCGGATGAAGCCGTATTGAAAATCATCAATTCCCTCTCGCCGGGGATCGTCTCTGCGATTGCAGGACGAAAATATCAGGCCGCGTTACCGGTATTTATCGAAGACAGGTGCCGATTTTGCCACGAAGGCGCGTATCAGAACAATGTTGTCGGTGTAATGACGTTTGAGCGCGCGTTTGACGCGCATATTTATTATACATCCGAGAGAATTGTCATTTTTACCATTATTTCTCTCGCAACAGTGATTCTGCTTGTACTTGTCCTTCGATGGGAACCGGGCAGGAAAGTGAAAGAATTATTTGACAAATAATGGATAAATGGGGAAGCCTGCTCTAATATTAATACTTTAATATGAATATTATGGCAAACCGGCAAAAGTAATTCTACCGGATTGAAACCGGCGGACTATCCAGTGGTCGGTGACTGTACCGCGAAGAATACGGTGAAACAGAATTGATTACGGTTTTTCAGGACAAGGACCATGGAACAGAATGACAAGACCCTTATAATTGTGGAATCGCCCGCCAAGGCGAAAACGATCAACAAGTATCTCGGGAAAAAATATATTATATCCTCATCGATGGGGCATATAATCGACCTGCCGAAATCACGTCTCGCCGTGGACGTCGATAACGATTTTTTACCGGAGTATATTACCATCCGCGGAAAAGCGAAAATATTAAATGAACTCAAAAAAAAGGCGGGACAGGCGTCCCGCGTGCTGCTGGCGACAGACCCCGATCGCGAAGGCGAGGCGATATCGTGGCATCTTTCGAACGCCCTGAAACAAAAAAACGGCGACATTCGTAGAATTGAATTCAATGAAATAACCGAGCCTGCCATAAAGGAAGCGGTAAACAATCCGCGTGATATCGATATCAACCTTGTGAATGCGCAGCAGGCCCGCCGTGTGCTCGACCGGATCGTCGGTTATAATATTAGCCCCATACTCTGGAAAAAAATAAAGAAAGGGCTTTCCGCCGGCAGGGTGCAGTCGGTGGCCCTTCGCGTGATCTGCGAGCGCGAGAAGGGGATCGAGACGTTTACCCCCGAGGAATACTGGACGCTCGACGCGAATTTCGAGCATAAAGGAAAAAAATTTACCGGCTCACTGTATTCGATTGACGGGGTGAAAGCGAAGCTCGCGAAAAAAACCGATGTGGACGCCGTGTTGCGGAGACTTGAAAACCGTACATGCGTTGTAATCTCGGTGCAGAAAAAAGAAAGAAAAAGGAATCCGGCCGCTCCCTATATTACATCGAAACTGCAGCAGGATGCCGCAAACCGGCTGGGTTTTACGTCGAGTAAAACCATGATGATAGCCCAGCAGTTGTATGAAGGGATCGATTTGAAAGGTGAAGGGCCGGTAGGGCTTATTACCTATAGGCGTACCGATTCAACGCGAGTGTCGGAAACCGCGCTGTCAGCCGTTCGACGGTATATTGCGGAAAACTATTCGGAGAAGTATATCCCAGAGAAGGCTAATATCTATTCGAACAAGAAAAATGCGCAGGACGCGCATGAGGCGATCCGCCCTTCCGAGGTATTCAGAACGCCCGAGTCGGTAAAGGAGAGCCTTAACCGCGATCAGTTCAAGTTATACAGTCTTGTCTGGCGGCGTTTTGTCGCGTCGCAGATGACGCCGGAGGTGTCTGAAGTAAGTACGGTCATGCTCGACTCTCAGGGTATCGTGTTCAGGGCTTCCGGGAGCAGGGTGCTCTTCGATGGCTTTACGGCGGTGGAGGGCGATGACAAAACAAAAAAGATGGATCTCCCGAAATTGAGCGAGGGGGATGTCGTTACCGTGCTCGATTATGTTCATGAACATAATCGAGCACG
>DHPI01000034.1:10665-11428 GCA_002407865.1 Spirochaetia bacterium UBA5368
CGTGCTCGATTATGTTCATGAACAGCATTTTACCACGCCGCCGCCCCGTTACAACGACGCGTCCCTGGTGAAATTTCTTGAGGAATCGGGCATAGGAAGGCCGTCGACCTACGCGCCCACAATCAATACGCTCATCAACCGGTACTATGTCGTACGCTCCGGACGCCAGCTTGTGCCCACCGTGCTCGGCCGGATTGTCAACGATATTATGGTGAAGCATTTCGCCGCGCTTGTATCGATAGACTTTACTGCGAAAATGGAAGAGAAACTCGATCTGGTTGAGGAGTCGAAAGCGGACTGGGTGGACATGCTGAGGGATTTTTACGGCCCGTTTAAGAATACCGTCGACGAAGCCGAACATAAAATTGAGGAGATGAAGAACATCCTCGACGAGGAAACCGACGAGGTGTGCGAGAAATGCGGTCGGAAGATGATAAAAAAACTGGGCCGCTACGGATTTTTCCTCGCGTGTTCCGGGTTTCCCGAATGCAGAAACGCGAAATCGCTTCCGCTTGGGAAGTGTCCTGTTGAAGGATGTTCGGGCGATGTGGTGAAGCGGCAGTCGAAAAAGGGCAGGCCGTTTTACGCATGCACGGGCTATCCCGGGTGTACGTTTATAACGCGCGAAGCGCCGGCAGAGAAACCATGCCCGAAATGCGGACGGTTGCTGTTCAGAAAGAAAGTGAAGGGAAAGGGCGAGGTACTCATGTGCCTTAACGAGACGTGCGGTTACAGGCTCGAAATTCCCGATGAAGACAAAAAG
>DHPI01000034.1:11549-12271 GCA_002407865.1 Spirochaetia bacterium UBA5368
CTTTGGACAACGGTAACGAATAAGGCCGGGCTGCCACGTGAATGCAGAACTCCATCAGTTTATGCGGTATCTTCTCTACGAGCGAAACGCCTCGTCGAATACGGTCGATGCGTATAGCAATGACCTCCATCAGTTTTATACGTTTCTTTCCGGTGGCTACGAAGATGAACGTGCTTCAGGCGATGCCGATGACGATATCGCTATCGATCGAATCACCAGCGATGATATCCGCTCTTTTATAGGATTCTGTTTCGATTCGGGTTTTGAAAAAAAATCCATTACACGCAAGATCGCCGCTTTGAAGTCTTTTTTTAAATACCTGTATAACAACGACATCATCCGCATGAATCCCGCGGCTGCGATTTTGTTTCCGAAGGTGGAAAAGAAAATCCCCCGGTTTCTTTATTCCGAACAGGTTGAGCGGGTGCTGACGTTTCCACTGAAGACATTTATCGATTACAGGGACAGGGCGCTTCTGGAGGTTTTCTATGCGTCCGGATGCAGGGTTTCCGAGCTGTCATCGGCGGATTGCGTCGATGCCGACCTGTCGAAGAAGACGCTTCGAGTTTTCGGGAAGGGCGCCGAAGAGCGCATCGCGTTTTTAACCGGTTCCTCGGTACAGGCGATTTCGCAGTACCTTGGCGAGCGGGCAAAAAAATTCAATACGATCACAGCGCCGCTGTTTGTAAACAACAACGGCGGGCGCCCGACGGGGCGGGGGG
>DHPI01000034.1:12402-14197 GCA_002407865.1 Spirochaetia bacterium UBA5368
CGGCGGGCGCCTGACGGTGCGGGGGATGTTTAATATCGTTGTGCGGCGGGCTGGCGCCGCGGGGATTATCATCAAGGTGACGCCGCATACGTTTCGTCATTCATTCGCTACTGAGTTGCTAAACAATGGCGCTGATATACGCGCCGTCCAGGAAATGCTTGGACATAAAAATCTTTCAACCACCCAGATATATACGCATACGACGAAACAGCGGCTGCAACAGGTGTACAACACATATCACCCGCATTCCGGCGGCGCAGAGTGATGCGACCGTGATGCGTCCGGCCCTGCAGTGTCTGATGCCTTAGCGGCCTGCCTATAAAAATGCCGCGATGTCGTTTTCACCGAAATAATATTTTTCCATACAGAATGAACACGTTATTTCGATGCCGTGGTCCTTTTCCAGCATGTCGCGCAATTCGTCTTTGTGCATGCTTTTTAAAATATTCAAAAGCATTTCCCGCCCGCAACGGCAATTAAAGGAAACCGGCGTTGTTGCGAGTATTTCCAGCGGAACATTGCCGACGATCTCGGAAGCATATGAGACGATGTCAATGCCGTCTTTCAGGCTTGCCCCGAGTGGTTTTTTTAACGAAGAAATAGTATGCTCAATTTCGATCAGCGCCGATTCGTCGGCATCGGGAAACGGTTGAATGAGAATCCCGCCGGACGCGGAAAGTTTGCCGTCGCTTTCAAAATGCATTCCGAGAATTATTGCCGACGGCGTTTGCTCGGATTCTTTGAGATAATATGCCGTGTCCATGGCAATATCGCCTGTGCGAAGCGGAATTATGCCGCTGTACGGTTCTTTGAGCCCGAGGTCTCTGGTAACCGACAGGAAACCCGCGCCGAGGAGACGTGAAGGGGTGATTTCATCGCCATCAATGTCGTAATCTGCTGACGGATTGGCGACATATCCTCGTATATTTCCCCTGGCATCGGCCTGGATATGGATCTCGCGGATTTTTCCGGTGCCGGATATTTTGTAGGTAATTGACTGGTTTGAATCCGGCTTGAGCGTTGCGCTGAGAAGCGTTGCCGCATTTATTGCCCTTCCGAAAACGATGGACGTGCAGGGCGCGGCCTCGTGAATGCGCAGACAATGCCGCACCAGTCTGTGCGTTGTCGCGGTGTACATATGTATATTGTAATCCTCGCAGAGGATACGTGTGATGCAATCATTCTGCATGTGCGGTTCTCCCGGCGGTGTTGTTACACAGGATAGCACGATGTCGCCGTGAGATAAATATTTCAACACATATTTTCCGCAGCGAACCCACATGGTATATAATGCATTCCCTGAAAAATAGAGAAAAAATTAATTTCGGAATGAAAGAAGTTTTACTTGACAATATTTGATATATCAAATATTTATAACTAAAATGATCCAGGAGAACCATTATGCCCGATGATGACAGGCTGTTGTTTCTTATTTCGCAAACCCAGCACATCCTGAAAAATTATTTAAAAAATGAATTCCGTTCGTCGGGTGTCCGTATATCCCCGGCGCAGATGGGCGTGCTTTTTTTGCTCAAATTAAGGAATGCCCGATCTATGTCGGAACTCGGCAGGGAAATCGGGGTCGATAATTCGGCCATTACCGGTTTTGTCGACAGGCTTGAAAAATCGGGATTTGTTGAGCGGAGGTCGGACCCTGCCGACAGGAGGGCATATTTGATACATATTACGGAAGATGGCGTACGGGAGATAAATATCGCGAAAAAAATAGTCGTTCGAACGAACGCGTTGCTGAAAGAGGGTTTTACTGCGGATGAAATCGCAATTTTTAAAAATT
>DHPI01000034.1:14304-27384 GCA_002407865.1 Spirochaetia bacterium UBA5368
AATTTTTAAAAATGTACTTTTCAGTTTTTATAGTAAATTTGGCGATATAGCCGCCGCAAAGGAGGACTGTCATGAGTGAAGCGCTTGCAATCTATACCAGGTGCGCCCGGCTGCCGTTTGGAAAGGCCCTGTTTTCGAAAATGGTGTGTTTCCGGGCGCCGTATTTCAGCACCATCCGTCCGAGGTTCGTGGAGTTACGGCCCGGGTACGGCGAGTTAACAATAAAAAAACGCCGGTCTGTGCAGAATCATTTGAAAAGCGTCCATGCGATCGCGATGTGCAACATGTGCGAGCTGATCGGGGGAATAACGCTCGATGTGACACTGCCGCCGAACATGCGCTGGATTCCAAAGAGCATGAATGTTGAATACCTTAAAATCGCCCGAACCGATCTTCGTGCGGTGTGTGAGATTCCGACCGGCGGTTATACCGAAAAAGGCGAGTATCCGGTAACCGTACTCGTGCGCGATACCGCGGACGTCGAAGTGGTGCGGGCGGTGATTATTATGCATGTGTCCGCAAAGAAGTAACTTTTTGCGCGCAATTGCGGCATTAATCGCGTGTCACGGATATGCCGCCTGCATCCGTAAAGCGGATTTGCAGATCGCAATGCGGAAATTTGCTGCGAAGATGCGAGAGGTTTTCCTTTTTTAAACCGATGAACTCCTCTCTGCCGGCAGCGGGGAGTTCAACTATCATCTTTCTGTGCTGTTTATCGGGATTTGAGTTGATGTAGTGTTCAACAGCCATTTCGACTTGATTGCGACGGAAACGCGATTTCACCATAAATCCGAAGGCGGGATGATACGGCCCTGCGAGTATGCCAGCCAATCCCTCCGCATCGAGCGGATGCAGCCCCATCCGTATAACGGGAATGACGCTCTCAAGAAAAATTGAGTACATTGCCGCGCAGAGTTCGACGGCATCATGCAATTCGAGCGGCGTATATCGCCCTTCCCTGAACATGTCGGCGAGACCGGTATGTTCAAGTACGACCGTTGGATATATGCGCACACCGTGTGGCGCAAGCCGGACGGCAGTCAGAGCTGAGCGCAGCGATTCGTCAGCGGTATCGAGCGGCAATCCCGGCATAAGCTGTATTACGTAGTTGAATTTCCGCTCGCGCAGCAGCTCGACGGCCCTGAAAATATCGTCCGTCGTGTGGCCCCGTTGTGACGCGGATAGCACGGTGTCCGAAAACGATTGGGCACCGAGTTCGACAGTCTCAACCTCGTATCTCTCAAGCAGGTCGAGGCGGGCATGGTCTATGCAATCAGGCCGTGTCGATAGGCGTATGGCGTGAATTTTTCCGCGGCGTTTTCCGGCAAGCGCTGCGCCCAGCAGCTCTTCCTGTTTTTCAAACGGTATTGCAGTGAAGCTGCCGCCGAAAAAAGCAGCTTCAATCCTGATTACCGAAGGAGGGATTTTTGTGTGATATGCGTCAATTTTAGTCCTTACGGCAATTGCGTCGGGAAGGGTCTTCGACCCTGTACTTACCCACTGGTTGCAGAACACGCATCGGTGAGGGCACCCTGAATGCGGCACGAAAAACGGAATTGTAACCTGCGTTTTGCTCATGATGACACTATAGCCGTGAATATATGCCTGTACACAATAATTTTTTGTTGCCGGAATGCGCCGATGAAATAGTATTGACGCAATCATTGTTATTATTGAATTTTTAGTAGTCGGAATGCCGAATTGTATATATATTTATATGGTATACAGTAGTGATGCGTAATGCCGTGAAAACATGGGTATACGCGTCATTCGCCGACAAATAGAATCCGGTCATGTGGCCGGATTCATGATTATATGGATTAGCTGAAGGGGGAACACGGAATGCCCACATATGAGTATGCGTGCACACAATGCGCGAATAGATTTGAGGTTTTTCAATCAATCAAGGATGATCCTATTGCGCATTGCGATAAATGCGGTGGAAAGGCAAAAAGGCTTATCAGTGCGGGCGCCGGGATTATTTTTAAAGGCTCGGGCTTCTATGTGAATGATTATAAATCGTGCTCGTCATCTTCAATGTCATCATCAGGTGAATGCGGCGGATCGGACGCGTGCGCGTCGTGCAGCGCCGGGAAAACCGAGTAATACGGCGTTTTCTTATTTTACAAGCATGGATCGTTTTTGGCGGTAAAGCGTCAGAAGGTATTTTTCCACTGCCATTATTGCCCGCGCGGGAATTTCCTCATCTTTGATCTTGACACCGACAAGGCTGTCGGTGAAGCGGCGTATTAATTCAGGAGAAAGCGCGTTTTCCTGCGGGACAAGAAGATACTCGATGTCGGGCATCAGCACCTTGAGGCTCCGTTTAGGATAGAGTATTTCACGCGCGTTGTATATGGGAATTACTATTTTCAGGTTGTGTATCCGCATATCGTTGATAAGCGAATCGACGATATGGTCGTTTTCCGGGATCAGTTCGATAAAATCGGAAAGCGCGAGAAGGGGGCCTTTTTTCGTGGCAATTGTACTGTAATACTGCCGCGATTCCTTTGAAAGCTCCCGGGCGGGTGAAAAAGCGGTTTCCATTTTTGGTGTTTCAGCGCGCGTTCTGCCCTTGAATATCGATTTGAAGAAAGCGATGATCCTCTCGATAAGCGACATCTTCCCGGGACGGTCTCGCATCATCTTCATTGCGTTGTTGCGCTGGGATTTCTTCTTCAACTGGGCTTCGTATTCATGCACTATTTTTTTCAGTTGATCGATGGCGTTGCCGGCAAGCCGGATGTCGATCTTTTTTTCCTCGGACGACAGTACCATGCGCGCCGATTTGTACAGTATATTCATCAGCGACAACTTTTTCTGGCGCTCCGGGTACGGCATTTCCGCGAGCTTTTCAGGCTGGTTCTGTATCATGTGATGTGTTTCCGCGATATAATCGACGAATTTTGTTCCATCGATAAAATAATCGGCTCCGTCATCGCCTGTGTAATGGAGTATTCTTTCTGATTTCAGATTTTCCGGGGTAGTCCACTTTTCAAGAATTTCTCCGTTGAGTTCCATTATTGAATTAATGAGATCGGATGCCGTGCATATGGGGTTCTCACGGATATAATGGATGATGTCT
Source organism: Spirochaetia bacterium UBA5368 (assembly GCA_002407865.1). Taxonomy (GTDB): domain Bacteria; phylum Spirochaetota; class UBA4802; order UBA4802; family UBA5368; genus UBA5368. The sequence goes on from DHPI01000034.1 coordinate 17,390, forward strand.
TTACCCAGTATTAATGTGGGATCGAGGATACTGTCAACCCGGAGGATGCACGCCCTCAATGAATGTATGTTTTTCACGTCCAGCCGGTCGTAATCGGTCATTGCCGAGGGGATGTCCTCAACGAGAATGTTGAAAATGTAATCGAGCTTGGAATCCCTGTAATCGCTGAAATAGGCATTGATAATTCCGAATTTTTTCAATCTCCTTTCGACAAGTTCTGCGTATCGGGCCAGTATGTCCTTGAGATGGTTCAGGTTGATGGTGTCACGTACTGTAGAGTAATTCTGTGTGTGAAAACAATAATCCTCGGCGAATTCGAGCCGGTTTTTATCCAGACTGTAATTTTTGAATATAAACATCCGTGTCCCTTCAACAACGTCAATGACCCGCTGCAGGTCGGATTTATTTTTTGTTACCTTCATTAATTTGGTGATGTTGAAAAACCGGAACATCTTAATAAGGTTGAGAAGGTTCGCGGATGAAAGCTCGTCTCGCATGCGTCTGAGCTTCTCGTAGTCCCGGTCATCCATCATGAGCGTGAATTCTCTGTTTTCAATTACGGAGAGCTTTTTTGTTGCGTCGTCCACTTTGAAGTCGAATGTAACGAGGGTATTGAGGTGCCGGGGATACCGTGTCAGCAAAAGATCGACGATATACTCAATTGTTTTTTCACGCGCCGGGGAAAGCGGCATCTTGATGCCGCGTGAGCGCTTCAGAGATTCTACGGTTGCCAGGGATTTCGTACCTTCTGGAAGAGAGGCGTGCTGCTGGTCTTGAATCTCCTTCAATACCTCGAATACATACGGTTCCCTCGCGACCAGATCGTCAACAAATTTGAATTTATCCCTGTTCATTATCCGTATCGTTATTCAGGGATTTTCTCAGAGCTTCCACGCAATCGCGCATTTCAACCTGCTGTTGGTCTCCCGAAGACATGTGTTTCAGCGTTACACTATTTTTTTCGATCTCTTCTTCGCCAATAATTAGAGAAAATTTTGCGTTTTCCCTGTCGGCTTTTTTAAACTGGTTTTTAAAGCCCTTCGCATTCGGATCGATGTCGGCCGATATTCCGTTCTTGCGAAGGATTTCGGCAAGCTCAATGGCGCGGGATAGTGTCGCATTCCCTGAATGTATTATATATGCGTCCACGGCGCGGCGGGGTATACGCTCGTTTTGAATGATCAGCATTATTCGTTCAATGCCGGCCGCGAATCCGACAGCGGGGGTCGGCTTTCCCCCAAAAAGCTCTACGAGGTTGTCATAACGGCCACCCGCGGCAAATGCGTTTTGCCCGCCCAGCTTTGTGGTGACGAATTCGAAGGTTGTTTTTGTATAATAATCCAGGCCGCGAACGAGATGCGGATCTTCCTTAAACGAAATGCCGTGTCCTGTAAGGAGCTCTTTCAATGATGAATGGTGCGTTACGCAGGTTTCGCACAGGTATTCGTTGATTACCGGCGCGTTTTTTTTCAGGGCATTGCACCCTTCCTGCTTGCAGTCAAGAAGCCGCAGGGTGTTCTTTTCAAGCCGCCTGCGGCAGTCGTCGCAGAGCTCGTCGACGTGCGACCTGTAATAGTTTTCGAGATCGCGTATGTAGTTCCCGCGGCACTCAGGGCAGCCGATCGAATTGAGAAGCAGTTCATAATCGCCGACCCCAATTCTTTTCGATACGGCGTCCATAACCGCGATGACTTCGTAATCGTAATAGGGATGCGAACTGCCGAAGAATTCAACGCCAAACTGGTTAAACTGGCGCAGGCGGCCCTTTTGCGGGCGCTCTGCCCTGAACATGGGCCCGAAATAGAAAAATTTCGATGCAGCCAGACGGTTGTAATCACCGTTTCCGGCGTAGGCTCGCACGACCGACGCTGTTCCCTCAGGCCGCAACGTAAGGCTGCGGCCGCCCCTGTCTTCAAAGGTGAACATTTCCTTTGAGACGATATCGGTCTCGTCGCCTAATCCGCGCGCGAACACCTCGGTATATTCGAGTACGGGGATAATAATTTCCTTGTAGTTGAATGTTCTGCAAACGTCTCGTGCCGTATCGACGATAAAATTCCATCGGTCTATTTGATCGGGAAATATGTCTTCGATTCCCGGGGGATTGCTCAGCATTGTCGTTCTCCTGTAGTATACGGTATCTGACGCCTCAGTATGGCGTTCGTGTCAATAGCTTTATCGAATTCGACATGATATATTTTACCCGGTTGCGCCATCTGGACGCCGGTGCCGTCGTCGCTGATGGACTTTACGGTGAGCGTTGAATCGCGTACGGTCTCACCGTCTATGGGATATATCGCGTCGATAACATCATTTTCGCGCAGCGGATTGAACACGCGAATGTATGCGCCGGTCGCGTCGCGCCCCTGGCTGACGCTGTAGCCGATAAAGAGCGCCTTTTTTATATACGGAATCCCGCTGAATTCCGAACCATTGAACTCATTAAAAAGATTATCCGTATACGGCCTGTGGGAAACGAGGTCGAGCTCTTTTTCCCAGAAAGGAAGAAATCGCGCATAGGCATCGCCGCGCGTCCGGACGGCATGTTTGTAGATTCGCGTTGTATTGGCCGTGTAGTAGAGGGATTTCATCCTGCCCTCGATCTTGAATGCGTTCACACCCGCCTCGATATATGCGGGAACTTTTTCGATAAGGCGAAGATCTTTCGACGAAAGGATTTCGGTTCCACGCGCGTGTTCGATTACTTCAAAGTGGCTGCCGGGCCGTTTTTCTTCCACCAGCGCATACCGCCACCGGCACGGATGTGTGCAGCTTCCCAGGTTTGCGTCGCGCCCCGTTAAATAACGGCTGAGCAGGCATCGCCCGGAATACGATATGCACAGCGAGCCGTGGGCGAAAACCTCGATTTCGGCATCGGTATGATCGCGGATGCCCTGTATCTCCCCGAGAGATATCTCCCTGCCGAGGACGATTCTCTGGATGCCAAGTCGTTGCCAGAATTTTACCGCGAGATGATTGAGCGTTGACATCTGGGTTGACAGGTGAATCGGGGTTTCGATGCCGCTTTCGCGGATAAGCTCGAGCATGCCGGGGTCGGATATCATGAGCGCGTCGAAGGGAAATCGGCGTATTTCATTAATATAGCGCCGTGCGGCGTCAATGTCATTTTCGTGCAGAAAGGAATTCAGCAGAAACGTGGTTGCGATGCCGCGTTCCCCGCAAAACGATAGTCCCTTTAAAATGTCGTCCTCGGAAAAATTGCCCGCCTGGCTCCTGAGGTTGAAATCTGCGCCGCCAAAATATATCTCGTCGGCGCCGTATGCCGCCGCGATGCGTAATTTCTCAAGGTTGCCCGCCGGCGCGGCTATGACAGCCCTACAATCGTTGTGTGTCTTTAAATCCATTCCTGATGCCTTTCTGGTAATAGTTTACAGCCCTGTTGTGTTCTTTCAAATTTTTCGAGAAATAATGGGAGCCGTCGTTACGCGCCACAAAGAAAAGATAGCCGGCATCGGCGGGATACAGCGCAGCTTCGATGGACTCTTTTCCGGGAGAGCAGATAGGCGTCGGGGGCAGGCCTCGATGCACATACGTGTTGAAGGGAGAATTGCTTGCCAGGTCGCCGAAAGTGATTCGTCCGGTGAAATTCTTTACCGCGTACCGTACTGTGGGGTCGCAATCGAGTTTCATGCCTTTTTCCAGCCTGTTGTGGAACACTGCGGAAATATACCGCCGCTCCGATGCGATGCGCGCCTCTTTCTCGATGAGTGACGCGAGCGTAATCAGCTCGTGTGTCGTGAGTTTGATGTCATCGCGCGCGGAAATATCGGTCGAGGCTACTACCTGCCTAAAACGTTTATGCATAACCGCGATTACGTCGCGCGCGTCGGATGATTCCGGCAGCAGGTAGGTGTCGGGGAACAGGTATCCTTCGGCGGACGCCGATCGTATCCCGATTGATTCGAGGTAGGCGGTGTTGAAGGCGTAGTACAGAAAATCCCCGGTTTCCACTATCTGCTGCGCCGCCAGCCGTTCGGCTATGGAATAGATGTTGAATCCTTCCGGGATCGTTATTTTCCGCTTTACAACGTCGCCCTTCATAAATTTGAAGAGTATGCCCAGCGACGAATCGCCGGCGTTGATGCGGTATTTTCCCTTTCGAATACCGGCCGTGCCGATAGTACGACCAATTGCGATGAAAAGCTTATCACTGGTTATGATGTTCTGCTTTTTGAGTCGCGTGGCGACCCCGCGTATCGTTTCGCCCTCTTTCACGGTAAACGTGTCATTCTGCATTAGCGATGGCGGCGAATTGAAATACAGCAACACCCCGGCGCAACAGAGCAGCAATCCCGCAATAAGGAACGAAGGCCTGCGAATATTCATGGTGTCGACGAGATCCCCCCGGATGTGATGCGCCGTCGCTGGCAGCGCGGCATGGTACGATAATTACTATAGAAACGATACGAGAAAGGTCAATTCAAAATATTCGGCAGGCGGGGATTCTCAATACGGGCCATGCGAATATTTGTTGACGTAAATGTAAAAATAGTAAAGATAGAGGCATGGTTGCGGCCGCGCGCCGCGGCTATTTCCAGCCTAATTTAAGGAAGACATTAATGCCAGGATCAAATGCCGGTACATGTAAAAAAATCGCACTGATTGCGGGCGCGACGATTCTGATAACGTGCGGCCTGTTTAAAGGCAGTTTTTATGCTGCGGAAAAAAACGCGATTTTTTATAACACGCAGGGATGGGAACAGCTTGCACGCGGCGATACATACAGGGCTGTCGTCAGTTTTAGAAACGCGTTAAACCGCAATCCGCGTTACAGGGAAGCGCTTCTCGGCCTTGGTAAATGCTGCCTTGCCGCCGAAGCGTTCGATGAATCGATGAAGCTGTTTAATGACGTATTGCGTGTCGATGGGGGAAATATCGACGCTGTTGTGGGCATGGGGTTCGCGATGACCGGACTTGGCCGGTATAACGATGCGCTGAAGTATTTCGATGACGCCGTGAACAAATCGGAAGACAATCTGGATGCGAAATATGGGATGGCAAAAATATATCATCTCATGGGAAGGAGAATCTGGGCGAAACGTAAAATCGAGGCGATTCTCAGGGTAAACCCGTATCATTATGATTCGCTGCTTTTGATGGCGGATATAAAAAGCGATGAGGGAAGGCTCGATGACGCGAAAAAATTCATAGAGAAGGCGATCGAATCCAACCGTGAGCTTCCCGAGGGCTATATTCGGTCGGGAATCATTTTGTACAGATTCTACCTTAAAAAAAATGACTTCGATTATTGTGAGGATGCAATCGAGGAATTCAACAGGGCGCTCTCGATCCAGCCCGAAAATTTTGCGGCAAACCGGTATATGGGATTTATAGCGCTTTCACGCAAGAAATACGATGATGCGCGCGCGTATTTCCAGAAATCGCTTGCCGCGTTTCCCGGAAACGGTGTGGCGCTCTATAATCTCGGTCTTGCCTGCGATATGGCCGGCGATAACGAGAGCGCGCTGCGGTATTATGTGAAGGCCGTGGAGGCCATGCCGTCAGACGAAATTGCACAGTCGAAACTCGAGGATTTTCTCGTGTTCAACAATTACAAAACAGGACATCCGCTGCGGGTAAGCTATGGCGCACGGCATTACGAAAAAGCGCTGAAGCGAAAAAAGGAAAACCTCATTGATGAGACGATCCTTAACCTGAAACGGTCACTGTATCTGAATCCGTTGAAGCGCGAACCGCGCGAACTGTTAAGCGATTATTATCGCACCATGGATTATTACCGGTTTTACATAGACGAGATGAAAGACCTGATGTCGATGAATCCCGAAGAAGGATACCAGGATCAGCTCAACATCGCGATTATAAAGCGCCGCGACAGGCTTTACTACAGGGCCGGATTCGAGGATGCCCCGAGAAGGGATGTTCCCGTTGTGCTTGTGCTCGATCTCTGGAATGATGGTGAAAATATCGCCCATCCCGATGTGGGCGTGGTTCTGGGTAATTACCTGACATTTGCCCTCGGGCAATTTGGACGACAGGCCCCGATCGGAATAAAGGAAAGACGCGAATTAACATCGCAGATACGGAGCGGCGATTATTATCTCGGCGATACGCTTGAAACGCTGCAAAACATGGCGCGCGATGAGAAAATAAAAAAACTCGATTACATTATTTACGGCGCCTGCCGTGAGAAAGGCGGCCTTCTTTCCGCACAGTATAAAATAATGAATCTTCAAAAAGGCATTGTCATTGACGAATTTGAGCTCGAAGAAGCGGGAAAGGATGCCGTGTCGCGGCTATCGCTCCGCGCTGCATGGCGCATATACGGCGCTATTCCCTATGAAGCCAGGATACTGAAAATTGACGATGACAAAATTTATGTAAATATCGGGCTGTTCGACGGCGTGAAGCCCGGCGATTTTGTCGTTACCTACAAATACGACGACAGGCCGGGCGCCGAAAGGACAAATCTGAAAAGAAAACTGGTATTCACAGTCGATGAAGCGGATACGCTTGTATCGTCGGCGAAACCGATGGTTGAAAACGACCTGAATAGTATTGACGTCAATGACGCCATATATCCCCTGAAAAAACGCCGTGCGAAAATGATTAAATAGGCTGTCTGTCCGTAGTTCGCAGGGGGCAAATTATCAGGGCGAATCGGGATTTTTCGCCTGCTGCGACGCCTCTATGTTCCGGGCGAGACTGTCGTATTTTTCGTAATTGATGTCATCGCGAATATGTGAATATATATCCGCAAGCATATGGCATGTTTCCGCATTGCCGGGATTTATTTCGTGCGCCGCAAGGAGGTTTCGAGTGGAGAGCCTCAGCGTGTAGCTTCGCCTGAGCGGGAGCTTGCCGGTGAAATAAATCTGGCCGAGATAAATGTACGCCTTTTCGTAATCGGGTTTTATCCGCGTTATTTTTTCGAGATACTCGATTGCCTCCATCAGTCTTCCCTGGCGCCGGTAAATATCCGCGAGATTGAAGTATGCATTAATATCGACAGGATTCGCCAGTATCGTTTTTTTGTAGAGCTCGATGGCGGCGGCAGTGTTGCCTGTCATATCCTCACTCCGTGCGAGCGAAAACAGGGTATCCCCCTTCTGCTTGCCCGCCTCGTGGCACGCGTTGAAGTGCTTTTCGGCCTCGGGCCGGTTGTTGTTTCTTACATAGTAGCGCACAAGGTTGATGTGCGCATCGACGCTTTTCGGATCGGATTCGAGCGACTTTTTGTAATGATGCAGGGACTTTTCGTAATAGCCGAAGAATTCCTGTATCTCGCCCACACGGTTGTGTATAACGGGCTGCCTGTCATTAATCCGCAGTGAGAGCAGATAATAATCGAGCGATTCCCTTTTTTTTTCCTGGATGTAGTAGATTTCGGCAAGCCTGTTTGCGGCGTCGAACAGCGACGGGTTTAACTCCAGCGCGCGTGAATAGTTTTCAATAGAAAATGAATATTTTTCGCCGTTGAATTGAATATTTGCTTTTGAATAATAGTATTCCCATGACGGTGCGGCGAATGCGTTCACATACAATAATAGGATTGTGAAAATAATCAATGGCAGCATAGAATAAATGATTGACTTTTGGCGCATGGATTTTATAAGGGTATTCGTTTTTACGTGGTCAGGTAGCTCAGTCGGTAGAGCAGAGGACTGAAAATCCTCGTGTCGACGGTTCGATTCCGCCCCTGACCACATTTTTGTTTTTCTTTCCGGCGTTCCGCGATAAAAATTTCCCGACATTCCGTGTGGTATCATATTCATAGCCTGGCGCGCGTAAAAATATAGTTCGTTTCTTACGTGTGATGCGTCCTTTGCCGTACACACCTGCCAGCGTGCAGTATGCTGTCGTGCGGACCCAGTGGCAATAAAAAATAATTGTTTTGTGAAAGAAAAACTATAAAGTACATATAGAAAAATTTTATTATAAATGCGTTGTCCGTGTAATTTCGATTTTGTCAGATATAGCTGAATCTGTTTTTTCTGCCGTTAATAATGATATCGGTATTGCAAGGGCATTGTGCCGCAAATTTAAAACGTACGAGGTGTATATCATGTCCGATTTTTTTCAAAATGGAAGCATAACGACGCTGCAGAACCTGACGCATCGGTCAATTGAGGATATAGAGCGCGAATTACGCGTATTCGCACAGACGCGCAACATGATTCTTCTGCTCCCGGCGTTGTATACGGAATTTGAAAGGCCCGCGATGCTGGGCATACTTGAGGAGTTGAAGGATGTCGATTATCTGCATAAAATAGTTCTTTCACTCGACGGCGCCGATGAAGCGTGGTTCAGGAGAGTTAAAACGATTATGTCGAAGCTCCCGACGGAAGTGAAAATCGTATGGCACGACGGGCCGCGAATTCAGAGCCTCTATCAGCAATTAAAGAAGACAGGATTCTGGCTGGACAACCCGGGAAAAGGGCGTTCGGTCTGGATGAGCCTTGGCTACATTCTTGCCGATAAAAACACTTACGCCATTGGCCTGCATGACTGTGACATTATCAATTATAAAAGAGAGCTTGTTGCACGGTTGTTTTATCCGGTGGTGCATACGGCGCTCGATTATGAATTCAGCAAAGGATATTACGCGCGTGTTACGGACAGGCTTTATGGTCGCGTAACGCGGCTGTTTTACACACCGCTGATTCGCTCGCTCAAAAAGATTATCGGCTATAACCAGTTCCTCGAATATCTTGACAGCTTTCGCTACGCGCTGACGGGCGAATTCGCGTTTATTGCGACCCTTGCGCAGGGCATACGGATTTCGCCAACGTGGGGATTGGAGGTTTCCATGCTTAGCGAGATTTACACGAAAACCACAGTGAACAGGGTCGCCCAGGTGGAACTCATGGAAACCTACGAACACAAGCACCAGAAGCTCGACAAGGAAAAACACGATGCCGGCATACTGCGAATGGCGAACGACATCGCGGTTACATTGCTTCGCGTGCTGAGCCAGGACGGAATTGTTATGTCCGATGCGTTCTTCAGAAGCCTTACAACGACATATATACAGGAATCGCGCATATCGATAGAAAAATATTACGCCCTTTCGATGATAAACGGTCTTACGTTTGACAGGCATGCCGAAGTGGAGGCCGCCGAGACATTTGCCGATATTTTGCGGGAGGGAATTTCCGTTTTTATTAATGACCCTATCGGCGTCCCGATGCTTGCCGCATGGGTGCGGATCAGGGCGGCGATGCCCGATTTTGCCGATACGTTTTTGCAGGCTGTTGAGGATGATAATAAATAAAATAATAAATAAAATTTTCTTGACAATTTCAAAAGAAAATACCCATAGTTCAGCACGTTATTTTTAATGGGTAAAGGATGATATGACACTATGACGCAATCGGCGCACATTCTTGTCGTGAAAGGGGCCTGGTGGTGGTGCTTCGGACATAGGTATCCGGGCGTCTTTGCGCGTGTCTGAAAATAGTAATTAATAGGTAAAAAAGCAAAAAGGCTGCGGATAATGTGAAAACCGCAGCCCTTTTTTTATGTCCTAAATGTGGTCTAATTATAACAATCAATAGCAAGGAGGTATTATATGCCAAAAGAATCGACGAAAATATTGTTGCCAGAAAAAGAGATGCCCCGCCAGTGGTACAATATACTTCCCGATCTGCCAAGGTCGATGAATCCACCGATGAGCCCGGCTACGGGGAAACCGGTAACGCCGGAGGAGCTTCACGCGATATTCCCGATGGGATTGATTCAGCAGGAGGTAAGCACCGAACGCTTTATCGATATTCCCGACGAAATATTGAATATATATCGGTTATGGAGGCCGTCGCCGCTGATTCGCGCGAAAAGGCTGGAGGAACATCTCGGCACGCCGGCGAAAATTTATTATAAAAACGAGGCTGTTTCCCCCGCGGGGAGTCACAAGCTCAATACCGCGGTTGCACAGGCGTATTACAATAAAAAAGAAGGTATTCACAGGCTTGCCACAGAAACAGGCGCGGGGCAGTGGGGTAGCGCGCTATCTCTCA
>DHPI01000034.1:27495-28858 GCA_002407865.1 Spirochaetia bacterium UBA5368
GGGTAGCGCGCTATCTCTCGCGTGCAATTTCTTCGATATGAAGGTTCATGTGTACATGGTGCGCGTGAGTCATGATCAAAAGCCATATAGAAAATTCATGATGGAAACATGGGGCGGCACGGTTACCGCGAGCCCGAGTATGCTGACACGCTGCGGCAGAGAAATACTCGCGGCCGATCCGGACAATCCCGGCAGCCTCGGGATTGCAATCAGCGAGGCGGTTGAGGAGGCGGCGTCGAACAAAGGTGTCAATTATTCGCTGGGCAGCGTGCTTAACCATGTCTGTCTGCATCAGACAATAATCGGGCTTGAAGCGCGGAGACAGTTAGAGCTTGCAGGCGATTATCCGGATGTGGTGATCGGATGCGCCGGGGGCGGATCGAATTTCGCCGGAATTGCGGTGCCGTTCGCGAGAGACAAAATAAACGGCAGCAAGGTGCGGCTTCTTGCGGTTGAGCCGGCAGCGTGTCCAACCCTTACCAAAGGGCGCTTTGTGTACGATTACGGCGATGAGGCGAAGATGGCCCCGATAATGGAAATGTATACGCTCGGTCACACTTTTATTCCGCCGACGATTCATGCGGGGGGATTGCGGTATCATGGGATGTCGCCGCTTGTAAGCCTTATGCATCACGAAGGCATTGTCGATGCCGTTGCAGTGCCGCAAAAAGGATGCTTTGAAGCAGCCATCATGTTTGCCAGGACGGAAGGGATCATTCCGGCGCCTGAATCGTCGCATGCGATTCGCGCGGCGATAGATGAGGCGTTAAAGGCCAAAGACGAGGGAAGGGAAACAACAATACTTTTCAATCTTAGCGGCCATGGGCACTTCGATATGACGTCGTACGATATGTATCTCTCGGGCAAGCTCGACGACTATGAGTATCCACGCGAGCTTATCGACACGGCGCTGCATGACCTCCCGAATGTCGGATTGCCGGTGTAACGGCGCAGATCTCCACGACGTGAAGGCGCACAATCGTTTGCGCGCTTTCACGCGCCTTCGCGTCTGGTTAATTTCTTCATAAACTGCACAAGCATAAGTAGCATTCGAGCAATCTTAGAATATGGAGCCTGAAGGCGGCGAATGTTCCAACGACGTGCCTGCTGCTCAATGTCGCGAAAAACTCGGCATATGGAGCGTCGGAGATCGAAGCGGTGCAACAGTTTGTTCGCGCAGGCTGGTCGCTTTTTGTTATTGTCGAATACGAGAACATCTATCGTTCATCGGATTTTCAAAATGCGGTGCTTGCCGGTTTCGGATTGCGGTTCAATAATGATTTTTTCGGCGAGATGATTTCCGCAGAATCGTGTGTTGCCGGCGGAGTCGAAATTCTGAACCAGCGGGCGCGGTCGTCGGCGT
>DHPI01000034.1:28988-37325 GCA_002407865.1 Spirochaetia bacterium UBA5368
GGCGCGGTCGTCGGCGTTCGGCCTGAATGACGTGCGCCATCTTCTTGCGTCATCGATTGGCCGCGACATAACGGCGGCGGTCTTCATTCGTTTTTGCTTCCCGATGCGTCGGTGTGGGGTGAAACGATTCATCCTGGCATGGAAAACCGGAATGATGGTGTGCCGGTATATGATTCTTCAGATGTCGAATTCCCTGTTGCGGGAGCGATGGACGAGCGGATATTGATTATTGCCGACAGGATGTGATTGCAAATGATAAACGGGCGTATCCGTATTTACCATGCTGCTTGAACGTGTGTATCGCTGGATTCTGACGGACACGTAGGGCATCCATCAGCTACGCATAACACCTGCGGCTGACAAAAAATATATTGCCATTTCGATCGTACCCGTTAAAGCTCATCTGTCTTGATAAATATGCTATCTGGAGATACTATATGGCGAAATCGACGAAGAATGCGGCTGCAGTCTGTTTGATGTTGAGTGTTATCGGCGTTATCGGTGCGGTTGTCGGAATTTTCTGGAAAATGCCTATGGTTGTTATCGCAGGCATGCTGCCGGCGGTCGTGTACGAAGTGTACCGTACAGAGGGTATAACTACAAAACTTGCTTCGCTTGGAATTTGTATCGTGATTATTGCTGAATTCGTGCTGGTGTTTATGAAAACCAAGATCAATATAGCCAGCTTTGTCGCCCACTATATAAAAAACATGCCTGTAATTGATGCCACGCTGGCGGGCCCTGTGATTATGGCGCTGCTGGCGATCATGCTGCTGCGGCGCACCGCCGGCGTCTACACAAAATGGCTGGCGGTACTGATTTTCGCGTGTGCGGCCGTGCTTTTTTATACGCTCGATCCGTCGTTATTTGGACAGATACTCAAGCCTGCACTCAGGGAGGGCTTGAGGCGGATGTAGCGCTATTGCGTGCAGGCAAAAAAAGCGCGAAACACTCGTTTCGCGCTTTTTTATGAGCGGGTGATGGGAATCGAACCCACGCTATCAGCTTGGAAGGCTGAAGTTCTACCATTGAACTACACCCGCAAACGCTTACAACATAGCGATGACATGACATGCGTCAAGAAAAAAATTTCGATTTACAGCTAATTATCGTTTGTTACCCGCTATGGCGCTCTATCAGGCCGGCGCCGTTTTCATAAAACACCCTGTCGTAAAAAATCTGCTGTAAATTATACCCGAGGAGGCAGTCAATCTCTTCTTCACGTGGAAAAATCAGGTTCGGGAAATCAGATCCATATACTATTCTGTCGCTGTACCGTTCAAGCAATTCGGGTGTAATCGTTAAGTGTGTGTTATAGCGAGGGTAAAATGTGAAGGCAGTGTCAAAATATAGATTCGGGTATTCGTCGAGGAGGCCGATAAAACCGTCGTATTCGAGCGCTCCCATGTGTGCAACGATTACGGGCAGCTCGGGAAATGCCGACATCAGCTTTTTGAAGTGCGTAAGGCCGACGAATTCGTTACCGACCGGCCCCGTGCCGACGTGCAGTAAAATCCTTTTATGTTTCTTGATTACGCATTCATACATGGGGAAGAGCCGCTCGTCGTGCGGGTAAAACCGCTGCACCAGAAGCTGAAGCTTGAATCCGAGAACGCGTGGGTGCTCAAGGGCCTTCAGGGCAATGTCGAGCGCGTCGTCGTCATCTGGATGAAAGGCCGCGAAACAGTACAGATCGGGAATCTCGTCAAGTATACGATGGTTCCATTCATTCAAAATTTTTGCTATCCCTTTACGGTGGGCGTAATTCGAATACACGATAGAGGAAACGCCGTGCGACCGGAGATACGATACGCAGTCACGGTAATAGAGTTTGTACAGCACGTCCCATCCGTACCCGGTAGAAAAAAATTTCCATATGGAATTAAAGAGGCGATCGGGGAAAAGGTGCACGTGAAAATCTATGATGTGCCCGGGTAAATGCGCCATGGAGGGTCCGCCATTTTCGTATGATAATGTCAGTAGAATAACCATATGAATTAATAGATAGTATTGTATGTCAATTAGAATGTGACGGCGGAAATATTTCTTGCAAAATAATCATGCCTGTGTTTCCTTCACATGTGCCGCCGCATGGGCGTTGTACCCGGCGTCCGGTGATGCAAAACGTCGGTGCGTCAAAATAAATTCTGCGGATATGTGCGATGGACCAAAATAGAAAAATAGTAATCTCCATATTAATACTCCTTGTGCTTTCCTCGATTCTCGCGATTATCGATATAAGCATAACGATGCAGGGAACGAAACGAGATGTCTTTTTCTTCAGGCCTTCCGCGTCAGGGCCGGGAATCGGTATCGTGCGTATTTACGGTCCGATAACAATAAACGAAAACGGTGGGACGATTGCGCTTGGCGCCGGCTCGGATTCGGTTATCGACAGGCTTTCAGAGCTCGAAGCGGATAGCCGTATAAAGGCCGTTATCGTCAGGATAAACTCGCCGGGCGGCACGGTGGCGGCTACTCAGGAAATCTATGCCAAGCTTATGAAGATGAGAAAGAAAAACATAATTTTGATTGCATCGATGGGCGAACTTGCCGCATCGGGCGGTTATTATATCGCTTCTGCGTGCAATTATATTTTCGCGAATTACGGCACCCTTACCGGATCGATTGGGGTCATTGCGGTATCGCCGAACCTGCGCGGTCTTTTTGACAAGCTTGGCATAAAGATGAATGTCATTAAAAGCGGCAAATATAAGGACATCCTGTCGGCATACAGGGAGATCAATCCCGAGGAAAGGGATTTGATCCAGCAGATTATCGATTCATCGTACAGAAAATTTCTGCAGGATGTGTCACTTGGCAGAAATATACCGATTTCGGAAATCGAGCCGTATGCCGACGGAAGGGTGATGAGCGGCGAGGCGGCGATGAAATACAAACTGGTCGATGAACTTGGCTCCATGGAAGACGCCGAAAAGAAGGCGCGGCAGCTTGCCAAACTTCCGGATGATTGCGCCGTGTACGATGAAATGAAAAGTCCCATCGACCGGATTTTGATGATGCTGATGAGCGCGATCCCGTCTGTGCGCGTGGAACAGCGGATGCTCGAACAGATACCGATGGTGGAATACAGGTATCAGCCATGAAAGGTTTTATTCGCTTGTACAAGTGGATTGACTATACGTATCTCGTGTTTACTGATCCCAAAAAGCTTGCGGAGCTGATATCGCGCGAGGAAACGTCATCCATCCCGGCCGGCTTCATCGTTGTCGCGTTTGTCGTGGCGATCGAGATTCTGGCGCAATCGTTGCTGAAGATTCAGACGCCGTTTTTTTTCACGAAGATCACCTATGGCTGGATACTCGGCTTTTTGGCGCTTTCATTCAAGATTGTGCTGCTGTCGTGCATGATTGACTTCGTCTGCCAGTTTCTGGGTTTTGCCGGATCGATAAAACAACTGCTTGCAATAATGACTTTCTCGTTGCTGCCGCATGCGCTGCTGCTTCCCGCGCTGATGATTTTCCATGTATTCAGTTTTGCGCCGGTTTTCTTTTACATCGGTATTTCTATGGTTTTGGCGATATGGTCAGCGTATATAATCATTGTGGGGATATCACAGATTCATTCAATAGAGTTTTTTCGCTCAATCATGATATTTCTTGCGCCGTTTGTCGCGACCGGCATACTCGTCTTTTTCGTAATAGTTCTGCTGAGTATGAATATAACAGGTTATCTTTCGGTTATTTGACGGCGTCTCGACGCGCACGGGGCTATCGTGGCGTAAAAAAGGGAGCGTTGTCACTTGGCGTTAGATGGATATATAGTGATGTGTGCGTACAATATATGCGCACGTATGAAAATAGGAATAAGCCCTTTCGGGCTTATTCCTATTTTCATCTATTTTGCAGAACAAACGAAACGTGCGGTATAACCGCGAGAATTCCTCAAAGAGCCTTTGTTATAGATCCGGAACGGATGCATCTCGTGCAGACATATTTCCTCATAACACGGCCGCTTTCCATGACGCGGACGCGCTTAATATTGGGTTTCCATACCTTGAGGGTTTTCTTGTTCGAATGGCTGACGCTGTGGCCAAACTGAACTGACTTCCCGCAAACATCACACTTTGCCATGAATTTCTCCGCTGTAAAAAAATGATAGACATAGTTAGATTCTAATCTCTAAAATTGCAACACTTTTAATGAAGATTGCAAAAATTTTAAATTTTTAACTAAATTTGAGTGACACATCTGGAGCGCTGTCAATGGAGATTAAAGAAAAAACGACTGTGGAGGACGCGATAAAAAAGTCGCGTGAGGTAGTGAAGGTGTTCGAACGGCATCATCTCGATTGCCCCGGCTGCAGAGGCTATCGCGAGGATACGATAGAAAAGGTTGCGCTTAACAACGGGCTCGATCTGCGGTCCTTTTTAAAAGAGTTGAACGCCGCCGTAAAAGGCGCACAATAATTCCCGCGTCGGTATTCCATGAGAATTATTGCCGGTGAGTTAAAGGGAAGGAATATCCCCTTCAACGCAAAAAAATATGGCGGTGCGGAGAGTACGCCGCAGATTGTAAAGGAAGCGGTCTTTTCAATTATAGGCGAATATTTGAATGGCGCTTATTTTCTCGATCTCTATAGCTGCTCCGGCCAGATGGGACTGGAAGCAATAAGCCGCGGATGCGAAACAGTCATTTTTAATGAGAAGGAACACCGGCGGTTCGCGTTTATCAGGGATCTCATTCGGGAGTGGGGTCTTTCGGAGCATGCGCGCGCATACAACCTCAGTGCGCCGGCCTGTTTGAAAGTGCTTGCGTCGCAGGGCCTGGTGTTCGATTATGTCTATGTTGATCCGCCGTATGATAAAGTTCGTGGAAAAACAGCAATGTATAACGGCATCCTTGCGATGATATGCGGTTCCACGATTATATCATCCGAATCGCGCATCATCGTACAGCATTTCGGCGCCAATGAGCTTCCCGATGCCATTGATGATTGCAGCACGGTGGACAGGCGTGATTACGGCACCAGCGCGCTCACGATTTACAGGAAATGTTCGTAATAAATATGTATATTATGTATCAGCCGTTTTTCAGGAGGGGAACACGCAGTCGCGCTGTGACGCCGCAGGCGTCACGGTGAGGAAAGTCCGAACACCAGAGGGCAGGGTGCCGGGTAACGCCCGGGCGTCGCGAGGCGACGGAAAGTGCAACAGAAAACATACCGCCGTACGGATGGGGCGCTTGCGCGTTTCGGCTATACGGTA
Organism: Spirochaetia bacterium UBA5368; assembly: GCA_002407865.1. Classification (GTDB taxonomy): domain Bacteria; phylum Spirochaetota; class UBA4802; order UBA4802; family UBA5368; genus UBA5368. The sequence goes on from DHPI01000034.1 coordinate 34,216, forward strand.
AGGGTGAAAAGGCGAGGTAAGAGCTCACCGCGCCTGCCGTGAGGCGGGCGGCAGTGCAAACCCCACCCGGTGCAAGACCAAGTAAGCAACCGACAGAGGGCTGCCCGTCCGAGGTTGTGGGTAGGTCGCAAAGAGGCGCATGGTAACATGCGTCCAAGACAGATGGCTGCATAAACAGGATTCGGCTTATGGTCCCCTCCTGAAAAGGGACTGTTTTACCATTCGCTTTTAAGGCGGTGGGATTTATGGAGATTGTCGCGCCGTATAATTTCTTCTATGGTTTTTATCCCCGCATGAAGATGGTTTTTTGTGAAGGTTTCGAAAACCGTGTTTGCGCTTTCCTTGCTCTTGATGCCGCCCTTTTTTAACGGCATATCCGATATCAGCATTATGGCGCCGATGGGAACGTTCAGCGCGTATGCAACAGAAAAAACCGTGGCTATTTCCATGTCGATCGCGAGTATGCGGTGCTTCAGTATATAGTCGATAAATTCCGCGTCGAACTCCCACATGCGGTAATCGGTGGTGAGCATTATCCCCGATTTGGGGATGATGTTCAGTTCTTTCTGGACAATCTCTTCGCATATTCTGTTAATCCAGAATGACGGTTGTGCGGGCACATCCTTTGGAAGGTAATGAATGCTTGTGCCTTCGTCGCGGACGCTGGCTGTGGGTATGAGAAAATCGCCGATTTTCAGCTCGTCATCGATACCGCCGCACATCCCGAGCATCAACACGCTTTTCAGTTTGTCAAGGAATGACAGGCAGTGGACAATTATCCCGGCTGAAGGAGAACCGACGCCGAAATCAATAATCGATATGTCCCTTTCCCTGTCGTGGGCGACAGTCCAGTATCCCTGGGTGATCGACGCGCTGGTAATGAGCGCGAATTGATCGATATAGCGCTTGAAATTGACCAGCAGGATATTGGAACAAAAGTCTTCAATTGCGGATCCCGTGTACCGCTCAAGGGTGCTTCGCGCGTACGAATCAGGACGCAAAAACTTGCTCATCGGCTCACCTCGCTTTGAGTCCTATGCTTGCATCACTACTCCATACGGTATTCTATTATGCAAGCTTTTATATATTATATTTAGTAATATGCGCCGGCGCTTATTCAGGCGGCGTGTATAAAAATCCCTGGCATGTCCCGCGCCTTCGAAATTCGTCCTCAATGGCTTTGAGTACGGTTCCCTTGTGCATTGCCCATTTCGGCGCGACAAGCGTGTCTTTTGGCCGGTCGCCGAGCAGCCGGTGTATAAGAATATCTGGCCGAAGCCGCTCGATAAAATCGCACACGGTGGATACGTATTCACGAAACCCGAGAAGACGCACGCCGCCCGATTGATACATGTGCTCGAGCTGCGTATTGCGAACGACATGGAGATGATGCAGTTTTACCCCATGCACCGGCAAAGATGACAGTTCCATCGCGGTTGCCATCATATCGCGCCATTCTTCGTGTGGAATGCCGAGTATAATATGTGCGCAGACGCATATCCCTCTTTCCGACGCGCGCAATACGGCGCTGCGCGTTGATTGGTGGGTGTGGCCGCGCCTCAAAAAACGCAGGCTTTCGTTGTGCATTGTCTGCATCCCGATTTCCAGCCACAGCTCGAAACCTTCCCTGTTGTACGAGGCGACAAGGTCGAGCACGTCGTCCGGAAGGCAGTCGGGACGCGTCCCGATCATCAGGCCGATTATATCGGGCGAGGCGAGCGCCGTGTCGTACAGCCGCTTCAGGGTTTCAATGGAAGCATACGTGTTGGTAAAAGCCTGAAAATACGCGATATAGCGCGTTGCGACATCGGAGCGCCTGAAGCTTCGCCGCGCATTTTCCATCTGCGCGGCAATGCCGGTGATTCCTTCGGTTGTGGGGGAGGCTGACCCGCCGGCATCGCAGAATATGCACCCGTGTGCGCCGATTGGGCCGTCGCGGTTGGGGCACGAGAGGCCGGCGTTGATGGGGAGTTTAAGCATGCGGACGTGATGAGTGTCAAGAAGATAATCTCCGAAGAAATTATACGGCTTGCCCCGCCAGTCGCGGCTGTTACAGTGTTCGCTGTTTTTGTTCAAATGCAAAACACGAGTTTTTCAGATATTGATGATTCTGGTATTTCCATGGCGCAAGCTGCACTTTCTTTACCCTCCGGATATGCGCAACTTCAAGATCACGGTTCAATTTTACAATGTATATTCCCGCCGTCGGATTGACCTTTTCCGTAACCGTTTTCCACGCATACGACGCCTTTCCCCCCCTGCCGGATTTTACCCTGGTTTTGACACGGGACGTCGTATGAATATTGCTGAAAGATTTCATAAGTTTTACCAGCGTTTCTCGGTCGGGATTCAGCGCTTTCATCAGCGCGCTTTCGATGCTTTCATTTTCCTCAATCGCGAAGATTATTGGCGTCGTCAGCGTTGCGCGCTGCGGAGTAACGGCGGCCGCGGATGAAATCGATGTCGGTTTTTTTACCGGGACGCTATCGCTCTCCCTGGTTTCAGGAACGCCCAGGCTGGCGTATTCGCCGGAATACATCGCGTACAGTGAATCAAATACGGGTTTGTTCCGCAATGTTTTTTTCGCCAGATAAATGTAGCGTGTCGCCTTTTTGTAGTTTTTCGCGCGCATCAGGCGTTTGCTCGTCGCGTAATAATTTTCCGCCTGCAGGAGTATGCGCCTGATCGTCCTGTAATTGGCCGCGAAACGTTGATTGTACTGCGGATATTTTTTTTCCATAAGCGTGATGATGGCGGCGGCCTTCTGCGGCTCGCACAGGCGGATATATAATAGCGCCATACGCGAGAGCTTGAAAAATGTATGCATGTCATCGGATTTGTTCTGTGTGAGCACGGGTTCCCTGCCAGATATGTCGACGCCGAATATGTCGCGGATTGTGGCGATCAGCGCCTCGTATTGCGCTTCGGCGATGATTTGCAGCATCTCGGGCTGCCTGAGCATCTGCTCTTCTTCGGGATTGGAGATGAATCCGGTTTCGTATATGATGGAGATTGGAAAATCCACGAAATAGCAGAAACGGTCGTCGGCAACGGTGCCCGTATCCCAGCTGTTTGCCTTCATGCCCTTTGCGACGAGCATGTCTTTGAGG
>DHPI01000034.1:37445-37797 GCA_002407865.1 Spirochaetia bacterium UBA5368
ATGCGACGAGCATGTCTTTGAGGTTGTGTGCGTATTGCCGGGAGAAATCGGTGGTGTCATATTTATTGTACAGCGTAAGGAATCCCCTGTAGGTGTCCTTGATATACGATAGATACCGCGTTCCCCCTCCGTCGGTGGTAATATGGATGCCGGGTATATTCATCAGGCCGCTTGCCTTGACTATGCTCGAAATGTTGTTGAGGTGTTCGCTGATAATGATGAACGCGTTTTCATTGTGAGCCATGCGGACGGTTTCGCTGAAGGGTATGTTTTTATATTCGTCGCTTTTCCCCTTCATTACGTCGAGAAAGTCGTCGGTCGATTTCACCTCGAGATGATTGTTTGCCCGGAG
>DHPI01000013.1:0-514 GCA_002407865.1 Spirochaetia bacterium UBA5368
GTGACGATTCCGTCTGGAATCGTCTTTTTTTTGCATCATCCCCGATTCCGTGTTAATTTTTATTGTATGCAGGTGTTGGACGCATTGAAAGGGAGGCATGCGTGCGAAGAGGCAAAAATTTTTGTTTTTCCACGAAAAGGACTTGTACGAAGAGACTGCAAGGATAGAGTTACCGGCATGTTTGATATTCGCGATTACTATAGCAGGTACGGGCACGTCCGTGACAACGGCGATAACGAAACGGATATCGGGGATATCGAAGACGATATCTCGATGGACATCGACAATCTGTTGAAAAGCCGTTTCAGCCCTCTGTACGTGCGGGATAAATATAAAAGAGGGCCCGCATGCATAGATATCATTTATCCGCGGATGGGATATCCCATGCCACGGTCGTTGATAAAGGGCCCCGATCACGTACGCTTCCTCCTGTCGCGCTATCCAAGGCCGGGCGATCTCGAAAATTTCGATAAAATCGTGATGAAACCTCGGCATGTCCAGATGGGCGATATCG
>DHPI01000013.1:631-1857 GCA_002407865.1 Spirochaetia bacterium UBA5368
CAGATGGGCGATATCGAGCTGGTGGCCCTGTATATCAGAAAAAAGAGGATACTCGTGCAGTACCTGCATCACCCCTATCTGTACGATGCCGACAATTCCAAATTCAACCAGTACTCGGAATACATCCCCTTTGAAGATGCCGGCTTCGTCATTCGCGAGGCTGGCGTACAGTCGCAGATCAAAATACCCCCGTTGTGGTATATCATCTCGATCGTCGCGTATTCACCCGACAACAAAATAGATAAATTCTTCTACCGCAAGGACATCAACGGACCCGACAGGGCGGGCGCGCATCTCGATGAAATATCATTTTATTACGCGCGGCACGGATATTGATGCGGCCGGTCGATTATCACACGCATACGCCGCTCTGTGGGCACGCCTCAGGAACGCCGGAGGAATACATCCGCGCCGCCGTCGACAGGTCGTTCGCCGAAATCGGCTTTTCCGACCATGCCCCGCTGCCCGAGTCGATGCGCGAAGGCATCACGATGAATCCCGAGGACGCGGAAAAATATATCAGCGTCATTGAAGCGGAAAGGGATCACTTCAGGGACACCATCCCGGTAAAACTCGGGTTCGAGATCGATTACCCGCTGCAGCCTTCTTTTGACCGACGGTTTCTTGCCGATCCGCGCTTCGACTATCTCATCGGATCGTGCCATTACATCGACGGCTGGGGGTTTGATCATCCGCGTGAGGCCGCGGAATTCGAAAAGCGCGATATCGACGCCGTGTATGCCGATTATTACCGCATTATGTACGATCTCGTCCGATCCGGGATGTTCAATATCGTGGGGCACTTCGATCTCGTGAAAAAGTTCGGCCACCGGGCAAAGGGGGCTTTCCGGACGGAAATCGCGCGTCTCGCAGCCGAATGCGCGCGGCGGGACATCGCCGTCGAAATCAACACCGCGGGGCTGAGAAAGCCGGTGAGCGAAATATACCCCTCCGATTATATTATCGAAATACTGTTCGAGCACAACACGCCCGTTACCCTCGGCTCCGACGCTCACGAGCCAGGCGAGATCGGCTACGCATTCGACGCAGCGATAGAAAAACTGCGAAAGGCCGGGTACACGAAAATCTCAGGCTTTTCAAAGCGCAGGCGGTATGATATACTGCTGTAATGAACTGACGCCCGTGCGCTTCTGGCGCAACTACCGCGGAGGTTATTCTATCCATCATGAATAATCGTTTCAGTTTCGACAGATGTGACGGATATT
>DHPI01000013.1:1996-8283 GCA_002407865.1 Spirochaetia bacterium UBA5368
GGCCTGCCCGCGCCGCTCGAAATCGGGATCGCCGGCAAATCGGCAAACCGCACCGATTACTCGGCCGACAGCGACGAAATCCGCGTTCGCGAAAAGGCGCTGGTACGCGCACTCTGCGGCGTAGACACGAAGAATATCCTTACGTTGAACCAGGTGCACGAGGATACAATCCACGACATCGACGTCTATCCCGACCGCGATACGCCGGTATTCGCCGACGGCGACGGGATGCTGACAGCGCTTCCGGGGCTTGGCATGGTAATCCGCACGGCCGATTGCGTACCCGCTATCGCTTTCGACGCCAGGCGTACTGTGCTCGGCGCCGCGCACGCGGGGTGGCGAGGCTGCAGATTAAACATTGCCGGAAAGCTGGTACGCACGATGAAAGAGCGCTATGGATCGGACACGGCGGATATCATCACCTTCATTCTGCCATCAATCGGGCCGCAATCATACGCCGTAAATGACGATGTCGCGGCGCACTTTCCCGATTCAACGCTGACGGTCAATGGCCGTATTCACGTCGATCTGTGGGACAGCATTGGCCGTTCGCTTCTGCACGAGGGAATTCTCCCGGAGAACATCTTTGCATCGGGCGTATGCACGCGTATCAACCATACCGACTTTTTCTCGCACCGGTACGGCGACACCGGCCGAAACCTGAATTATTGCTGCATAAATCCATGCAAAAAAATCCCCGCAAAAAAGTAGACATCTGAATATTTTCTTGCACTTTCCCGCCGTCACTGTATTATTATATGTTGCTCGTTACCGCGCCCGCATGCGAGGGGGCGTGGTGTGAGTATGCCGTAATTCACATACAACAAATCAAGGAAGAACCATGGATACCAACTGCCCGCAACTCTCCCAGATTGTCGCCACATCCGACAGGAAGGCCGTCCTGGCCGAAATAAAAAAAATCTTTTTATACCACTACTCTCGAAGGGGATTTCGTTCGATCAAAAAGAACGCGGCATTGTTACAAAAACTTTTTGAGGGAAAATTCGCGGGTTACCGGGCATGCAACACGGAATATCACAATCTTTCGCACACGATGGACGCCGCGCTCGCGTCGGCGCGGCTTATTGACGGCTACAACATCATCAATCAAACCCTGTCGGAGCGCACGGCGATAAACCTTCTGAATGCGGCGCTGTTTCACGACACCGGCTACATCCAGGAAAGCTGGGACACAGAGGGCACGGGCGCGAAATATACGTCAGTGCATGTTGAGCGCAGCGTCGCGTTTCTCGAGAGCAATCAACATACGTTCAGGCTTGCGCGCAACGACATCTCCACCATCGCGAACCTTATTCGCTGCACCGGTCTCAGCGTTGAAATCGAGAACATCCCCTTCTCGTCGGAAGAAGACCAGTACGCGGGGTGCATACTTGGCACATCCGACATTTTAGGGCAGATGGCCGACAGGGCGTATCTCGAAAAATTGATCTTTCTGTATTATGAATTCAGTGAAGCCAACATTCAGGGATTCTCCAGTGAATTCGACCTGTTGAGAAAAACGGTGGATTTTTACGATATCACGAAAAAACGGATGGCCGACGCGTACCGCAATGTATTTATCTACGCGCGGCATCACTTCAAAAAACGATACGGTATCGATAAAAACCTCTACATTGAGGCAATCGACCGGCACATGGATTATTTGCGAAAAATTATCGAGGACGAAACCACAAACTTCCGCCACAAACTGAAACGCGGCGCATGGGTGCACACACACCGCGGCAACGGATCAGCCGTGAAAGTGAAAAACGCGTGTTGACGGCAGCCCGCGAATAATAGCTGCCGCGATACACAGATTTGCATTACTCCATCAGCCGCAGCGTGAAAATCCGCACACGCGGCACACCGAGCAGCCCGACTCGAACTCGAGCGGCCCGTAGCACTCCGGACACACGCCGACCATCACGACATCGCTGCCTTTTCCGTTTGTTTCAGCCGCATTTTTAGCGCTTTCAGATCCATTGGCGGTTTTACGAGAGTCCATATTGAGATGCCGCTCGAGCGCCTTCGCGATCGCGTCGGCGCACGAGTAGATGCGCCCGCCCTTCTCCCATGCCTGGTTTGGACAACGCACGCCCTTGAGCTGTTTTATAATCTGTTCCGGCTCGATGCCGCACCTGAGCGACAGCGAAATAAGGCGGCTTACCGATTCGGTCTGACTTGCCGCGCAACCGCCGCTTTTGCCCATGGTGGCGAACACCTCGAACAGGCCGCGCTCGTCCTCATTTATTGTCACATAAAGCGCCCCGCATCCGGTCGTCATCTTTCGCGTTGAGCCCCATGTTACCTCGTTGCGGGGCCGGGGCGTGATATGCCGCCCGGGGACGCCATCGCTCACCGCCGCTTCGTCACCGCGCTTCACCTCGAGCACCTGGTTCTCTCGCGAGCCGTCGCGGTACACGGTAACGCCCTTGCATCCAAGACGGTACGCAAGCGTATACACCCGCTCGATATCCTCCACTGTTGCCGAATGTGGAAAGTTTACCGTCTTCGAAACGGCATTGTCGACATGGCGTTGAAACGCGGCCTGTATTTCCACGTGCGCCTCGGGGCTGATATCGTGCGCGGTCACAAAAACCTTTCGTATATCGGCGGGAACCTCATCGATTTCCGCCACCGACCCTTCGCGCGCGATTCGTTTCATCAGGTCGTCGGAATAAAACCCCTCCCTGCGCGCCATCTCCTCGAAAAACGGATTCACCTCGACAAGCGAATCGTTGTCGAGCACGTTACGCACAAACGCCAGCGCGAAAATCGGCTCGATGCCGCTGGTGGTATCGGCGATAATGCTGATAGTACCCGTCGGCGCAATGGTGGTTGTCGTCGCGTTGCGCAGCGGCTCCTCCCCCCGGACCGCATAGTCTGACCGCTCAAAGTTGGGAAACGCCCCGCGCTCCTTCGCCAGTTCCCTGGACGCGGCCTTCGATTCCTCCTGAATTGCCGCCATTATTTCGCCTGCGAGCGTGACCGCCTCGTCCGAGTCGTAGGGTATGCCGAGCCGTATAAGCATATCGGCAAATCCCATGACGCCCAGCCCGATTTTTCGGTTTGCCCGCGTCGTATCGCCGATGTCGCTCAGGGGGTACCGGTTGAGATCGATGACGTTATCGAGAAAATGTACCGCGGTACGGGTGAGCTTTTTCAGCTTTTCGTAATCGACGGCATAGCCCCCGTTGTGGCGCGAGAGCACGCAGGTGAGATTGATGGAGCCGAGATTGCACGATTCGTACGGCAGCAGCGGCTGTTCGCCACAGTTATGCACCTTTACACCATTTGCGTCGAACAGGTGCGCTCCCGGAATACGGACATCGTACACATCTTCCACTGTATCAGGTGCAATTGACTCGACCCGCGCAATAAACCTCTCCCTGTTGAGTCTTCTCTTGTACAATTCCAATGTGGATGCAAGCTTCGCCTTCTTTTTCCCGTGCGAAAATCCTACGACATCAGCAAACCTCTGAATGTTCTCTCCTGAAATAATCAGTTCGTGTCGGGCCCTGGTCGAATAGGCTTTTTGATTTTCCCTGCCATCAGGAAGCAGTGTAACCCACTTTTTACGGCGCCCCCTTACGATCTTTGAGACAATTCCAAGCCTGAGAAGCATTCTCTGCAACGCTTCAAGTCTTTCCAGATTGGACTGCGACAGCCCGATGGACGCGCCCTTACGCATCGAACCCTGAACCGACCCGCCTGTATCAAAAAAGCCCCTCAGAAATCCCGAATAAAAATCACTCGATGTCTTTTCCAGCGCCTCCTCCATAATTCCTTCGTGCCTCTCTTCCATCCAGACGGGAATGACCGCTTTATCCTGTATAAGCGTCCCATTACCGATACGCAGACCAAGCAGATATCCCTCTTCCCGGCCCCCCTTCCCGGGCCATTGGGAATTATTACGATGATCGTTGAGCACCACCGAATCGCCCGACCGCAAATCGCCCGCAGCTTTCCAAACCGTCTCAAGGGAATATCGCGTCTTTTTACGCACACACAGCACCGGGTGATCGAATGTCACGCGAATGGTAAAACCCTCCGTCGTTTTTACGCGATATACCTGTTTCGTGGCAGTTTTGAAAAATCCTTCGCGCGCCGAGGCAAAACCCTTCCCGTCAATTCGCGCCATGAACGGCTTTCCTGTCAGCTCGACGGCTTTGCTGGGCCCGTTATCGGTATGCACCCACGTGTCGCCGGCGACACAGGGATTGGTGCTTTCGATGCGCCCGATTTTTTTTAGCGGATTATGCTCGTTGATTGTATCGATAAACACAATGCCGGGCTCGCCGTTCTGCCACGCCTTTTTCACGATGAGCGCAAACACCTCCCGGGCGCTCAGGCGCCACACCGGCGCTCCAGTGCGCGGATTGACGAGATCGTAGTCCTCATCGTTTTCAACGGCCTTCATAAACGAGTCGGTAAGCGCCACCGAGATATTGAAGTTTGTAAGGCTGGTCGAATCCTCCTTCGCCGTAATAAACTCGAGTATATCGGGGTGGGTCACGTCGAGTATCGCCATGTTCGCCCCGCGCCGCGTACCGCCCTGTTTTACGGTTTCTGTCGCGGTGTTAAAAATCCGCATAAACGATACCGGCCCGCTGGATACCCCTGCCGTCGACCGCACCATGTCGTTTTTCGGGCGAAGACGCGAAAATGAAAAACCGGTTCCGCCGCCGCTCTTGTGTATAAGCGCCATGTTTTTTATGGAATCGAAAATACCGTCCATCGAGTCTTCAACGGGCAGCACAAAGCATGCCGCCAGCTGGCCGAGGGGCCTGCCGGCATTCATGAGCGTGGGGCTGTTCGGCATGAACTCGAGCCCGACCATAACCTCGTAAAACTCCGTCGCAGCGCGCGCGACATCGTCCGCGGTTTTACCGTACAGAAAATCCGCGGACGCGATATATTTCGCGATGCGTGAAAACATGTCCTCGGGGGATTCGATCACCTCCCCCTTTTCATTTTTCGCAAGATAACGCTTTTCAAGCACAATAGTCGCGTTGGGCGATAATTTCGGCGTCGCCGCGGATCGAATCTGTATGGTATCCCACCTTGGCACAGGGCTTTCTAATGCGGGCACGGTCTTCCTCCGGAATTGATGTATATGTGTACAGTCAGCCAGCTGTCGCCATATCATGAAAGCGAGTAATCAAACGCCGTAAATCATGGTATAGTTGCTGTACTGGCAATAATTCGCGCGACAGCCGCATGTCAAATAATAATTCCGCTCTTTTTCGAATAATACCTCTGTATTGAACTATCTTGCAACGCCGTCCGTTCTTTAAACACCGTTTTAACGTCCGGAATGCCCTTATAACCATTTGCTCCTACTATTTTAATACAATAATGGGGTTAAAAACTCAAATATTTTAATAATATCTATGTATACAGGCTCCTATAGGGCATGTCGTGTTGTACGGTAACCGGCGCACGTCGGATAGGAGCTTCAAGGCTCTGACCCCCTACACTACAAGGTCAACGCCGCTCCGAGAGACACTACCGGTTCACGGGGATTTCCAATGCCGAATCCGGCAGACAGGGTGACATCGCCGCTCCCGCGCTCCACTTCCCGCATGTAAAACGAATACGACGGGCGCGTGATGAAGGCATCGACGATTTCGAAGAGTTTTATCGCGCCAAGCGCCGCAAACGCGGCGGCCGACCGCCTGCCGTGATCGGCGGAATACACGCCGTATCCCGCCAGCATCATTTCACTGAAATAAAACGACCATCCCGCAATCCTTCGCCCCTTGTAAAAAAAACCACCCCCCGGAATAATACCCGAAAGAAACGCCGCCATTACGTCTTTATCCGCAAAAAACGGCGGCAACACTTCCGCTTTCGAAAACTGCACCGCAAGCTGATCAAGGTACGTCGCAGTAACGGTAAAAGGGATCGTCATCCACAGAAAGCCCTGGAAATTCCTCATCGATTCGCTTTTATCGCTGTCCTTCACCCAGGGAAAAAAATGAATGGAGAAACCTGTCATAAGCGAGGGCAGCAGCAGTTGCGCCGTAATCGACGAGGCGCCAAGCGCGATGCCCGCCGTATCGGGAGCGCTATCCCTGAATCCGAGATACTGCGTCGCCATAAACGCCCCGTACCCCGGAAGGCATGCGTTGGCACCCGGATTGATAACGCATATCCCCTCGATGTAACGCTTCTCCGGGTCATCGCCCGGCATCTGGGATTTCATACCGTATCTGCGCAGCGTATTTTCCATGATCCGGCTGTCTATTTCGGCGGCGATCGGGCGTGTGCGAGGATAGTCGAGC
>DHPI01000013.1:8389-18430 GCA_002407865.1 Spirochaetia bacterium UBA5368
GAGCACCGTCATCGGAGACCCTTCCGCCGTATTGCCAGAATATATTTGCACGACAGCATCGTACCGACCGGTAGACTTCACGTCGATTTCCCCGTATTCCCCCGTGCGGCACCTCCCCTGCGCCAGGCCGTGCCACTGCCCGGCATCGACACGGCAGAGACCCCCTCCGTAGGTATGCACAATCTCGGCACGTATCGGTAACCCCGCATGCAACGAGGCTATGGACATGGCGAGCTTCAGCGGGATGTTCATCATTATCCCGCTTCTGACAGTAATGGTCCGCTTCATGGCCCTGTCTTCGGCTGCGAAGGGAATGATTGTAGCCTCCCCCGTGTAAACATTTCCCGCCTGCGACACGGCAACGATGACGCAGAGTCGCGCCTTCAGCGCCGCGGTCGCGTCCACAACCGTTACCTGTCTGCCCGCGGCATTCGCCCCTAACGCAGCGGCGGCCCGCTGCAGCACGGTATTGTCAACAGGAATAAACCGGCCGCATCGCTCGAACGCCTGCGCAATCTCGGCAACTGCTTCAGCCGTACAGGCGGCAAGCGCTTCATTGCCGCGCGGCTCACCGGCAATCACGACATCCCCAGGGCTTTGCGCCGCATCGGCGGCGGTATGCGCGGCCTGCGGCGCGGCGGCCAGCACAATGCAGATGCACACCATACGTACAGCCGTGCGCACAGCGTAACGCACAACGCGGCGGTTACGAAATACCCGCATTGTCCCGTCAACGATTGTCCGTATGCGTTGCATATTCATCATTTTTCAGCCGTGAAACAACACCTCGTTTTTTTGCACATCCGCCATGAAAATTCACGGCGTTGATGCCAATTATTGCGATGAAGCAAATCCATTCCCTCTATAACCGGCGCGTAAATTGCAGGCCCATTGTACTGCCCATATCGGGCGACATGCGGAGAAACGGTTCTACGGAAAACAGCTCCTCCCGCACAGCCTCGGCCCGGATGCGGTCTGCCATCGTTACCGCATGGACAATCTCAGTTATCTTCACCGCACCCAGTATCCCCAGAAGCGTATACGCCGCATCCCTGGAATTCTTCCCGGCGGCATATTTCCCGGTTGAGGGATTGTACCGTTCACCCCTGGCAAATTCGTGCAGTATCCCATATACAAGCAGATTGTCCAGGTGGAAATAGACATATCCCCAGAACCGCGAGCCCCGATAGAAGTGCCCTCCGCCGCCCGAAACGAGCGCGAGGTATGCGGCAGTCATCGTGTTGCCAACCACAGGTTGCACGCCGTCATAACGGGACGCCTCGGAGAGGTACTGGTGCGCAAACGCGTCCACAAAAAGCGGCAGCCCGCCGATCAACGCCATGTAGATGCCGAAATTATATCGCGACACCGCGGAGCGCGGCACGTCCCGCCTGTCGCGGCGAAAGGTTTTCGGACGGTGCAGCAGGCCGTCGCCTCCCAGATACAGGTACGGCGCCGAATTGACCGCCCAGAGCGAAAGCCCCATGTAATCACCGTATGCATAATAACCAAGCGGCGCCATTACAGGCATGCTTACGCTCGCCGGCGCCGAAAAGAGCACCGCATATAGCGATGCATCCAGTGACGGCCGCTCGAACACGATTTCGCGTTTTCTCCCATAAAAAAAATCATCGAGGAAATCAGCCCTTTCAGCGTACAGATACAGAATGAAATCGCCCTCCCGAAGAACCGCGGCGTCGCCTGCGGCGGCATTGTTTCTGAATTTCACGACACCGACCGTATCCCATATCGCGTAATCCCCTCCGGACGCGCCGTCGCGGTATCGATACACTGTGTAATTTCCATTGATCGGAGACGGGGCATCCTTTATTACATACGCGGTATTTATCCGGACAATGCCAAGCGGCCTGCGGTACGCCCGCAGCAGCCGCGCGATGAAGGCGCCCGCCTGTTCCTCGCACAGATACGCCGCCGCCTGCGCTGGCATGTCATTCGAGAGATTCGGGATACGCATGCTGCGGCGATAGAGCAGCTTCCCGTTATGCGGCGCGGCGGTTCCATAGCAGCAAAGCTCCACGCCGGTATACTCACCCATATATACCGCCCTGCCCGTAATCAGGCAATCAAACCCGGCGCGCCGGGCGAAGGCAAGCACGCACCGCTCGTCGACACAGCCGAACTTCGCAAGCTCCGATTTCAGCATGTAAGGATTCGCGAGGCCGAATACACCCGCCGATTCGAGCACGCGCACAAGACGCTCTTCCATCAGGCCGGCAATTCCGCGGGCGCGCGGATCCCGCGATTCGATGCCGGCAATCGCCGCAAGCGGCTTCTCCGCATACGCCGGCCATGCGGCAAAAAGCGTTCCCCACGCCGCCGCGACACAGCACGCGGCATGTCGTATCCAGCGCAATCGCATTATTTTATATCACTCTATCAGCTATCAACGTACAGGTTCACGGCGGCCCCCGTCAGGGAGGATATAACGGCACGCCGTTGCGCGATCCCTGCGACAACCGCGCCCGCTGCGGAAACCAGAGCAGAAAATGCCGGCGACAGCAAGCACTTTCCCTGCGACGCGATTATTTTTATCATCCCCGACTACCCTGCAGACACGCATGCAGAAAAAAATATTCTTTACCAAATCGCATGATTGCACTGAATTATCAGCAGCAGTTCAAAATTTTACGCGATAACGGGGATGGACACACATGACAACCATACACATGAGAACGTTTTCATCACCGTGGGATTTCCTGAAAAAACTGATCAACCTCTTGCGGGGGCCTTTCATTGTAAGCTCGTATTTCTCGTTCGACGGCAAACTGCGGGAGAAGATTCTGCTGACAGTCACGCAGACTAACAACTGTTTCACCTGAATGAACATCCACGCGGCCGCAGGTCTGCGGTACGGCATCAGCGCCGGCGACATAGACAGGCTGATACGCCTTGATCCCTCGCACTTCGATTACCGCGAATGGCTGGTGCTGAAATACGCGCAGGAGTGGGCGTCATCCGGCGGCAGGGCGCCGACGGGCGGCTGGGTGAACGATTACCAACGCCAGTACAGCCGTAAGTACCGCGCACGGATAGACAAACTGCTCAGGGTGATGCAGTTCGCGAATTACTGGAACAATATGATGCGCAAAAAGCCATATCGCGATGATATAGAAGGCCTCATCGTCGACTCGTCGTGCGAAACACGCGGGCCTTCAACACGCGACGTTAAATAAGCGGTTATTTTATCACCACCCTGAACGGATAGAGGTAGAGATATTCCTCATCGCCGAAATACAATCCCCTGAACGAGTTCAACAACGGTTTCATGCGTTCGGATACCCGCTCTTCAGCCACGCCAGAGCCAAGCATCTCCAGCAGCGGGGTTTTCTTCATCGGCAGATGCGTCACCTCGCATTCGCCAGTAACACCAGAAAGCGACTTTGCGTACTCGACAGCCGCGAGGATGCCGCCGATGGAATCCACAAGCCCGTTATCGCCGGCCTGTTTCCCCGTAAACACCCTGCCCTCCGCGACCGAGGGCAGTTTATCTTTTTCAATTTTGCGGCCGTCGGCAACCCTCCCGGTGAAGGCGTCGTAGGTAAAATCGACCCCCCGCTGAAAAATGGCCCGCTCCTCGTCGGACAGGTCCTTCGACACGGACATGATATCGGCATACTCGCTCATCTTCACAATATCGCTTGTAATCCCCAGTTTGTCAAACAGGCGCTTCAGCGAGAGTTTTCCCGAAACGACGCCGATCGATCCGGTTATCGTCCCGCCCGACGCATATATCCTGGCGCCGGTACATGCAATATAATAGCCTCCCGACGCCGCGATGTTGCCGAAGGAGAATACTACGGGCTTGCGGTATTTTTTCCCCATGGATACAAGGCTGTGCCACATGAAATCCGACGCGACCGCCGAGCCGCCGCCCGAATTGACGCGTATCACGATTGCCCGCACCGAACCATCCTCGAATGCGGCGGCGAGGGCCTTTCGGAATGTTTCGTCGCCGATGGCTTCGGGCGCGATGAATCCGGAATCCTTCTGCTCGCCCCGCACGATGGAACCGTCGACATGGACGATCGCGATGCGCGGCAGCGCCCCCCACATGTATATTTTCTTCTTCTGGGCTACATAGTCGTTCAGGTTCACCTTGAGTCTCATGCCGTCATAGCTTCGAACAAGGCTGTTCTCCACGTCGTCGGGATATGCAACCGCGTCGACAAACCCTTCGCGCTGCGCTTCATCGGGAATCATTCCCCCTTTCGCAAACTGCCTGTCGATTTTTTCCCGGGGGATATTTCTGTCCGCCGCGATCGCGTCGACATACTGGGCGTTGAGATCGGACAGCAGCGCAACAAGGTTTTCGCGGTATTCGTCGGACATGCGGTTTCGCGTCAACGGTTCGTTGAATGATTTATATTTGCCCTTCGATACTGATTCTACTTTTACGCCGATTTTGTCCAGTGCGCCCTTGAAGAAATACACCTCAGCCGCAAGTCCGGAAAGCTCGAGCATCGTGTTCGGCGCGCAACAAATCGTATCGGCCGCCGTCGCCAGATAATACTCGCTGTTGCCGGGGGATGATACGAACGCGATCACCTTTTTGCCGCTTTTTCTGAAATTATTCAGCTCTTCACGGAGCTCCTGCGTCTGCGCAAATCCCAGGGGCGAGCCATCGATACGCAGAAGTATGCCCCCGATGCCAGGATCGGCCGCGGCCTCCCGTACGGCGCCGGCCATATCGAAAAACGACGGCCGCGCACCGGCGAAAAGCCTCCCAGGCTCCGTCTCGTTGACTTCTTCACGCAGAGTTATACTCAAAAAGGCCTTCGACGCCATAACGGAAGACGCGTATTTTTCGTCGGTAAACATTATCCCGGCGGAGGAAACGCCGGGAGCACGGTCGCCCGAAGCCGCGCCGTAATAATCGAAAACCATTGCCGAATACTGGTTCGACTGGAATCCGATCGGCGCCGAAGCCCCGAATGAAAACACACCGTCGAAATCCCCCCGTGCGAAAATCGAAATATCATGCGGGGCGCGCAACGCGCAGGTAAGCGAAAAATCCTCCCTGTGAAACGCTTCGCCTGGATATCGCCCCGCGTCGAATGTAAGGGTCATCCATTCACGAAACGGCCGCAGGGACGCGGAATATAGCTCCCTGCGTTTCACCCGCGCTCCGTCCATGCGTGGCGTATTGAAATCCTTCAGCATATATCCCATCGAAAGCCAGCGCGCGGGCCTTAGCAGTAAACCCGACGTAAACGAGCTATAGCCGTCGTACTGCCGTACGTCGCTCGATGCGTACGAATATCCGATCCCGAAGCCGAATGTGTTATTGAAAAAGAACCCCTTGTTCACCGTAAACAGGTTCGTATTTGCCTTATCCATGACGTCACGCGAGGGACTGTAGACATCGTTCATCAACATCCATGAAAAGGAAAAGCCGGCGGCATCAAGCATGAAAAAATGCCCTGCCTGGCCGCCCTGTCCATACCCGAAATACCGGTACCCAATCGATACCGCGTCTTTCACGTCGGAAAACACAGGATTCACGGCGGGGGCGACGGGAACATACAGCTCGCTTGCCTGGGGAAACGGCAGCGACGGATCGAACGGGTTCGCAATCTCCGCGGCGCCGCCCGCCTGCGCGGACAGCACGATAACGGCGGCAGCAAACGCCTGCGCGGCACGGCGCGTACATCTACAATATTTTGATACCGATAACGGTAATGTCATCTCGAACCACCTCATTGCCAAATCTCCCGATTTGGTCGGTTATCATTTTTATCTTGTCATCAATGCTGCCCTCAAAGCCCCTGTCGAGAATGTCCTGGACATTCTTTTCGCTGAACTGCTCGCCTGTCGACTCGTTGTATATCTCGACGAGGCCGTCGGTGTACAGCACCATTTCATCGTTCCTGTTGAGCGTGCAGCGCGATGAAAAATAATTCGCCGCGGGATCGGCCCCGAGAATTTTCGACCGCCCTTCGAGCGCCTCCATCTCGCGCTTTCCCTTTCTCAGCAGGATCGGAGCGCAATGGCCCGCGTTGATATATTCAAGTTCACGGGTGCGCCTGTCGAACACGCCGATGAAAAGCGTGATGAGGTCCACACCGTTGTAGCGGAAATTGAGAAAATGATTGATCTCCTGCACCGCCCGCTCGATGCCCTTTTTCTCCCTGAGCATCGCCGTCACAATGCTCGACGTCATCGAAAGAATCATCGACGCCGAAAGGCCATGGCCCGAAACATCTCCGATCACCAGCGCCGTTCTGTCCTTGTCCACGGTGATAAAATCGAAATAATCGCCCGTCACCTTGATGTACGGCCTGGTGTAAAAGACGATATGCAGCCCCTTCCTTTCGGGGGCCTTTTTTGGAAAAAGCCGCATCTGGATGAACGAGGCGATATCGAGCTCCTTTTCGAAACTTCGGCGCGTAATATACTCGTTGAACAGCCTGTCGTTCTCGACAAGCTGGTATATCTGCATCGAAACCGTCTGCAGGTAATTAATTTCCTCGTCGGTGAAAAAATCGTCGCCCGCCTTCTCGCCGAGCATTATCGCGCCCATTACCTCCTTTCCCTTGAACAGCGGCACGATGATGACGATGTTTCTCTCGCGCATAAATAAAAAGAGGCTATGCTCGTCAAGACGGTTCCGGATCAGCGTATAACGCAGTATGATATTTCTGTTTTTTGTAAAAAAATTGCATGGCTCGGAATCACGGGAAAGATACTGTATATACTCCGCAAGCGCCGTATCGGGCGTTTCGGGACGGTTCTCGAACAGCACAAGCTTCGCGGACGAAATTCCCGTAAGGCGCTTTATCTCCGCAAAAATACTTTCAAGCTTTATAACCAGCTCCGCGGGAGAGGAAACAAGCTCCGCGATGTTTTGCAGGGAATTCGCGTAATAGCCCCTCTCCCTGAAAAGCCCGTTCCTTATTTTCAATCCCGCGATACTTTTTATGTTCAAAAGATAAATCATTACCAGGGCGAAAACCACGTACATCAGCAGCATCTCGGCCGGCAGTGACGCCACTCTGTCAATATAGTACAACGTAAGCGCCGCGGCCAGTGTTATACCCGCATTAAGCAGCAATAGCATCAGCGCGTGTGTGCCCATGTACGCTTTCACATTAAAAAAATTATATTCGAGAAGCCGGTTGCCTATGCACAGCGGGACAATCAGCATCAGCAGCGGGATGCCATGCGGCGGCACTCCAATATCCGCATACAGCCACGCAACAAAGACAGCAAAAGGCGCAAAAAAACCGAAAACCATGCAGACGATGAGTGTGATATTCCTTCGCACGATATAGAGATTTTTATTATTCAACGTCGCGAGCGTGAGAGTGATGATTGAAAAAAACGCGCAGGCGACAAGAAACAGTCCGAATAATTTATACAGCGGAAGGCTATCGGCGGCCGCGGGAAAAAACAAACCAGCGGCGGCAAACACCGTCGCGATACCAATGACCGCCGCCGTAACCCTGGCGCTGATGCTTCTGTTCGTGAGGTTGTAGCCGACGACAATACAGATATAGCCAAGGGCGCCGCCGGACAAAAAAAACAGGGGGATACATGATTTAAACGTAAACAGATCGATGCATGCCATGTTAAAAAGGCACGACCCAAACGTAAAATACACGAACAACTGCGCAAGATAACGGCTGGGATGAATGATATTGACAACGGCTCCCCATATAAACTGGATGTCTGCGCAAAGAAGGAGAAAGAGAAGCAAGCCAAGAATTTTCACATTGACCTGGTTGCCGGGAAAAACACCCTGGGAGACAACATCACCGCTTTTCACCACCGCCTCGATTTTTCCGCCGCCCCGGTGCGCCACCAGCAGATCGACCGCATTCGACGGAGTCGCGACATCGCCGTTTATTTCCACAATCCTGGCGCCGCGGGGAAACGACGCGTCCGAGCCGCCAAGTCCGAACACGAGGGTGTTGCCCACGAGAAGCCTGTCGAACGGATAGAGTTTTGAAAATTCGATCGAGCGCTTCAGAAAAGCCCCGTTCAGCGCTATCATCAGAATCACGAGCGCGATGTGTACCGTTTTTCTGATCATGCGGGCTCCTCCATCCGAATGAGTATGAGAAGCCTGTCCCGGTCCGCGTCCTTGATTTTTTCCGAAAGGTCTTTCGCGAGCGCCCCGCTCACTTTGCCAAGCGGCACGGAGATGTTTCTGGCAACGATGCCGCCGTAGTGTTCCATGTTCGCCGACAGCACACCGCTGAACGGGTCACAGCAGATCAGAAGAATATCCCCCGGCTCCATTTTGACGGCGCGCATTTGCTCTTTTTTTCCGCGGTATGCCGCGCGAATCACAGCTTTTTTCTTTTTGTATATAAACGGCGCGGGGTAGCCCTCGGCGCGAAACAAAAACTCCCCGTTCTGGCGGAGAGATCCATGAAACAATCCGATATCCTCCCCCTTAAAATTCTTTTCGCCGACAATCCGCTTGAGACGGGTCACGACATTCGCGGGGGAAAAACCAAGACGGGCATAGCTCTGCAAAAGCGACTGCACGCCCGGCATGAGTATCGACGTACCTGAGATGTCGCCAAGTATGCGGTATGCTGAAATCCTCACATCGTCCTCACTGGCATCATTGATAAACACATCGAAAAACTCGCGTATCATAAGGGACGAGGTTTCGTTAAACACCCGTATCTGCATTTTGCCGACGGTCACATCGGGTTTTGGCAGAAATTTCTTCTGCACCTTCGATGCAAGCTCGTACTCCTTTTCAAGGTCCTTTTTCTTTACAATTTCATTGAAGAAATACGAATTCACCGACATGATCGCCATCTTCGACGCAAACACCTTCAGCAGCCGTATCTCGTTAGGCGAAAACTTGCGCGTGCGGCTGCCGGCAATGATCAGCCCGAAGAACATGTCGTGAAAGTAGACGGGCACCACGATTTCGCCGCCGAGCTTTTCCAGCTCTTCGATTATTCCCCGCTCGAAATGAATCGACGGATTCAGCTTGCTCTTGACGATAATGTCATCGGGGCCATTGATGACCCTGAATATAATATTGTCCTGCGATATTTTCGCCTTGCGGATGGTTCGCATTCTCTTGTTTTTCTGGTAAAAAATGTTGAATTCGTTTTTGTCATGATAATAAAAAATCAGCAGTCCCGACTTCACCCTGATCAGATCGAGCACCTGGTCAAAGGTATCGCGCAGCATATCGTCGATCGACTGGAGGTTCAGAATGGAATCCACGGTCTGCACGTACAGGTCCCTGTACGAAGCGGGGCTTATAAAGGAGTCAATAAGCGTACGCGCGTAACTAACCAGCGGCAGAAGTGAGAAAACCAGCACGCAGAAAAAAAGAAGGAAAAACGGCGCGCCAAACCGCTCGTAATAGAAAAAAACACCTGACGTAATAAGAATCCCGATAAACACGAAATTCAGCGCGTAATTCAGCGCGATATTTATTATCCTGTTTTTCATCGCGCGCCGAACACATCCTCGATATCTTTCATTATTGTCGTTATGCTTTCTCCCGGCGTACGCGCACCATCGATAAATACAAAGCGCTCATCCGCCAGCGCCAGATACGCGCCGCGCACCGATTCGAGGAACGCCTTTTTCTCGAAGATATCCGGTGTGCCGGCGCCATTACGCCGTTGTATGCGCGCAATCGCTTCGCCGGGCGCTACATCAATAAAATAGACACGGTCGGGCGCGGGAAATCCCCGCCGTATGTTCTCGTTAAGCACGCGCTTCGAATCGATGCCCATGGCGCCCTGATACGCCGCGTTCGAGTAATAATACCTGTCCATGATAATAAGCCGTTTCTCCGCCATCGCGGGTAAAATATTGCGCCGCACATCGTCTTCCCTGTCCATTATGAACAGCCTCACCTGCTCCTCGGGATCGGGTGTTTCCGGACCGCTCAAAATCTCGCGGATTTTTCTGCCCCACACACCGTCGGTCGGCTCCCGCAGCAGAACACAACCAACGCCACGCGACAGGCAGCGGCCATACAGCATATCGCATAACGTTGATTTTCCCGAGCCGTCTATTCCCTCGAAGACGATAACG
>DHPI01000013.1:18574-20326 GCA_002407865.1 Spirochaetia bacterium UBA5368
AAGCTGTATGTTCATATGACGTATTTGTCCGTTTTCGTGTAACCCCTCTCAAACTGCTCCCGGAAACTCTCGTAGCCGGGGCGGTTCAGCAAGCCGAACGTGAATTTTTTTCCCTGTTCAACGGCGGGCTGGTCGTAGGGATTGATGTTATACAGGTATCCCGCATACGCAGTCTGCATTTCCATGAACATGATAAGCGCGCCAACGCTCTCTGCGTCGAGTCGCGGGAGGGTAAGCGACGCATTGGGCCGCGAGGCATCTTTGAGCGCCAGTTCGGTGGCCGATTCCTCGAAGCGGTTCAGCTCGCGAAGGCTTGTCCCGGAGAGGTATTCCATCTCGGGGATGCCGGTATAAAACTCGGGGATCGTGATGTCGGTATCGAACGAATCCAGTTTCAAAAACGTTATCACCTTGTCATTTGGCCCTTCTAAATACAACTGCAATTGCGAGTGCTGGTCGATCGTCCCAAGGGCGGGCACGGGCGTGAGGCCGCGTACGGCCGGCTTCCCGTCAATATCGCGGCTCTTTCCCAGGGATTCAGCCCAGAGCTGGCGATACCAGTCGGCAAAGAGAAACAGCTTTCTCGTATACGGCATAAGCACGTTGATGCGCTTGTCTTT
This sequence comes from Spirochaetia bacterium UBA5368, assembly GCA_002407865.1. Classification (GTDB taxonomy): domain Bacteria; phylum Spirochaetota; class UBA4802; order UBA4802; family UBA5368; genus UBA5368. Next base: position 19,195 of record DHPI01000013.1, read on the forward strand.
TTCGGTATCGAACAGGTAGTGGCACGCGGCGGCGAGCAGCGCCGCGTTTCGCAAAAGCTCCACACCATAATATGTATCCATCACGCCGCGGGCGCCCTTCAGCAGCATGGCGATGTCGATGCCAAGAAACGCCGACGCAACAAGCCCCACCGCCGTCAGCACGGAGAACCGCCCCCCGACGTTCGGCGGCACCGGAAAGCTCGCGAATTTTTCCATATCGGCGATTTTTCTCAGCACTCCGCTTTCCGGATCGGTAATAGCGACAATGTGCCTGACGTAATCACCGCCGACCTTTTTTTTGAGCATGTCGAACAAAATCGCGAAATTCGCGTTTGTCTCTGTGGTGCCGCCCGATTTCGAAATAACGAGGAAGAGCGTTTTCGTAACATCGATGATATCCGCAAGGGCGTTAATTTCGTACGGATCGACGTTATCGAAAAAGTACAGCCGGCACGCCCCGCCACGGCGCTCGTCGGAAAGCTCGTTATGATAGAGATGCGCAAGCGCGTTTTTAATCGCCTGCGGCCCGAGCGCCGATCCGCCAATGCCAATCAGGGCGACGGTGGTGAACTTCCCCGCAACGGATTCCCTGAATGCGGCAATACGGCGCACGATATCATCATCGAACGGAATTTCGAGAAATCCCAGCATGCCCGCCTTCCGCTCGCGTTCCATTCTCGAAAGCGCCGCCGAGGCTTTATCCTTCATCCCGAGCAGATCCCGCTCCGTAATTCCGTGGTCGTTGCCGATCGCATCCGCCATAAAATAATTATAATCAAACGTGATCACATCGTCACCCCCGCCCTTTACATCATCCTTCCCTGTGTGCTGTATTCCGGTCGTCGCGCGCAATCCGGTTCGCAAAACGGGACAGGCATCCCGCATTCATTGGCCGCAGAATGGCGCCGCCACTGCGAACCTATTTTCATTGAAATAAAAATTCCTACCCTGCTGTATAATCAGGGTGCTGAGTATACAGAAATTGCAGTGAATGTCAAATAAAATACGCCGATGGTCACAAATCCGCCCGGGCGGCGGCCCTGCGAAGCCGGTTCATGATGGCCAAACCGAGTCCGGTTTCCGGCACCGACTCGGCGTAGATTACCGACACTCCACGGCTGTCCAGATTGTG
>DHPI01000013.1:20484-20715 GCA_002407865.1 Spirochaetia bacterium UBA5368
CCGCCGCTTCGCGGAGATCGCCGGAAGGTGAGAGTATTTCGACAGCACTGAAATCAGTATGGCGCGGCGTCCCGGTGAACGCGAGCACGCCAATGCCACCCGCTCGCGGAACCTCGTCAATGCCGCCGACAATCCGCACCGGTGTTTTCGGCGCGTAGTGCGACTTCAACTGGCCGGGCGATTCAATGCATGCGGCAGGATCTTCCGCGATCTGCAGCATTCCAATAATAC
>DHPI01000045.1:0-366 GCA_002407865.1 Spirochaetia bacterium UBA5368
AAAATATATTTTTGATATCTCAGTCAGGAGGATGCCATACAAAAAAATTCTCAATTTAAAAATATTGAAAACTTTTTCTTGAAAAATGCGATTACAGAGGGATACACTATCGTGTCTTTTATATATTAACGGGTGTCGTGTGAAAGGGGGAAGCCTATGAATAAAACCGCGTTGGGTGCGAAAACATTTCTCTATCCGATGCCTGTCACGCTTGTCGGCGCAAACGTCGATGGAAAGCCAAATTATTGCGTTATCGCGTTTTGCGGTGCAATGAATGCCGATCCGCCGATACTCTATGTTTCGTTGAACCGGCAGCATTATACAACGGAGGGAATACGGCATAACGGAACGTTCAGCGTCAACATA
>DHPI01000045.1:471-8338 GCA_002407865.1 Spirochaetia bacterium UBA5368
TTCAGCGTCAACATACCATCGGCGGATATGGTTGCGATTACCGATTATTGTGGAATCGTATCGGGCGGTACTGTCGATAAGTCGACCCTTTTCAAAACTTTTTATGGAAAGCTTGAAACTGCGCCCATGATTCAGGAATGTCCGGTAAATCTTGAGTGCAGGCTGATACGCACTATGGAATTCGAGGTTGATACGGCATATATCGGCGAAGTGGCCGAGGTTTACTCCGAAAACAAATACATGACAGGCCGCAGGCTGGATATAAAAAAAATCAATCCTATGCTGTTCGCGACTCATGAACGAAGCTACTGGTCTATCGGCGGCTATATCGGAAAGGCCTGGAATATCGGGCAAAATTATACAAAGATAGATGATATTCGTCGCTGATACAAAATCAAATTGAAAAACATAAAACGGATGTCAGAGCCATCGCATGCATACTGAAAACAAGCCGTATATCGCGCATACAGTCGTGCTTCCTGAAATTACCGTCAAGGGTGTGATCCTCGGAGCTCTTCTCTCGATGCTGCTTGCCGGGGCAAACGCATATCTGGGGCTTTTCGCGGGCCTTACCGTTTCAGCCTCGATTCCCGCCGCTGTCGTCTCGATGGCCGTTCTCGGATTTTTTAAACGTTCGAATATTCTGGAAAACAATATTGTTCAGACGGCCGCCTCCGCGGGCGAGGCGCTGGCGTGCGGCGCTATTTTTACGCTGCCCGCGCTGATTTGTATGGGATACTGGCAGTCGTTCAGCTACTGGGAAACGGTTCTCATCACCGCGTCGGGCGGCGTGCTTGGCGTGCTGTTTACGATTCCGCTGCGCTCCACGTTGATTATTGAGCAGAAGCTTGCGTTCCCGGAAGGCGTGGCGACTGCGGAAGTGCTGAAAAGCGGCGATAGAGGAGGCTCGGAGGTGAGGCATCTTGCCCTGGCGGCGGCGGCCGGAGGCATCTTTAAGCTGATGGGCTCGGGCGCCGGCGTATGGAAGGATGTCGTCAGCGGCGCTTTGCTTGTCAAAGAAAAACTATTCATCTATTTCGGCGCCAACCTGTCGCCGGCGCTGCTCTCTGTGGGATACATCGTCGGCATGAATATCGCCGTGCTTATATTCATCGGCGGCGCGATAAGCTGGTGGATTGTGCTTCCCGCGTATATCGCGTTACACGGGGCGCCCGCCGGCATTCCGGCGGCGGATATTGGATCTGCATTGTGGAGCGGTAAAATACGGTTTCTCGGCGTGGGGGCGATGGTGGTTGGCGGCATCTGGGCGCTGGTGTCGATACGCTCGTCTCTTGCGACGGTGATCACCGACGGGGCGAGAATGCTGAAAAATTTCGGCGGGGAACGGAGTACAACAATCAGGACCGAGAAGGATATGCGGTTTACGTGGATTGTGGCGCTGACCGTTGTGGTGCTTGTCCCGATCGGTTATATCTATGTTCGCGAAATTCATTCTGCGCCGATTTCGATATTCATGCTGGTAATAATGTGCGTCGGCGGATTCCTCTTTGCCGCGGTCGCGGGATACATGGCGGGGCTGGTGGGAAGCTCGAACAATCCCGTTTCGGGAGTGACGGTGGCAACCATCCTTGTGTCGGCGCTTTTGCTCTCCATTTTTATGGGAGCACATTCCGCAATTGGTCCCGCCTCGGCGATACTCATCGGTTCGGTGGTCGCGTGCGCAGCGTCGATAGCGGGAGATACCATGCAGGATTTAAAGGCGGGGCATGTGCTCGGCGCCACGCCGGTAAAGCAGCAGGTAATGCAGATTGTTGGTGTGCTTGCAGCCTCGCTGGTAATGGGGCCGGTTCTAAATCTATAGAATGTTGCGTATGGATTCGGGCCGAAGACGGTATCCCATCCGCAATCGCTTGCCGCGCCGCAGGCGACCCTGATGCAGAGTGTTGCGCAGGGCGTTTTCGGCGGCAGCCTTCCGATGGATATGATTATGGGCGGTGTCGTTATTGGCATCCTTATAATTATTGTCGATACGATACTTAAAAGGAAAAATGCCGCGTTCCGGGCGCCCGTGCTTGCCGTGGCGGTAGGCTTGTATCTTCCATTCGAGCTTGATTTCGTCATAATGGCGGGAGGCGTGATTTCACTGCTTGCCGGCAAATGGCGCGGCGCAGGGGATGCCGCCTCGGATACTAAAGCCGGCATTTTGCTGGCGTCGGGGCTGATAACGGGCGAGGCGATTATGGGAATCCTTTTGGCAATTCCCATCGTTGCTACGGGAAAGCCGTCAGCGCTGCATGTGTCGGTGCTGTCCTCTGCCGGATGGCCCGGCATCGCGCTCCTTTCAGCGATTGCCGTGTGGTTGGCGTCAGCGTCGCGCTCGCGAAGCGCATAACGCGACAGTAATTATTGCGCGGCGGAAGCGCAGCACGCAGACCGGCTTTCCCTTCGAGCGCAATACCTGGATACGTTTCCAATCGCGCGGATTGAATTTGCCATATCAGCGTAGACGGGAATTCCCCGCTGAATGCATTCTTCGCGCACCTCGCGGATTATTTCCTCGATTTCAATGGAATTGGTATCCTGCTTCGGGTTCGGCAGCACCATGACAACGGGCTTGCCGCATTCTTTTATCGCGGAATCGACCGCGTCGATTAATTGGACGGTCGGTACGATATCGCGCAAACGCGCCGCACCCGCCATGCGAAGCAACGCCTTATAATGGTACAGCAATTGTACAAGAATGATAATGTCAATGGCGCTGTCGTGTGCCGCGAGTGTCAGCACTTTATTGAGAATTTCCGGGGCCACATAGGGATTTGCCACATCGACGGGATTTGCCGCGCTCGAGCCGGGTCTGGGCAGCAGCGATTCAATCTGTGACTGGATATCGTCGCGCAATGCGGGAATGGACAGCCCGAAATTCTCGGCGATATCGGCGGCTGCGACGCCGAGCGCTCCCCCGCCGCCGACAAGCGCGATGCCGTGATACGGCCTTCGGAGAAGTGTGCAAAACGCAAGGCAGGTGTCGGCAATGTCGTTAAGATCGCTGGCCTGGATCGCGTTGCATTGACGTAGTACCGATTCCCAGATTGTTCGCGAGCCGCCAAGCGACGCAGTGTGGCTGGCCACGGCGCGCTGCCCCGCGTCTGAAAGTCCGCCCTTCAGTAATATTACCGGCTTCTTCGATGATACCTCGCTTAGCGTACTGAAAAATTCCCGCCCATTGTGAACGCCTTCGACATACATGGCAATGACGCCTGTGAGCGGGTCATCGCCAAGATAGCGGAGCATTTCGGTTTCACGGAGATCGGCGCCGTTGCCGAAGCTTATCATTTTGCTGAAATGTATGCCCATCCATTGCCCCAGGTGAGCAAAGTCGATGGTCATGCCGCCGCTCTGTGAAAGAAACGCCACGGGGCCGCTTTTTCTCGACAACTCCGGTCCCGGCAGCAGGGTGATGCCGCTTTCGGGGCAGTAGATGCCGAAGCAGTTTGGCCCGATGACACGGATGCCGCGCGACGCGATTTCCCTGACTCGCGCTTCAAGCTCGATACCCTCTGGAGTGCCGGTTTCCTTGAATCCGGCCGAGAGGATTTCCGCGCCGGCAGCGTTTTTTTGCCGGCATTTTTCGAGAGCGTCGGGGAAAAGGCCGGCGGGCAGCGCGATTATTGCAAAATCGATATCTCCGGGGATGTCGTCGATTTCCCGGTAAATGGGAATTCCGTTGCATTCGCCACCCTTCGGGTTGACCGGATAAATCTCGCCGTCGTATCCCATTGCCAAAATTGAATGGAGTATACCCCTGCCGAACCCGAAGCCCGTTGTCGTAACGCCGACTATCGCGAGTTTCCTGGGGTTGAATATTCTTTCGAACGAGGAATATGGCGCCGCATCCCTGTTGTGCTTCATGGCGTTCATCCTTGGTAGTGATATGGGCTAAAAAATATTACATTAATACATAATAATGACATACAGAAAGTCAATAACTTTTGTCATAAAAATTAAATTGAGCAGCTTGCCGGGTTCAAAGACGCGGTGTGAGGCAACAAATGATTTGACAAAAGAAAACAACGGGCGTATAAACGAGCGTCAATCGATGATGGTGAAACTATTTATCAAATGAAAAAAATCGCGATGATAATGTGATGGTGCCTTCAGGACGGCGACGTGCGGCCGTTTGGTTTACAATCGATACAGTGATCCGGAGGAAGCATGAAGAAATTGACAGCGGTTATATTCGCGCTTGTGTGCGCAACGGCGTTTTCGGGGTGCGGTTACAATACAATGCAGGCCGGCGAAGAAGCGGTGTTTGCGGCATGGGGCGATGTGGAAGCGGCCTATCAGCGGCGGGGGGACCTCGTTCCGAACCTCGTTGAAGTGGTAAAGGGGTATGCGAAACATGAAAAGGACACGCTGACCGCGGTTACTGAAGCAAGGGCAAGGGTCGGTTCCGTACAGATGTCGAAGGATTTGCTAAACGATCCTGCCAGCATAACGAAATTTCAGCAGGCGCAGGGAGAACTTTCGGGGGCGTTGCAGCGGCTTATGGTTGTGGTTGAGCGGTATCCCGATCTCAAGGCGAACCAGAATTTCATGGATTTGCAGAATCAGCTTGAGGGCACTGAAAACAGGATAAACGTTGCGCGCGTACGCTATAATAAGGCCGTTCAGGATTTCAATACGAGCATACGCATATTCCCCAATTCGGTCACCAATTCGCTGTTACTGCACCTCCAGAGAAAAGAGCCGTTTAAGGCTGAAGAGACAGCGAAGGCGGCGCCGAAAATACAGTTTTGAATATGAAGAAAATTTTACTATGCCTGCTGTGCGCCATTGTACCGTTGTTGCCGGCGCTGCTTTTTGCGCTCGATGTGCCGCCCCTGAAAGCGCACGTGAACGATTATGCCGGCATGATGAGGCCGGACACGGTGAATATGCTGGAAATAAATCTTGCGGAGTTGGAGAAAACCGACTCGACGCAGATTGTGGTGCTTACCATTCCGTCACTCGAAGGCGAGGTTCTGGAAGAATACTCAATAAAGGTGGCCGAGTCGTGGAAAATCGGTCAGCAGAAAATCGATAATGGAGTGATTTTGCTCGTTGCACGCGACGACAGAAAGGTGCGTATCGAGGTGGGGCGCGGACTTGAGGGCAAACTTACCGACCTTATGTCGGGACGGATAATCAGAAATGAGATTGTGCCGCAATTCAAGCAGGGTGATTTCGACGGCGGGATTAAAGCGGGGGTCGGCGCGATAATCGCGACTGTGCGGGGTGAATATGCCGCCGAGGCGCATGATGAAAAAGGGGAAAAACAGGGATCACCGGCAGTGACCTTCGCGATAATTTTGTACATCGTTAGCTCGATTCTCGGCGGAATAAAAAAGATTTTCGGCGGTGTTGCCGGCGCGATAGGCCTGCCGATTCTTGCGCTTATTGCTTTCCCGGGAGCATCCCTTGCAATTCTTGCTATCCTTGCAGTTGTGGGATTTGCGCTTGGAATGATCGTAAGCCTTATTTCTGGCATTGGCGGCAGGGGGTTCTCCGGCGGAGGGTTTGGCGGTTTTTCGGGGGGCGGATTCAGCGGCGGCGGATTTTCTGGAGGAGGCGGATCATTCGGCGGCGGTGGCGCGTCGGGAAGCTGGTAAAAGGAGAAATCGATGAAAACAAAAGCTGAAAATTTTTTCACCGGCGCCGAACAAGAAGCAATTACAAAAGCCATAGAAAATGCCGAGAAAAAAACGTCCGGTGAAATCGCGATAATGGTAGTCGATGAAAGCGATTCATATCGTGAAGCGGCCATTTTGGGCTCCGTAATTTGCGCGGCGCTTGGCGCTCTTGCGCTGGAAATAATCGCTGCCGCGGTATATTACGCGATGTCGCAATGGTCGTATTCATCGAATTGGCTGACCGCGAACGGTATGAGGGATGTCATAGACTACGTTTCGCTGTGGACGTATATCCCGCTCGTGTTTGTGCTGTATTTCCCGCTTCATTATCTGCTGCGCGCCGCGAAAAGGTTTAAATTATTTTTTGTCGGAAAAGCGAGGGTGGAGGAGGCCGTTCGTGAACGCGCAATCCGCGCTTTTTACGAAAAGGGGCTCTATAAAACGCGTGATGAAACGGGTGTATTGATATTCATATCGTTGCTTGAGCACAGGGTATGGATGCTCGGCGACAGGGGCATCAACGCGCATATTGCGCCTGATGTCTGGAGCACAATGGCGCTGGAGCTTACACGCGGAATCAAGAGCCACAATCCGGGTACGTCAGTCTGTACCGTTATTTCCAGATGCGGCGAAGAGCTTGCCCGCCACTTTCCTATCAAAAAAGACGATACAAACGAACTGCCGGATACTGTGCTGACATAATGCTGTCGATAAATGCGAAGAATCGTCTTTTCCTTTGTGCGCATTTTGAATGGTTCGATCTGATTATATAATAATTTGATTGATAATATATGCGTACTATGGATATTATGCGTAACTCAATAACCGATCATCTGTGATGTCAGTAACTATTAATATCCTGTCCTTTTTTTCCTTCGGCGTATTCTGCATATATTGCGCCATTGGCATATACGTTGTACTGCTTGACAGAAAGTCTCATCTCAACAGGGTGTTTTTTTTGGTCTGTACAAGCCTCGCCATCTGGTCGTTCGGCATTACACTATTTTATAATTCGCAATCGAAAGAGCAATGCTGGTTCTGGTATAAGTATTTCGCCGTGGGCTGGTATGCGACCCCGGCATTAATGCTGCATTTTTTTCTTGTACTTACGGGGAAGAATAAATTTCCAGGCGCACGGTTCGCATGGCCGTTGCTGTATGCTCCGCCGCTTTTGCTGACGGCGCTGACATTCATTTGCAAAACGGCTATTATCGCGGATTTCTCTATCAACTGGTTTGGATGGCGGCCGGTGTATTCCCTTGGTTCTCTATGGTATTGGGTGTTTGCGGCTTATTTCCTCGCGTATCTTTCTGGATGCATAATTGTTCTGCTGCTATGGCGTAGCGCCACTGCATCCGTGCGGCTGCGCAAACAGTCCGGGATCATTCTCATCTCTTTTTCCATAACAATACTGGCGGGCGGTATGACGGGCATAGTGCTTCCGGTGACGCACCATGAATATGTACCACCGATCGTTCCGATTATTGTCGTGATCTGGGTGTTTAGCATATGGTACGCGATTACACGCTACAGGCTCATGGTGCTGACGCCGAGGGTCGCCGCGGACGAAATTCTCTCTCGCGTTACCGACATGGTTTTCCTGGTGCAAACGGATGGAACGATCGTAAAAATGAACAGATGTGCAGAAAACATAGTACGGCAGAAAAAGAATCTTGTAGGCGCTTCGCTGGAAATCATAACCGACGAACCGGAAATTATACGCGAGGCGATTGCGTCTGTCGCGTCGGGAGAAAAAGAGGAACAATGCGCAGTTAATTTTATATGGAAGGGCGGCGGGTCCTTTCCGGTGGAAATATCGCTGTCTCCGATAAAGGACAAAAACGGTGAAATCATCGGCATTGTTGCCACCGCTCACGATATGCGGCAAACGCACGAATTGTTGAGGGAAATAACGCGACGCATGGGGGTTGAAAACGAGCTGCGAAAAAGCGAGGAGCGGTACAGGTTTCTCCTGGAAAATACCAACGATGTTATATATCGTCTCGATACCGCCGGCATTATTACGTATGTAAGCCCCCATATATCGCAGTACGGATATACGCAGCAAGAACTGATTAATAGCTATTTTATGCGGATTGTCTGTCACGACGATCGCGAGTCGTTACTCCGTGATTTCGCCAAATTGATGACGACCGGAGAAGAGGTTCCATCCGCATTCAGAATATGCGATGCGCAGGGAAATCCCCACTGGATGGAGGATAACGCAAGAATTATTC
>DHPI01000045.1:8472-20232 GCA_002407865.1 Spirochaetia bacterium UBA5368
GGATAACGCAAGAATTATTCGCAATGAAAACGGATCGGTCGAAGGCGTTTCCGGCAGTCTCAGGGATATTACGCGAAGAAAAGCAGTTGAAGAGGAGTTGAAGCAAAGCGAGCAGATGTGGCAGTTTGCGCTTGAGGGCAGCGGCGACAGCGTCTGGGAATGGGACATTCGGGCGGGAAAAATCCATTTCTCCGATCATTTGCTCGAACTATATGGATATAACGAAAATGATTCGGTATACGCCGAAGATCCTCTCAAGATATGGCGGCAAATGCTTCATCCAGATGACCGGAAAATAGTGTACGACGCATTTATGCAGCATCTAAAGGGAGAAACTCCATACTACAAAACCGAACATCGCAAATGCTGCAAAAATGGCGAGTACAAGTGGATACTCGACAGGGGAAAGATAATTCAGAGGGACGAAAACGGAAAGCCGCTACGAATGATCGGGACAAATTCCGATATCAGCGAAAGAAAGCGGGCGGAAGAATCGCTTATGCTTTCCGAAGAAAAATTCAACAAGGCGTTTCATTCCAGCCCTGTTGCGATGACGATAAACTTCCTTGAAAATGGGGAATATATTGACGTAAATGATACTATGCTGGAATTAGGCGGCTATACGCGGGACGAATTTCTACATCGTACCGTATTTGATTTAAAGATATTTCGCAATAGTGAAGACAGAAAACGCCTGATGCGGGGCATCCTTCGTGACGGCTCGGTGAGGAACCTCGAATGCGATTTCAGAGCGAAATCGGGGGAATTCCGAACCGGTCTTATCTCCGCGGATATCGTGACAATCGGCGGCAGAAAATGCGTAATTACATCAGGCATCGACATGTCCGAGCGCAAGCGCGCCGAAGCGAAAATTGCGGAAGAGAAGGAGCGGCTTTCGGTGACCCTGCGATCTATCGGCGACGGCGTTATTACCACAGATATGCACGGCAGGATAGCGCTTATCAATCGTGTTGCCGAGCAATTGACGGGATGGAGCAGTGACGAAGCTGTTGGCAGGCCCGTTGAGGATGTATTCGTGATTATTCACGAAAAAACCCGCGAAAGGCGCCCCAATCCGGTAACGATGATCATTGATGGCGGCGATGTCGTAGAGATGTCGAATCATACCATACTTGTTGCGCGGGATGGCGCCGAGCGGTTCATTGCCGACAACGGGGCGCCCATAATGGACAGAAAAAGCAATGTGATCGGCGTGGTGCTCGTGTTCAGGGATATAACCGAGAAAAGCAGAATGGAGGAAGAGCTTCGGCGCGCGCAAAAGCTTGAATCGATAGGCGTTCTTGCGGGCGGTATTGCCCATGATTTTAACAATATTCTCATGGGGATGCTTGGCAATATATCGCTTGCGAAGATGGCAATGCAGCAGAACGAGGAGGAATACAGCCTGCTGACCGACGCTGAAACCGCCGGTCTCAGGGCAAAAGACCTTACCCAGCAATTGCTGACATTTTCAAGGGGCGGCGCACCGGTGCGCAGGGCAGCGTCGATACAATCGTTGCTTCGGGACACGGCGAATTTTGTGCTTCGGGGATCGAATGTGCGCTGTTCGTTTGCAATATCCGACGATCTGTGGCCCGTCAACGTCGATGAGGGTCAGATAAGCCAGGTGATACACAATCTTGTTTTGAATGCCGACCAGGCGATGCCCGAGGGAGGCGTTATCGAGATAAGCGCCGAGAATGTAACAGTTTCCCAGGCGGCCGGCCTGTCGGTGCGTCCGGCGTTTCCTGAAAGCGGAAACTATGTGCATATATCCATACGGGACCGTGGCGTGGGAATACACGTCGATAATATACATAAAATATTCGACCCCTATTTTACGACCAGGGCGAAAGGCAGCGGCCTTGGGCTTTCAATAGTGTATTCAATAGTTCAAAAACACGAAGGGCATATCGATCTTGAATCAACGGAGGGCAAGGGGACAACCTTCCATGTGTATCTTCCGGCGGCCGATACTGTCGCGGCGGAAAGCGCGTCACCGCGCAACGGTGTTAAAGGCGGTAAAGGCCTTGTTGTAATCATGGATGATGATGACGCCATTCTAAAATCGGTTACCGCCATGCTCAAATACCTGGGCTATAGCGTCATAACTGCGCATGACGGAAAGGAACTTATCGAGATCTATACTGATATGAAAAAGCATGCATGCCCGGTCGAGGCGGTAATAATGGATCTCACGATTCCCGGCGGGATGGGGGGCTCCGAGGCGATAATAAAGCTTCGCGCGCTTGATCCGGCTGTCAGGGCAATCGTTTCAAGCGGATATTCAAACGACCCGGTGCTGGCCAATTACCGGCAATATGGATTCTGCGGAGTTATTACAAAACCGTATAGAATAGAAGAACTCAGCGCGGTTATACTGGATGTGATCCAGGCTGTGGAATAATATAATTACGCGAGAGCGCAGATCGATGTTTGACTTTCAGCTTTCGTCGCAGTATGCTTGCCGTGTCATTAATATCAGGAGTTTTGTATGGGATTATCATTTTTTGGATGGCTTTCCGTTGGCTTGATACTCATGGGACTTGAAATAATCGTGCCGGGTTTTGTGCTGTTCTGGTTCGGCCTTGGTGCGGTCATTTCGGCCTGCAGTGTGCTTATTTTTCAGGGATTGCATCCCGAAGCGCAGTGGCTGATTTTTTTAACGGCATCGCTCGCATTTCTGTCGGTCTGGCATCTTCTTTTAAAAAAGAGATTTTGGAAAAACGAGGCGGACGACACTCGTGACCCGACATTGACAGGATTGCGGGGGCGTGTTATTGAGCGCATAATGCCTGGGATTCCCGGCAGGGTCGAGCTTTATGATTCATTTCACGGAATAAAGGTCTGGCAATCCGAGTCCGAGACGGATATCGCCGTCGGCGAGGAGGTCATTGTCAGGGAAGCCCGCGGCATCAAGCTTATTGTGGAAAAAAATTTATAAAAAAGGTGGGAGTTGCATATGTCATTTCTGATTCTGGCGCTGGCGTTTCTTGTTGTGTTTCTTATTTTCAAGGGGGTGCGGATTGTACCACAGGCCGAGAACTGGGTTGTCGAGCGTTTCGGGAAATACGCCGGTACGCTCAATCCCGGATTGAATTTCATCAATCCGCTGTTTTCGAGGATAAGCACGAAAATCGATATACGCGAACAGGTGCTCGATCTTCCTCCGCAGGGCATCATTACCGAGGACAATGCTTCCGTCAAAGTCGATGGAGTCGTCTTTTATAAAATCCTCGATCCGTATAAATCATATTACGGCATTCAGGACCTGCAGTGGGCAATATCGAACCTGGCCCTGACGACGCTGCGCTCGATCATGGGGAAATTGACCCTTGACCAGTCGCTCTCGTCGCGTGAAAAGATCAATGCCGAGCTGCTGCATGTGCTCGACGATGCCACCGATTCATGGGGGACAAAGATTACGCGCGTGGAGATAAAGGATATCGTGCCGCCCGCCGATCTTCAGCAGGCAATGGCCCTTCAGATGAAGGCCGAGCGAGAGCGACGGGCGACGGTGCTTGAGGCCGAGGCGCAGAAGGAAGCGCAGGAAAAGAAGGCCGAAGGATTCAAGCGCGCCCAGATACTCGAGGCCGAAGCGAGAAAGGAGTCGGCTTTGAGGGACGCAGAGGCGAGGGAGCGGCTTGCCGAGGCGGAAGCGAAGGCCATTACGATGGTTGCTGCGTCGCTTACCGCGAGCGGCGGTGATCCTGTCGCGTATCTGATCGGGCAGGAATATGTAAAGGGCCTTGTCACGCTTGGAAATTCGCAAAACAGTAAAATGGTCGTATTTCCCGCGGATGTGCTCAATACGATTAAGTCGATAATAAAGCAGTAAATTACAGCGGCGCAACCGAACATACACTCTATGATGACAGGGGATCCCCGCGTGGGCGGCAGTGGTTCCCCGTTGCGCATTCCTGACAGTGTCGTATCTTTCCTTAAAAAATTGTAGATTTTTTATCGCAAAATAATTCGTGAAAACGGTTTTTTTATACTAAAATTTACTAGGGAGGATGGATTGGTGCATATTCTTTCTTTTTTTAAGCATTTTGCATGTGAGCGATTATTATCCGGCACGTAATCCATTCCGCTGGTAAACAATCCAGTCTATGCGCAGCCATGTCCAGTATGGAGAAAAATTGTGTGTGATAGCAATGTTAAAAACAAACATGATCATGTATTCACTGATAGTACCATACTGTCGCAGCCGCATGGCGCCGGGGATGAAACACGTAGCAAGAAGAAGGGGCTTGAGGCCGTCAACGAAGATCTGCGCGTTGCCAATGAAGAGCTGGAGGCGATGAACGAGGAGATGGTCGCGGCGCAGAAAGAACTTGTTGAGGCCAATGTGCTGCTTGCCGAAAGCGAGAGCAGATTTCGTACGATTGACGAAAACGCGAACGAAATAATATACGTGCTGAATGACGCGGGCATTTTTTTATTCCTGTCGCCGGCATGGACGAAATACCTTGGCCATCCTGTCGATGAGGTCGTGGGACGGTCGTTCGAGCTGTTTGTGCATGAAGACGATATCAGGCGTTGCCGAGATTTCCTTGCGACGGTTTTGTCGACGGGAAATTCCGCGCGTGGGATCGAATATCGGGTATTGCATAAAAACGGCGCATGGGTATGGCATACATCCAGCGGATCGATGATGCGCGATAAGGATGGGCGCTCTCTCTATGTCGGTATTGCACAGAGCATCGACGAGAGAAAAATCCATGAAGAGGAGTTGCGCCGCAGCGAAGAAAAATTCCGCGCATTCGCGGAAAGCACGGCAACGGCGCTGATGATAATACAGGGAACACGTTACGTCTATGTCAATCCCGCATTTACGCATATAACCGGATACACGCCTGAAGATTTGAAGGACATATCGTTCTGGGCTATTGTGCATCCTGATTTTGCTGATATTGTTCGCCAGCGTGGTTTTGCGCGTCAGCGCAGCAAATATGCCCCTTCCCGTTATGAAATAAAAATTATTACGAAAAGCGGAAAGGTGCGATGGATTGATTTCAGCGCGACATTCATTCATTATGCGGGAAATAACGCCATGCTCGCTTCCGCGAGCGATATAACAGAGCGCACACAATCTGAAAATTTCCTGATTATTCAGCGCGACCTTGCCGTCGGTTTAAGCTCAACAAGCAATTTACATGATGCGCTTAATCAGGCGCTCGACGCGGCATTGAGGGTGGATGGCATCGATTGCGGCGGGGTATACCTTATCGATGACGCCGAAATGCGCATACAGCCTGTCTGTCACAGGGGATTTTCCGAGGCGCATGTTTCGCTGATGCGGGAACTTCAGAATTCCGTGTTACGGGAGCGTGTGCTGGCCCGGAATGAAGCGATATATTCATTTGATGAGCTCTCCACGGAGGATGTGGAGCATTTACGAAACGATGCGGGGATTCGCGGCGTTGCCATCATACCCGTGATGAATGAAGGCGCAATAGCCGCATCGCTTAACCTTGCGTCGCATAGCATGGAGAATATTCCGCTGTGCATCCGCAGTGTTCTCGAAGCCATTGCCGCGCAGGTCGGCGGCGTCATCGCGCGTGTGCGGGCCGAAGAGTCGCTTCATGAAAACGAAGCGCGTCTCCGCATGATACTGGATGCCAGCAACTATGGGTACTGGGACTGGGATTTCCAAAAAGGCGAACTGCTTTACAGTGTCAGAATAGAGCAGCAAAAATATATGATAAAAAAAAGCATTACACGCATTTCGTGCGATTATTCCGAACTGCACGCAAGTAAAAATTTCGGCGCCATGCATCCCGTCGATCGCGCCATGGTTATTCAATCTCTTGTGGAGCATCTGAACGGCGCTACCGGCATGTATCAGGTGGAATACCGTGCGATAACCCGCGAAAAAATATATCGATGGTTCCTTGTACGGGGCCGCGTCATAGAGCGCTCTCCAGACGGAAAGTCTCTCCGGATGATGGGAATCTATACGGATATCACTGACAGAAAAACGATAGAGGAGCAGGTGCGAAATTCGCTCAATGAAAAAGAGGTGCTGCTGAAAGAGATACACCATCGAGTGAAGAACAACATGCAGATTATCTCGAGTCTGCTCAATCTGCAAGCGGCTAAAATAAAAAACCCCGAAACGCTTACGGTCTTTACTGAAAGCCAGAACCGCGTCAAGTCGATGGCGCTTGTGCATGAAAAGTTGTATCGATCGAAAGACCTCGCGGGCATTAATTGCCGGGAGTATATCGAGAGCCTGGCGACGAGCCTGTTCAGGTCGTACTGTATTGGCACCGTGAATCTCATTGTCGACGTTGAAAATGTGCAGCTCGATATCAATACGGCGATTCCGTGCGGGCTTATTATTAACGAACTGGTTACCAACTCGCTCAAGTATGCGTTTCCTGGCGGCAGGTCGGGCGTAATTGGCGTGCGAATGAATAATCATCCGGATTCGGGTATGTGCATTCTTGAGGTGGAGGATGACGGAATCGGCTTTCCGGCCGATGTCGATTACACGCAAATGGAATCGCTCGGTATGCTTCTGGTAAATTCATTGACAACGCAGCTCAATGGCGGTATCGAGCTCGATACATCGCATGGAACGCTGTTCCGAATATCTTTTCCGCGTACGTAGTTCCGTTCACAGTACTTTTACCGTTGATAAAAAATATTCTTGTTGACACGGACATTTTTGCTCGTGTTTATTACCTCCAATAAAAACATTAAAAAAGATATGATAGTGGAGATCGTTCATGCCTAAACGTGACGACATACATAAAATAATGATACTGGGTTCCGGCCCAATTGTGATAGGGCAGGCCTGTGAGTTCGATTATTCGGGCACCCAGGCCTGCAAAGCCCTGCGAAAGCTGGGCTATAAAATAGTCCTCGTAAATTCCAATCCTGCGACAATTATGACCGATCCGGGGATGGCCGATGCCACGTATATCGAGCCGATGAATATCGATACGATCGAGCAGATTATAGACAAGGAACGCCCGGATGCCCTGCTGCCGAATCTCGGCGGCCAGACAGGATTGAACCTTTCTTCCGAGCTGGCTAAAAGCGGCATACTTGCAAAATACAATGTCAAAATAATCGGCGTTGAGGCCGATGCCATCAAACGCGGAGAGGACAGAATCGCCTTTAAAGAAACAATGGATCAGCTCGGTATAGAGATGCCGAAAAGCCGTCCCGCGTTCAGCGTTGACGAGGCGAAGGCGATTGCCGACGATCTGGGATATCCGGTTGTAGTACGGCCGGCGTACACCCTTGGCGGTACAGGGGGCGGTCTCGTGTACAACCGGGAGGAATTGATGACGGTGGCTGCGCGGGGGCTGGCCGCGAGCATGATCGGCCAGGTCCTGATTGAAGAGTCGGTGCTGGGATGGGAAGAGCTCGAGCTTGAAGTCGTCCGCGATTCGACAAACAAAATGATCACGGTGTGCTTTATAGAAAACGTTGACGCAATGGGTATCCACACCGGCGATTCGTACTGCGTCGCCCCGATGCTGACAATTCATGAGGATTTGCAGAAGCGATTGCAGAAGTACGCATATTCGATAGTTGAAAAGATACAGGTTATCGGTGGAACCAATGTACAGTTCGCGCACGATCCGAAAACCGGAAGAGTGGTGGTGATCGAAATAAATCCCCGAACATCCCGGTCTTCCGCGCTTGCGTCCAAAGCGACCGGGTTTCCGATCGCCCTTATTTCTTCAATGCTTGCGTGCGGCCTTACGCTTGACGAAATCCCATACTGGAGGGACGGGACGCTCGACAGGTATACACCGTCGGGCGACTACATGGTTGTGAAATTCCCGCGATGGGGATTTGAGAAATTCGAGGGAGTCAAGGATGAGCTTGGCACACAGATGCGTTCCGTCGGCGAGGTGATGAGCATCGGCAAGACGTATAAAGAAGCCCTGCAGAAAGCGGTGCGCTCGCTTGAAATAGGGCGTTACGGCCTCGGTTTCGCGAAGGATTTCAACAGTGTGGACCTCGATGCGCTTATGCGGCTGCTTTCCACGCCGACGAGCGAGCGGCAGTTTGTAATGTATGAGGCGCTGCGAAAAGGGGCGGATGTGCAGGCGCTGCACGAGAAGACACACATCAAGCCGTGGTTTATCCAGCAGATGAAAGAGCTGGTCGAACTTGAAGAGGAGATACTCAAATATAAAGGCCAGACGATACCGTCAGAATTGCTCGAAAGAGCAAAAAAGGACGGATTTTCCGATAGGTATCTTGCGCGCATAACGGGCGTAACCGAGGAGGCGATACGAACTCAGCGGACTGCCATCAATGTCGTGCAACACTGGGATTATGTGCCGGTAAGCGGCGTTGAAAACGCATCGTATTATTATTCAACCTACAACGGCCCCGACAGAGTGCCGGTATCCGATAGACCTAAAATTATGGTGCTTGGCGGCGGCCCGAACCGTATCGGGCAGGGTATAGAATTTGATTATTGCTGCGTACATGCGGCGTTTACCATAAAGAGCGAAGGTTACGAAGCGATAATGGTAAACTGCAATCCGGAGACCGTTTCGACGGATTACGATACGGCGAACAAGCTGTATTTCGAGCCGCTGACGGTCGAAGATGTATTGAGCATTTACGAAAAGGAAAAACCCGCCGGTGTTATCGTGCAGTTCGGCGGCCAGACACCGCTCAATATTGCAGGCGAGCTTTTGCAGTGTGGAGTGAAAATCATCGGCACATCGCCCGATTCGATCGACCTTGCGGAGGACAGGGACCGCTTCAGAAAAATAATCCAGAAGCTCGGCATACCTCAGCCGGAATCGGGAATGGCGTCAAATCTCAATGAGGCTTTGCAGATTGCGGACAGAATCGGGTATCCGCTTATGGTGCGGCCGTCGTATGTGCTCGGCGGAAGGGCCATGGAGGTAATCCATTACGAGGAGATGCTCAGGCAATATGTACAGGCGGCGGTGAACATTTCTCCCGAAAGGCCCATTCTTATAGATAAATTTTTGGTAAATGCCATCGAATCCGAAGCCGACGCGATCTGTGATGCCAGGGAAGCGTTTGTGCCCGCAGTCATGGAGCATATCGAACTCGCGGGTGTTCATTCGGGTGATTCAGCGTGCGCGATTCCTCCGGTCAACATACTTGAAAAACACGTGAAAACGATAGAAGAGTATACGCGGCGGATCGCTATTGAATTGAAGGTCGTCGGGCTATTGAATATCCAGTATGCGATCGCAAACGATACCGTGTATATTCTCGAGGCGAACCCGAGGGCGTCGCGTACGGTGCCGCTGGTATCGAAGGTGTGCAATATACAGATGGCCGGTATAGCGACACGGTTGATGCTCGGCCATACGCTCGGTGAATACGACCTTCATAATTCGCACTTTACACATTATGGCGTAAAAGAGGCGGTATTCCCATTCAATATGTTTCCCGAGGTCGACCCGGTGTTAGGTCCTGAAATGCGCTCAACAGGCGAGGTGCTCGGCATCGCGGATTCGTTTGGGCTCGCGTTTTTCAAGTCGCAGGAGGCCGCGCACCAGCATCTCCCGCTCGAATTGACGGTGCTGATTACCGTCAATAAAAACGACAGGCCGCAGGCGGTGGTCATCGCGCGCGAGTTTATCAAGCTTGGATTCAAAATATTCGCGACACAGGGCACCCAGCGCTATCTTGCCGAATATGGTGTTCTTGCCGAGCCGGTGCTGAAGCTGCAGCAGGGAAGGCCGAATATCGTCGATAAGGTAAAGAACAAGGAAATTGGCCTGATAATAAATACGCCGAGCGGCAAGCAGAGCGAGTACGACGATTCGTATATCCGCAAAGCGGCGATCGGTTACAAGATACCGTATCTTACCACAATGGCCGCCGCTATGGCGACTGTCAAGGGCATCAACGCCCGGAGAAAGGGCGACGGCGGCGTAAAATCGATTCAGGATTATCACGCAGGCATGTAGATCTTTTGCCTGTGGTTTTCGAGGATATCGATGAATTGCTGTGGAACCGGGCCTTTTTTTCCCTCGCGGAGATTGATTGTTACGATGCCGGTTTCCGCGAGGGCGACGGTTCGGTCGGATCGTGAAACGCGCTGGAATATTCTGAATCGGCTGCCGTCGATTTCCCCGATATGGCTTTCGATCAGCAGTTCGTCGAAGAGCCGCGATTCAGAGATATAATTTATAACGTTGTCGCTGATGACGATAGCGGTGGCGCGGTCGCCCAGATCGAGTTCGTTGAGGCCGAGTTCGCGAAGCATGGCCACGCGCGCGTCGTGAAGAATTCCCGTCATTTCAGTGCTGCCGACATGGCCGCCGTAGTTGAGATCGCATACGCGTACCGTCATTTCGTATCGAAATTCGTAAACATCCTGTTTTTTCAGTTTTATTCCCGGCATGTGTGATCCTCGCCTTGCATGACATAAAAAATATGGTATCTATAAAAAATTACATGGATTAAACACTGGATTTGTGTCAATCAGATTATCCAGGGGCGCATTGTGATGGTGCATGTTGGGAGTGGCCTGTGCATGGTATGCATGCGTCACGCCGCAGAGGTGAGGAAATCGGCCATCACGGCGTGACGCATACAACGCTATTTTTTCATCTTTTCCATTTCCTGCTGGCGAAGCGCCTTGCGGTCGGGTTTGCCTATCGCGGTAAGCGGCAGTTCGTCAATGAATTCAACCATTTTGGGAACCTTGTACGGAGAAAGCTTTTCCTTGCAGAATTGCACAACTTCTTCCGCAGTCATGGTTTCGCCGGGCTTGGGAACGATAAATACCTTTATCGATTCGCCGCGTTTCTCATCGGGTATTCCGATAGCGCATGCGCGAAGCACCTTTGGGTGTGTATACATCAGCTCGTCGATTTCCCGTGGATAGACGTTGAATCCGCTTGAAAGGATCATGTCCTTTTTTCTGTCGACGATAAAGATGTATCCTTCCTCGTCCATATAGGCGATATCGCCGGTATACAGCCAGCCGTCACGCAGCGCGATGTCGGTTTCGGCCTGATTCTGCCAGTATCCCGACATGATCGTCGGCCCTCTGGCGATAAGCTCTCCCGCTTCGCCGAACGGCATTTCCTTAGTACCGGTATCGATGTCGACGATTTTAATATCGTTGTTCGGCCACGGCAGTCCCACGCTTCCCACCTTCCGCTTCGTTGTCAGCGGATTGCAGGTAAGCACATTCGATGTTTCGGAAAGGCCATAGCCCTCGATTATTGTCGCCCCGGAGAGATCTTCGAACGTTTTCATTGCTTCAACCGCCAGCGGCGACGAACCGGATATCATTCCCTTGAGAGACCTGATTTTCGATGACGGGGTGTCGGGATGCTGGTTGAGGCCAATTATCATCGTCGGCACTGCCGCGAAAAAATTCGGCTCGTGCGTATTGATCGCATTGAGAATCGCGTCAGTTGTCGGCTGGGGGATAAGCACTATTGTGCCGCCATTGACGAGGTTGACATTGATGTTGCAGTTATAGCCAAAAATGTGGTACACCGGAATCGCCGCAAGCGTGATGAGCTCGCCGGGCTTGAACAACGCGTTGAACCAGTTGGCATCCTGATAGGCGATGGACACGAGATTGTAGTTGCTCAGCTTGCATCCTTTGGAAATGCCTGTCGTGCCGCCGGTATATTGCAGCATGGCGATATCGTCCCAGGTTACTTTTATGTCGGGTTCGGTATCGTTCTGCCCCGCAATGATTTCATCGTAATCGAACACATCGGGGCTTTTCTCCATTTCGACCGGCAGCGCCTTCACCTGAAATGCGATCAG
>DHPI01000045.1:20325-29654 GCA_002407865.1 Spirochaetia bacterium UBA5368
CACCTGAAATGCGATCAGCCTCTTGAGAGGCGTTGTTTTCTGGCGAAGCACAGCAAGCGGATTCGCCGCGAACGGCGCCATTACCACGATCGTCTCGGCGCCGCTGTCGCTGATCTGGTGCGCGATCTCGGAGGCCGATGCGAGAGGATTGACCGGGACGACGATAATGCCGGTTTTAAAACATGCATGCTGTGCGATGACATACTGAGGCAGGTTGGGCGACATTATCGCGACACGGTCACCTTTTTTAATGCCCATCGAGAGCAGGCCATTTGCGAAACTGCGCGCCCTGGAGTTGCAAAACCCGTACGAGAGGGTGATGTCATTGATGATGAGATACGGCTTGTCGGGATTTTTCTCGGCATGAAAATTAAAGAAATCCCTGAGCGGTGAAGGCGGATAGTATATCGATTGAGGAACCTGCGCATCATACCATGAGTACCACACCTTTTCCATATATCCTCCATAAAATATAGAATGATAGTTGCCGTATCATGACTTCAAAAAATGCCGCGCAATTAACCGAAATCGGCCCGGTGGCGCAAAGTGAAATCATGATTTTTTCTCATTATGTGAAATTATTCACAGCAAGTCAATATAAATATTTATATATACATTAGATAAATATATAATATTAATATATGTATGTAAATATATAAAAATATAGCATTCGTACATGTGCTGCAACTACGAGGCAAGTTTCACATTACGGACGATGATGCCCGCGTATTTGTTTCTTTTTATAAAAACTAAAAAAGTCTTTGACAAATATAATTGCTGAACAACTTTACTTGTCACGAATGTTGCTTTTTATGTGCGTGATGGTTTTGCATGATATAATTGGTAGTGGTTCACAATTTCGTGTCTGGACGGAATATACAATGGCTAAAACGAAATGCAGGGTTGTCGTCAGGTCGGAGTTTTGCAAGGGATGCAATCTCTGTATAGAATATTGCAAGAAAGGGGCTTTGAAAAGTTCCGGAGAACTGAACACAATGGGATATCATTGTGCAACGGCCGACGCCGAAAAGGAATGCATCGGATGCATGGTCTGCACGCTTGTTTGTCCGGAAGTGGCCATAGAGGTGTACAGTGAATAAGGTATTTATCAGCGGAAATCATGCATTTGGCGAAGCCGCAATCCGCGCCGGATGCAGAAGTTATTTCGGGTATCCGATTACGCCGCAGAATGAGCTTGGCGAATACATGGCGGAAAACCTTCCGAAGGCGGGCGGCGTGTTCGTACAATCTGAAAGCGAAACGGCGGCCATCAATATGGTAATCGGCGCTTCGGCGGCGGGGGCGCGGGCGATGACATCGTCATCGAGTCCTGGCATCAGCCTGAAGCAGGAAGGAATATCCTTTCTCGCGGGTTTTCAGCTTCCGGCGGTAATTGTTAATGTGATGCGCGGCGGTCCCGGTCTTGGAAACATAGCGCCGGCGCAGGGCGATTATTTCCAGGCGACCCGTGGCGGTGGGCATGGAGATTACCGTACGCCGGTGCTGGCGCCCGCGTCGGTGCAGGAGGTTGCCGACCTGACATTCGACGCATTCGATCTCGCCGACCGGTACCGTACGCCGGTGATGATTCTCGGCGACGGTATGCTCGGTCAGATGAAAGAGCCGGTTGTATTTCCGGAGCCGATTAAAAATATTCCCGAGAAGGAATGGTCGCTAAAGGGAAGGGGCAACGGGCCGAGCAGATACATGGCGTCGCTTATTCTTGATACGATGGAAATGGAACGTCACAACTGGGAGCTTGTACGTAAATATCAGGAAATAACCAAACGCGAGGTGCGGTACGAGACATATATGCTCGACGATGCGAAGGTTGTCGCGGTTGCGTATGGCACCACGGCGCGCATCGCGAAAGCCGCAATCAAGCGCGTACGAAAGGAAGGCGTGCCGGCGGGGCTTGTGCGCCCGATTACATTGTGGCCGTTCCCGAAGAAAATCCTTCAGGAGCTTGCGCAGCGCGTATCTCAGTTTGTTGTTTTCGAAATGAGCGCCGGGCAGATGGTGGAAGATGTGCTTCTTTCGCTGGAAGGCAGGGGAAATGTTCATTTTCACGGAAGGCCCGGCGGTGTTGTGCCGACGCCCCTTGAATTCGCGAGGATTTTATACCGGGAATATCAACGCACAGTGAAGAGTGGATCATGAAGATATTGAATAAATGGCCGAAATATTATAAAAAGGATGTCGTGACGCATTATTGCCCTGGCTGCGGCCATGGGATTGTGCACAGAATAGTCGCTGAATTGCTCGAGGAGATGGATCTGGGAAAACGCGCCATCTGCGTCAATCCCGCTGGATGCGCCGTTCTCGCGTATAAGTATTTCGATATAGATGTCATCGAATCGGCGCACGGGAGAGGAACCGCCATAGCAACGGGCGCCAAGCGAGTGCGCCCCGACCTTTTCGTGTTTACGTACCAGGGTGATGGCGACCTTTCGGCGATTGGCACCGCGGAAACCATTCATTCCGCGAACCGCGGCGAACATATCAGCGTTATATTCATAAACAATGCCGTGTATGGCATGACCGGCGGTCAGATGGCGCCGACGACCCTCATCGGGCAAAAAACGACAACATGCCCCGCGGGAAGAGACCCAAAGTTTCAGGGCTATCCGCTCCATATAACGGATGTCGTTGCGAATTTTCCGGGTGTCGTCTACGCGGAAAGGGTGGCGGTCAACGGTCCGGCGGGGATACAAAAAACGAAAAAGGCAATCCAGACCGCGTTTCAGTGCCAGGTTGACGAGCTTGGCTATTCCATTATCGAGGTGCTTTCACCATGCCCGACGAACTGGAAAAAAACGCCGGCTGATTCCTTTAAATGGATTACCGAGACGATGAGCAAGGAATTTCCTATCGGAGTTTTAACAGATAAGAGAGGCAGTGGAGCGTAATTATGCTGGTCAAAATCATACTTGCGGGTTCGGGCGGTCAGGGTGTGCTGACGGTGGGCAATGTGCTCGGCAATGCCGCGATGCTGGAAAACTTTTATGTTACATATCTGCCTGCGTATGGTGCGGCTATGAGGGGCGGTACCGCAAACTGTACAATAAGCATTTCTGACGAGGAAATCGCGTCTCCTGTTGCGTCGGCGCCGGATTTTGTCGTTTCTATGAACCAGCCATCGACGAATGCATTCATTAATAGGCTTGAACCCGGCGGCCAGATGTTGTATAATTCGAACCTCGTCGGTTCGATACCCTACAGGGGGGATATTAACAGTTTCCCGATTCCCGCGAACGATATTGCCGTTGCCATCGGCAGCGAAAGATCTGCAAATATGGTGATGCTCGGGGCGTTTATCAAGCAGACGAACGTTATCAAAATCGATACCGTGTACAAGAGCATTGAATACATGATGGGCGAGAGAAAGAAACAACTGGAAATCAGCATGAAGGCCGTCGCCGCGGGATACAACGGGTTTCCCTTCGGCAACGGCAACGGTTTGGTTTAGCGTTTGATTCGTCCGTAATCCGGGCGCAATTTGACGCGATCCGAATTGAACAGAACTATTTGAAAAAGAGGTGATTGATATGCCAGTTACGCAGGTAAGCGTGTCGGTAGAAAACAAACCGGGTAGATTGAACGAAGTATGCGATATTTTGGAGAAAGAACATATTAATATAAAAGCCATCATGGCCTCAACCGTCATGGCGCCGGTGCAGGTGCATATGATCGTAAGTGATCCTGAAAAGGCGGAAAACGTGCTGCGGAACAACGGCCTTACCGTGCGCACATGCGAGGTGATAGCCGTGGCCACGCCCGACCATCCCGGCGGGCTGAACGCGGTGCTGCGGCCGCTGATCGAAGCAAGCGTTAATATCGAAACCCTCTATCCTTTCATTAATCTGCGTGGCGATGAGGCGATAGTTATTATGGAAGTCGACAAGATCGATGATGCGAAAGCCGTTCTGAAGAAGCACTGGGTAAAAACATACGGTTCTGAGATATATAGAAACTGAGCGCCATTGTATTTCGGCGATTGTGAGGCGGGGATTACACCCCCGCCTTTCGCGTTTCCCGGCGAGGCAAAAAAATGCATGATGCGGAAGCGACGGGTTCGGTTAAAAAGTTATTGAAGTTATTCTCCATGCCGCACTATCATGAGAGGAATGGTCTGTGGTATGAACGCCGATAACAACCGGATACTCTCCCTTGACGTATTCCGCGGTATCACCATCGCGGCGATGATTATCGTCAACAACATGGGCGATTGGTCACATGTCTACGAACCGTTGCGGCATTCCCGGTGGCACGGTCTGTCAGCCGCCGATTGTATCTTCCCTTTTTTTCTCTTTATCATGGGTGTTGCCATTCCTGTTTCCTTTTCCGGGTACACGCGCTCCGTTGATGCCGGCCGCGTTTTGCTGATGAAGATTATTCGGCGCTCACTGATTCTGTTTGCATTGGGATTTCTACTGAATCTTGTCCCGCGATTTAGCTTCAGTGACGTGCGGATACCTGGCGTCTTGCAGCGTATCGCGGTGTGCTATTTCGCGGCGTCGATTCTTTACACGCACACGAGAACACACAGGTGGATGCTTCCCGTTGTTGCATGCGGATGTATTGTACTTCACTGGCTGTTGCTCGCGTGCGTTCCTGTTCCAGGGTTCGGTGCGGGAGATCTAAGCCCGGCGGGCAATCTGAGCCGGTATATCGACCTTGCGGTATTCGGCGGCCATACGTATGCGCACGCGATTGTTCGGGGAATGGACCCCGAGGGCATACTTGGCACGATATCGGCAATTGCGACGACGCTGTTTGGCGTCATCGCTGGCGGTATGCTGACTGCGCAATGGACTTCCGAAAAGAAGGCCCGCGAGATGTTTCTTTTCTCCGGTTTTCTTGTCGCAGCGGGATATGTAATGAGTAACTGGCTTCCACTGAATAAAAGTCTCTGGACCGGCAGTTACGCGGCGTTTACTGCCGGAATCGCGGCTTTTTTTCTGTTGTTTCTCTATAGAATGGTTGATCTCAAGGGGCGTCGCCTCTGGGCAGGGCCGTTTCGGGTTCTGGGTGTCAACGCTATTACGGTGTACGTCGCGAGCACATTTATTGCGAAGTTGATGGTCGGTTTTACGTTTAGCTCAGATGAGGGCCAGACGGTTTCTATTAAGAGTTATCTCTACACGCACGGCTTCGCCTTGTGGCTCGATCCGCATATGGCGTCATTCATGTACGCCTTCGCGTATTTATGTGTGTGGACCGCGATGCTGTATGTTCTATTCAGAAAAAAAATATTTATCCGGATATAACGCTACATACGCCTGTGTCGGAGAAATAAATAATTTGCGTTAGGGAAAATGCGAAGCAATGCCATCCCCTCTCATTTATGGAAGAAAATGACATGCATTGCCTGATTCGAATAAATTATGAAGTATTGCGCAATTATATATAAATTCATTTATGTTGATGTTGACAAGCTGGTATACTGATTTCATTATACGTTGTTTGATATTGATAGTATGGTAGAAACCGATGTTCAGAATTTTTAAACCGAAATACCCCGTAATTCTCCAGTCCGGGAAACACGCCATGGCTCGAAGTGCGATAGACAGGCCGGTGCTCGATATTTTGCATCGCCTGCGGAAAAACGGATACCAGGCGTACCTTGTGGGCGGATGCGTGCGCGACATTTTGATGGGCAAAAAGCCAAAGGATTTTGACATCGTGACCGATGCCCGCCCGCGGCAGATCAAGCAACTGTTCAGGCGATGCTACCTTATCGGCAAGCGATTCAGGCTTGCGCATGTTTACATCAGCGGCGATCGTTTCGTTGAGGTCGCGACGTTCCGCGCGTCGGTCGATCCAGAGACAGTGAATGGAGGCCGTTTCGCCGCGAATAACGTGTTCGGCACAATAGATGACGACGCGCTCCGCAGGGATTTCACCGTAAATGCGCTGTACTATAGCGCGGTCGAAGATTCCATCGTTGATTATTCCGGCGGCCTTAATGATATAAAAAAGAAAGTTCTCCGGTCGATCGGAAAGCCCGGCGATCGGTATCGCGATGATCCCGTAAGGATGATCCGCTCCGCTCGCTTCTGCGCCCAACTTGGTATGACACTATCGCGAGAGGATTACAAGGCAACGCGTGAATGCGCGGTGTTGATACGCGAGGCGAACGCCAGCAGAATGCTGGAAGAGCTGTATAAAATACTACGATGCGGATCTTCTGCCGCTACCCTGACAAATCTTGTGAAGTTCGGCTTGCTCGAGTATTGGCTTCCCGAACTGGCAAAAGAGAAATATTATGACAGCCTCACGGCGCGCCTTGCCTCGATTGATAACCGGCGTAAACAAGAAGAGGATATCCCCGTCTGTGTACTTGTGGCCGCGCTGTTGTACGACCTGTTTATCGATGCGCTTGACGAAAACGGCGCACAGCGTGGATTCCAGGATACGTTTGCACTATGCACCACGCAATTTTCCGAGCTTGCGAGCCGTATGCGGCTGCCGCATCGTGAATGGGATAGAATCTGCAACATCGTTGCGAGGCAGGGAATATTCACGCGTATAAATGGCAGCCAGAAATGGAAAAAATTTGAGCGCCGTTTTGTGCGAAACGCCTATTTCGACGATGCGATGTTGTTTTTCGAAATACAGGCGGAATCGTCAGGGGCCAACACGGAGGAAGTGCGCTACTGGAAGCGTAAATCCGAAGAGGGGCGAAGGGAGGCGGCTCCCGGAGCGCATAAAAAAGAACAACCTGCCGAACAAAAGCCGGCACGGAAACGACGCCGACGGCGGCGGCCGGAAAAAACGGACGAGAAAAAAGAACTTCTCGTTCAGAATGGAGATACGCATGCAGGCTGAATTGGAGCGACTTTTTTCACCCGTACGCATTAATACGTGCAACCTGAAAAACCGGGCGATAATGCCGGCGATGGGAACCGGGTATGGCGCGCTCGACGGAACAATCACCGAACGCCTTGAGCGATTTCTCGAGCGTCGCGCCACAGGCGGAGTCGGCCTGATCATCAGCGAGGTATGCGCTGTCGATCCGCGCGGAAAGGGTTTCCCATCCGAGATCGGCGTCTGGAAGGATGAGTTTATTCCGGGGCTGTCCAGACTCGCGTCGACAATTCATCGGGCCGGCGCGAAGATTGCGTTACAGCTCCATCATGCCGGACGGGAAACAATGAAGGATTTCGCCGGCGCCATACCGGAAGCCCCGTCGGCGGTTCCAAGTGCTATCCTCAATCAGCCGTGCGAGGCGATGTCTGTGGAGCGCATCCAGGAGGTCATCAACGCGTACGCCGAGGGAGCGCGACGTGCGCGAGACGCCGGCCTTGATGCCGTCGAGATTCACGGCGCGCACGGATACCTTATCTGCCAGTTCCTTTCGCCATTTTCCAATAAACGCGACGACCAATACGGCGGTTCGGATGAAAACAGAGCGCGTTTTGCTCTTGAGATCATGCGCGCCGTACGGGACCGGGTGGGCCCTGAATTTCCGGTTATTATGAGGGTGTCAGCCGATGAGTTGATACGGGGCGGCTACGATCTTTCATATATGAAATGGTTGGCTCCACAACTGGCGAATGCGGGCGCCGATGCGCTGCATGTGTCGCTGGGAGTGTACTCAACACCGGGCGGGCTTACGATCGCATCATCGGACGTCGAGGAAGGTTTCAATCTTTTCAGGGTCAGGGCGATCAAGGATGTCGTATCGGTTCCTGTCATAGGGGTCGGCAGGATCGTTGATCCCAGAATGGCCGATGCTGCGATTGCGCGCGGCGATGCCGACTGCATCAGCTTTGGGCGGCAGTTGCTTGCCGATCCCGATGTGCTTATTAAGGCGCGGCGGGGTAAGTATGATGATATCCGCTGGTGTCTGGGCTGCAACCAGGGCTGTATTGATCGCTTGAATTTCGAATTGAAATCCGCTACGTGCACCATCAATCCGGACTGCGGGTATGAATATAAACGCACAGGTGAAAAATCCGCCGGGAAGAAAAAAGTGTGGGTCATCGGCGCCGGTCCGGGCGGGCTCTCCGCCGCGATAACAGCCGCTGATCGCGGGCATGCCGTGTCGCTCTTCGAGCGAAACGCGGCGCCCGGGGGGCAGTTGATATCCGCCGGCAAACCGCCGCACAAGGAGGCGCTTGGAAAGTGGGTGGCATGGGCGCTTCGCGAACTGAAAAACAGGGGCGTGTGCGTTTCGTGCGCCACAACCGTCGATGAAGAGATGCTTGCGAAGGATATGCCGGATGCGGTGATTATTGCGACCGGCGCAGATCCGGCGGTCCCATACATTCCGGGCATCGATGGCGGGTGTGTGCACGATGCGCGCGACGTATTGACAGGGAAAACCGAGCTTCGAACTCCCGCGGTAGTGCTCGGGGCGGGCTATGTGGGAATGGAAACCGCCGACTTTCTTATGGAGCGCGGTATCGCGGTTACGGTTATCGAAGAGAAGATGCAGCCGCCGGTGCCGCCGCTTACCGCGCATGGTTACTGGCTGAACCGGCGGCTGAAAAAGGGCGGAAGGTTGCTGCTTGGATGCGCGGTGACGGAAATCGATGGCGATATCGTGCGCTATAAATGCGGAGAAAATAAAGGCGCCGAAAAGGCGTCGATGGTGGTCACCGCGCTTGGCGCGCGCTCGGAGCAATCGCTGGTGCGTGCGGCGAATGATTTAAAGATAGCGTCAACACTCGTCGGCGATGCCGTGAAGCCGCGGCGGCTGCTGGAGGCAATCCATGAAGGGGCGCGCGCCGGACGGGAAGTGTAAGCGATGAACTTGAACGACAACTTTAAACCTCCACTGTACCTGCGCAGCCCGTTGCTGCAGTCCATGCTGAACAGCAGCAGCCTGCGTAACCGCGGCCGCCAGCGTGTGCTCGAGTGCGAAGAAGAGGTCATCATCGACGCGGGCAGCGGTGTGCGGCTGCAGGGTTTTCTGTCGAGGCATGGCGATCGTGCGGCGAAAGGGCGTGTCATTATTCTGCATGGATGGGAGGGAAGCGCGCGCTCGGCGTATGTAGTGCATACGGGGGAATATTTTTTTTCGCACGGCTATGAAGTTTTCAGGCTGAATTTCCGTGACCACGGCGCAACGCACCATCTCAATGAAGGGCTTTTCTTTGGAACGCTTATCGACGAGGTGTTCACCGCGGTGAAGCACATTGCGGAAAAGGCGAGCTGCCCGTCGTTTCTTGTCGGATTCTCCCTTGGCGGCAGTTTCGCGTTTCGCATCGCGCAGCGCTATGCCGCAGAAATGGCCGGTGGATTGCGGCACATCGTCGCGATCAATCCTCCGCTGGACCCGTTGAAGTGCACCCGCGACATAGACCGAAACTTTTTATTCC
>DHPI01000045.1:29778-40697 GCA_002407865.1 Spirochaetia bacterium UBA5368
GACCGAAACTTTTTATTCAGGGAATATTTTCTGATAAAATGGCGTCGCTCGATGAAAAAAAAGCAGGCCGCGTTTCCCGCGCTCTACGACTTTCGCAGGGAAATGACGATGACTACCTGTATGGAGATAACAGAGTCCCTGATCAGACGTTATTCCGGGTATGCCGATGCCGCCGACTATTTTTCACGCTATACACTGACCGGCGCGGTTCTGGATGGCTGCGCGGCGCCGCTCGCGATTATCATGGCCGAGGACGATCCCATCGTATCTGCCGGCGATTTCCGTACGTTGAGGACCAGCGGCCGGACGAGGCTGATTCTGCACAGGTATGGCGGCCACTGCGGCTATATTCAGAATATCCGGATGCAATCATGGTATCAGGAAGCGCTGCGTGTGCTGTTCGACGCGGCGGTTTCCGGACGGTGATACCGGCCAATCCAGCGTGAAGCGGGGAATCCCGACGCGTCTGGAAAAACCTCGCGGCATTTCGGCAAAAAACCTTGACATATGGAAAAATATCACTGCTGATATGGATTGTCTGATTATATGGGTATGCAACGATTTGCTGAATAAATATGCTGGATGGTATTGTAAATTACATCATTTTTTTTGGAGGGACGTCGGCGGTTCTCCTTTTCCTTGGCCAGCTTTTTGTGCGGCAGAGGCGTTTGTCAAATTGTAACCTTGCGGCGCTCTTCTTTTCTCTTGCGGTCATACTATTTCAGGTTGGATTTATTCTCAATCATATGGCGTTCAGATCGCCGTGGATGGTATCGCTGCATATTACGGCCCTGTATTTGATCGGCCCGTTGCTCTATTACGCGTATTATCTTGTGGTGGAAATCAAGGAGTCGATTCCTACAAAGAAGCTGTTTTTTTTGATTCCGGCGGGCGCGGCGTTTGTTGTCGATATCTGGGTTTGCACCTGGCCCGAGGAGGCAAAGCGGGCCGTAATCGAAGAGTTGTTTTCAGGCAGTCGTTCTGTGTATATCCTGGCGCTTAAGATAATCGCGGCGGGAGCCGCCCTGCAAATGGTCGTCTATCTCAGCATTCTGCTCAATCAACTCTTTTCGATACGTCAGTCAAGCGAGCAGGTTACGATAGTAAATATCACAATCGCATATATCATATTTTCAATCGCTTCCATCATCATCGTTGTGGGCGCGTATATAACCGGTTCGCTTCAATTGCTTAAAGCATGCGCCGTCGTAATAAGTTTTCTCCTGATGGGCACGCAGATTGTCGGACAGCGTTACCCTGAATTCATTCAGCTTCTCAAACGCGAGGCCGAGAAAAAAAAGTATGGACGATCGCTGCTGACCGGTATGAAAACTGACGCGTTATGCCGGCGTCTCGAAGAGATAGTTGTGAAAGAACGGTTGTATGCCTACGAAGAAATCTCGCTGCGGCAAATCGCCGACGAGCTTTCAATCACGGCCCACCAGCTTTCGCAGCTGATCAATGAAAAACTCAATATGAACTTTAATACGTACATCAATATGTATAGAATACGTGACGCGAAAGAGATGCTCATCGACGAGCCGGGTCGTTCGGTGCTCTCAATCGCAATCGCTGTGGGCTTTAACTCGAAAACTTCATTCTACGATGCGTTCCACCGCAGTACCGGTGTTACACCTCAGGCGTACCGGAAACTGCAATTGGCCGGGAAGACCGCGACCGCCAAATAGTTCATATTTATAAATAGCAACTTATCCTCCCGTACGGATTTATATATCCGGTCGAAATCACTTTTTGAATGTGCAATACTTACATTGTTCGTTTGATTGCATGCCGTGCCTCCCGACGCCTGTTTCGCCTGTGGTAAAGCGTTATATGCGTCGGGGGGGCAGTTGTCAATCGACAATCATAATTCGTAATCTATCAAGGAGGTTGTTGTGCGGAAAAGATACATGCCGTTTCGTTCTGGAAAAAAGCACTTTAAGACCTTTGTGGTCAAATGTGTCTGTTTTATTCTGGGAAGGGGATTGCAGGCGGCCTCACGTGTCGATGCGGATGTGCGTCGCGAGATACGAGAATGGATACCTGAAGGCTTTACCATACTTTTCAAGGTGTGGCCTGAAGGTCCGCGGTTGGGATTGGAAAGCAGGGGTGGAATGTTGCGTTTCCGTGGCACATCGCTTGATGATGCCGACCTTGTTATTTATTTCAAGAATATCGACAACGCTTTTATGATGTTTACCGCACAGATGGGTGTTCCGCAGGCTTTTGCAGAGCACCGCATTTTTGTGAAGGGCGATATTTCCGTGTCCATGTCGCTGATACGCTGCCTCAATATAGTAGAAACACACCTTTTCCCGCCGATTATCTACCGGCGTATATTGAGGCGGCCGCCTTCAATGGGGTTGAAAAAGCAGTTTTGCAGATTGTACATCTATCTGGTCGGAATTCCGATCGGAATTTAATTACTTAACACAGGGAGAACGAATATGCTGCCATCATATTATGAGTTTTACAATCCGGTTAAAATACTGTCGGGGAATAAGGCGGTCGAGAACATACCGTTCGAGCTCGATCAGCTCGGCGCGCGAAGACCGATAATTATTACCGACAGGGGCGTTGCCGGAGCGGGGCTTGTCAGGATAATCGAAAAAGCATTCGCGGATACAACGCTGTCAATCGGCGCTGTATACGACGAAACACCGCCTGATTCGTCAATCGAGACAGTGAACACGATTGCCGGTATATATCGTAAAACGGGATGCGATTCAATCATCGCCGTGGGGGGAGGTTCGGCGATCGATACGGCGAAGGGCGTGGGCATCGTCATTACCGAGAATTCCGAAGACCTCATGAAATTCATGGGGGCCGAGATGCTGAAAAAAACCATGAAACCGTTTATTGTTGTACCAACGACGTCGGGTACCGGCTCCGAATGCACGCTTGTCGCGGTGATATCGAATCCTGCGAAGAATGTGAAGATGGCGTTCACATCCTACAAACTGTTGCCCAATGTTGCCGTGCTCGATCCGAGAATGACGCTTACCTGCCCTCCGAAGATTACCGCCGCGACCGGAATGGACGCCCTGACGCACGCGATGGAAGGCTTTTACTGCAACCAGAAGAATCCGATGAGTGACGCGTATGCCGGCGCGGCGATCGAGCTTGTTCGAGACAATCTGGTAGAAGCGGTTAAGAACGGGAAAAACGAGAATGCGCGCCTGGCGATGGCGAATGCGGCATGCATGGCGGGAACGGCTTTTTCAAATTCGATGGTGGGCATGGTCCATGGCCTCGGGCATGCGGCAGGCGCTGTCTGTCATATTCCCCACGGGATTGCCATGTCGATATTTCTTCCATTTGGGCTGGAGTATAATTCAGTGAAAGCTGCCGATCCGATAGGGAGATTGCTTGTCCACTGGGGCGGCTTTGACGAGTACATGAAGACGCCTGTTGCACAGCGCCCCGCCCGTACGGTGGAATTGGTGCGTGCAATGAAGGATACGCTATACGGGCTGTGCGGATTGCCCCGCACTCTCAGCGAAGCGGGCGTACCTCGTGAAAAGCTTCCGGAGATTGCCAAGACCGCAACCGGCGATGGATCGCTGCTTTTGAATCCGGAGGAGCTTGAATACGATGATGCGTTAAGGGTATTGAATGAGGCATATGCGTAATCGCGCACGGCATCATCCGGCCCCACGCCGGATGATGTGACATTCTGACAAAAGAGGAAAGGCAATGGAAAATGAAATAGTCGGAACCTCTAATCGGGTGCTGGAGGTAGACCTGGGGACCCGTCGTTACAGTGTATACACGGTGACCCGTGATGAGCGTCGCATGTATCTGGGGGCCAAGGGATTGGGGCTAAAATTGCTCTACGACCGCATAGCGCCGGGGATTGATCCGCTGGGACCCGATAACATGATAGCGTTTATGCCCGGTGTGCTCATGGGAACCGGGGCGCCGTGCAGCGGGCGTTTCGATGCGGTTACGAAGTCGCCGCTTACCGGCATTATGGTAACGTCGTCGTGCGGAGGGCCTTTTGGAATGCAGCTTAAAACCGCAGGATGGGATGGTTGTATCGTAAAAGGCCGCTCGGAAAAGCCGGTGTATATATTAATACGCGATACGGGTGTGGAGTTTTTGGATGCGACTGAATTCTGGGGATTGGATTGCCTTACCGCTCAGGCAAAAATGACGTCAAAGAAGCAGGGGGCTGTGGTAATAGGCCCTGCCGGCGAAAACGGTGTGCGCTATGCAAATGCTGTTTCGGGTGAGCGTTACCTTGGCCGCGGCGGACTTGGCGCGGTAATGGGATCGAAAAATCTTAAAGGGATTGTCGCTGAAGGCGGTGCCTTCAAAATACTCCCTGCCGATCAGAAGCGATTCGATAAAGTAAAACGAAAGGCGCTTGCGTGGATAAATAGAAATCAAATGACCTCCGTAGTGTATAGAAAATTTGGTACGCCTGCAAATACCAACCTGAGTAACGCTGCGGGCATACTGCCAGTAAACAATTTTTCCGCGGGAAGCCATCCCGAC
The DNA here is from genome assembly GCA_002407865.1 of Spirochaetia bacterium UBA5368. Taxonomy (GTDB): domain Bacteria; phylum Spirochaetota; class UBA4802; order UBA4802; family UBA5368; genus UBA5368. Next base: position 34,279 of record DHPI01000045.1, read on the forward strand.
GCGTACAAAATTTCTGGAGAGGGGATGAAGGCTGAATTCGACACGAAGCCTCATACATGCAAACCCTGTTCGATACTCTGCGGCAAAAAAGGGACATTCGCCGGGAAAAACCTCCCCGTGCCAGAGTTTGAAACGGTGGGGCTGCTTGGCTCCAATATCGGGGTGTTCGATCCGGTCGTGATAACAGAATGGAACCGTCTCTGCGCCGAGATGGGGATGGATACCATCTCAGCCGGGGGAACGATAGCCTGGGTAATGGAGGCGGCAAAACGCGGCATTATTGAAAGCCCGTTGCGATTTGGGTCTCCCGAAGGCATCGCTGACGCGCTTATGGATATCGCGTATATGCGCGGATTCGGAGCGGAGATGGCGCTTGGCAGCCGGGAGCTTTCCCGGCGTTACGGCGGAGAGGATTTTGCGATACAGGTAAAGGGTATGGAAATGGCCGCCTATGATCCGCGGGGATCGTTTGGGCAGGGGCTTTCATACGCGGTCGCCAACCGCGGGGCGTGCCATCTCTCGGCGTATCTGGTGTCGCTGGAGGTATATCTGGGGCTTTTAAATCCGATGACCCATCGTGCCAAAGCACGGTTCACAAAAATGTTTGAAAGCCTGACCTGCTGCATCAATTCGCTTCAGACGTGTCAGTTTACAATGTTCGCGTACACCCTGGAGCACTGGATAACGAAGTATACGCCAAAAATTCTTCTTGGTTTCGCAATGCAAAACTTCCCCATCATTGCATTACAGCTTTTGAACTTCAGTATCTATACGGAGTTATGGTCAGCGGCTACCGGCATAAAAATATCCGACAGGGAACTGCTGAAGGCGGGAGACCGTATACATGTGCTTGAGCGATATATGAATACCAGGGAGGGAATATCGAGTAAGGACGATACCCTTCCGGCAGTAATGCTGCAAAAGGGTGCGGCCATGCAAAAGGCGGTGCCGCTTGGCATAATGCGGAAGAAATACTACACGATACGGGGATATGATGCAAAGGGAATTCCGTCTCCGGCACTATTACGGAAGCTTGGAATAATGGTACAATAACGTGTAGGAGCTATAGTATTTGTAAAGGGGTTCGGTTTTCATCCGCCTGTATTTGAATGGCATGCAGGAAAATCGTCTCCGGTCGGGGAATGGTTGCGTGTTTCCGGGGTGCATCGGGATAAAGGGGAGCGCGCATGATGCAACAGTTGTAACGACATATCATGGTGTGTTCCTGCGGCAAAGGGGAAGCGGGAGGAAATTGAAAACAGGCATCATGGGTAGCGCTGTTGCAAATCGGGAATAAGTAGTGCATGATAAGAGGGTCTGTTATGGAGATTGTGTTGTTTTTGTTCATTGCGCCGGTACTGGCAGCTGTAATTCAACCAGCAATTCGTACCATCCGTTCGCGGAGTATCGCGGCTGTAGGGTCGGCGATTGTTATCAGCGGCGGGGTGATTGCGCTCTTTTTTCTCGACATAAAGGAGTCGCCGGCATTTTTTACAGCGCACTCCAACGCCGTCAATATGGCAGTGCTTGCCGGTGAAATACTACTGTCGGTGTATGTTGTCATTACGGGCCTGAAGCATAAACGATATCTTGCGGTGCTGCTCATGCTGGCGCAGATTGCGATAATCCTCGGCCTGGAACTGTTTTACGGCGACAGGTTGAGCGCGGCCCATAACCTTTTTTTAGACCGCTTTTCCATCATTATGGCGTTCATAATCGGCATCATTGGCAGCCTTATAATGGTGTATGCGTGCGGCTATATGAAAGACTTCCACACGCAGCACCCCGAGGTTCGCGACAGGAGCTCGTTTTTCTTCATCGTGTGTTATCTTTTCCTTGCTTCCATGTTTGTGCTTGTGTTTGCAAACAATCTGGTGTGGCTTCACTTCTGCTGGGAGCTCACCACTCTTGCTTCATTTCTGCTTATAGGCTATGCGGACACCGACGAGGCCGTCAATAACGCGTTTACCGCCCTTACGATGAATCTCTTAGGCGGGCTTGCGTTTGCCGGGGGTATTGCGTATCTTTGCGTGGCGCACGGCATTGTCGAGCTCGACCGTCTCCTTGCAATGAATAAGTACAGCGTGGTGCTGCCGGTGGTGCTGCTGAGTCTGGCCGGAATCACGAAGTCGGCGCAGTTGCCTTTTTCGGGATGGCTGCTTGGCGCCATGGTGGCGCCCACGCCAAGTTCGGCGCTGCTGCATTCCAGCACAATGGTAAAAGCGGGCGTATATCTTCTTCTCAGGCTGAGCCCGCTTCTGGCGCATACGCTGACGGGTTCCATGGTGACCCTGGTGGGTGGAGCGAGTTTTCTTGTCGCATCGCTTATCGCCGTGTCGCAACGAAACGCGAAGTGGGTGCTTGCGTATTCAACGGTGGCAAACCTCGGACTTATCGTTGCGTGCGCCGGTATTGGAAGCGCCGGCACCTTGTGGGCGGGAATATTTCTTATACTGTTTCATGCGGTTGCGAAATCGCTGCTCTTTCAGTCTGTCGGTACGGTGGAGCATCGCCTGCACAGCAGGGATATTGAAGACATGGATAACCTTATCAACCGGATGCCGCGCGTAACGGCCATGATGGTTGTGGGCATCAGCGGTATGTTTCTCGCTCCGTTCGGCATGCTGATAAGTAAATGGGCGGCGCTCAAGGCATTTATAGATATCGACTCCATGCTGGGGCTGGTTCTTATTGTGCTGCTTTCATACGGAAGCGCCGCGACGCTCTTTTTCTGGACCAAGTGGATGGGGAAAATCATCAGCATGAAAAATAAAAAGATCGAAAGCGGAAATATGGACGCGGCGGTAAGCCGGCAGGAATTGTCATCCGAGTCGATACATGCGGTTCTGACGGTTGTTCTCTGTCTCGCGTTTCCATTAATTTCACAGTTGTTGGTAGAGCCGTATGTGTCGCGCATATCGGGGATTGATTACGGTATTGCGCGGGGAAATTATGTAATCATGGGAATCATGGTAAGCATGCTGATAGCGCTGCCCGTAATAATAATACGCCTGCAGCGGCATGCTCAGTTTGTTATGAGCGACGGTTATACAAGCGGTCACACCGTATCATCCGACCGGCACTACATTGGTTCGTTGGGGATAGACAGGAAAATATCGATGAAAAACATATATATGAAAGAATACTTTGGGGAGAAGAAGATTTTCGCGGCGGGTACAGCAGCGGGCATATTATTTATTATCGCTATGGTTGCCGGAGCACTGATATGAAGATTATTTTGGGTGTCATACTGTATATTGTCGCTGCGCCTTTAGTCGGCGGCATCCTTGCGGGAATTGACCGCGTACTGTCGGCAAAATTGCAGAGCAGGGTCGGGCCGCCGCTGTTGCAGCCGTTTTACGATGTATTAAAGCTTTTCGAAAAACGGACAATGATTGTGAACCGGTTTCAAAACGCCTATGCATGGTGTCATGTAATATTCATGGCGATGACCGGGGCGTTCTTCTTTGAAGGCGGGGATATTTTGCTTGCGGTATTTGCTCTCACGCTTGCGGGTATATTTTTGATTCTTGGCGCATACTCATCTAATTCACCATACAGTTATCTCGGTGCGGAGCGCGAACTTGTTCTTATGCTGGCGTACGAGCCGATGGTGATTCTTACGATGGTGGGAATGTACATGGTCGCGCAAAGCTTTAGCTTCATGGAGATTGCCGCGTCGCAACGGCCCATAATTCTGTATCTTCCCGGCGTGTTTCTTGGATTTCTTTATATTCTACCAATGAAGCTCAGAAAATCGCCTTTCGACATTTCTTCTTCGCATCATGCACATCAGGAACTGGTGCGGGGATTGACCTCCGATTTTTCTGGCAGCATGTTAGCGCTGATTGAGATAGCGCACTGGTATGAGACCACACTGCTGCTTGGTCTTGTATATCTCTTTTTCAGCTTTAATCCCGTTGTGGGAGTGTGCGCCGCGTTTGGAACGTATTTCCTTGGGATTCTTGTGGATAACAGTTACGCGCGCTTGAAATGGGAGCTTGCTTTCACTTCCGCGTGGGGAATCGCCCTCGTTTTGGGGGGAGGGAATCTCGCAATACTATATTTTATAGCAGGAGGTTGATATGTCGTTTATAGCGAAGTCTCCCTGGATACTGCATTATGACGGATCGAGCTGCAACGGGTGCGATATTGAGACCCTTGCCTGTTTAACCCCGGTATACGATATCGAACGCTTCGGCGTCATTAACACGGGAAATCCGAAACATGCCGATATTCTCATCGTTACCGGATCGGTGAATCATCAGAACAGGGATGTTTTATTAAATATCTATAATCAGATGCCCGATCCAAAGGCTGTGATTGCGGTGGGAATCTGCGCCATTACCGGTGGGATTTTTGCCGAGTGTTATAACGTGCTTGGAGGGGTGGATAAGGTGCTGCCGGTGGATATATATGTGCCGGGCTGCGCCGCGCGGCCCGAGGCGATCATTGACGGGATAGTTAAGGCAATCGGTATACTGGAAATGAAGCACCAAAATATGCGGATAAAGAGTAAATGGAGGCTGCGATGGCCATGGAAAAGCGAATTGAAATTTTCATATTGACCGTTGATGAACTTGTTTCCAGAACACGCAGCCTGCATGACGAGGGATATCGGCTTGTGCAGATATGCTGTTCGAAGGTTGATGAATCGGGCAAGGCGGTACTCGAGCTTGATTATACGTTTGATAAGCATTATAATCTTTATAATATAAGGATATCTATTGAAGAGGGTGCCGAGATACCAAGCATCTCCGAAATTTTCGGGTCGGCGTTTGTATACGAAAACGAGATTCACGATCTCTATGGTGTTTCGATACAGGGAATATCCATAGATTACCGGGGAAATTTTTACAAGACCGCAATGCCGCACCCATTCACTCAGGATTAAATGTAAGGACGAAGCATTATGGGAAAACAGACGATTATACCATTCGGGCCTCAACATCCGGTGCTGCCAGAGCCGCTGCATCTTGACCTGGTGCTTGAAGATGAGCGGATTGTGGATGCAATTCCCTCTATCGGGTATGTGCATCGGGGATTGGAACTGCTGGTGTCGAAGAAGGAATATGCAGAGTACGTGTATGTAGCCGAACGCATATGCGGAATATGCAGTTTTATGCATGGCCTCGGATACTGCCAGGCCGTTGAAGAAATAATGGAAATACAGGTGCCCGAACGCGCCCTCTTTTTGCGCACCATCTGGGCGGAACTGTCACGTATTCACAGTCATCTCATGTGGTTTGGCCTTGCGGCTGACGCGTTTGGCCTGGAAAATCTCTTTATGCTGTCATGGCGGCTCAGAGAATCTGTGCTGGATATAATTGAAGAAACAAGCGGTGGAAGGGTAATCTTTGGCGCGTGCAAAATCGGCGGTGTGAGGAGGGATATTTCTCCCGAAACTCTCCGTGACATGTGTCAAAAACTGGAAAAGCTTAAGGGGCATATGGATCGGCTGACCGGGGTTTTCCTGAACGATCGTTCGGTGGGATACCGGCTGAAAGGTATAGGCGTTCTTACGCGCGAGGATGCGCAAAGGCTGGGCGCGGTCGGCCCGCTGCTGAGGGCAAGCGGTGTTGACATGGACATGAGGCGTCTTGGTTATGCGGCATACGAGCGATTGTCATTCGAGCCGGTTACCGAGAATGACGGCGATTGCTATGCGAGGTGCGCCGTACGGGCGCGCGAGCTCTATCAGTCCATAGACCTTATTGCGCAGGCGGTTTCAATGATGCCAGATGGAGAAGTAGATACAAAGGTGCTGGGGGCCCCGAAAGGCGAATGCTTTATGCGGCTGGAGCAGCCCCGCGGCGAGGTATTATATTATGTGCGCGCGGACGGGACACGATATATCGAGCGCTTCCGCGTGCGCACTCCCACTTTTACGAACATTCCGTCGATGATACACTGCCTCAAGGGGTGTGATTTCTCGGATGTGCCGAATGTAATTCTTACGATTGATCCTTGTATAAGCTGCATTGAGAGGTGATGAAATGAAAAAGTTTGCAATGGAACGGATGTCGTTAAACAACCTGTTCAGGAAGCCGTCAACGAGGCTTTACCCGGACGCTCCAAAAAAATATTTTCCGAATACGCGTGGCAGGCTCGTATTCAATCTTAGTGATTGCACGTTCTGTACGCTGTGTCAGAAAAAATGCCCCACTCACGCGATCACAGTTCGGCGCGAGCAGCAGGAATGGGAGCTCGAGCGGATGCGCTGTATAGCATGCGGTAACTGCTGCGATCTGTGCCGCAAGGGCTGCCTCACAATGAAAAACGAATTGACAAAAGCTGTAATTTTGCCCGAGCGCGAGTATTATCGCCGCGAAAAGCCTCAATCTTCTGGAGAGGATGCCGTAAAGTAAATTTGATGTTCTGCGTGAAAAGCTTTCGGAGAACATGAAGGCAGCGACCAT
>DHPI01000045.1:40834-53701 GCA_002407865.1 Spirochaetia bacterium UBA5368
TGTGCATATTCCTGCCAGAGGTGAACTAAAGAAAACTTTCCGAATTGCCCCTGAAAAAATTTGAAACAGCAAAAAATGTGCGATTACTTGTACTCCAGATATATATGCAAGCGGAAAATAAACATAACATCCTCGAATATATCATCGAGATCACCGAACAGAGGGACGCCGAACTGCTCGAGATAAGCCTTGTGAAAACCATTTTCGAGCTTTTCGACGCCGAAAGGGTTTTATTCTGCAAGACGCGCCATGAATCCCCCGTACCGCATTATGCGATCTGCCTTTGCGAAGATGGCTTGCGCATGCTGACCGATGACGCCGATCTCAAAGAAGTGCGCCAGGATCTCGGCGGATTCTTCGAAGACGTCATCAATTCAAGAAATTACTGTATCCGCTTACACAGGCGCTACGAGATATCAGTATACCCCGTACAGTTCAACAGAAAGATTGTGGGATTTATCGCGTTGTACCGGAATACCGGCAGTCCGGCAGATAGCGCAATAATAACCGCTCTTATCAGAATATACCATAATTACCTTTCGCTGCTGGGGGAAAGTCAGCGTGACAGGCTGACCGGATTGCTGAACCGGAAAACCTTCGACGATCAGATATTGAAAATTATAGAAAGCAGAAAAGAGGAAACTGCGCTCATAGAGCCTCCGAAATCGAGGCGGCATCTTGAGGGCGCCGCTGACGGATTTTGGCTTGGCATTTTGGATATCGACGACTTTAAAAAAATCAATGACACCTATGGGCATATCTACGGCGACGAGGTGCTGATTCTCATCGCCCGCCTTATGAAGAAAACTTTTAGAGCGGACGATTATCTTTTTCGCTACGGTGGAGAGGAGTTCGTCGCCATAATCCGCACGGTATCTGAAAAAGAAGCAATTGCCACCTTCGAGCGGTTCAGAATGTCTGTTGAAACGTACAGGTTGCCAACGGTAGGTTCCATTACGGTGAGTATCGGCATTGTGCAGATCACCGCAGACGAGGTGCCGACCGTGTTTGTGGGGCATGCCGATCAGGCCCTGTATTTCGCAAAAACCAACGGTAAAAACCGCGTGTGTGTCTACGAAAAGCTCATCGAGCAGGGTTTGCTTACAAGCGCCATACAATATGGAAGAGTTGAGATATTCTGAAAGTTACCCGGCGCATATTTTATTTCCTGTCATCTTTTTCCTGATTACTTATTCAGTTTTTCATTACGTCTATTATCGTAGTTTGTGAGTAACGTCACGGCCTGGTTTATTGGAAAGGCCCGATAGCCTGCCTTCATCGAAGTAAGAGAATACTGTGAATTCTCTGGCTCCATGATAGTCAATTGTATCATGTAAAACCATGTGCGCTATTATAATAATATTGACAAAAATGTAGTATGTTAATATATAATATTACGTTATCCTTTTGTCGCAAAAGGAATATATTACGTTAATCGCTGTGTTTACAGTATCAGCCACGACAGGCGGATGATGTCGGAGATATACCGCATAACGTGCGCCGAGCCTGACCGCAATGAGGCGGTGTGGATGCATATGCGAAACCGCAGGGGGAGCCCATGAAGGCGCTTGTGACGGGAGCGACAGGATTTATCGGATCATTCCTTACGAAAAAGCTGATTGCGACACGCCACGGCGTGAGGGCGCTTGTGCTTCCCGCGGAAAACGCGTCATGCCTTGAAGACGCGGGCATGGAGATTTTCCGCGGAGACCTGACGAAACCCGAAAGCCTTCGCGGCATCTGCGATGGTGTCGATGTCGTATTTCATCTCGCGGGCCGGGTGACCGACTGGGGTACGAGAAAACAGTTTTACACGGCCATTTATAATGCAACAGGAAATTTGCTGGAAGAGGCATCCGGGAAAGCTACGCGGTTTGTCTATATAAGCTTAATCGCGGCCCTGGGGTTTGGCAGGCACCTGAAGGGGGCGGTGGAAACCGATCCAGGAAGATTGTCGGGTGTACCGTATAACGATGCGAAGACCGAAACGGAAACACTGGTGCGGCGATATCACACAGAGGGAAAAATTCGATGCACCATTGTGCGGCCCGCGAATGTTATTGGGCCTGGCAGCGTATGGGTGCGTGACATCCTCGACAAGATGAAACTGGCGCTCCCCTTAATCGACGGTGGCAGGTATAGCGGAAGTTTTGTTTACGTGGAGAATCTGGTTGATGGTATTATCCTGGCAGCAACCCGGGAAATTGCCGCGGGTAAAACGTACCATCTGCGTGACGATTGGCATGTTACGTGGAGGCGGTATCTCACCGACCTGGGCGTCTGCGCTGGCAGAAAACCGCGTGGAAATATTCCCTTCGCCATTGCATGGCCGATTGCATGGTTGTCCGATGCGATATGCACCCCACTGCGTATTCGGCCGCCTGTGTCGCGCCTCGGCGTCGCCGTGCTGGGGCGTGACAACGATGTGGATACCAGTCTCGCGCGAGAAGATCTCGGTTGGGCGACGCGTGTGCCGTACGGCGATGCCATAAAAGCTATAACCGCGTGGGTAAAAGAAAAACACATATAAGCTATACGGGACGGTATTATGCGGGTTGAAAGACATGCATGACAGCCATGACATGGAGGGCCGTATGAAATTAACGTTGTTGCTTTTTATTCTTTATCATAAGCTGAAAAAAGCCGCGAAAACAAACACTGCATTTAAAAGCTACATAGGGACCATGCGCGTGAAGATTTGCATAAAAACCGCCGACGGAAAACGGGGCCGGCTTTTCGTATTCGATAAAGGGACTGTCTCGTCCAGGCGGGGCGGAGGGCACACGGCCGACGCGTCGCTGGTGTGGGCCGACCCGGCGACAGGATTCTCCGTGATGGCGTCGGGAAGCGATGAAGCGTCGTTTATGGCGGCGGCGCACGGAAAGCTGAAGGTCGAGGGAATGGCGTATTACATCCAGTGGTTTACTGACGGTATCAAGATGATACTGTAGGCGTGCCCGCTGAAAGTTTCATCAAGGGAGGGGATAACACTTTTTTAGACAGTCCCATGCTGGAGATTGACTGACTCAAGTAAAACATTAGTTAATAGTTAATATAAGATTACACATAAATATAAGGGAGGATTGTATGGCGCTCATACCCGGCGGTCATCTGGTGGCAAAATATTTGAAACACGTGGAAAATATCAATACGGTGTTCGCCCTTTCAGGCGGGCATATCGAGCAGATTCTCGATGGTCTTACCGAATACAAAATACGCGCAATCGATGTGCGCCACGAACAGGCCGCGGTTATGATGGCGCACGCAATGTCCATCTATACGGGAAAGCCTGGCGTGTGCATCGTTACGGCGGGGCCGGGGTTTACCAACGCCCCTACCGGCATTGTGAACGCATACCTTGATAACGCGCCGCTGGTGATATTGTGCGGGCGCCATCCGCTGAGGGACGATCTCAAAGGCGCGCTTCAGGAAATGAACCAGCCGGACATGGTGAAGCCAGTCGTGAAATGGTATGCCACGTGTTACGACGCGAAGCGTATCCCCGAATATTTAGGCATGGCGTTCCGGTACGCAACGGAAGGCCGGCCAGGCCCAGTATTTCTCGAATTGCCGCCCGATATAGTAAACATAAAGGTCGAAGAAAACGATGCGCTGATGCCGGGGCGCGCGACGAAAAAGTACATGTTTTGCGCGAGTGACGGTGATCTGGAACGCGCCGCGGCGATTATCAATGATGCGAAGAAGCCGCTTTTTATCGGGGGGAGCGGCGTGCGGTTCAGCAATTGCGGTGATGCGCTGGCGCAATTTGTTGAAACGACAGGGATGCCGTTCGTGCTGCTGAACAACGGCAGGGGCGAGCTCTCCGATACGCACCCACTGTGCGTCTGGGACGTCGGCAATATCGGGCTGATGGTGAGCATTTCGCAGGCCGACGTTATTGTACTTTCCGGCATACGCCTCAACTGGACGCTTCAGTCGGGGCAGATCATTCCGCCAGATGCGAAGGTTGTACGTATCGATATTGATCCGCACGAAATCGACAGGAACCGCGCGGCCGATGTGGGGCTTGTAGGTGATGCCGGCTCAGTGCTTGCTGAACTGACGTCTCGTGTTGCGAAGCGCGGTCACGGCGAATGGATATCCACGCTCCGCGCTGCGGGACGCGCGTTCATCGATACAGAGCTTAAGCTCAGGGAGACGCCATCCGATCCAATCCATCCGATTCGTCTCACGGCTCAGATATACAGGGCCGCCGGCGATGATGCGCTTTACGTGTGCGATGGCGGCGATACCGTATATTTTGGCCTTGTGGGTTTCATGTCGCGGCATAAGGCGGGTGTGCTGGGACAGCCGTCGGGACTTTTCGGATGTCTCGGTACGGGGATTCCGTTTGCTATCGCCGCGAAACTCGCTCATCCGGATACAACGGTGGTCGTTCTTAATGGCGACGGATCGTTCGGATTCAACGGCATGGAGTTCGATACGGCGGTGCGCCACAACATACCTTTCGTGTGCGTGATCAACAATGACTGCGGGTGGGGCATGATTAAGCACGGACAGGAGATGTCGATCGGCGCCGACAGGCTGATCTGCTCTGAGCTTGGCTCGCGGAGCTATGAAAAAATGGTCGAGGGCATGGGCGGGTACGGCGAGCTTGTTACCAGGGACGACGAAATAATTCCGGCGATTATGCGGGCTATTGTGTCGGGAAAGCCAGCCTGTGTCAATGTGATGACCGATCCGACAGTGACAAGCCCGGCGACGCCGCTGTTCGCGCAGTCGTTGAAAATGGAGTAAACAATGAAGGCGTTGCAATTCGATGTTCATAAGACGTGTATTGCAGAGTTTTTTTATTGACATCGGGCTTTCATGCTGATGTATGGTCGTCATGTTGCGCGCCTTATGACGCATCAGCGTATCTCTTTCAAATTCATTGCGCCCGTAGCTCAGCTGGATAGAGCGTCGGACTTCGAATCCGCAGGCCGCAGGTTCGACTCCTGCCGGGCGCGAACTTGTCATTGTGTAAATCGAACGGCACCCGCCTCATTTCTTCTATGGCGAAATCCCTGTATAACAAAAGCATGTAAAAGAAGAACAGCTGTGAAATCGAAGAGCGCCCGCCCGGTCAGCCTGTACATCAGTGATCCGCAAAAACGAGACATCTGATCAACTGGATGAAAAAATGTTCCGAACGGTATTAATATTGTGGTATAGTTTTATTGGAGTACAGCTAAGTAAACGTGTCGTCATGGTGTGTGCAATCGACGGCGCGAATACGAATATGGCGCACGGAGTAGAGTTTGCAAATAGCATCGGCCATACAAGCCTTGCCGGGGTGATGGGGATGCCGTGACAGTCCATAACTGGATGAATAAATACATGATATGATGGTGCGCAAGAATGAAGGCCATGACGGATACAAAGACACTGCTGCTTGTTGAAGACAATGCCGTTATTGCAATGGATGAGGCCGAAACGCTGAAACGCTACGGCTACCAGGTTATCACCGCGTTTACCGGCGAAAAAGCGGTCGCCGTCGCGGAGACCAGGAACATCGATCTTGTGCTGATGGATATCGAACTTGGAAAGGGAATCGACGGCACCGAAACCGCGCGTCGTATATTGCAAAGACGCGATATTCCGGTGGTGTTTCTCACAAGCCATACCGAGCGAGGGATGGCAAAAAGGACCGAGGATATAACCTCGTACGGCTATGTGGTAAAAAATTCAGGAGAAACGGTGCTTATTGCTTCTATAAAAATGGCGTTCAGGCTGTACGAGACGCATAAGGAAATAGACCGCAAAAACCGGGAAATCAAGGCAGCTAACGAAGAATTGCAGGCCACGATTGAGGAACTGCAAGCAACTAATGAGGAATTCGAGGCGGCAAACGAGGCGTTGCGTCAGTCGCAGGATGAGCTTCTGGCGAGGGAGCGGGCGCTTGTGGAGAGCGAAGCGCGTTTTCAATCCCTGTTTTCAAATATGGGGGAAGGGGTTGCGCTTCACGAGCTCGTGTCGAACGATGCCGGTGCGCCGGTGAACTACCGACTTGTGGAATGCAATCCGCAGTTCGAACGCATTTTATCCATGAAACGGGAAAATGTGCTTGGCAGGCTGGCAACCGAGGTGTTTGGCACGGATGAGGCGCCGTACCTGGAAGAATACAGCAGGATCGTGTTAACGGGCAAAGGCTTCCGGAAGGAGTTGTACTTTGAGCCGATGGATAAACATTTTGAAATTTCCACCGCCCCGTGGGGATACAGGGGATTTGCGACAATATTCTCGGACATCAGCGAGAGACGACGTATGGAAAAAGAACTGTTCGAGAGCGAAAAAAAGTATCGTCTCATATTTGACAACTCACCCCTTGGCGTACTGCACTTTGACGCGCATGGCGTTATCACGATCTGTAACGATACCCTTGTAAAAATCGCAGGGTCCTCGCGCGAGGCCTTAGAAGGGCTCGATATTACGGGTCTGCGCGATACAGCGCTTGTCGCGGCGTTGCGAAACGCGCTCAATGGCAAGCCCGGCCTGTACGAGGGGGAATATCACTCTGAAATCGCGCACAAGGTCACGCCGTTGAGAGGTATGTTCGCGCCGTTTGTTTCAGTCAATGGGGCGGTAACCGGCGGTATCGGTATTTTTGAGGATATCAGCGAACGCATCCAGGCGGAAGCGGAAAGAGAGATCGCGCTTGAGGCGCTTCGGAAAAGCGAGGAAAAATACCGCGAACTTGTGGAAAACGCCAACTGTATCATCATGAAATGGAGCCGTGATGGCACAATTATCTTTATGAACGAGTTTGGGCTTCGTTTTTTCGGATTTACAGAAGAAGAACTACTTGGAAGGCCGGTTGTCGGTACGATTGTGCCGCCGCATGACAAGGAAGGCAACGACGCCGAAACAATTGCGCGGGATTTCTTTGCGCATCCGCAGAAGCATGAACAAAACATCACCAAAAATATGCGCAAAAACGGCGAGCTTGTATGGATCGCGTGGAACAACAAGCCTATCCGTAACGACGATGAAGTTGTTATTGGTATGTTCAGCGTGGGCGGGGATATCACCGACCGGAGGCGCGCGGAACTGGAATTACGCACAAAGACCGACGAACTGGCGCATTTTTTCAAGGCGAATCTCGACCTCATGCTGATTGCGGATACCGATAGCACCATCATGCGCCTCAATTCGGAATGGGAAAACGTGCTGAGGTATACTGTTGCAGAGATGGAGGGAAAAAAGTATATAGAGTTCGTACATCCCGACGACCTTGCTATGACAATTGAAAGGGTTGAAGAGCTTTCAAATCAGAAGGCGGTGTTGAATTTCGTAAATCGCTATCGACACGCGGATGGTTCGTATCGCTGGCTTGAATGGCGCGCCTATCCCCATCCCCGAGGGAAGCTCATCTATGCCGCCGCCCGCGATATTACCGGCCGCATACAGGCCGAGCAGGAACTTGAAGGGGCGCTCAGGGAAAAACAGGCGCTGTACCGCGAATTGCAGCACCGCATGAAAAACAGCATGGCGGTGATATCAGGCCTGGTAGGGCTCGAAATGAACAGATCGACGATGCCAGAAACGCGCAACGCGCTTGAAGGGATTCGAAATCGCGTTAACTCAATGGCCAGCCTGTATACGACGCTTTCCGATTCGGGCGGCTCGAACAACGTGCGGCTTGACGATTATCTTACCCTGGTTTTGAAAAATTTTTCCACCGCATATGTCAATAACATGGCCGGCATTTCGCTGACAACGCGCTTCGATCCCGTCACCATGGATGCGCGGCGGGCGATTTCGGTCGGGCTGATTGTCAACGAACTGGCGACTAACGCGTTGAAGTACGCTTTTCCGGATGGAAATGGCGGTATAATCAGCGTCCAATGCCGGGCCGACAACGGTGAGTTGCTGCTCAAGGTGGCCGACGATGGAATAGGGTTCCCTGATGATTTTGATATCGATACATCAAAAGGTCTTGGCGCGCAGCTTGTCGCAATGTTAACCGAACAGTTGAACGGCACTCTTGCATGGAAGAATGACCGCGGCGCGCGTATTGATGTTTGTGTGCCTCTCGCTGAATAAATGTGCAATATCGCCACTCTGCTATGTTCAGCGGAAAATGACGGAGTACCGTATCCCATCAAGGGATGGGATGCGCCCTCACTTGTCATTGATGCCGCACAGCCGTTTTGCGATTTTCTGTTTTTGCTTCATGTCCACCTGGCGGGCGATCATGACGCGCTGCGTCTGAGGAGAGCCCGCGCCGTGCATCGATTCGGTAAGATATCCCACCGCTGCGGCTCCCATGGTAATGTTTTCAATAAGCCGCAGTATGCGGCATCGGTTCTCGGCGGGAACATCCGATTTCGCCGTAAAATATTTATTAAGCCACTTTCCAATAACCGGTGAACGGAAGTCCCTTTCTGAAGGAAGCGTCACCATGAGCCCCCCGGCTATGTCCTGGGCTATGCGGGCGATCTCGTATGGATGGCGAGTGATGTTTTGCTTGTGCACGTTCGCGAGCAGCGAATCGACGCACCACGTGCCCGATGCCTCACGGTGTCCCTCGGCGGCGCAGGCGATGCAGCCGCAGTAAAGGGTTTCGTTCAGGTGGTTCATCTCGATAATTTTATCTTTCACGTGCGGCGCTTTGTCAATGCCGTTGTATTCGGCCGCTGTCTGTACGGCCCCTATAAGAACGTCGCCGACGCCCACCTTGCATGCGTAGCTCTGCCTGTGATACGATGCGAAACGCTCTACAAGTTGACCGGAAAAATCGAACTCCCTGTACATGAATACCCGGTCCCATGGAACAAAGACGTTATCGAACACGACAAGCGCTTCATGCCCCCCAAAAGTGCGGTTGCCGGTGTCGATGTCTCCCGGTTCAAGCTTTCGTGTGTCGCATGACTGTCGGCCAAGAATATAGGTGATTCCCTCGGTGTCCGAGGGTACGGCGAACGATATTGCGTAGTCCCTGTCTTCTTCGCGCATGGCGACCGTCGGCATGACAATAATCTCGTGCGAATTTACCGCACCCGTCTGATGCGCCTTCGCGCCGCGTACGAGTATCCCGTCGGACCTTTCTTCAACGACATGCAGGTAGAGGTCGGGGTCTGTCTGAAGGTGGGGCGCGAGGCTTCGGTCACCCTTCGGATCGGTCATGGCACCGTCGCACACAAGATCGTTGTTTTGAACATATTCCAGAAACGCGAGAAATCGGTCGTAATAACCGGTGCCGTGCTTTTTATCGATATTATATGTAGTGATCGAAAGCGCGTTCAGGGCGTCCATACCGACGCATCGCTGGAAACAGCATCCTGTCAGCGAGCCGATGAGCCTGCCCATCTTGCTTTTTTTTATGAGATCGTCAGCGCTCTGGTGGATATGGCAAAAGCGGTTTATTTTTTTCCCGGTGATATGTGATGTGGCGGTCATTAACTCCTCATATTGCGGCATGTGCGCCAGCGTGTAGGTCATGGCGACGGCGTTCATGGAAGGCCGGATGATGGGATTGTCAACGACGTCGGCGATTTTTTCGCCGAACATGTAGACGGACAGCGAGAGCTTCCTCAGGCTTTCCTCATATTCTTCCGCGGTTTTCAATACGGTCTCTCGTGTGCTCATAGGTATCCTCCTCTGAATTTTGCGCGTGGCCGTGGATAATCGCGATGATTTTGAACAATGTACAGAAGTGCGCAAATGTCAAGAAGGATACTGGCGCGGCGGCGATCGGGCGCGTGGCGGTTCCGTCCCGACATGGCCGGAGCGCATACTAATTGAAGCGCAGCGATCTTTTATATCCAATCAAATCTGGGATGATTGTTAAAATTGTTGCGTGTTATATTTCAGAATGTGGTATAGTATGATAATAAGCGAAACAGTATGGTCGTGCATAGGATGATATGTCCATGCCGCCCGGCCCATGATTATGTTTATTTACATATCTGGTTGTGCTCTGGTGTGCTGATGAATATCGTTGTATTTTCGTACGTTCCGACGAAGGGGCGCGACTGACAGAAAGTAACCGTTCGATATTTGACGGAATGGGATGGCCGATATGAAAACAATACTTCTTGTGGAAGACGACGCCCTTATCGCGATGGATGAGGAAGCTACACTCAGGAAGCATGGATTCAATGTCATAACCGCGCTGACCGGCGAAGAGGCCGTTTCCATTGCCGGCGCTGTCCCCGAAATTGATCTCGTGCTCATGGATATTGACCTCGGCGATGGTATGGACGGCACCGAAGCCGCGCGTCGTATCCTGAATGCCCGTGATATTCCGGTTGTCTTTCTCTCCAGCCATACGGAGCCTGAAGTCGTAGAAAAAACCGAGGCGATAACATCGTACGGTTACGTGGTCAAGAACAGCGGGGAAACGGTGCTTATCGCTTCTATTAAAATGGCTTTCAAACTGCATGGCGCGTACTGTGACCTCCGCGAACGCAAGGAAGAGCTGCGGGAGAGCGAGGAAAAATACCGCTTCCTGGTAGAGAATATCGCTGACGTGATTTACACGCAAGACGATACGGGAAGAATTATCTATATCAGTCCTGCCATCGAGCGGCTAAGCGGATATGCGGCGGATGAAATAAACGGGCGGCACTTTACCAATTTTGTCCATCCCGACGATCTGCCTGGACTGGTTGAAAGCTATACGCATACGGTCGCAGGCCTCCTGAATCCCTATGAATTCAGAATATTTGATAAAAATTGCGCTATACGGCATGTGCGTACATTGAGCATGCCAGTGATGGTCGATGGACATTTTTGCGGCCTTACCGGCGTAATGAGCGATATCACCGAACGAAAGCTGGCCGAATTGCAGAGGGAAGCCGACGCCGCGGCATTGCGGCGGAGTGAAGAGAAGCTGCGCAACATCATCGAGACGCACCCGGACGGTGTCGCCATCTGCGATATGAATGGCAGATTTATCGAGGTCAATCCTTCATTTCTTGAAATGCTTGGCTATGCGTCTGCCGAGATAATCGGCAAGCATTATTCCGATATTACGCCTCCCGGGTGGCATGCGTTTGAGAGTGGAATGGCTGCGCACATGCGTGAAAAGGGTTTTGCGCGTTACGATAAGGAGTACATAAGGAAAGACGGCGCCGTTTTCCCGATTGAGATAATCGGATGGATCAGCGGCGACGGCGTGCATAAATATAGTATGGCGTTTGTGCACGATATCACTGAACGCAAGCACATGGAAACGGCGCTGCGGAGCGGCGAGGAGCGCTTTCGAAAGATTTTCGATCTTTCGCCGGTAGGCAGCGTAATCGTCGATATGGATGGAAAATTTCTGCAATGCAACAACGCGTTTTGCGAGTTTCTTGGCTATGCCGCGGACGAGCTGGTCGGCAAGAGGGTTTTAGATGTGACGTATCGCGACGATACGAATATTATTCTGCCGCATTTCCCGCGGATATCGTGCGGCGAGGTCGAATCGATGCGTTCGCGGAAGCGTTATGTGCGCAGGGACGGGCGCGTGGTATGGGGCGAGGTGACCGTCCGGTTGATTCACGACAAAAACGGACAGCCTGTGCATGTCCTTGCAATTATTCAGGATGTTGATGAGCGTAAGTGCGCCGAGGAAGAGTTGAAAAAATCGTCGGCGCTGATTTTTGACCTGTATAATAATGCGCCGTGCGGATATCATTCCGTGAACGCCGACGGACTTTTTATCCAGATGAACGATACGGAACTTTCATGGCTTGGCTACGAACGCGACGATGTTATAGGCAAAATGCGAATTACCGATATTTTAGCGGATACGTTTAAACCTGTTTTCAACAATGCGTTTCCGATATACAGAAAACGTGGCTATGCATACGATATTGAATATGAGTTTATACGGCAAGACGGCACGGCCTTTCCGGTACTGCTAAACTCGACTGTTGTGTACGATGACGATGGCAATTTCAGCATGAGCCGGGCCACGGTATTTGACATAACCGAGCGCAAACGCGTTGAAGATGTGCTGTCGAAAGCGCTCGATGAGAAAGACGCGCTGCTTCGCGAACTGCAGCACCGGGTGAAAAACAACCTGGCGATGATGACCTCCATGGTGCAGCTTGAAATGCGAAGAACAGATGATGATACTACGCGCGCCGCGCTTGCGCGGATACGCGACCGTATCAATTCTTCGGCGAATCTGTACGCAATGATCTTCGAGACCGGCAATACCCAGAATGTGCGCTGCGACGAATACGTGCGGCGAATTGTTACCGCGCTGAGCGCTTCATACCATTCGGATGCTGTGGATGTGCTGCTTGAAATTCAAAACGAGCCTGCCGAAATAGACGCAAAGCGCGCCGTGCCCTTCGGCCTTATTGCAAACGAGCTTGTGACCAATGCGTTCAAATACGCGTTCGTCGATGGGCGCAAGGGGGTTGTCATCGTGCGCGTGTCGAGTAGCGGCGGTTATGTTGGTCTTGAAGTCGCGGATAACGGAATCGGGCTTTCGGACGACTGCATCATGGAGCGCTCAAAGGGACTGGGCATGAAGCTTGTCGACATGCTGACGAAGCAGCTTGGCGGCACCATAACATTCGAACGGGAAGGGGGGACGACCTTCCGCATCAGCATTCCTGTGAATTCGTAACGGTACCGGCATTTGACGTGGCCGGATATCATTTCGACTCTTCGCATATCCAGGAATCTCTTCAAAAGATAGAATCGGCGCTCCCCTGCCTGAATAGGCTATGAAGATGCCAATTTCCTGAAATCTCAATAAGTTCAATATATCGGATTTTGCATGCCCGAGATACCATGGCAATTACAATAATGGTAGTGCCACAGATGTTGTGCGCGCACATGGCATGACAGCGGAGATGATGAAAACCCAGAAAAAATTATAGAAATGAGCACGAAAAAAAGGTAGCAGTAGAACTTTAGGGG
>DHPI01000066.1:0-1737 GCA_002407865.1 Spirochaetia bacterium UBA5368
ATCTTACACAGGAGGGGTTTTACAGGCTGCTGGTGAACCTCCGCGAGCGCGACAGCCTTACGATACTGATTGTGTCGCACGATATCGGCAGCGTGTCGGCCATCGTGGATAAAATCGCGTGTCTTAAAACGAGAATCCATTTTCACGGCTCGCCGGCCGAGTGTATCCCCTCCGAAGCCCTCGAAAGGGTTTTCGGAAAAGACGTGTATTTTCTGCATCACGACCAGGAGTGCGAGTCGTGCAAGAGGCGGCCATGACGGAGTTGTTTGCCCTGCATTTTTTCAGAAATGCGTTCATAATGTGCTTTTTGCTGAGCGCGCTATTCGGTATTCTTTCGTTTTTCGTTGTGATGCGAAAAATGTCGTTTTTAGGGGCGGGAATATCGCATACCGCGTTTGGCGGCGTCGCGCTGGGGATATTATTCGGGATTAATCCGTTCTATACCGCGCTGGCGTTCTGTGTCTGCGCAGCGGTTCTTATCGGGAAGATATCGAAGCTCGGCAACATATCCTACGATACCGGGATCGGCATCTTCTTTTCATTTTCGATGGCGCTGGGCGCGATCTTTATCGCGATGCGGAAGGCATACACGTTTGATCTTACGGGCTACCTCTTCGGCAATATACTTGGCGTTACCGATTTCGATAGGATAGTGGCGGCGGTGGTGCTGCTGCTGTTTGTGCCGTTCGAGCTGCTTTTCATTCACAGGATTCTTTTCATGACCTTCGATGAAGATGTCGCGGTCATCAGCGGTGTGCGGGTGGGAACGCTCGATACGGCGCTGTCGGTCTTTCTTGCTGTCATCATCGTCATCAGCATTAAAATCGTGGGAATTGTGCTGGTATCGGCGCTTGTCGTGCTGCCCGCGAGCTTCGGGCTGCTTATGTCGAAAAACTTCCGGCCGGTCATATGGTGGGGCATCGGATTTGCGCTGTGTACAATGACAAGCGGCCTCTTTCTTTCGTACTTCCTCGACTTTCCCGCGGGAGCCACCATGGTGACGGCGGGAACCTTACTCTATTTCGCCGCGCTGACGATAAAAAGGCTCGTCCTGTGACGGCATGGGGGTGAAAAAAGAGGGACTTGGATGCCCCTCTTTTTAATCGGCGCTACGGAGTTGTTACTCAAGCGTGAGAGGGATATTAGGTATCCGCACCCATTTGGTGTTGACCTTCTCGCCATTAATGTCAACCTTTCCCTTGAACAGTTCGTCAGTCGATGTTATGGTGCCGATATACCAGTCATCTTTGCGGTACTGGTCTGCATTCATCGTTTCCGCATTTCTCCAGCTGTGATAGAACGCGACCTTGCCGAGAATAAGCTCGCTCTTGGCTGCCCTGTGCGTTGGGATGACGTATTTCGTCCATTGTTTTTTTCCATCACCGACATATAACACCTGCGCCTGGTTCTTTGTCGCCGGTGTGGCCGCGGTCAGAACCTTCGCGACGGCAAATGAATTGTCTTTTAACGCTTCCATATCCGAATGAGCGCAGAGGACTTCGCCGCTCCTGAAATCGACAGAACCGCCGACAAGGGGCGCCGCCGGGGTTGACGGAACAGAGCCGGCGATATTATCAATGCCGCCAAGCCTTTCGTTAATGCTCTGGACTTCGGCGCACGACACGATGAATGCGACCATGAATACGCCGGCGATAAGTATACATAGTTTCTTCATTGAGATCTCCTCACTAATAGTATAATAATATGTATATAGAATAGGTACTGCCAGTTACACAT
>DHPI01000066.1:1853-3664 GCA_002407865.1 Spirochaetia bacterium UBA5368
CGACGCTCTTCCGATCTTACTGCCAGTTACACATACTTAAATTACAGATTAATATACGCAAGTCAATTGATTTTTCAGCGCCCGCGGAGTATCGCATTTTATTTTTATGATTTGTATTTTACGGCGAAAGGGGCTATGCTCACGGCCGCGGGTTGCGGCGCAGCAGCGCCGGAAGTGCGTAATGCCGCGCACGCTCCCGTACAAGCGGGATGAGTCCGTGTGAAAAAGGGGGGGATATGAGAAATGTAAAAGTTGCAAAAAGTAAATCCGCAGCCGTAAAAACGGCAAAAAACAAGAAGAACGAAAAGGCTGAAAAAGCCGGCGCGAAGGCATCGCCATCGAAGAAAAATGAGTTGATAAAACAGGTGGCAAAACTGGCGAAAGAACTGAATGAAGAGGGGCTTCAAATTCTATTGCAACAGGCGCAGGTGCTTCGCCACAATATGGAAGTCATGGCGTCGATGAAGGACAGAAAGAAAATCGAGATAGTGGAACAGATGCGGGGAAAAATAGCGAGGGGCGATAAATTTACGATTGATGTCAAAGAGGCCGACGATAACAGCTATTTTATTCTAATAATCAATAACGCCCGAAATTTTTTTTCCCGCGACGAGATGCGGCAGCTTGCGGGGATGTGTCAGGCGGCGCAGAATGAGACCGAGGCATCGCAGCGCCTGTTTGCGTGGTTTTCGCAGAAGCGGAAGGACGTGTTGTTCGATACCAGCATTGATGGCGTGAAAGATCCGGCGCTTATCACGATGTATAACTTCATTAAGAGCAGATATACCGTAAAAGAGGGAGCCTGATATGGCGGCGCCGGGCGCGCTGGGAGAAAGAGGATGACGGAGCGCCGTTACCTGTCGGCGGATGTGATCGTGGTGGGCACGGGCCCCGGCGGGCTTGCCGTGGGCAGGGAGCTTGCCATGGGCGGCAAAAAGGTGATATTTTTCGAACGCGGTCTGGACCACCGCCGCAGGTCGTATTATGGCACATACGTCGGGCCTATGCTGTACGCCGACCGTATGGGGCTGCTCTTCTCCAGGGAGGGGATCGGCATTATGCGGCCGTTGATGCTCGGCGGCGCGACGGGAATGTTCTACGGTTCCGCCGCGGCCCCGCCGGTGTGGCTGAAACGCAAATATAGAATCGATATAGAGGCCGATACGGCCGCAATACTGGGCGAGCTTGGCGTTGCGCCGCTCCCGGAAAAACTCCGGGGCGACGCGTCGACGCGTATCGCCGCCGCGGCGGATAGTCTGGGATATGCGTGGTTTCCGCAGCCAAAATTCATGAATCCCGACCGGGGCATGGGATTTTACTGCGGGGCAACATGTGCGCTGGGATGCAGGTGCGGCGCGAAGTGGAACGCCGCCGAATACGCCGATGATGCGGTATCATTGTATAACGCCGAACTTTATACCGGCGCGCGCGTTGACCGCGTGCTTGTCGATGACGGGTGCGCGTCCGGCGTGGAGGGCGTAATGGGCTGGACGCCCTTCACGGCGCGGGCCGGCGCCGTGATTCTTGCAGCGGGCGCGATCGGTACGCCGCGCATATTGCAGGCTTCAGGATTTGAAGATGCCGGCGTTGGCATGGGGGTTGACGCTGCGGCGATCGTGTACGGGCGCTTTCCCGGCGGCGGCATGGCGTACGATCCTCCGATGGCATGGTCGTGGGAAAATCCCCACGACGGCTATATGATGAGCACGCTTGTCGATCCCCGGCTGGTGTATCCATTCGCGGCCGCCCGCACCGGGATGCGGCATGCGCTGGACTGGCCCAGGTGGGCGGATATGGCGGGTATCATGATT
>DHPI01000066.1:3770-4247 GCA_002407865.1 Spirochaetia bacterium UBA5368
ATATGGCGGGTATCATGATCATGATTGGCGACGACATATCGGGCGGGGTATTTGGCAGGCGGGCCGTTCGAAAACCGCTGACTCCGTCCGATTACGAAAAGCTTTCCCGGGCGAAAAAAATCGCGGAAATGATTCTGCTGAAAGCGGGGGCGGAGCGATCGTCGATTTTTATGCGGCCGCTGTTCGGCGCGCATCCCTCGGCGACGGTGCGCGTGGGATTCATGGTTGACGCGAATTGTAAAACGGAGGCTGACGGCCTTTATGTGTGCGACGCAAGCGTATTGCCCGAATCGCCCGGCCGCCCGCCGGTACTTACCATACTGGGGCTGGCAAGAAGGCTTGCGCGACATTTGGTGAAGAAAAGATAAATATCCACACGATTCATATAATTACATACGGCCTCGTTTTCGGTACTTATAGTAACGAGCCGGCCTGCCACTCCGGTGTTTGTTTTCAATAAAAACAGGCATAATCTTC
>DHPI01000066.1:4379-5241 GCA_002407865.1 Spirochaetia bacterium UBA5368
TCAATAAAAACAGGCATAATCTTCACTATCGCGGCATTAATCGCGCTGGCTGATTGCGCAATTGATTTTTTACCGCCCATGTTGATGATATAAATATATGCAATATTGTAACATGTTATAATAATATTTTAGTAACTATTACTTACAATTATCTATTTGCAATTTTTATAGAAGTTTTTATCATGTCCGTAAGACGTATATACAATGGCGCGACGCCAATGTCCG
The DNA here is from genome assembly GCA_002407865.1 of Spirochaetia bacterium UBA5368. GTDB lineage: Bacteria > Spirochaetota > UBA4802 > UBA4802 > UBA5368 > UBA5368. The sequence goes on from DHPI01000066.1 coordinate 4,605, forward strand.
TGCGGCATGCGCGACAGGTGGGACGCCCACAGAGAGAGCCTTTTCGGGAGGAAAGAAAACCGGCTGCGAATAAATCGATAACCTGCAGCAGGAGGGGATGGTATGAACATGGCAGCTCCCGATCAAAAAAAAGGCGGATCGAGCCAACTGCGGGAAATATTCACCTCCGTAATGATCAATAACAACAAGAGGCTGTTTAACGCCTTCATCAGTATTATCATCCTTGGGAACATTGCGACCGCTGCCGTTCTTTTCAGCGGAAGCAGCTCACAGTATCTTACGCTCAAAGATATCGCTATTGAGTTGCTTGTTATTCTTGTCGTCTTTGCCGTTACATATTATGTGACACGCTCGATGCGCGGTCGGCAGGCGTCAAGTTATGTCGCCATATTCGGGGTAATGCTCAGCCTCTTTATTTTCCAGTATATTATTCACGGTTCGCGTGAGCTATTTGCCGCCCATTATATTATTCTCGTGCTCAGCGTGTTTTATTTCGATGTCAGGGTGTCGATGTTCGCGTTTGCGTGTGTCGTCGTTTCACAGGTGCTGCTTTTCGCGCTGCGGCCGGGGCTCATCCCGGAGGGGCCGGTCGGCAGCGTTATCGGCGTTCGGTTCTTTATATATGTGTGGGTCGGCA
>DHPI01000066.1:5415-12144 GCA_002407865.1 Spirochaetia bacterium UBA5368
GCGCGCGCGACAAGGGCGATACTGATGCTCGCCGTGCAAAAGGCGGAAGAGGCGCAGGAGAGCTTTAGCGGCTTGAAAGAGATCGGCGCGGCGGTTGAAAGCTCTATAAATATATTGCACGGCCAGTCCAGTAACCAGAACAAAATCGTTGATGACATAAACCAGCTTTCCCAGAAACAGGCATCGTCGCTTGAAGAGGTGTCCGCGTCGATTGAAGAGCTTTCAGGCAACTCGGAGTCTATCGCCAATACGGCAAAATCGCTTTTCGAAGAGATGCAGATTACAAGCGAATCGGTCAACGATTTGAAAAAGGTATACAATAAGATACAGGAAAGCTCGTCGGTCATCAGGGCCACCACCGAGGAGATCGCGTCGTTTTCAGGCGCTTCATCCGAGCAGATACGCAAGACCGACGACCAGTTTAAAATCCTCGAAAGCAAGGGTAACGAAATGGCGGATTTTGTGCGGATCATCAAGGATATCGCCGATCAGGTAAATCTCCTCTCGCTGAACGCGTCGATCGAGGCCGCGCGGGCGGGTGAGCACGGCAGGGGGTTCGCGGTCGTCGCGGATGAAATTTCCAAACTGGCTGACGCCACATCGCAAAACTCGCGGGAGATCGAAAAACTTATACAGGAGAACGGGGCGCACCTGGAAGGCGGCAGGATGCTTGTCGATACATCTGCCGGCCATATTGCGAAGCTCAACGAATCGATAATGAAAATCGCGGAGGAAATTGTCGGCGTAAACGATCTCATCAATGATATCGGCAATACGATAACGATAATCAGCAACCTGAACCGACGGATCTACGAGTCGGCGGGCACAATAGAAAACTCCACGAAAGAGCAGCAGCTTGCCACGCACGAATCAGGACAGACGTTGATGCTGGTGTCCGAGTCCGCCCAGGAGATAGTGCACATCGCTGTCAGCATCTCCGAGTCGACGTGCGCCATTCAGGATCTCACCGAGGAGCTTGCCGGGTTGATATGCAAAATGAACCTGTAAAATAGCGTTGACACGCCCCCGTAATCAATTTATCCATTATTATAAAGTGTCGTGTCTGAGATGCCAAACGCACAGCGCCAGAGTGATGGATATATGAAAAAATTTTGCGTATCATGCTTCTATCTTGCCGTAGTTGCGCTTCTGAAGGTACACGCGTTCGCGGGGACCGATATACATTTCGAATTCAATCCCGCGATACCGGGAACTCCGACTATTGACACCATGGAGCTTGAGCGCCAGGTGCAGGATATTCTCGATCTCAACGGGCCCTATATTTCCAATTCGTTCGCCCTCGCAAACATCACCGGTTACCCCGTGGGAAAGGCTACCCTGGGCGGTTTTCCGCATTTTCAGGCGGGGGTCGCGATGGGCGCCGGCTTTACCAATATGAAATATTTTGACAAAAACGATCCCGCCTCGAACGACGGCAGCCTTCCCGGCATCTCGGCAAATCCGGTGCTGCATCTGGGCTTCGGCCTTACCGAGCGTACGGATATAATCTGCAAGCTCTTTCTTTTCAACAGTGTTTTTATCAGTAGCGATGTCGGCGTGGACGAGGCGAAGCTCTCGGATTTTACGGTCTTCTCGATTGGCGCGAAGCTCCGCTACAATATCATCCCCAGACAGCTATTGATCCCGTTTATCTTCAACTTCGGCGGCGTTACAATCTCGCTGGGCGGCGATATGATGTATGGCGATATTAAGGTGCATGGCACATACGATACCGATTTTGAGAATATCGATGTTGATCTCGATGGGGCGGGCGGCAACCCGCCTGTCAATGTTGCAACCCAGTTTTCAGGCGATTACGATTCGCGCGTGGTGTGGGGCATCGTATCGGCGACTGTGCAGGCGCTTGCGTATTTCGACATTATGTATTTCTTCAGCCTGTATACGGGCGTTGGATTGACCGGCAACATGGGTTATTTCAAGATCGAGTTTGACGGCGCAGGAGATTTATCTTCGAATGATCCGGCATATAGTGGAGCTGGTGGGGTTAATCCCATCGGCACAATGACGTTCCTCTCGAAAAACAGCTATGTTCCATACTATATAGTACCGACCTACGTGATCGGCCTCGAGATCAACCTGTTTGTGCTGAAGCTTACGGTGGAAACCATGGTAAACCTGTACAACCGTGAAGACGTAAATGCGCAGGCGGGAATACGGGTGCAGATTTAATTCGGTCTGCGCACGATTGCCGGCTCATTGTGCGCCTCATTTTTCATGTGCCTTTTTACAATACAATCCGGGACCTGCGTGGTTTTATATGTGATTTTCGCGAGCCGCCGCATTGTCCCAATTTAAAGTTGACTTTGACGGCGTTGCCGGTATACGTTTGTCGTATGCCGTCCGTTAGCGCAATGATGAAATTTCCGAGTATGCGAGGTGCGCATGAAAAATTTGATATTCCTCTCGGGCGTTGTTGCGGTGCTGCTGTCTGCCGGCGGCCTCTGCCTCCGGGGTGGCGCCGCGCAGGCGGAGGGGCGGGGCACTGTGCTCTACTTCTTTTATGGCAGTGAGTGTCCCCACTGTAAAAAAGTGGAGCCGGAATTGCAGAAACTTGTTCGGACATATCCGAATCTGATGATAAAAAAATTCGAGGTCTGGCACGATCAGGGAAACCGCAACATGCTGATGAAAATGGCAGAGGAGCGGGGTAAAACCGCACGCGGCGTTCCTGCCATAATCATGGGCGCAGATTTTTACATGGGTTCCAATATTGAAAAAATCAGGGTCATTGTTGCAAAAAACATGAAACGGTAACCGCCTCCGCATGTATCCCCGGGGGCCGTGCGAATGACGCATACATCGGAGGAGATATAGCTTCGTTAAAATATTCAGGCGCTTCGTGAAAAAGGTGGTACATCATCGCAAAGGCCGCGATCATTGAGTATTCTGCCGCCCTTGCCGAAAAGGCTGCCGGTATGTGTAAAACTTCCGCGTTCGGGAACTGCGGAAATTTTTCCAGTAAAATTAAAATAACAACCTCACGGAAAGTAAATAAAAAAAATTGATAGGTAATTGACAGCGGCTATAGTATTTTATATAGTACTCTTTATCTGTGCACTTGCATAAAATTTAACGTACACGAGGATAGTATGATTTTATTGAATCCCAAGAAGTATGATCGGGAGCATCTCGACCCGAAATCAAAAGAAATTATGTTGAAAACGATAGACTTTTTTGAGAAGCGAGGGCTTAAAAAACTCAAGGAGGACGATCAGTCCAGCGTATGGTATGATGAGTTTCTCGAGTTTATCAAAAAAGAAGAGATTTTCGCGAAGCTGTTGACCCCTTCCGGTTATGGCGATTCCGATTCCAGGTGGGATATGTGGCGGATTGAAGAATTCAACGAAATACTCGGATTTTACGGCCTGTGCTACTGGTACACATGGCAGGTTACGATACTCGGCCTCGGCCCGATCTGGATGGGCGCGAACGAGGAAGTGAAGCACAAAACCGCCCAGCTTTTAAAAGACGGCGGCATCTTCGCCTTCGGCCTTTCGGAGAAGGAGCATGGCGCCGACATCTATGGCACTGATATGATGCTTTATCCGCAGCCAGACGGGACATACCTGGCGCGCGGCGATAAGTATTACATCGGCAACGGCAACGAGGCGGCGCTTGTCTCGGTGTTCGCGAAGATCGCCGATACCAACGAATACGTCTTCTTTGTCGTTAATTCAAAACATCCCAAATACGAATGCGTAAAAAAGATCAGCACCTCCGGCGTGCGCCAGGCATATGTGGCTGAATTCGCGCTTCACGATTATCCCATCACGGACGCTGACATACTATCGCGCGGCAAGCTTGGATGGGATTCATCGCTTAACACCGTCAATATCGGGAAATACGAGCTTGGCTGGGCGTCGATCGGCATTTGCACGCACGCGTTCTATGAGGCGATCGATCACGCGGCGAACCGCAACCTGTACGGGAAATATGTTACCGATTTTCCGCATGTCAAAAAGCTCTTTACCGAGGCGTTTGCGCGCCTTGTCGCGATGAAGCTTTTTGCGCTCCGTGCATGCGATTATCTGCGTTCCGCGAACGAAAACGACCGCCGTTACCTGCTGTACAATCCGATCCAGAAGATGAAGGTTACCATGGAAGGCGAGCGTATTATCGACCTTCTCCATGAGGTTATCGCGGCGAAGGGTTTCGAGCAGGATACATATTTTGAAATGGCGGTCCGCGATATCGGCATGCTCCCGAAACTCGAAGGCACAACGCATGTCAATATGGCGCTTGTCGTGAAGTTCCTGAAGAATTTCCTTTTTGCTCCCGCCGAATATGCGGAAGTGCCGAAGCGTAACGATATCGCTAATGACACGTTCCTTTTCAATCAGGGGGCGACATCCGGCCTTGGCAAAATTACTTTCAATGATTACAACGAGGCGTTCAACGGCATTGCGAGCGCGAACCTGGAAATATTCAAAGAGCAGATCCAGGCATTCAAAACGTTCCTGACAAAGGGCGCTCTTACTGAAGCGCAAAGCAAGAATATCGACTATATGCTGCAGGTGGGCGAGCTCTTCACGCTGATACCCTACGCGCAGCTTATCTGCGAGAACAAGAAGATCTATGACATCGACAATGCCATCATTGAAGAAATCTTCAAGTTTATCGTGAGCGATTTCTCCGGCTATGCGGTGCGCCTCTACACCGGTCAGGACAACAGCCCCGAGCAGCAGGAACTGATCCTCAAGATGATAAAGAAGCCTGCGCTCAGCCAGGAGAATTTTACGGCCGTATGGGAGAAATATGTCTATGCCCTCAAGGGGCAGTACAAAATGAACGATTAATATCAAAAACAGGCCGGGGCGCGGCAACAATCGCGTCCCGGCTTTTTCTCCGTAGTGTTTCCTCCTTGTTCTTCCATCGAATACAGATAGAAGTTCCAGTTTGTTTTTCATTGCGCCCAACTCACGTAAATATACCGCCCGTGTATTAATTTCTTGACAAAGTAGTTTTGTTTTATATCATACCTGATGCGCCGTAGGGTCTTGTTCGTGGTAAAGATTGTGAAACGGTGTATTTTTTTTTAAATAGCCTGAACTGCGTGTTTTTATGTTAAATTTCTTTGTACTTTTATCCGATTAATATACAAGTAGATACAGGCTTTTTGTGTCGTCAGTCTTACACGATGTAGAAAATCTTTGAAACGATGATGTTTCCTTAGCACAGGGGGCATTCTCATTTTCTACCTTAAGTGTAAATGTTCACATAACGGAAATTATACGGGTTTTTAAAATCATTTTTAAAAGGAGTTAAAAATGAAAGGGGAGGTCAGGTCAGTTATATTGGCGGTTCTCATCGGGTTGATGTGTGTTCTCGTTGGAAGCGGCAATATAAATGTACATGCGCAGGAAGCGCCGAAAACCGCTGCGCCGGAGAAAAAGCAGCAGACCGGTCTTGTGGAAGATTGGTTGAATGATTTCGAGGCGTGCGAAGACTGGAGAGCGAGTTCCACGTGTCCTCTGGGAGACACAAAGATTCGGAAGATACCGGGAAAGCCGCGTCCGGTGGATGATACCGGCAAGACGGTGGAATACCCGAATGAGATTACCGACGATAATGGTATTACTCACAAGAGCGAGTTTGTGCTCGGAGTAAAGACGTATTTTGCTGACAGGGGATTTGACAGAGTTGAAGCCTTCCCTCCCAATGAATACATAATACGGGGAAAAGCAAAAGAGATTAAGGTATGGGCGCTGGGAAGAAAATTCCGCCATACCCTGTTTGTCAAGCTTCGGGACTACAGGGGCAATCTGTATAAAATAAAGATTGGAAGGATGGATTTCTGGGGATGGAAAGAAATGTCGGTCATAATCCCGGGATGGCTTCCTCAGTCGGCAAGTTATGCTATGCTGGATAGAAACCTGCACTTTGTTTCATTCTTTGTGGAAAGTGACACCTTCGAGGTCCCGGGGACATTTTATTTCTATCTGGACAACTTCAGGGTGATTACCGATCTGTCCGAATTTACCGGCGACCAGTATATCAAGGATACATGGTGATAAGGGGGGTTAAAGAGGAATGGAGGCTTATGATGAAAATTGATTATAAAAGATTTTTATCTGTGCTGCTGTGCAGCGTCGCGGTGATTGCCGCTGGCGTGGCGCTGCCCGGAAAGGCACATTCACGGTTGAATACGAATGTACCCGCCGACATCAGCGAAGAAGAATTGAGGGCCGTTGTCATCGAAGACTTTGAAAAGCCGGGCGATTGGGTGCTCGATTCGACGCCTAAAAAAAACCCTGATGCCAAGAAGAATCCGGTTCCGGTTCTCGAAATGAAATTCCTTGAAGGCGGACCGTCGGATCTGCTTCCCGAGAAATGGTCGGCCGATAAAAAAGGAATGGAAAAGAAATCCTGCATGGGAGTGCATTTCAAATTTAAATATCCCGGCTTTAATTCGGTGCATATTCTTCCGCCGCCCGAAGTGCAGTGGGATGATCCGGCGAAGAAGGTGATGACGTACGATCCCAGAACCGGCACCGAAGTTCAGGAGCGCGCAATCCAGATTCCCGGCAGAGCCAAGGGGGTTTCAATGTGGTTCCATGGCCGCGGCAACGATTATACGCTCGAGTGCTGGGTAAAGGATTACAAGGGCGATGTGCATATATTGAAGATGGGATCGCTCAATTTCGTCGGCTGGCGCCCGCTGAAGGCGTGGATACCGTCGAATGTTCCGCAGGAAATTCAGTCGTATCT
>DHPI01000066.1:12276-21131 GCA_002407865.1 Spirochaetia bacterium UBA5368
CCGCAGGAAATTCAGTCGTATCCGCAGACGCGCGTGCTGAAGATTGTCCGATTTGTCATTCGCGCGACGCCCTATGCGGGTACCGATGATGTATATATGTTTTTCGACCAGGTGAAGGCGCTTACGGACACGTTCGAGGTGAATTTCGACGGTCAGGATCTCCACAGGGCATTTGAAGGCGGCGCGACGAAAACCGCCGAACCGGCAAAATAGCGTCAGGTGCATCTGTTTTACAGCGTGATGTAAGCTGATACAAGCCCATCATCGAAAGGTGATGGGCTTTTGTTTGTGTGCGCCCGGCAATAAAGTGCTTGCAAAAATATCACGGAAAGTTTAATTTTGTATCAGAAGTTATAGGTGCAGTCGCGTGCGCAGAATGTTGGTTCTGTCTATGTGGTAATGGCGGACGTCTCCTTCCATCGGGGATTGAATGTCAGTCTATAAAGTGTGATACGTGCCGTGTGCCGTTCAATCCTCCCTAATAATTTGTAGCATGAACAAGAGAAGTCCCTGTGCTGATGATGTGCTATTTCAGGAGGGTTGGAATTTTATCGGATATAAAAAAATAGATGCCAGGATGAGAATATGGAACAAGAAAAATTAATGGAAAAGCTGAATTCTCTTATTAAAGAAGAGTTATGGGGCAGAATAGAACCGAAGGATATCGGAATATCGAAATTCAAAATCCTTGACGATCTTTTTAACAGTCTTGTCGGGCAGACGGTTTTCCAGGACACGCTTGAGGCGTGCAAAAACCATCTCAAGGAGCATTCCGATTCAATCACTGCGTCATATCTGGTCGGACTCATCGGGTATCAACTGGATAATGTTGAAGACAAGTTTCAAATGCGCAAGCTTATTGAGCTTTTTCTCGAACATCATAAATGGGCGGTAGTTGAGATACTTGCGGAAAAGGTGCTTGAATACGGGGAAAACCGTGTCGCCCTGAAATCACTCGCAATAAGCCTTGAGCGTCTTGGCAGAAACCGTGAGGCGATTCCCGTATGGGAGGACCTGCTGAAACTGGACCGCTTCGATGCGGAGGTCGCGAAAAAGTTGGCGTTTGCGATAATAGACGACGATCCGGAAAAAAGCATTCAATATATGAAGTTATCTATTGAAGGCTACATTAAAAACGGTGAGTATGATGAGATCACGGATCTGTGGAACAAGCTGGTGTCTGTTTCATGGGAGGATATCCAGTTTTTCGAAAGAATCGAAAGGATGCTTGTCGAATTCAAGCAGCGCGAACTGGCGGCATCGCTTCTGAAGTCATTGCTGCACAAATATCGCGATGAAGAAAACCCGGATCAATCGATCGAACTATTGAAAAAAATCCTTGAATATGCGCCCGAGGATAACGCAGCCCGCCGCGAGCTCGTGAAATTCTATGATTCAAAATACGGGCAGCACTCGCAGTACCAGCAATTTTTAAAAATATCGAAGCTGAATAACTTCAAGTATCCGGTAAAACACGCCATTCAGAATTTCGAAAAGAACATTATTTTCGACAAGGGAAACTATGCGTATCATCGCTCATGGGGCGTGGGCAATATCGTCGAGATCGACAGCGAATATCTTGTGATCGATTTCAAGGAGCGCCCGGGACACAGAATGACCATCCAGATGGCGCTGCAGTCCCTGCTGCCGATAAAGCACGATCACCTGTATGTAGTGCAGCTTAAAGACCCCGATGGTGTCGCCTCGATGCTTAAAGACAATGTGATCGAGTTTATCAGGCTGTTGATAAAATCCTTTGGCGGCGAAATTTCGGTTGCCGATATAAAAAAAGAAGTGGTGCCGCTGTATGTGGAACAGAAGAACTGGTCAAAATGGTGGAGCAGGGCGCGCACGATCATTAAAAAAGATCCGCACTTCGGATTCTCCGAGAATAAAAAAGACGTGATATTCATGAGGGACAAGCCGGTCACGTATACGGATAAGCTGCTCGACAGCTTTACAAACGCTGATTCGTTCAGCGGGAGAACCGATGTTGCCATCGAATTCATCAATAACGTAGAAGCGGCGGAGGGACAGGACGTCGTTCCGTATCTCATCGATTATTATTCAAAGCAGGCCAAGGAAGGCTCGCCTACCAGGCAGGTGCTGTCGTACTTCATCCTCCGGGGGTTGACGAAATATACGGATCCGAAAAAGCTGAAGCTCGATCAGGTCCGCGCGAAAGTCATAGATTTTATAAAGGACAGCGACGAGCTGCCCCTCATGTCGATGAAGATCAGCTCGTACGATTACAAAAAAGATCTTGTCAATCTTATCGAGGAGGCGCGGGAGGACTGGCCTCATATCGTGTCATCAATTCTTTTTGAAACGCCGGTGAGGATTCACAAGTACATTATCAATAATCTCATCAGGGCGCATGCGTACAACATCATCAATAATTTTATCGACCGGGCCATTACCGGCGCGAAGCAGTATCCGGAAATATTTCTGTGGGTGGCAAAGAACCTGCTTACGCGGACGTGGGATTACGAGTGGCTCGATTATTCCAGGGAGGCCATGCTGCTGACGTATTTCCGCCTTATGGGCGAGCTCAAGAAGATAGAGGTGAAGGGCAGCAGGCTGAAAAACATGTCGGTGGAGATTATTTTTGCCAATGACGCCGCCGTGCTCAAAGACATAATCGCGCAGGGAGCGCCGCAGTTTCTTGGAAAGCTGTATGATATGGTGAAAGGCGTTTCCCATATCACCGAGCAGCAGGCGGATAAATTTTATTCGCTTATCAAGGCGAAATATCCGGATTTTAAACCCGCCATCCCGGCGCAGGAAAAAGAGGCCGAGGAATGGGCGCCCGATATTGAAAAATTGTACGTTTCGCAGAGCGGATATGATAAAATACTGCATGAGCTTAACCGCATGAAAAATGTGGAGATGGCCGAGTTGACCAACGAGCTGAAAAAAGTAGCGGATGTGTCGGCCGATATACGCGAGAATGTCGATTATAATGCCCTGATGGAAAAGCAGACGATCCTCAATATGGCGATTGGCAAGCTTGAAACAGAGATTAAAAAGGCGGAGGTGATAAATCCCGACGCCATTGCGATTGACAGTGTCACTATTGGCACGCGCGTCACCGTCGAAGAGGTGAAAAGCGGCGAACAAAACACCTATACCATTCTCGGGCCGTGGGACGCCGATTACGAGAAAAGAATTCTGTCGTACCGTTCGCCCATCGGGATGGTTATTCTCGGGAAGAAGGTGGGCGATGTGGTTGATCTGAAAATAGGCGACCAAACGAGAAAGCTTAAGATTCTATCGATAGAGAAAAGCGACATATGAACAGCTTCGATGATTATTTCAAGTATAACGGTGAAAATTTAACATGCGAGGGAACGGTCCTTGCTGACATCGCCGAGGAATACGGCACGCCGTTGTATTGCTATACGGAGAGGGGCTTCAGGGAGCGATACGATGAGATTGACCGCGAACTCGCCGGGATTGAGCACCTTATCTGTTATTCGATCAAATCGAATTCGAATATCAATATCCTGAAAATCATGTGCGGAATGGGCGCGGGAATGGATGTTGTGTCTGGCGGGGAAATATACCGCGCACGCGCTGCGGGTGTGCCCCCCGAAAGAATAGTGTATGCCGGCGTGGGGAAAACCGGTGCGGAAATCGCGTATGCGCTCGATACCGGCGTCCATATGTTGAACTGCGAGTCGTTTCCCGAGATTGACGCGATACATACAATCGCTGCCGGGAAGAAAAAGGTAGCCGATATCGCGATACGGGTAAATCCGGATGTCGATGCGAACACGCATCATTATATTACGACAGGGAAAAAAGAAAATAAATTTGGCATTAGCATCGAGACGCTGCTTGAACACAGGGAGTTCTTCGGCAGCCGTTCCGGGGTAAATCTGCGGGGCATCCATTGCCATATAGGATCGCAGATTTCCGAGGTCCGCCCGTTTATCGACGCCCTTGATCGCGTGATTGCGCTTATCGGCGAACTAAAGAAATCCGGCTTTGCCGGTATCGACACGGTAAACCTGGGCGGGGGATTCGGCATTCGTTACGGTGATGAAGATTTTTTCCCCATGAAGGAATGGGCCGCGGAGGTTACACGGCGGTTGCGCTCGCTTGGAATGCGGTTGATTATTGAGCCGGGCCGCTATCTGTGCGGCAATAACGGTGTTCTGCTTGTAAAGGTGCTCTATAAAAAAAGGAGCGGCGAAAAGACGTTTTTAATTACCGATGGCGCGATGAACGATCTCATTCGCCCGTCGCTGTACGGGGCGTTTCAGAACTGTTTCAATTGCAGGCAGCGCAATGGCGTTGAAACGGTTGATGTCGTCGGTCCGGTATGCGAATCCGGTGATTTTTTTGCGAAAGACAGGGACATATCCATTTCGGAAGAGGGGGATTATCTTGCGGTGATGTCGGCAGGCGCGTACGGGATGTCAATGGCTTCGCGCTATAACTCGCGCCCGCTTCCCGCCGAGGTGCTCGTGAGGCCGGACGGCAGCCGCAGGCTTATACGCACGCGGGAAAGCTATGACGAATTAATTCATAACGAGCGTGACGCGATAAATTTTGTTTGACAAATAATGGTGATAAAATATAGCAATCATAGCATGCCGCGATGGCGGAATTGGTAGACGCGCCAGGTTCAGGGTCTGGTGGGCGTACGCCTGTGAGGGTTCAAATCCCTCTCGCGGCAATCTTCTTTTTCTTCTTTATTCATGCAATAATGATACGTGGTTTTACGATACGCTTTCCGTACAAATACATGGAAGGGCGATCGTTGCGCCCTGTAACGGGAAAGTCTGGATTGTAATTCAGTTACCGGCGACATGTTTGAAATTCAATTTGTGAAATATCTTGATGATCCCTCTGAGGGGGCGATCCGCCGAGCGCCATATGACAATTATTTCCCGGCATATGATGACCGTAATGACGAATATCTTCATAGCGCCGAATGCTTTCATGGCTTTGAATTGTTGCAGGAATATGTCGGCGGCGGTTTCAGCGTTGAGGGTGAATTGGACAACCAGATGTGGCAATATTTTGTGCTGGAACCATCCGGGGTTGTCGGCGTTAATGAAGACCTCTATATTCAACCTGTTATATGTCCACCGTTGAGTGAAGACCTGTGTCCAACGGTTATTTATATTGATCCCTTCAACGCGTTCGGAGACGGCCGTCATCCCACGACTTCATTATGCCTGCGCTATCTCGTTGAGCATCTGTGTTACATTTCCCCCGAAGATCGCATGAAGCTGTCATTGCTCGATGCGGGCGCGGGTACAGGCATATTGTCAATCGCCGCGGAAAAGCTCGGTGTCGGAGCGATTGACGCGGTTGAGCTGAACATTCCCGCCGTTGAAAGCGCACGTAAAAACATAGAGATGAATAAATGCGTGCGCGTCAATGTTCAGCAGGGGGACATTCACGGGTTTACCGGATCGGGGCGCTATTCTATTATCCTTGCGAACATCATTACCGATGTTATTATTTCGTGCATCCAGTCGCTTGCGAAGCTTTTACATCCCGACGGGATAATGATTGTCAGCGGTATAAGCGCCCGTCGTGCCCGCGAGGCGGAACGTCATTTTTTTGATAACGGACTTACAGTGTCCGACAGCGCATGCCTTGACGGCTGGAATGGATATCTGCTGAGATTACGGTAATCCCGGCGCCGCCATGGCCGATCATGGCGGCGCGTGTCATGGCGTTACAGCGTACAGTATGGGGCCCGCCGCATCATATTTTTTCCAGTATATCGAGAAATTTTTCGATCGGCTGGGCACCGATGAGCTCGTGCGTTTCATTGATTATCGTTTTTGGCACCGAGCTCACATTGTATTTTACCATGAGGTGCGGGAACGTAGTGCTTTCAACCATATCGGCCCTGATATGGCTGTTTTCGAGTGCAAGCCTGTGTGCGGTGCTTACGGCGCCGGGGCAATACGGGCAACTCAGAGAGACGAATACCTGCATGTGTATGTCTTTCTTGATAGCGGCGATCCTGCCGGCGACAGGCGCGGCAAGGGGCTGTTTTTTTCCTGAAATCTCTAAAAGTGCGCCGAGAAACGAGTTGATCTCGTATCCGCCTGGCATGCCGTAGAATCGTATGCCGTAATCGTTATCGGCGTTGTCGAGAAGGGCAATGGCCGGAACCTTGTCTATTCCGTACCGTGCTGCGGTTTCGCTGTCTTTTACAAGGTCGTATATGCGCAGCGTAAGCCTGTCGGAGAGCCCGGCTATCTCCTGAACGAAGCTGTGTGTGTCGCTGCACGCGGGGCATTCGATTTCCTGTGTAAAAAATACGATTGTCACACCGTTTTCAAGCTGCGAAACAATTGCCGACAATTGTTTTTTTATTTCGTCGTTAAAAAGCGGCATATCCGTCACCTCCGATAGTCGCTATATTTTACAACTCATGTCCGGCGGAGAGAGGCGCCGAACATGTATATGCGCGTACTCAATCATGGATTTTCGCGATATAATCGCATGCTGAGAGTGCGGCCTTTGCCCCTTCGCCGGCGGCTATGATTATCTGCTTGTAGGGCACTGACGTGACGTCTCCGGCGGCGAAAATTCCCGGGCAACTGGTGTGGCATGCGCAGTCGACGATTATCTCATTGTTCTCGTTATGTTCGAGCACGCCACGGGAAAAATCTGAATTTGGCAGCAGCCCTATCTCGATAAAAATTCCGCTGGCGGGGATATCGCGTGTTTCTTCGCTTTGTCTGTTTTTCACGGTAACCGATTCCACAGCCTGCGCGCCTTTTATTTCAGTTATTTCATGTTCGTAGAGAAAGTCGACGTTAGGGTACTGACGCAGTTTTTCAACGAGTATCGTGTCGGCGGTAAGCTGGGAAAGAAACTGCATCACGGTCACCTGTTCCGCGACTCGCGCGAGGTCGATTGCCGCCTCGATGCCGCTGTTTCCACCTCCGACGACAATTACGCGTTTTCCGGAAAAAAGCGGTGCGTCGCATGTCGCGCAATACGCCACCCCGCGACCCGTGAACTCGCGTTCGCCGGGTACATTGAGCCTTCTCCAGCTTTTGCCGGTGGCGATGATGAGCGTGCGCGATTGATAGACGCTGCCGTCGTCGAGAGTGGTGTGCTTTATCGCTCCGTCCGAAATGGCGGCTATTTTTCGCCCCTCGCTGATGCCGATTGGAAACTGGCGCACCTGCTCCCTGAATTTATCGACCAGATCGATTCCCTCGATGTATTTATATCCCATGTAATTTTCAACGGATGACGTTTCTGCGACCTGCCCGCCGAAATCCATGGTGATAAGCCCCGTCGAAACGCCCTTGCGCATGCAGTACACCGCCGCCGTAAGGGCCGCAGGCCCTCCTCCGAGAATAATGACATCGTAGAGCCTGCTCTTTTCAAGTTCGAGCGCTCTCGTTTCGCCGCTGAGTGCCGCGATGGTAAGATGGAATTCCATGGCAAAAATCCCGTCCTCATAGCATAAAATCGTACAACGTATGTTGAAAATATTGTAAACTGTATCATCGACAATGTCAAGTACGGGCATGCCATAGAAGGGCCGTGCGGTTGCGTTCTTCTTAGCTGGCATATGCTAATTCCATAGCTACGCCATAATGGCCAGCAGGCGCATTCAAAGTTTACGCGGGCGTAACATTGCGGGTTCATTTTTTGAGGAATTGCTATTGGGGGTCATTATTTTTACCTGTACTAATAAATCACGCATTTTATTCAACATAGCATGCACGGGGCATGGCATGTGCGGCATAGCCGGCATTATAAACACAGACAGGAGCAAGATCGAGGGGAGCCAGATTCGCGAGGCTATACGCATTCAGCGTGAGAGAGGTATGGCAGCGTGGCGGAAGTTGCTGTCAGCAAGGCGGAGACTGACGGATGACGGCGTCGCAAAAAACCTCCGGGATTGTTCCGGAGGTTTTTTAGAATAGCGACTGTTGATTATTTCTCTTTGAGCACCTTTTCCATGCTTTTTTCGATGTAATTAATGTGGGTCATCATCAGTTTTTTTGCAAGCACCGGATCGTGCGCTTCAATCGCATCGATAATTTTCACATGGTGGTCATAAATAATCCGTGAAGAACCCTTCAGTTTGGTAAGTTTTTCGCGGCTGTAGGGAAGCACGCCGCGTATTATCTGCGCTATTGATTTCAGCATGTGGGCGAAAATAGTATTGTTGGTCGCGTCGTACAGATTGTTATAAAACTCACCGTACAGCTTGCCTCCTTCGCGCGTGTGGATGATGCTGTCAACACCCATCTTGTCGATCTGGTCCTTGAAGGATTTGAGTTTTTTTATCTGCTTCTCGTTGGCCTTTTCCGCCGCGAGAGCCGCCGCCTCGGAATCGATTATTCTCCGGACGACCAGCAGTTCCCATATCTTCTTGTGGTCGATGGAAATCATATTTTCTATCGGTGATACCAGCGCATTATCCACAACTGATTTAACGTATTTTCCCTTTCTTCCATGCGATTCAATAAAGCCCTTGGCTTCAAGCAGCTTCATGGCTTCACGGAGCGATATTCTGCTGATGCCAAACTTCCTGGTCATTTCAAGTTCGGAAGGAAGCCTGTCGCCCGGTTTGAGCACTCCCGTGGAAATCAACTCTACTACCTGGTTAACCACCATGCTTGGAATATCAGGCGCCTTTTCGATCCTATTGATCGTAATCTCAATGCTTTTTGGTTGTTTGCTCATCTCGCTCTCCGTTACATTTTCTATTTAATTTAGCTCATGCGACCTGTCGCTCCCAAATATTATTGGCTATTTTGTTCACAATAAAAGAATTACAAAATAAATTTAAACGTATATGCCAATATATCAATAAGCCGGATCGAATTATAGTATGTTCTCGTATCACGCTC
>DHPI01000066.1:21229-40237 GCA_002407865.1 Spirochaetia bacterium UBA5368
CACGCAATCTTATATTTCATCTATACAATTTTAAATACCACAATTAAGCCTACAATATGACTGTGACACAAAAATGCAACACTAAAAAATAAAATGTATATGGGCACCTGTATAATAATATCACGTGCTGATAGTATTGCCAAAAATAATTGCAAATCGGTGAAGAAATAAAATGAAATGGACCCCTTCTGTCTGTAATTATAAAAAATTTGCCGCTTTCGCACATGGGGATCGCGGACAGGAGAGGCCTCATCCGCCGCGAACGATGCATGCATGGCAACAATGTAATATAATAAAATATATATTATGTCAATTGAAAATTAAGCGGTTTAAAATAATTATATGAATTGGAAGGCTTTAATCGGCGGGTGCGTCGAAAAAATTATGAGAAAAGAAAGTATTTGACAAAAGGCGCGATTAAATATGAAAATAACTTTTGATAGTATCGGGCTTTCGATGGACGCAGAAAGGATAGTTGCGCCTGCGGCATATTTTTTTATGGACATGGAGGTAGTTCAATGCGTAAGCGTTCGCGGATTTTTAAGGTTCTTGTATGCATGGCATTCCTTTCCCTTGTGATAACCCCGTTGTTTTCGAAAGATATTGAATTTCAATATATCGAGCTGGAGCAGGTCTCGAGATATTCCGAGGACAGGATTGCGTTCCAGCACATAGAAAAGGATTTTTCAGCGGATTTCGATAATTCCATCGCAACCCTTTTGATTATAAAGGATAAAAAAATGTACCTGATCAAGGATGGATATGATAATCCGAAAGAGGTGCGGACGCAGAAATTGCTGTACGATACGGAGAGCAGGATGGGCGGCGATCTGTGGGCCAACAAAATCAACATGAAACCTGATTATATACGAATAACGGAAAGGCGGGTCGAGCTGCTGAAGAATTTTAATGAAGACTTCGTGTCTAAAAATTTTGGGAGCTTCTATACGTCAATACGCGATTCTTTTTTACAGAAGCATGTCAATGTATTCAAACAGCTGATGTTGAACAGGAAAGAGTCGGGGCTGATTGTCGAGCGCATGCCGATTCCGAAGCCGACATATATCGGATCGGAAGACGTACCTGTGAAGTATTCGATAACGGTGTCGGGGAAAACTATCGACGAAAAACTCTACTATGCCGCGGATATGGACGGCGACGGCATTACCGAGACTTTTTATGTGACGATTCCCGATGGCTTCAATTGGGGATACAAATCCGGCCCGAATATTGTGTTCATTTACGATAACAAGCAGGAGGACATTAAAAAAATGATCGGTACGCTTGCGAAAGACGCATATTACGGAACCGCCGACGAGGAAAAGGTCATTCTCACGACTTTTCCAAAGGATGAAGATATTATCCGAGAATTCAATCTTGAAAAAGTTGAAGCCTCTGTGGAAAACAAATAAGCATTTCTATTATTTATACAGCAGTGGGTGATGAAAATGACGTGGCAGCCGCCACGTCATTTTTTGGATGTGCGGTGAAGCGCAATAAGGGATTCAACAAGCGAATAATCGTTGCCGCTGATGCCGCCCATTTTCACGAGCGGTTTTGACTGTTGGCCGTGAAAATCAGAGCCCGCGGTTATGCAAAGGCCGTTGGTGTGCGCATATTCCTGGAAGAACCTGCATTCCTCGTTCGAATGATACGTTGATACAGCTTCTATGCCCTGAATTCCGTAATCGCGAATGATGTCGAGCCATGCGCGGTTTTTAACAAATGACGGATGAGCGAGCACGGGGATACCGCCGGCGGACAGTATGGCCGCAATGCCGTCGCGTGTTGGGATAGATTCGAACTGTACGTACGCGGGCTTTCCCTCGGTGAAATAAGCCCTGTAAAACGCGGGAAGCCTGTTGATCTTGTTTTTTCCAGAAAAGTAATCGCGGAGTTTCGGATCGTCCTTATTGTCTTCATTAAGAAAAATTTCCCGCATGATAGACGTTGCGGTAGGCGCCCTCCCTGCCGACATTTCGCTGATTCGTGTGTCGTTCAGAGCAAATCCAATATTGCGCAGCGCCTCGATTCTCTTTGCCGCCACCTTTGAGCGCAGCGCTTGAATTGTACGCAGCGTGGCAATAAACGCATGATCGTCTCCGCGTATAAAATACCCGAGGATGTGCTGCTGTGAGCCGTCAACGGGAAACACTGTTGTGACTTCGACGCCGGGAATGTAGTTGACCCCGTATTCGGCGGGAAGCCCCTCGGCATCGCGTATCGATTGGATGTCATCGTGATCGGTAATGGAAATGGCGCCGATACCGGCATCGCGAGCCATCGAGAATAGCTCTTCAACCGGGTATTCGCCGTCTTCGCTGTGAGATGAGTGGATGTGGAGGTCTATCGTTCTGCCCATTCGCATGCATCAGGCCGGCGCGCCGCGCCGGATGGCGTCTATTTCCAGTTCTTTATCGTGTGCAGTAATTTAAGATTGCCGTTTACCGGCAAAAAATCGAGCGGATCGAGCGGAACATCGTTGCACCGTACTTCAAAATGAAGGTGGTTCCCCGTCGAGTTTCCCGTGCTGCCGACAAATCCGAGGAGCTGTCCCTTTTTCACGAAATCGCCTTTTTTCACGAGGTTGATCGAATTATGCGCATATCGCGTGACGAAATTGTTGCGGTGTTCCACCTGGATGAAATTTCCGAATCCGCCGGCATATCCCGAAAAAACGACCCTGCCGTCCATTGCCGAACGCACGCGGGTGCCGCGCGAGGCCGGTATGTCCATTCCTGTATGGAATTTGCCACCGCGCAGACCGAGCACGGACGTTATGGACATCACATCATCGATCGGCCAGAGAAATTCGTCGTCGGCGCTTTCTATCTGCGGTCTGGTGATGCCCTTCTCGGCAAGCGACGTAATCGCTTCCTGGGAATACGGTATGAAAAGATAACCGCCGACGGGGTTTTTTCGTGCGGGAACATCGTTAATCGCGTATATTTCATTAAGAGAAAGTGACGTCTCTTTCGTTGCGGCTGCCAGCGCGGTCTGTGATGGGATCGGCAACCATCTTCCAAGTTTTCCTTTGTATTCCTGAATAACGGCAGAATCGATAGTGATCTTTTCGGCGAAGGCCGACGAAACGCACAATAAAAATATACAAAACAAAATAGATGATTTCTTCATTTGTGTACTTTTCATATCCTTATTACGAAAATGGTAGCCGGCGTCTTTATACATTAGTATTGGCGCGGAACGGCTTCTTTCAGCGACTGAAAACGAAGATGGTGTGAAAAACCGCTGAAATCTTCAACACGTATAAACGGAAATCCCGCTCAAATAATACGGAACAACGATTCGACAATGTAACGGTCGGCGCGTAAGCGCCCTGTATGCGTGGCTATGCTATGCCTTATAAATCGGAAGAATTATGAGGTAATTTAAATAATTTGTCAATAAAAAAAGAGAGGCGGCTCAGGCGATGTTTATTTTATCAGGCTCGAATCCGCTGGCTCTGCCGTTTAACGTATTTAACGTTATTTCCCAGTTGAAGTTGTCAAGGACGTGTTTTCGGGACTTTTCCTTCATCACGAGGTAGCTGTTGTAATCTTTTTCGATCATATGCTGAGCGCGGTCGAACGTTTTCAGCCATTGGTCCATATTGTTTGCCTCTGCGACAAAACCGGTTGAGCCATCGATGATTATTTCCTTCGGCCCCCCCGCGTCGGTTACAATGGCGGGAAGTCCGCACGCCTGTGCCTCAAGTACGGCCATTCCAAAAGTGTCCATGATGCTCGGGAACACGAAAATGTCGGCCCCCGAATATATTTCAGATAACATCGATTGAGGCATCTGGCCCGTAAATATCACGCGCGGACAGTCTTTCATGGCAGCTTGCAGGTCATCGAAATACGGGCCTGCGCCGACCATCACCAGGTTTACGTTGTCGTTCCTCTTTATGAGTTCCCTGTAAAAATCCATGAGGAAGTTGAGATTTTTATCGTGGGAAATACGCCCGATATACAGCATGGTGATACCATCGCGGATGTTGTATTTTTCCATCAGGAATGATTTCCCGGTGTCCCGTGGTGCAAAAAGCTTTGAATCGATGCCCCGACGGAAGATGGTCATTTTTTCGCTCTGGTAGCCGCGTTTCTTGAGGATGCCGATGTATTCCTTTGTGGGAACCTGAATTTCATCCATCGCGGAATAAAATTTTTGCACGATTTTTTCCCATACAATCGGAACCAGCCTGTTATTTGAAAGGCTGAGAGTCTGTATATAAAAATCGGTATGATAGATTCCTATCTTTTTTACATGCAGCAGTTTTGCCGCGATAAGGCCGAGAAGGCCTATTGGGCCTGGCGTTGAGATGTATATTTCGTCGGGTCTGTACTCTTTTACAATACGCAGCGCTTTTATCAGGGATGGGATCCGCAATGTAAGGGTTTTATACCACGGCAACTGCCACGTAAACAGCATCGGCAGATTGATAACGTTCGGCGGAAGATCGGGCATGCGTTCATGCTCGAAAAGAGAGGAAACCAGGCTGAGTTTGATGCCCCTTTCGTGGGCGAGCCATCCGAGCTTTTTCAGTGTCATCGCCGGCCCGTTCAGGTCGGTGAGCTGGTCGATAAACCAGAGGATCTTTTTATCGTGTGATTCTTCGCGCGCATCGCTTTTTTTGGCGGGCAAAAGAAGGGGGAACCGCTCCTGATTAAAGGAGCGTACAAATGAGAATATGGGCCACGAGAAAAACGCAGCGCTCGCCTGCGTGCCTTTATCCGCGACGGCCGCTGTCGCTGAATTAGAATTTTTGCCGCCTGCCTGTACGTGCTGAACCGTATATGTTAATTTTTTAGACATCATGGTTTTAATTCCTTATTAATATTAATGCTTGTAAAATGGCGCCGAGTGTGCAGGATGCACGAGTATTACTTTTCATCGTGGGGAAAGTTATACCGGAACTGATTTCGATCCCTTTTGCTGAGCCTCTGGAAAAAATACTCTACAAGTACCCAGAGAAACGCTGATAACCAGAAAATGAGAAAAAGCTCTAAAAATGTAAACTTCATGATAAATCCTCCGTGATATATACTATAATGCATATTTCGTGCCATACAATTCTTTTTTAGTGACTCTAACTCCTGAATATACGAGGGGGTGTTTTTTGAATGTCGTGATGGGGTGATTGAGAGTCTGTTATGTAGTAATAATTAATAACACTGTATCATTAATGCAACGTTCAATATAGTAGTGCAACGGATGGATTTTATCATGTTTTGAGTGTCCCTGGTGTAAATAGTTGATATTTTCTTGACATATTGGGAAATTGCTTTATTAATTGGTTAATTAAATTAAATGGTTAATAAGCTATGAATTTTCCACGAGAATTTACTCATACTCCTGAAACAAGGGAAAAAATCCTGCTGGCGGCGAAGAAAGAATTTGCAGAAAAGGGATACGATGGCGCCCGAATGGGGGCTATTGCGAAAAGGGCGCAGGTGAACCAGGCGCTTATCCATTATTATTTTGAAAGCAAGGAAAATCTCTACGTACAGGTGTTGTATAGAATTTTTGGCGTTGAACAGAAATTTGAGGAAAAATATAATATTTATTCTCTTTTTTTCGGACAATTCGATTTCACTCCGTCCCTCAAATTGCATATAGCAATTTATTTTCTGGTCCGTCTGCATAGCGAAATAAGCGATGCGGATTTCAACAAGATACTCGCCATCGAATTTCTCAGGGGGCGTCGGAGCCTCCGTGAAATAATCGGCAAGTATTTCATACCCCGGCTTGAGCGGATAGAGCAGATTATACTTGACGGCATACAAAGCGGTGAATTTGAAACAAGCAGTTCTATTCTGGTGGTGATGCAACTGGTGTTCTTTACCATTACCTATGAAAGCAACAGGGAAAATTATTATGGAACACGCTGGTTCGAACGGTTGTATGGAGAAAACTACAGGGAAACTATGCTTACCTTTATTCTCGAGAACACGTTCAAGGCCCTGCGCCCGAAAGGGAAAGAGCTGTATATCCCTGAAATCCCGACGGATGTGAAACGTATGCTGGATGCGGTGATTGAAGCTATTATAAATGAAAATAAAGGAGATATGCATGATGTCAGGTAGGTGTTTGCGTGTATACGCACTTATAATATTTCTGCTGGTTCTGCGTGGGGGCTACGCGGAGGATGCAACAAAGAGTGCCGCAAAAACAGGAATCGCGGTATCTCCCACGATAACGGTCGCAGGCGCCACTCTGACGCTTGATCAGGCGATTGATATTGTGCTGAAAAAAAATCTTACCCTTCAGTCGGCGCGCTATGACGTCATCATGAGCGATACCGGCTACGAGACATACAAAAAGAAGTATTCCCCAACGTTGAACCTGGAGGGCGGATATATCAATCAGACATTGCCGCCGTCAGGTTCGACCATGTTTATCGGCACAAAATTATACCAGTATGATGTGGCGGCGTCGATTTCAAAAGCATTTTCAAGCGGCACCAGAATATCCGCGGGGATACAGGAGGCATTCTTCGATGCAAACGATCCTGCGTTTCCCCCATACAAACCCCAGGGGGATCCCGGATACAATAAGCCGGCGCTGTTTGTAAGCATTCAGCAGGAACTGCTGAAAAACAGCTTTGGCTATACCGACCGGCTGCGTGAGGATATTTTAAAAAATTCGGCGAAGATGCAGCGGGCGGCCATTGTGGACCAGCTTTCCGGTCTGGTGGTAAGTGTGCTGGCCGATTACTGGACGGTCACGGTGCAGCGGTCGGCGGTGGAAAACGCCCGCATCGAGTTTGAGGCCGACAGACAGGTGCGTGACATCATCGCAAGGAACGCCAGGTACGGGCTTGCCGAATCGTACGATCTCAACCAGTTCAACGCCCTTGTCGCCGGCGCGGAAACAAAGCTGGAGATGGCAACCCAGCGCTATCGCGACGCGGTGCGCAAGCTGCTCAGGACGGTGAACATGCCGGTCGATACCGAGGTAACGGGCGTTACCGAGCTTGTCGACACCCTGCCGGAACTCGACAGGGACGCGGCGCTGAAAGCGGCGTTTTTAAAGAGGGTTGATTATCGCAATTCGCTGTTGTATCTTGAAAATGCGAAGCGCGAACTGTCGCTTGAGGAAAACAACGCACTGCCGTCACTGACAGTGAGCATGGGGCTTAATACGTTAGGACAGCAGGAAGATTTCCCTTCGGCGTTTACCGACGCGGCGTCGGCGAAATATCCGGCATGGCAGGCCCGCGCGAAATTGAGCTATCCGCTCAATGATACTGAACAAAAGGCAAACCTCCGAAATGCGCAGCTAAAACTGAAGCAGGCAAACCTGAACCTTGATAACATAAAATTGGAAGTGCGCGATGACGTGCTGAGCAGGCTTGAACAGGTGCGGCTTCAGCATACAGTGCTTGCGAAAGCGAGGATTGCCCGCGTCGAGTCGGAGCAATATTATCAGAAGATTCTGGTGAAGTTCAGGCAGGGGAAGGTGACGTCGCTGGCGATGCGGACGGCGGTGGAGGCGATGGCGCAGTCGCGCCAGCAGGCGCTCGAATCGCTGGTGCTGTATAATGTGACGCTGCTGCAGTACGATCTTGCCAAAAACGAAATATTCGAACGATATCATGTCGATGTGGAAAAATATATCAGCGAGGCGAAAGAATAGGATGAATATCGCACGGCTTTCAATCAAACGGCCAATATTTATAAGCTGTATCGTCATTTTAATGCTGGTGACGGGGCTGATCGGCCTCAACCGTATGGGCGTCGATCTCTTCCCTCCGATCGATTTCCCGGTTGTCACCGTGACCACGCTCTATCCGGGCGCGACGCCGGAAGAAATAGAGAAGCTGATTTCGAAGCCGCTGGAAGAGCAGATCAGCACGATTGCCGGCATGACGCGGCTTTCGTCGCGCAACCTCGAGGGAATGTCCATCGTTATTGCCGAATTTACCTACGAAACGGAGATACGGTATGCCGAGGAGAAAATGCGGGAAAAGGTCGCCCTTGCGCGCAACAACCTTCCCGATGACCTTCTCGACGAGCCGTTGGTTCGGCAGTTTGATTTTACCGACCAGCCCGTGTTGACGCTTGGGGTTATGGCCGATCTGCCGCCCACGGAGATGTACGATCTCGTGAAGGAGCGCATCAAGCCGCTGATCGAACAGGTCTCCGGCGTGGGCGAGGTGCGTATCTCGGGCGGAACGCGGCGGGAAATCCAGGTCGAGCTCGACCGCAACAAGCTCAATGCGTACGAGATATCCGCGCTGACAGTGGCGGGGCAGTTGCGAAATTCAGGCGCAAATATTCCGGTCGGAAAATTCGACAGCGGAGATAAATCCACCATTTTCAAGACGATCGGCGAATTTAACAATGTCGACCAGATTAAAAAGACGGTGGTGAACTTTGCCGGTGATGTGGCCAACGCCGTTACCATCGACAAGCTCGGTACCGTACGTGATGGCTCCGAGGATGTGAAAACGCTCGCCTACATATACTATCCTGTGGAAGACAAGAGCGCCGGGGAAAAGGGTTTCTTCGGGAGCGCATTCGGCCAGAAAAAGAAGAACGATGTAAAGAAGGAAACAAGGCCGTGCATCATCCTCGACGTGTACAAGCAGTCGGGAGCCAATACGGTGGCGGTGGCTGACGGAATTATGAAGCGTTTCAACAGGATCAACGATGTCATTAAATCCAGTGAAGGCAATCCGCGTCTTGTTTTCGTATACGATACGGCGAAATGGATTCGCAGCAACATTGCCGACGTTCGTGAAACGATGATTATGGGGATTATACTCGCGGTGCTTGTCGTGTACCTCTTTCTGGGCAATGTGCGCTCGACGATCATTACCGGTATCGCCATCCCGAACAGTCTTCTGGGCGCTTTCGTTATCATGTATTTTATGGGATTTACCGTCAACATGATGACGCTCATGGCCCTTTCGCTTTCGGTCGGACTTCTGGTGGATGACGCGATCGTTGTCAGGGAAAACATTTTCAGGAAGCTGCAATCGGGACTTCCAATCGCCCATGCGGCGGAGATTGGTACGCGGGAGGTTATGCTGGCCGTTATCGCGACGACGCTTACGATCATCGCCGTGTTTCTTCCCATCGGATTTCTGGAGGGCATCGTCGGCAGGTTTTTTCACCAGTTCGGCCTTGCGGTCGTGTTCGCGATGGCGATAAGCCTTTTCGATGCGCTGACCGTCGCGCCGCTTCTGTCGGCGTATTTTGCCGGACGCGGGGAGAAGGCGAAAAACGTCGTTGTGACATCGTTCGATCGCTTTCAGACGCGGCTTGATATATGGTACAAAAATATAATCAAGTACTGCCTGGCCCATCCGTTGATCGTCATAGGTGTCACGACGCTGATTTTTGTCCTCAGTCTCGGGGCGTTTACCGCTGTCGGCAAAACCTTTCGGCCCGAGACGGAAGAGGAAGAATTGATGGTGAGTATTGAGATGCCTTCGGGCACCAGCATTGACGGTACATTCAATGTCGTGTCGAAAATCGCGGAGAAGATGAAAAAAATACCCGAGCTCAATTACATGACCATTCAGGCGGGCACCGATCAGGGTGAAGATAATCAGGGTGTTGTGGGCGTCTTTCTGGTTCCGCAGTCTCAGAGAAAACGGTCGTGCACCGCCATAAAAAAAGACATGCGGGATATGCTGAAGGAGTTCAGCTATGTGCAGCCGTCCGTGAACCACTACGATAGAATCGGCGGAGGCATCAACAAGCCGTTCATTCTCAATCTGAGCGGAGACGATCTGGACCAGCTTTATGAGTACTCGCTCAAGGTGATGGAAAGGCTGAACAAAATTCCCGACCTGACTGAAATATCCTCGAGCTACAAGCAGGGAACGCCAGAATACCAGGTTGTTCTCGATAATCAAAAGATGCAGATGCTGGGCGTAAATCACAAAATGGCTGGAACGGAACTTCGCTACCACGTTGAAGGGGGTGTTGTGGGCAAGTTCCGTGAAAAGGGACTTGAGTACGATGTCCGCATGCGGCTCAAACCCGATCAGCGCAATCTTAAGGACGCCTTTTATCAAACGAAGGTTCCCAACATCCAGTCGAAGATGATACCGCTGACGGCCGTTGCCGAGGCGAAAACGGGCATTGGCCCGGCGACAATTCTTCGACAGGACCGGCAGCGTGTAATTCAGATAATGGCGAATATATCGCCAGGGGGGGCCGTCGGAACCGCTATTGCCATGACAAAAGCGATTTTAGAGGAAGAAGCGCCAATACCGAAAGGAATAGGCTACTCCTTTGTGGGGCAGGCCGACAGTTTCCAGGATATGGTTTTTAACATCATGGTCGCGTTCATGCTGTCGCTGCTGTTTATTTATCTTGTGCTTGCGAGCCTGTACGAATCGTTCATTACGCCATTTACCATCTTTCTGGCGCTGCCGCCGGCGCTCTCCGGCGCGTTTTTCTCGCTGTTTATTGCCGGTAAGAACATGGACATGTTCAGCATGATCGGTATTATTATGCTGCTGGGGCTTGTCACCAAGAACTCGATTCTGCTTGTTGACTTCGCGCTCGAGGGCGTACGGGCGGGACTTGACCGCAATACGGCTATCACCCGCGCAGGCATGATACGCTTGCGCCCGATTCTCATGACGACATTTGCGATGATCGCCGGGACACTTCCCCTGGCCTTAGGAGTTGGGGAAGCGGCACAGTATCGCGCGAGCATGGGGGTTGTTATCATCGGTGGTCTCGTTGTCTCGACCATCATTACGCTGGTGGTTGTGCCGGCGGTGTTCGGGTATGTTGACAGGTTCCGGGAAGCGCTGGAAAGCAAGTTCCGTCCGGCGGATATGAGTTTTGATGTTGCTTCGAACGGTGCTGAAAGCATTATTCAAAAAGAATTCATGGAAGAAAAAGACGAGAAAAAAATATTCGAAAATAATAAGAAAAAATCCACTAAAAACAGAACAAATCGCAAATCAAAATCATGACCTTTGCGTTCCGTAAAGGGGGAGCTGTATTCCCCCTTTACGGGCAAGGGCGGCTTTATGTAAAGGCCACATCATTCTGATGCGGCATCGTCATGTCTGGGGCCGGCCCTTCCGTCATCGCACGCGTCGTCGATGCGCATGGGGCGCGCGTGTTCGTGCTGATCTGGCTGTATGCATATATCGAGTTTTATTTTTTTCATAATATTTCTCCCGGAACATAGATGATTTTGCGTGTCTCTGACATGGATAGATGCAGTATGTTGGAAGACGCGCGGAAAATCGTTTTTCAAGCCCATCATATTACATCTCCGTCATTGCTCGTAGAATTAATTAAAATAGCGACAAGGCAGGACATCGTCAACGGAAAGCATCCTTTTTGTAGTGATGACGGGTGGTTGTTGAAAAAGGCTCTGTTTGTTATAATAACATAATGCTGTTGACATATAACTATATTGCTGTATTATTCACATGCAAGAAAGGCGGCGATGCGAAAGCATCTCCGGGATGGCAGTCGCCGCCGCGCCATGCATGTTCCGTGCGGGCGCAATTCATCGGCATACAGGAGGCGCCGATGCCGCGAACATTTATCGATCTGAGTATTGCTATTGAACACGGTCTTCCGTCGGACCCGCCTCAGATGATTCCGAATATACAGTATGTCGGTCATGACGAGGGCGCTTCGCAAATGGCGATGTTTTTCCCGGGGATCGATCCCGTGAAAGACCTTCCCGACGGCAAGGGGTGGGCGCTGGAAAGCATTACCCTGACCACCCATTCTGGTACACACCTTGATGCGCCCTGGCACTATCATCCGAAAATGAGCGGGGGGAAAAAGGCCCTTACGATCGATGAAATCCCGCTCGAATGGTGTATGGGCAGGGGCGTAAAGCTCGACTTTAGAAAGTTTTCCGATGGATATCTCGTTACCGCGAAGGACATGGAGCGCGCGTTCGGCGATCTGCGCTACACCCTGTCGGAGGGTGATATCGTTTTAGTGAATACCGGCGCGGACAAATGGTGGGGCAGACCGGAATACCTTGTAAAGGGATGCGGTATGGGAAGGGAGGCGACGCTGTGGCTGTGCGAGCGCGGTGTGCGTGTTGTGGGCACCGACGCATGGAGCTGGGACAGGCCGCTTCCGAGTATTGCGCAGGATTTCGCAAAAACGCATGATCCGTCAATCATATGGGAGGGGCATTTTGCGAGCATAGAATGCGGATACTGCCATATTGAAAAGCTGACGAACCTCGATTTGCTCCCTACAACCGGCTTTACGGTTTTCTGTTTTCCGGTGAAAATAAAGAACGCGAGCGCCGGCTGGATACGCGCGGTCGCGCGTATAGATGAATGAGTCGATGCTTCTGCCAGAGGCCCCGCATGGCGAATAAAATGGCTTGACAAATCCGCGAAGGAAAATTCATGCTCATTCAGGCACGGTGATATGACATTCGGACGGGGAAATTTCGGGATTTTTCTGGTTTTTTTGCTGATCGGGGGCATACTTGGCTCAGCGCTCGGCACATTGCTGGTAAAGTTCGTTCCTTCGTTTGCCGTGATTAATGCAAGTTTGACAGGGCCTCTCTCGGTCAATCTTGAGATTCTTTCGATAGGTGTAAAGCTGAATCTCTCCGCCATAGTGGGGATGATTCTTGGATGTTTCATCTTTATCAAGCTGTAAGGCCGCACTCGCGGCTATCACGTGCATTCCGGGGACGGGATCCCGTAAGCGGATGCATACAGATGTAAACCGGCCTGAGCCGGTTGCCGCCGGTCTTGATTGAGAAGATACATGTAACGGTAACAGTGCAGCACATACGCGGTGAGCCGTCTGCGAAGTGAAATATATATTCGCGGAGGGCGAGCGTGCATATATGTGGTAAATAATTCTCTTTAAATTATTAATATAAGGGGGTACCGTAATTGTCAGTAGTATCGATGAAAGCGCTTTTGGAATCCGGTGTGCATTTCGGCCACCAGACACGGCGGTGGAATCCCAGAATGAGGCAGTTTATATTTACCGCCAGAAACGGGATTCACATTATTGATTTACAGAAAACCATGCAGCGCCTGAAGGTTGCGTACAACGCAATGAAGGAAGTCTCCGCGAACGGCGGGAAGGTCCTTTTTGTGGGCACAAAGAAACAGGCGCAGTCCGCTATAGAGGAATACGCGAAGCAGTGCGGCATGTTCTTTGTCGCCGAACGCTGGCTTGGCGGTCTGCTTACAAATTTTAACACGGTAAGCAACTCGATTCAACGCCTTAAAAGCCTGGAGCGGATGAGCGAAACCGGCGAATGGGACGCGGAGACCAAGAAGGAGATACTGGATCTCACCCGAGAGCTCGCTAAAAAGCATAAGGTGCTTGCCGGCATCAAAGACATGGGAAAGCTTCCCGACGCGGTCTTTATTATCGACCCGAAACGGGAAACGATAGCGGTCAACGAAGCCAAAAAGATGGGGATTCCGATTTTCGCGGTTGTGGACACAAACTGCAACCCCGACGAGATTGATTATCCCATTCCCGGAAACGACGACGCCATCAGGGCCATCGCCCTGTTTCTCGACGTGATGTCGAGGGCGATTATCGAAGGGCAGTCGGGCGGCCAGGCGGAAGAGATCATCGCCGCTGATGAGGAAGCCCCGGGTGAGGCGGCGGAGGAATCCACCGACGAAGCGATTGAAGGCGAAGCTAAACCGAAAACTTCGATGGACGAAAAGGAAAAAATCCGCCAGAAATATGAGGAAGAATACGATCGTGACGAAAAAGACTCATGGTAAGTAATGCTTCCCGGCGCGACAGTATTCACAATTAGATCAAGGAGATACAAAGTGGCTGAAATAACATCTGATATGATAAAGGAACTACGGGAAAAGACGCAGGCTGGAATGCTTGATTGTAAAAAGGCGCTGATGGAATGCGGCGGCGACATGGAAAATGCCGTCGACTTTCTGCGCAAAAAGGGCCTTGCCTCTGCGAACAAAAAAATGGGCCGTGAGGCGAAAGAGGGCATCGTCGCCTCGTATATTCACAACAACAACAAGCTGGGCGTAATTCTCGAGCTTAACTGCGAAACCGATTTCGTCGCGAGAAACGCTGATTTCCAGGACCTTGCGAAGGAACTCTGCATGCAGGTCGCCGCCGCGAATCCGCTTTATGCCGATATCGAGGATGTGCCTGCGGCCGATATCGAAAGGGAAAAGAACATCTACAGGGACCAGATGAAAGATTCAGGCAAGCCCGAAAACGTTATTGAAAAAATCATCGATGGAAAACTGAAGAAGTTTTATTCAGAAATATGCCTGCTTGAGCAGGAATCCATCAGGGATCAGAGTGTGATAATCCGCGATCTGATTAAAAACAAGATATCGACCTACGGAGAAAACATTTCGGTAGGAAGATTTGTCCGCTTTCAGATAGGTAAATAACAATGCGGGAAACCGATAGCCACAAAGCGGCGCGTTACAAACGGATTCTGTTGAAGTTGAGCGGCGAGGCGCTCGCGGGCGATGATAAATTCGGCATCAATCCGGAAGTCGTTACGCGCATTGCGCGGGAGGTGGCCGAGGTATACCGCATGGGCCTCGAGGTTGCGCTTGTCATCGGGGGGGGAAATATCTTTCGCGGATCGTACGGGAAGGATATCGGCATGGACCGCTCGACCGGTGATTATATGGGCATGCTTGCCACCGTGATCAATTCGCTTGCCATGCAGGACGCCCTCGAAAAGCTTGATGTGCCGACACGGGTTATGACCGCGATCGAAATGCGCGCGGTGGCGGAGCCGTACATCCGCCGTCGCGCGATACGTCATCTTGAAAAAAAGAGGGTGATCATTCTTTCCGCGGGAACGGGAAATCCCTTTTTCACAACCGATACGGCGGCCAGCCTTCGAGCGATAGAGATTGGCGCCGACGTGGTGATGAAGGCCACAAAAGTTGATGGCGTGTACGATTCGGACCCGGCAAAGAACCATGATGCCCGCAAGATTGATACAATCAGCTATATTGATGTGATTGAACGCCAGCTCCGCGTTATGGATCTGACGGCGATATCCCTCTGCATGGATAACAATCTCCCGATTGTCGTCTTCAACCTGCTTGAAGATAACGCCATCAGAAAGATCGTGACCGGTGAAACAATTGGCACCATTATTTCCTGACAACAAACAAAGGGGGATACCATGATAGATGATATTATCTCTGATGCTGAAGAACGGATGAAGAAGAGCATCAAGGCCCTTGAAAGGGAGTTTGCCGCCATTCGAACCGGCAGGGCGAATCCCTCGCTCTTCGACAATGTCAGGGTAGATGTGTATGGCACACAGATGCCGCTTAACCAGGTGGCCACGATATCCTGCCCCGAACCGCGGCTTGTCGTGATTCAGCCCTGGGACAGGGGAAGCCTCTCCTCGATAGAAAAGGCGATATTAAAATCTGAATTATCGTTAAATCCGAATAATGACGGTAACCTTATCCGTATTCAGATTCCAGACCTTACCGAAGAACGCCGCAAGGAATACGTGAAATTTGCCAAGCAGAAGGCCGAGGAATGCCGCGTTTCGATACGGAACGTGCGCAGGGACGCGAATGACATGGTGAAGGAACTCGAAAAGAACAAAGAGATTTCCGAGGACGATTCGAAGGGCGCGGTTGCGAGGATTCAGAAGCTGACCGATAAATACAGTGATGAAGTGCACAGGCTGACCGAGAACAAGGAAAAAGAGATAGTGCATATATGAATCCGGCATGGATGACATTCCACGCTGCCGCGCACGACCATTATGAGGATATCCTGATTTGATACGGAATTACAGGCGTTTGCTCGATATGACCCGCATTCCCGCGCATGTTGCCATCATTATGGATGGCAACGGTCGCTGGGCGCAGAAACGGTCGCTTCCGAGGATTGCCGGTCACGAACGAGGGGCGCAGGTTGTCGAGTCGCTTATGGACGCAGCGCTGTCCGTGGGGCTTGGTGTGGTGTCGCTCTACGCGTTTTCCACCGAGAACTGGTCGCGGCCCGCGCCGGAGGTAAGCGGCCTGTGGGCGCTTCTCGAGCAATTTTTCAATTTGAACATAGAAAAAATAAAGGAAAAGGGAATACAGGTGCGCCATTCCGGCATGTTGGACCATCTGCCCGCTTCGACGAAGGCAGCCATCCGCAACGCGATCAGGGAGACAAGGCGCAACGACAGGATTATTCTCAATTTTTGCCTTAATTACGGAGGACGCCAGGAAATCGTCAATGCCGTAAACCGATGGTCCGCAAAAGGAAAGCCGGCCGGCGCAGTGACAGAAGAGGGATTGAGTAAATTTCTGTATACGGCGGGATTGCCGGATGTCGATTTGCTTATCAGAACAAGCGGGGAATACCGGATAAGCAATTTTCTGCTCTGGCAGATTGCATATGCTGAACTGGTTTTTATGAAGGTGTTGTGGCCGGATTTTACGCCGTCGCACCTTTATAAAGCGATTTACGAATACCAACAACGAGAGAGGAGATTTGGCGGCATATGAGTGAAACAGTAAAACGTGTTCTCAGCGCGATTATCGCGCTTCCGGTATATGTCCTCGTTATTGTGACCGACAGCTTTCATTCCATGCCGGCGCTGGCGGCTTCGCTCATTATTTCGCTTGTCTGCCTGTACGAGTATTATCAGATCGCGGACAAGGGCGAAGGGAAAAGGCCGTTCATGATGCCGGGCATGATACTCGGAGCGGTTGTCAATATAGTAATGTACCTGTACGCGTACGGCAGGCTCTACGGCTACTCTAACGGATTTGCCGATTTTGACGCGCGTCTGGTGTTTGCGGTCTTCGCGCTGGCGCTGCCCGCGGTTTTCGCCATACAGATTTTACGTCGTCCTATCGAGGGGGCCATTTACTCGCTTGCGGTCACCGTTTTCGGCATTGTGTTCATCGTTTTTTCGTTTTCGCATATTTTGCTTTTGAAAGCGCTGAAAGACGGCTATCATTATATCATTATCGTGAACATGATCGTCATGCTCAATGACGCGGGTGCGTATTTCGGAGGAATCAATTTCGGGCGTCACAGGGCGAAATTCAAGGTGTCGCCCAATAAAACGTGGGAAGGCTACTTCTTCGGGCTGCTTACCAGCATCGTCGCCATGATGGTAGTCAGCCAGGTGTACGACGTGCTGCTTGGCAAACACCTTTTCGGCATGATAGAGGCCGCAGTGCTGGGTATCGTGCTGAGCGTGGTCGGCAATATCGGTGATCTCATCGAGTCCGCGATAAAACGCGACAGCGTCACGAAGGATTCCGGTCATATCATCCCAGGGCACGGCGGCATGTGGGATGTATTTGACGCCATGATTGTCGCAATGCCGTTATTTTATTATTACCTTGTTATAAAGGGCGTACGGTAAAATCAGCGCATAATGTCTTCTACAGTAACAGTTCTCGGTTCCACCGGCTCCATCGGCGTGTCCACGCTCAGAGTGCTGAAGACCCTGGGCGGGAGGTTCGAATTATACGGGTTGAGCTGCCACAGAAACATTTCACTGCTTGAGCGTCAGATTGGGGAGTTTCACCCCGCGGTTGTCGCCGTTGGTTCGGAAGAGGCCGCGTGCGGGCTGGAGTTTGAAAAACTGAAACGCCGGCATCCCGACATAGAATTTCTTGAGGGATGCGACGGCATACTCGAGCTTGCAAGGCGGGATGTCGATGTCGTCGTTTCAGCGATTGTCGGCGGGGCGGGACTGAAGCCGTCGCTTGAGGCGCTGCCGCATGCCGGGCGGATGGCGCTTGCCAACAAGGAAACGCTGGTAATGGCCGGCGACATATTTATGCGGCGGGTGCGGGATTGCAATGTCGAGTTGATTCCCGTGGACAGCGAGCACAGCGCGGTGTTCGCGTTGCTTGAAAACATCAAGCGAAAAAACATTGCGCGGATAATTCTCACAGCGTCGGGTGGGAGCCTGAGGGACAGGCCGGTTCGTGAACTTGAATCGGTGACGCCCGAGGAGGCGCTTGCGCATCCGACATGGAACATGGGCAGTAAAATCACCATCGATTCGGCGACTCTCGTCAATAAGGGGCTGGAGGTCATTGAAGCGCATCACCTGTTCAATGTCGGTTACGACGATATCGATGTCGTAATTCACCCCCAGAGTATAATCCATTCGATGGTCGAAACCGTCGACGGTTCGGTGCATGCGTTGATGAGCGTGCCCGACATGGCGCTTCCGATTATGAATGCGTTGACATATCCCGAGAAAGTTGCAAATCCGTTCGGCAGAATCGATTTTTCCAGAGTCGGTTCGCTGACGTTTAAGTCCCATGAAGGGGGTAAATACCCCGCCCTTGAACTATGTTACAGCGCGGGCAGGGCCGGCGGAACGATGCCGGCGGTGCTCAACGGCGCGAATGAGGTTGCGGTCGGGGCGTTTCTGGAAAAGCGCCTTCGTTTTACGCATATTGTGAAGATTGTGGAAAGAGTTATGGCGCTGCATTCACCCCTGGTCGATCCCGGAATTGATGACATTTTTTCCGCCGACGCATGGGCGCGCGACATGGCAAATAGAATGATACGAGGTTAAACATGGCAATGCTTACGTATATTTTGGCGGCGGTAATTCTTCTCGGGCTGTGCATTTTTGTGCACGAGTTGGGGCATCTGCTTGGCGGAAAGATGGTCGGCATTAAGGCGAAGGTCTTTTCGCTCGGTTACGGCAGGGGATTTATAAAAAAGAAGATCGGCGACACCACATACCAGGTGACGCTTATTCCGTTCGGCGGGTACTGCCAGTTTTACGGCGACGAGCCCGGCGAGGAGCGCAAGGGCGAATCGTACGAATTTCTCAGCGCGCACCCCCTGCGGCGGATTGTCGTTGTGGTGATGGGCCCCCTCTTTAACCTGTTTTTCGGCATACTGCTCTTTTTCGTAATGAACCTCATCGGATACCAGGTGGAGACGAACCGCATATATATTCCCGAGTATTTTACAACGGGCGACTACGTATCGCCGGCCTATGCGGCGGGCATGCGGACCGGCGATGTCATTACGGCGGTCAACGGCAAGAGCATCGCGAGTTTCTCGG
>DHPI01000066.1:40338-47459 GCA_002407865.1 Spirochaetia bacterium UBA5368
CCATCGCGAGTTTCTCGGACGTTCAGAGCGCGGTGGTATTTTCCGACGGGACGCCGTCTGATATCGCGGTTCGGCGCGGATCGGACACGTTCGTCTACCGCGTAACGCCGAAGAAATATTCTGAGAAGGGGTATTATACAATCGGCGTGATGCCGTACGGCGAGCGGGTGCTTGTTGTGCGCGCGATCGAAAAAGATGTCGCCGATGCGGCGGGCGTGCAGCAGTTCGACGAAATAAAATCGATCGACGGCAAAATAGTCAAAACGCCGTCCGATTTTACCGAGTATGTGCGGGCGCATGCGAACTCGGCTGTAAAGCTGCAGATCGTTCGTGCGGGAAAGGAAGTGGAATTGCAGATGACGCCGCGCGTAAGGGAAACCGTAACGGTGAAACAGTTCGAGGATTCCAGGTTTCCCGGCGAAAAAACAGAGGTGGTGGTAGATAAGCTCGACCTTGTCCGTGGCGCGATTGAAGCGGGAAAACTAAAAATTAACGGGACAGCCGCAAGAAGCTTTGACGAGTTTGAAAAACTGCTGGCCGCGAACAGCGGAAGGGTCATCACGCTTGAGAATGCGGGCGGCAGCTATTCGGGCATTGTGTCGTACGAGAAATACGGCTTTATCGGCATTGAGACGGCAATCGCGCCGTCGATGATCGATCTGAAATACGGCATCGGCGACGGTTTCGTGAAGTCGCTTGTCGATCCGTTCGATTTTATCGTGATGAATGTCAAGGGCATGGGGATGCTGTTTTCCGGCGAGCTTGATGTGCGCCAGAACCTCTCTGGCCCGATACGGATAGCGAAAATCGCCGGCGATACGGCGTATTACCGGGGGATTTCCGCGTTCATCATCCTCATGGCGAAAATATCGATCATTCTTATGGTGATGAATTTGCTGCCCATCCCTGCGGTCGATGGGAGTTTTATACTGTTTTTCCTCTACGAGGCGATAAAGCGCAAGCCGCTCAACCAGAAGATAATGGAGAAGATTCAGTTTATCGGAATCGCTATCCTGATAGTGCTTGGTATTTTTGTCATTTTCAACGATCTTTCGTTTTTGCCGTTTTTTCAGAAGCTGTTCCAGTAGAGCAGCATAGTCGTCGGCGGTGTGCCGCATTGCGCTATCCGATTAATTCGGTTTGTGATGACTGGCGCAGGGCGCAAAAAAGCGGATGAAATCATCCGCTTTTTTGCGCCCTGTTTGATTAATACCGATGGCGTGTGCGGCGCTTAATGTTTTATGTAAACCTTATTGCCCTTTTCGGAGTAATAAAAGTGCCCGCCCCGCGGGCCTTCGTAGATGGTACGGCCGTCTTTGGTTTTGCCGATGGCTTTGTTTTCTCCCTTTTCTTTCTCAGCTTCTTTTTCCCTGACTTTCTTTTTTTCTTTTTTCTTGTCTTTATCAGTTTCTTTATCTTTTTTCTTTTTCTTCTCTTTCTCCGCCTCTTTTTTTTCTGCCTTTTCTTCTTTTTTTGTTTCGTGTTTCTTTTTTACTTCCTTTTTCTTTGGTTTCTTCTCCTTGGCCTTCTTTTCTTTGGTGTCTGTTTTGTCTGCTTTTGCGAATGCCGAATAATCCGTATTCAGTGTCGTCTGTGTCAGCATGAACGCAACGGCGATAAAAAGAATAAATAAGAATCTTTTCATGTGCGGTCCCTCCTTTCCGCGTAGTATGATGAAATGCCTGAACAAATATCGTATATTGACATTTTGGGGAAAAGTCAAGAAACGGAATAAATGGATGATAAAATTTCTCCTTTACCCGGAAGATGATATAATGATATACGTCGGATGTCATTTATGGAGAGTACTGTGGAAAGGAAGAGAAGAAAAACACGGCAGGTGCGCGTGCGCGGCCTGACGATAGGCGGAGGCGCTCCGGTTTCGATACAGACAATGACAAACCTTCCCATCGAGGATGTCGAGGGTACCATTGCACAGATTGCCATGCTGAAGGATGCGGGCGCGGAGCTTGTGCGGATTGCGGTGCGCAATGAGGACGGCATTCCGTATCTTGCGAAAATTCGCAGGGCGGTGGACATGCCGCTTTCCGCCGACGTGCATTTCAACTATCGTATCGCTATCATGGCGATCGAGGCGGGCATCGACAAGGTGCGCATCAATCCCGGGAACATCGGAGACGCCTTGAAGGTGCGCGAGGTAGTGCGCGCCGCGAAGGACCACGGCGTCCCCATCAGGATTGGCGTCAACGGCGGTTCGCTCGATAAAAAGAAGTATCCGGATGTGACCCCGGAAAACCTCGTGGCATCGGCGATGGACCACGTGCGTATACTCGAGGATAACGATTTTACCGATATAGTTGTATCCATAAAGTCGTCGGATATCCCCCAGACCATCGCCGCGAACAGGCTTTTTTCATCCATGTCGGAATATCCTCTGCATATCGGCCTTACGGAGGCCGGCTACGGCATCGCGTGTACTGTGCAAAGCTCGATCGCCATAGGCCAGCTCTTAATGGAAGGCATCGGTGATACTGTCCGCGTCTCGATGACCGGCAATCCCGTGGATGAGGTTGTTGTCGCGAAGAGGATACTCGAATCCACCGGCGAGCGCACTCCGGTAATCCGTATCATTTCATGTCCTACATGCGGGCGCACCGATCCCGCGCTGGATATTCTTGACATCGCCCGGAGGGTCGAAGACGAGATGCAGCGCAGGTTCGGCGATATGCTCAGGGACTCGGGCAGGTCGCTCACCGTCGCGGTGATGGGCTGCGAGGTGAACGGGCCCGGCGAGGCGTCGCACGCGGATTTCGGCATTGCCGGCGGACGCGGGGGCGCGATGCTGCTGTTCAGCCGGGGCGAGAAGCTTAGGAAGATTCAGGCGGCGGACGCGGTGGAATCGCTTGCGGATGAGATCGGCCGCTTTTTGAAAAACGGAGGTTCAGTATGATACGGTCTGATTTGTTGTTCCCGGAGGGTTTTCTCTGGGGAAGCGCTACCTCGGCGTTCCAGGTGGAGGGTGGATGCACGAATCACGATTTTTACGATTGGGCGATGCGGGGGCGGATAAAGGACGGCACAAGCCCGGACGACGCCGTGCATTTCTGGAAGTATTATAAGAAAGACATCGCCCTGATGAAAAAAATGCGCCATACCACCGCGCGTATCGGGATCGAGTGGGCGCGCATTGAGCCGGATGAGTACAGGTTCGATTACGATGCGATTGCGCATTATCGTGATATTCTCACTGAAATGCGAAACGCAGGCATCCTCCCGATGGTTACTATTCATCATTTTTCCAATCCCATGTGGTTTGTAAAAAATGGCGGGTGGGCGAACAGGAGGGCTGTAGGCATGTTCGCGCGGTATGCGGCGGAGGCTGTCCGCCGGCTCGGCGATCTTGTGTATTCGTGGATCACCATCAACGAGCCTTCGGTCTATGCGGTGTCGGCGTATCTTTTCGGGGAGTTTCCGCCGGGGAAAAAGAATATTATCACGGCTTTCAATGTGATGAACTGTATGGCGGATGCGCACTGTATTGTGTACGATCTGATACACGATATCCACAGGCAGAGAAAATGGGACGCTCCGAGGGTGGGGGTGGCCAAGCACCTGCGGACATTCGATCCGCTGCGGGAGAATAGCAAGAGCGATCGTTTTGCCGCGTACCTGATGGACAGGTATTTCAATGAGCATTATCTCCGGCGGATAAATAAAAAAAAGCGCACCCTCGACATTTTCGGGATGAACTATTACTCGGGTGACCTGGTGTCGTTCCCGATGAAAATGGAGGGACGGCCGGAGCTGGCGAAAAACAGGCTGGGCTGGGACATGTATCCGGAGGGTTTCCACCGGCTGCTCGTCCGTTATTATGAGCGCTACCGGCTGCCGATATACATAACCGAAAACGGAACATGCGACGACAATGATGAATTGCGGCCGCACTATATCCTCGACCATGTGGCGCAGATGCACCGGGCAATCGGGGATGGCGTTGACATTGCCGCGTATTATCACTGGTCGACCATGGACAATTTCGAGCTTGTGGACGGGCTCATGTCGCGCTTTGGGCTGGTGCATGTCGACCATGAAAGCCCCCGCCGCGCTCGGACATTGAAAAAAAGCGGCATGCTGTACGGCGCGATTTGCCGGGCGAATGGCATTACACGGCGCGCCGTGAAAAAGTTTGCGCCGGAATGGACGTCTCCCGTGGAGAGACATGAACTGGACCGATGACGACTGCATCGTGCTGGAGGCCGGGGACTACACGATAGGGCTCTTGGACGACGATCTTGAGCGCATGCGTAAAACGCTGCGCGGCATGGGGGATACGGGTATAAAAATCGAGTACCTGATGAACTCGTTTCCCCGGCATACGGAAACGCTGCATGCCGCTATGGTCGCAAAACGCCTCGTTACCCTCGCGGAGTTTGAGACCTTTGTACGTGAAACAGGCCATATCACCGAGGCGGAAAAGGACGGCTGGGGCTGGACGTGGGAGGACGGATGGCTTAAGAAGGCCGGCGTATCGTGGCGCGCGCCCTTCGGCGACGCCGCGGACGCGATGTACCGTGACAACGCGGAGCGCATTCCCGTACTGCAGGCCACATGGAACGATGCGGACGCTTTTTGTGCGTGGCGCTCGGCGGAGTGGGGCCGCGCCATCTGCCTGCCCTCCGAATCAGAATGGGAGGTGTTCGCTTCACGGGCGGGAGTTTTCCGCGCGGACGAGGCGGGCCGGCTTATTGAACGGCATGCGTATGATTCATCCGAAGCGTTTTGTGATGCGCTTCTGCGCGCCATCGACGCGGCGGGCGGTGTGCACCCCCCCGGCCTCGTGTGGGAGTGGACATCCGACTGGTTTCAGCCATATCCGGGCGGTGCATGCAACAGGGAATACGGAGAGGTCTACAGGGTGCTCAGGGGCGGCTCTCTCGTGAGCCATCCGTTTCAAAAAATGCGGGAATACCGTTTTAGACGCTGTCCTACCGCGCGCAGCCCCTTTTACGGATTCAGGCTTGCATCCGATTGACCGCGATTCACAGGGAATTTTTCTTTATTATTTTTCTTCACTGGTATACACTCGACAGGCGCGGGGATGATTTTCGAATAACCGAACGCCGCTGTTTTCTGCATACCATATAAATCAAATCCGCACCGACATGAAAATATTCAGGTATCGGCGTTTGTATGCGGCGGTTATGTGCGCATGCGCCATTATACTGCCAGGATGAATTTCAGCGGAAGCGGGCGCCGTACATTGCGTGAAAACTGCCGCATCCGGTTTCATGTCCGTTGGCCGTTACGTACGAATTTTTTTGTACGGGAGGGTGCATATGCCGCAGCGAGTAATTATTACGGGGGGGACCGGTTTTATCGGTTCGTACCTTTGCCGCGATCTTGTTGCGTCGGGATACGATGTTATCGTGTTGACGCGGAATCCCGACACCGCCCGTGTTCCGAAGGGCGTCAGGGCCGTCGCATGGGACGGCAGCAGCGCGAAGGGATGGCTGCGGTACGCGGAAAAGTCGTTTGCGATAATTAATTTGGCGGGCGACAATATCGCCGGCGGGCGCTGGACGGCGAAGAAAAAGAAAAGAATCGTTGAAAGCAGAATCAACGCCGGCCGCGCCGTGGCCGATGCTGTAAAAAAAGTGAAGAAGAAACCGAAGGTTATTGTGCAGGCGTCGGCAGTCGGCTATTATGGAAACCGCGGCTATGAGATAGTCAATGAAAATGCGGCGCATGGAAACGGATTCCTCGCCGGGGTCGTGCGCGCGTGGGAAGCTTCGTCGATGGACGCGGAACAGAGGGGGGTTCGGCGCGTCATCATACGCAGCGGCGTCGTGCTCGGCGGTGATGGCGGCATGTTCGAAAGGCTGGCGCCGGCCTTCAGGCTTTTCGCGGGGGGCGTGCCCGGCAGCGGGCGGCAGTGGGTTTCGTGGATACACATCGCGGACGAAGTGCGCGCCATCAGATTCCTTACTGAAAACAAAAACGCGCGCGGCGTGTTTAATCTCACATCGCCCAATCCCGTGCCGGCGTACGAGTTTTACCGGTCGATGGGTGCGCTGCTGAGGCGTCCCGTCTGGGCGCCGCTGAAGGCGCCGCTCTTGCGGCTTGCGCTGGGAGAAATGGCGGATGAAATGATACTCTCGGGACAGCGGGTCGTGCCATCGCGCCTCCTTGAACTGGGGTTCTCGTTTGCGTATCCGGGCCTCAGCGACGCGTTACGCGGTCTGGCGCGAAAATAATTTTCCCATATAACGCCGCGCATGCGCATAAAAATTATCTTGCCATTCTCGCGTGTCCGTGATGCTGTATACCGGTTTGTCGATTGAGGTATGCGCATCGCGTATGTACATGACGGGCACATGAAAACGCGGCCTCGGTCCGCGTTATTTGCAGGAGCGTTCAATGAGCGAAGAAAAACTGAATTATGGTAAAACTTTTATCATCGGCCTGGGGTTTTTTACCACGGGCGTTTCGTGGGCGCTGTACAACTCGTACATGCCTATCTTTCTCAGGGACTACATCAGCAGTTCCTCTATAATCGGTTTCATAATGGCGCTCGACAATATTCT
Organism: Spirochaetia bacterium UBA5368; assembly: GCA_002407865.1. Lineage (GTDB taxonomy): Bacteria > Spirochaetota > UBA4802 > UBA4802 > UBA5368 > UBA5368. The sequence goes on from DHPI01000066.1 coordinate 46,884, forward strand.
GGCGCTGTTTTTTTATCCGATCATCGGCGCGTTCAGCGACAGGGTGCGCACGAGGATAGGGCGGCGTATGCCCTTCATTGTCATCGGCATCCCCGTATCTGCCTTCTTTTTCGCGCTGCTGCCATTTGACAAGACAATCGCCTCGCTCCTGGGCTACAGCCTGCAGGGCGACCTTACCGCCGCGTTCGTTATCCGGATGCTGCTGGTGATGTTCTTTATTGCGGGCATGACCATCTATCGCTCGCCCGTTGTGGCGCTGATGCCCGATGTCACCCCGCACCGGCACCGGAGTACCGCCAACGGCGTTATCAACCTTATGGGCGGTGTCGGCGCGGTGTTCGCCTACGGCTTTGGTTCGATGATGTACGGTGTTGACCGGGCGCTTCCCTTCATCGTGACGTCGGTGATTATGATCGCGTCGCTGATTCTCATGTATGCGTTCATCAAGGAGCCGAAGGTGCCGCCGGTGTCGGAAGACAGGGTCGAGAAAGTGAAGATAGTGCCCGCCATGAAGGAGATTTTTACCGAAAAAGACAAAAGCGCGCTCTTTATACTGCTGGCCATTCTGCTGTGGTT
>DHPI01000066.1:47577-53315 GCA_002407865.1 Spirochaetia bacterium UBA5368
TGCTGGCCATTCTGCTGTGGTTCATGTCGTACAATGCGATCGAATCGTGGTTTACAACCTACGCGACGAAGACCCTCGTGAAGTCGGAAAAAATAGTCAATCTGAATAAAACGGAGGGATGGATGGCGTCACGAAACGATGCGACGCGCCAACTTGAATACCGCGCGCCATCGGGCGAGGTTGTGCCGCTGTCGTTCGGCGACAGGATCGTGTTTCTTTCCGAGAAGCAGAATAATCAACCCATCGCGAAGGAGACCATTGTTTTAAAAGACGATACAGTCATTGTTCTTCAGCCGGGTGGAGCAGCTACAACGATTGGGGTTAATCAGCATTATAAAATACCGTACAAAGAAAACAATTCCATTACGCTGGCGCAGAACGGAAACACTTTGCTTGTTGAAGACGGCCTGGAGAGAAATATCCTGGAACTGCCGTCGCGGTTTACGCTGAGTTCGCCCGAGAAATGCCCGCTCGATTCGGGCGCCGAGTTCTGCCGCGAGGTAAAGGAAAACGAAGCGTCGTTCGCGTTGACGCTCTTCAGCCTTATGTTTCTGCTTGTCAGCATTCCCGCAGGATTTCTCTCGATCAAGATCGGGAGAAAGCGCACCATTATGGCCGGTATCTCCGGGCTTGTGGCGGTGCTCGTGATCAGCCTCTTTGTAAAAAATATTACCGTGCTTACCTATGTGCTGGCGCTTGGCGGCGTGTTCTGGGCGTTCATCAACATAAACTCGATTACAATGGTCTGGGAGATTGCGACCGACGAGCGTCTTGGCACCTACACCGGCGTCTACTATTTCTTTTCGCAGACGGCGCAGATCGCCGCGCCCGTTGTGTTCGGAATGTTTTTCGACATGATGGGGTATTCGGTGCTCTTCCCGACGTCGATTGCCTTTATGGTGCTTGCGCTTGTCTGCATGAGCCGCGTGCGGAAAGGGGAGTACGAAAAGGGCGTGCGGCAGGCGTAGTGATGGCGGCGGGCGGCTGTCAGTCGCCCGCCAGGTTTAGCAGTATGTAGTACTCGAAACCGTCGAGAAGTACGCGAAACGACGCGGCGTTGATGTTTTCCGACAATGAATTCACCTTCCATACCTTCTTTCCATCGGTGAAGATGATGGTCACCTCGACGTCGGTGGCGGTGCCGCGCTTCGCCTCGAGGATATTGGCGCGATAGTCGATGAGCTTTATTTTTTCGATAGCGGGGAACAGCGGCGTAAGCGCCTTCTTCAGTACGCGCGCGAGCGCGTCGACGGGGCCGTTGCCGGTGGACGCCTCGTGAATGAGCCGCCCGTTCGCCTCGATCTGCACTGTGGCCTCCGGCTCGATGCCGTTGTCGATCAGCTTGTACCCGCCGATCAGCTTGAACGGCGGCGTGTAATTATCAAGCGAGCGCACGATGGTGAGCTCACGTGTCGCGTCCCGTAGTTCGTAGTTCAGCATGGATAGTCTCCGTTGATGGTTTTCATTATGTGCCGGATGTCGACGACACATCCTCCTCCCCGTAGGCGTAATCGACCGTGAGGGTAAGGTCGCTTGTACTCGTGGTCTTCGATTCTTCTTTCACCTTGTCGCCGTTGCGGTACACCAAAATCCTGAGGGTGGTTGCCGCCGTGGCCGACGTAGCGGAGATTTCGATCATGTCAAGATCGTCGATCTTCTTTTCGTAATAGTAGATGCCGTTGTCGATCACGATATCCGGTGGATTGACGGTCACGATGCCGCCGTCATTGACGATGTAATAGGCGGTAAAATCGCTGGTGTTGATGATCTTAAACGATATCGGATCTTTCGGGATATCCGAGCAGCCCGCTATCGCAAGTGTGCAAAGAATGATGTATAGTGTCGCCCGGAATCGCATATTTCTGTCCTGTCCAAAAATGTCCGCGAACTGTTGTTGACTTTCACGGCGTCAGTGAAAAAGTAATGTCGGCAGACGCGCCATGTCAACACATTTACACGCGTGGCGCATATGCGGTGATGGCGCGGAATGATTGCGTCATTGCGGAAAACTCAGGATAGTATTCATGCCATGGACACACAGATTCGCAAAGTTGAGCTGCTCGCACCTGCGGGATCGATGGAGACCTTTTACGCCGGATATCGGGCCGGCGCCGACGCCTTTTATCTTGGGCTGGGCGATTTCAACGCGCGGAAGCGGGCGAAGAACTTTACGCGCGACGACCTTGAAACCGTGACGCGCTTTGCACACCTGCACGGGAAAAAAATATATGTGACGATGAATACCCTGCTGTTCGACGATGAATTTCCCGCCGTTGTCGATGCGCTTTCCCTTCTGGAAGATGTTCGTGTCGACGGCGTTATAGTGCAGGATCTCGGGCTGCTGTCCATACTGAAAGAGTACTTTTCTTCGATGGCGGCGCATGCGTCCACACAGATGTTCTGCCATAATTCACGGCAGGCGGCGTACCTGAAAGAACTCGGCGTACAGAGGATTATCCTCGCGCGCGAGCTCACGATCGACGAGATTGCCGTCATCATGCGCGATGTGCCGCTTGAATACGAGGTGTTTGTCCACGGCGCGATGTGCTTCTCGTTTTCAGGGTGCTGTCTTTTTTCGTCGTATTTTTTCGGCGATTCGGGCAATCGCGGCAGGTGCCGCCAGCCCTGCCGGCACGTGTACGATGCCGGAGGCGGCGGGAAAAAAATCTATCCTTTTTCCATGCGCGACCTTTCCGCCGCGGAACTTATCCCCGATCTCGTGGCGCTGGGCGTGAGCGCGTTCAAGATCGAAGGCCGCCTGAAAAACGCGGAGTATGTGCACACGGCGGTGTCGCTGTACAGGGGCCTGATCGACGGGGCCGCGGGCGCCGGGGACACCGGCCGAATTGTTTCGCGGGAACAAAGCGCCGGGTATTTTCGGGGATGGAGCTATGAAAGCCTTGTGCAGCGACATGCGCCGGGGATCGTGGGCGAGCCGCTCGGCACGGTGATTTCGATACATGGGCGCGAGTGCGTGTTCGAATCGGATGCGCTTCTGTCGCGCGGCGCGCGGCTTCGCATTCTGGATGCGCGCGGAAAGAAGATGCACGAGGGGACGCTCCTCGACTTTTCGCGCGAGGGCCGCGCGCGGTACCGATGGAAGCTCGATGCCGACGTACGCGCGCGCGGGGGGCTTCGCGTGTATCGCACGGGGGAAAGCGCCGCTTTCACTGAAGCGGCGGCGCTGCGTCGTGACGCGGAAAAATACAGGGGCGTGCCCGTGCGCGTGGAGGTCGGCGCGCATGGCGGCCTGGTTGACGTGCGCATGGAGGCCGCCGATATGGACGGCATCTCACTTTCATTGCCCGTGCCGGCGGAGAGGGCAATAACAAAACGCGTTGAATCGAATCGATTGCGTGAGATATTTTTGCAGGTCGACACATATCCCTTCCGTGTCGAGAGCCTGGATGTATCTGTTGACGATGATGTTTTTATCCCGCTTGGGGAGATAAAAAAAATACGGCGTGAGGCGTACCGCCGGATGTACGAGGCGTATACGCGCGCCGTCCTAGAAAAAAATCTGCAACGGCGAAATATGATACTCGAGCGCCTGCGGCACATCCAGGCGGAAAGCTCTTCCGCCGATATAAAGTCGCTTGCGTACGAAGGCGCGGACTATGCGGCGGAGACCGCCGATTATATCGCGATGGATATGGAGGACATGGCCGACCTATCGGCGCTGCGCCGCGATACGGTGATTGCGCTACCGCTCTTCGTTTCGGAGGGGATGCTGCCGCGGATTGAGGAGCGGCTGCGCCGGCTTTACGATGCGGGATTTCGCCGTTTCATGGTTCCCGCCGGCGGATGGCTGCGCTTCTTCTGCGATTGCGATGATGTCGAGCTTTTCGCGGGGCCGATGCTGTACGCGGCCAACTCGTTCGCCCGTGAGCTTCTCAGGGCGCAGGGTGTAGCGCATTTTGTCATCTCGGGGGACATGGATGACGAACGTGTCACCGGGGCCGGCTTCAACGGGCGCATTCGACAGCTCGGGGCGCGCAGGGACCTGATGGCGACCAGGCTGCGCCTTCCCGAGACATGCTATCGCGCGAAGAAACGCACGCTCATGGTGCGGCGCTACGAGGAATACGATGTGGTGTACGAGGAGTCGTAATGAGACTTTGACGTCGTTTCCATAAGTGATGGGATGCCGTACAACTCATCCTGCCGGGGAAGTTGAATCCGGCCGCACGGTTACCTATTATTATACTGTCGATCACCAGCAGGGTGATATCGTCCTCGGTGCCTAATGAAGGTTTGCGCCACTGTCAGCGCCGCCGTCATTCATGTGGGCAATAAAATGATTGCGCCGGGAGGTGTGATACATACAGTGGGGCTGGCTGGCGCGTCGTGGTTTTACCTGTCGCGTACAGGGATGAGGAGAAACGCAGAGGGGCGAAATTGCGCATTGCAAACCGGAAGAATATCACGCGTGGCGCCGACGCCGTACTACACAATACTATAAATGAGAGCGGGCATGAAGCTGTTTATAAGTATATTTATTAAATTCTTTTTTCTGTTTACCCCATTTTTTCTGCTTTCCACGTTTCTTTCGATGACGCGCGATGCCAGTCTCACGGCGCGAAGAAAGATTGCTCTCAAGGTGGCTGTCGCGGTGGCCATTATCTGCGCGATCCTCTTTCTTATAGGCAACCAGATATTTTACCTGTTCGGCATTACCATCAATTCCTTCCGTGTTGGGACGGGTGTACTGCTCTTCCTCTCGGCGGTAACACTGGTCCGCGGGACGGAAAGAGTCGGCGGCGGTGATATACACGGGGATATCTCCGTGGTGCCGCTGGCGATTCCCATAACGGTGGGCCCGGCAACGACCGGTGCGCTGCTTGTTCTTGGCGGAGAACTCGATCGCCTGTGGGACAAGATTATCGGGATGGCGGCGCTCTTTGCCGCGATCGTGTGCATCGGCGCAATGCTGTACCTGAGCAGCGCGATCGAGAGGATTTTCGGGCGCCTGGGCCTTGAAATACTGAGCAAGATTACCGGGCTTGTGCTTGCGGCGCTTGCCGCGCAGATGATCATGCAGGGAATAAATGACTTTTTCGCGTAACGGGACGATGTCACGGTGTGTTTCCCTCCCGCCCCTTGGCGCACCCTGCATCCTGTTGAATTCGGAATGATTAAGGCGGATTTAAAAAAACAAAATCATCGTGTAAGCCGGGGAACGCTTAATTCTGCTTGAACAAATTGCAAATCCATCCGCATCATGTCGTTATGAAAATCGCGAGTTTCAACGTCAACTCCATCAGGGCGCGTATGCCTGTTGTTTTGCGCTGGCTGGATGAAAACAAACCCGACGTGCTCTGCATTCAGGAAACGAAGGTGACGGATGCCGACTTCCCGCGCGCCGATATCGAGGGTGCCGGTTATCATGCCGTGTTCAGGGGCGAGAAATCGTACAATGGCGTCGCGATCCTCAGCCGGGAGCCGCTTGCGGATGTGCGCTATGGTTTCGATGGGGCGGGCGGTGACGAGGGCACGCGCCTCATCACCGCACGGATGGGAGATGTCCATATGGTGACGACCTATGTGCCGCAGGGGTACGACCCCGCGTCCGAGAAATTCCAGTACAAGCTGCAATGGTTCGAGCGCCTGCGCGCCCATTTAGAGAATAATTTTTCGCGCGACGAGCAGCTTGTCTGGCTGGGCGATTTCAACGTTGCGCCCGAGCCGATCGATGTGCACGATCCCGTGCGCCTGCTGGGAAGCATCGGCTATCATCC
>DHPI01000066.1:53413-62588 GCA_002407865.1 Spirochaetia bacterium UBA5368
ATCCCGACGAGCACCGCGCGCTGGCGCGTGTAAAGGAATGGGGCTTTGTTGACGTGTTCCGGCGTCACCGACCGGAGGGGGGTCAGTATACGTTCTGGGACTACCGCGTGCGCGATGCGGTAAAGAAAAAAGTAGGATGGCGCATCGACCATATCTGGGCCACGGCCACGCTTGCGAAAAAATCAACCGACGCGTATATCGACGTGGAGCCGCGCCTGTGGGAGCGCCCGTCGGACCATACGGTTATCGTGGCCTCGTTTGACGCGTGAACGCGACGCGGATACGAAAAAATACGCTGAGTGATTTGAGAAAAAGCCGGAAAAATCCTGAAAAATCCGGTGAAGGATTGTATTGAAACGACAGCGGGGTGCCGTAACGCGAAGCGGCGCTCCACTGCCGCATATGACGTAAACGATCGTGAAAGGAAGCGACGTAAATGGAAGAGCCGCACACATACGATGACATTATACCGCATGTGTTTATCACCATGCCGATAAAAAAACTCGACGGGCGTATGATGGAGCTTGTGGAGCGGCACCGCTTCAACCTTGAAATCTCGATAGACCATCATGCGCTCGATCGCTACGCCGCGTCGCATTTCAGAGATGTCGCGGAGCGCCTGCGGGCGGCGGGCATCGGCATGACGGTGCATGCGCCGTTTCAGGAGCTTTTTCTTGGGGCGCCCGATCGCCTTGTGCGGGAAGCTTCGGAAAAGAGGATGGACGCGGCGTTCGATTGTATTCCGTATTTCGAGCCGCGGGCGGTGGTGATGCACCTCAACTATGAAGAAAAGCGGTTCGGGTTTGTGCTCGACGAGTGGCTTGGACACATGCTGCGAAACATCCAACGTTATGCGGAACGCTGTGAGAGGCTTGGCTGCCCGCTTACCATAGAAAATGTGTACGAGGAAACGCCGAACGTAATGCGCCGCGTGCTCGACGAGCTGCGCGGAAGCGGCGTGTATCACTGTTTCGATGCGGGACACCTGCACGCATTTTCGCGCACCGGCATCGACGCATGGTTCGAGAGCATGGGGCAGTACATACGGCAGTTTCACCTGCACGACAACGACGGCTCCGGCGACGCGCACCGCCCGATAGGGAGTGGCACGATAGACTTCGAAAAAATCTCCGCATTTATGGCGGCCATGCCGCACATGCCGCTTGTCACGCTCGAGCCGCACAGCGAGCCCGACATATGGAGGACGTTAGATGGCTTCCGCCGCACGGGGCTCTTCGGTGCGCTGATGAAAACATGCGGGCGGAAATAATACGGATGGGAGACGGGGGATAACGCAATGAGCGAGATACTTGTGACCGGCGGCGCGGGATATATCGGCAGCCATGTTGTGCGCCGCCTGGCGGAAAAAAATTTCACGCCGCTGGTATATGATAACCTTTCCGGCGGGTTCAGGGACTTTGTGCGCGGATTCGATTTTATCGAAGGCGACATCGGCGATTATGAAGCGCTGACGAAATTGTTCCGCGCGCGTAAAATATCGTGCGTCATGAACTTCGCCTCGTACATTGCTGTCGGCGAATCCGTGCGCGATCCCCTGAAGTATTACGATAACAACGTGTCGAAGACATTCACGCTCTTCCGCGCGATGCGTGACGCTGGCGTGAAAAATTTTATTTTTTCATCATCCGCAGCGGTGTACGGCGATCCCGAATCGACGCCGATCGTCGAAGAAAGCCCGCTGCGTCCGGCCAGCCCGTACGGGCGCACCAAGTATTTCATCGAGGAGGCGCTGCGCGACCTCGAGGTGTCCGACGCTTTCCAGTCGGTGCGCCTCCGCTATTTCAACGCCGCGGGAGCCGACGCGTCGGGCGATATCGGCGAGAGCCATGTGCCGGAGACGCACCTGGTTCCGCTTGTGCTCAGGGCCGCGCTCGATCCGTCGTACACCATCACCGTGTTTGGCAGGAATTACGACACTGCCGACGGCACCTGTGTGCGTGACTATATCCACGTGAACGATCTTGCCGACGCGCACGTGCTGGCGGTCGAGCGCCTGCTTGCGGGGAAGGGTTCCGCGGCGTACAACCTCGGCAACGGCAGCGGTTTTTCCGTGCTCGAGGTGATAGAGTCGGTGCGTCGCGTTACCGGCGCGTCGTTCAGCGTGGCCGACGGCCAGCGGCGCCCCGGCGATCCCGCGGTGCTAATCGCCTCATCGCGCAAAGCAATGGAAGAGCTCGGCTGGACGCCGCGCTTTACGAAGCTCGATGAGATAGTGGAGACCGCGTGGCGATGGGAGCGGCAAGGCAACCGAAAGGGCTGGTGAGATGAAGATCAGCGATCGTATATCCTGCGATTCGTTTCCATGTTCCGACATCAACCGAAGGGCATTCATGATGCCGTACGTCGATATCGATCCCGCGAAAATTAAAATCGTGATGATATCCGAGGCCCCGCCGAAAAACAGCGCCGATTATTTTTATGAGTCAGATGGCGCATCGTATTGCGAGACGACGCTGCAAGCGTTCAACGATGCCGGTATCCCCGTGAAGGGCATGGGCGACATCGTGGCGCGCGGCATTTACATTACCACTGCGGTCAAGTGCGCAAGGACCGACTACGCTGTCGCGGCCGCGACTGTGAAAAATTGCTCGCATCTTCTTGAACAGGAGCTGGCGCTGTTTTCGCACGCGTCGGTCTACCTCCTGATGGGGGATGCCGCGATAAAGGCGTTGAACGCGATCAGCAGGCGGAACACGGGTGCGCCCGCGATACCCGCCGGTTCGACGTACAAAATCCGCGCGCGGCAGTTTTATTACAACGGCATCCGCGTGTTTCCGTCGTACCTGCAGACCGGGAAGAATTATCTTATTGAAAAATCGAAGCGCGAGATGATTGCGCAAGATCTCCGGGAAGCGTTTAAAATTGCGTGCGGGGCGTGAGTTATGCATGACCGCGCCGGTCCGTTGTACATGCGACATGGTGAAATATACACGGGGATATACATGAAGGTTAAAATCTGGATTCATGCATTCCGGCTGCGGACACTGCCACTATCGCTGTCGGGCGTTATATGCGCAAGCCTGCTCGCGGCGGCCGATGGCCAATGCAGGTTTTCCGTGGCGGCCTTTGCGGTGCTCACGACGCTGAGCCTTCAGATTCTGTCGAATCTCGCGAACGATTACGGCGATTCGGTCGCCGGCGCGGATACCGCGGGCCGCATCGGTCCCGTGCGCGCGGTGCAGGGCGGCCTCGTGACGCACGGCGCGATGAAGCGCATGATTGCGGTATTTGCCGCGATCTCGTGCGTCTTCGGCGCGTTTTTGATCGTTTCCGCGTTCGGATTTCGGCGCCTGCCGGAAATTGCCGCCTTCGGCGCCCTCGGCATCGCCGCGGTTGCCGCGGCCGTGAAATATACCGTCGGGGAAAATCCGTACGGCTATAAGGGCTTCGGCGATATTTTCGTGCTGATTTTCTTCGGCTATGCCGGATTACTCGGCACGTATTACCTGCATGCGGGCGTTGTGGCCGCGCCGCTGCTGCTCCCGGCGACGTCTATCGGTCTTTTGAGCGTCGGCGTGCTGAACCTGAACAACATGCGCGACAGGGAGAACGACGCAGCCGGGGGCAAGCGCACGATAGCCGTGAAGCTCGGCGCGCGGAAAGCGAAAATATATCATGCCGTGCTTATAGTGCTCGTGACCGCATCTGCCGCGGCGTACGTGTATGTGCGCTTCCACTCGTACTGGCAGTTGCTGGCGCTCGCGCCGTGCGTTCCTCCGGCGGCGCATCTTCGCAGGGTGCTCGCGGTCGATAACCCCGCGGGCTTCGATCCCGAACTGAAAAAGCTGTCGCTTGCGACGCTTTTTTTTGCGGTGGTTTTCGGCACGGTGTTTCTTGTCTGGAAATAAATCTTCGAGGGTGCGGTTATCTATGAAAACACCAGCCATGTTCACGAAGGCCTGCGTGCTGGCGGCGCTGGTATTTACGAATACGGCATCGGCGTACGCGTTCAATTTCAATTACGCCGACCCCGATTTTATCGCATCGCAGTATGAGTATTCGGGAACGCCCGCGGTAAAAATAGGAGAGTTTATCCGGTTTGGAAATTTATGTATAAGCGGCTTTCTGGAGGCGCGCAACGAAAAGCGCTTTCACCAGGAGGCGCTTCCCAACCATAACTGGAGGGGCTTCGGCTCGATAACGTATTCATACGCTTTTGCGGAGTCGCCGGCGTGTGCCGTGTATGCCGAAACCGGGTACGAACATGAAAGCGCGCACTCCACTATGGGCATGCGGAGATCGACGAATGACGCATATGAAATGATTTACGACGACCAATACCGGAATATCAATCTTAATTCCGTGCCGGTAGTTTTTAATTTTTCATATTCCCCGAATTCGTCCGTTACAATCCGCGCGAAAGCCGGATACCGGTTTTATTTTCAGTCGGAAAATTCGCCCGAGCTTTCGAATAACGATCGCACATACAGCCACGGGCTGTCGGGCGGTATCGAATGTATATGCGCCGTGACCGCCGGGATGCAGGCGTATATATCGCTGTACGACAGATATATTTTCGAGGGGCGCCGCATGAGCCGCGATATGGTATACTATAATGAAAACAATGCGGTGGTTGCGCGATACACGCGCTACCCGATCATCAACGATGTCAACACCATTGCGTGCAGGGCGGGCCTGCTTGTCGCAGGAACGGGCTGGTCGCATACGATAAACATCTACGGGCGCATGCTTTACGGCAACATCTATGGGCTGGTCGACAGCCGGGAGAGGCGGCTGGTGTTTGCCGCGGGCGTTGAGATTATGCGATAGAATTGATTCGGTCTATTGCGGGATGCGCACGGCCAGGCACCCGCCGGCTCTCTGTCACGCAGGCGCAAAAAGAAATTGTATATCGAAATTTTTTATTCTTTTTCTCTATCGGCTGTCGCAGCTCCTCCATTGTGTCCCTCGGCGCCGAATAAAATCCCATGCCGTACTGGTATAAATCGGGAAAGATCTTGAAGAAGTGCGTAGGCTCGGACTTCCAGTCCCGGCATATCCGCCTGAGGGCCAGCCACATGTTCGCCCTGTACGGCGACTTGTCGCGGGAAACGCACATCGCGGAAGATCCGGGAAACGCATTTTTTTGGATCGATCTCGAAAAGCGAATCGATGGTAAAGAGGATTGCGTTATATTCACTATATTTACAGAAGAGGGCATGAGAAGATGAAATTTGATATATTTAACTGTAAAAACAGGCATTATAATAATGTAACATATTTTATTTTTATGTATTTACCAATTTGTATATTGACAAGTCTAATAATTGATAATAAAACTAAACTGGAAATTATTATATGAAAAATGTATAAGCGCACACCACCGCTGTAGAGGCAAAGGGTGATCGTTGATTTCATTGCGTGACAGTGCGGGCGTCATCGCCCATGTGCATGGCCGGAGAAGGGCCGGCATGAAGGAACCTGGAACCACCCCGGTATTTAATAGTGGGAGAACACATATGAAACAATCGGGACTCATGAATCAGTCCGCTAAGTACGGTTTTATGGTGATATTCGGCAATATCCTGGTGATGTTTTTTATTTGCGCCGTCACCTATCCGGTCTTTAACGACGCACGAGTGCTTGCCTTATTCATCGTTTTCGCACTCGTGGGCGCCGTGTTGCTTTTAATCTATTATCTTTCAAAGATGCGCGCCTTGCTGCGCCTTGCTGAGAATCAGGAGGCCGTTTCGTTGCAAACGCTCGAACAGCGGTTCTCCGGACTCGCCCGGCTCACTTTTTTGCTGAATATGATCCTTCTGTGCTGTCTCTTCTTGCCGATGGTTGTTATTATGTACTTCTTTCTCGGCTACACGAACATCCACTACCATTCTTTCGTCTTTTGCATAAACGTCTTCGTGATCTTTTTTCTGGGATACCGCTCCATGCAGACATGGTACGAGCGCACATATCCGCTCGGACGTTTCGGCCTGCCCGTGGCTGTGCAGGGGCTTCGCAGCAAAATCGAGAGCCAGGTGCTTCCAACGGTGCTCCTGGCCTCGGTTGCCATCATCGCGCTCCTCTTTATACTCCTGGGGCGCACGCAGCTTGCCGAGATTGACCACAGGGTTTTCGATGCGATATCCTTCATTAATAATGCGGATTACGCGGGGACGGGCAAGCCGCTTCCCGGCATCATCGGCGAGAGGGAAGGTGTCGTGCTGACGACCGATGATGCCGGGGCTATTACCTATCTCGATGGGCGTCCCTTCGATATAGAAACCGGAATTTCGAGGGGGAACCAGCCGCGATACCGGTTTGAGGCGGCGCGCGGGGTGTTTGAGCGAAGCGGGGGGAAAATCGGAAAAACCGAAGGCGTTTTCGAGGGAGACACCGCGCTGTATTTCACGGGGGAATCGGCCGACAGCAGGCGCGTCATCGTGATATTCCGCGATATCGTTCTCTATCATTCCTTTTACAGCGGTCTTTTCTATGCCGTAGCTGCGCTCTTCGCCATCAATCTTGTGATTGCCGTTGCCGTCAGGCGCAAACTCAGCATTATATCGCGTTCGCTCGACATAACCATTCCCGCTATCACAGGGGCCGCCAGGGGCGATCTCACGGCGGACATCACGCTGATCAAGTCACGTGACAAGCTGGAGGACTTTGTTCGCCGGTTCATCGAGTTCAAGGGAAATATCGTGGATTTCATGGCACGCGCGCGCGACATATCGGGCAATCTCATGGGCCTTGCCGGGTCGGTCGCGGAATCGGGCACCTTTATCAAAAATTCATCGTTAGCGCACGCCGTGCTTCTTGAAGAATCGACGAGCCTCTCCGATGAAGTATCTGAAGCGTTTCTCGATATCGCCGGCAGCTCGGAAAAGCAAAGCTCGAACATCGGGAAGCTGGAGGAAACCATCAGCACGCTCAACGAATCCATGGAGGCGCTTTCGCGGGACGCGAACAACGTTATTCAGTCGATGGGCTCGGTCGAGTCGAGCGCGAATGACGGGGCGAAGCTTGTGGAAAGCGCGATAGAAAACATCCGCACCACCGAAAAATTGCACGAGGGCATGCTTGGCATTGTGCGGGTGATCTCGGACATCGCCGACCAGGTGAACCTTCTCTCGCTCAACGCCTCGATCGAGGCCGCACGGGCGGGCGAACACGGCAGGGGCTTTGCCGTGGTGGCCGAGGAAATTTCGAAGCTTGCCGACAGCACATCGAGCAATGTAAAGGAGATTGGCGCAATGATAGAGCGCGTCAATGCGGAGATTAAGCGGAGCGCGGGAGTGATCGGCGAGATGAGCGAGACCTTCGCCGTGATAGTCCGGAACATCGATACGACGGGACACATGATAAACGGCTTTATCGACACGATAAGCCTTCGCGCCGTTGAAATATATAAGATCCGTGAGGCAATCGCCTCGATCAACGCGTTCGCGAAGGAGCTGTCGGACTCGACCGGCGTGCAGCGCGGAAACGCACGGAGCATCGCCGATACCATTCGTATGGTGGACGCCGGAGCGCGCGAACTGGTTGAGCTTTCGGAGAGGCTTTCGCTCTCTTCATCGCAGATGCGCGACATGGCCCTTGACCTTGAGGAAAAACTCACACAGTATAAAATATAGGCAGATGGAGCATAAGGCTTTTTACTCGTTAATGATAAAGAAAAACATAAAAAAATTACGGCCTCATGATATGCGCGGCGGTCAGAACAGGCGGCCTTGCCTCGCATTGTGAGAGGGGAAGGCTATTCTGGATACTAAAAACAAAAAGCGCATTATTCTAATCCTGCTTTGTGTGGCGCTTGTAATTGCCGGCGCGTACGGCAATGCAAACAATGCCTCGGCTGAACACTGCACAATATGGAAATTTGCCGTTATCAGCGATACCCAGGGCGATGCCCGCGGCCGGGACAATATTTCCTGTATTAATAATGAGATACTTGAGTCGATCGCGGAGGATATTGCGGCTGAGAAACCCGACCTCGTGCTTGTTTCAGGAGACCTTGTAAACGGCTGGATCCGAAATGGTGGAACAGAGTATGCAGTCCAGTATAAAAACTGGAAGAACGCCATGAAGCCGGTGTACAGCCTGGGGATTAAAGTTTTTGCCGTTCGGGGAAATCATGACAGCGGGCCTGAGCGCCTCGTTTTAACGCCGCTGCCGCCACATCTTGAGCCCACACCCGGATCTCTCGATCTTCTGAAAAAGGCATTTGAAAAAACAATTATAGAACAATACACGCCTTTGAATGGACCTGAAAAGGAGATGGGTTATACATATAGCATTGTTCACAAAAACGCCTGTTTCATAGGATTGGATCAATATGCTGAAGGGCAGCATGCTGTAAACCAGAAATGGCTTGATCGGCAGTTGTCAGAGAACAGGCAAATTCATCTTTTCGTCTTCGGCCATGAACCGGCATTCGAAACAGACCATAAGGATAATCTCTCGTTTTATCCTGAAAAACGGGACCGCTTCTGGGATAGCATTGGAAAAGCAGGAGGGAGAATATATTTTTGCGGACACGACCATTTTTATAATCGCGCCCTGATACCGGACGGAAAGGGCAACCGCATCTGGCAGATAATTGGAGGTACAGGCGGAGGGAGACTGCGGAAATGGTCGGGAAGCTATAAAGAAGGCGCCAGGGTTAAATGTGAATTTCATAATGACGATTTGCACGGGTATATCCTGGCGGCTGTTGATGGGCGGGACGTGAAGGTTGAATGGAAGGCGATTGTCGATGTTCCCGCCCGAAAATGGCAAATCCTTGATGCCTTTACCTGTTCGGCGGCATCACATATTACACATTGATCACTGTTCTTTCTCTGATCCACAAACAAAAGCGGTTGCGGGCCATACGGCACTGCCCTGAAAACAAATACGACATTACGCGCACAACGTGAGGACGGGCCTCGCGGTGGGCGTTTATGCGCACGCTCTGTGCGTAAAATATGGTTGACTGCGAAATGGTAAATTGGTACACTGGTATTACCAAAAGCCAGAAAGGAACGTGTGCCATGCAACAGCTCTTAAAGCCGCTGAAAACCGACAGTCTCAAGGATGTATTCGTGCAACGGTTCGAAGAGCTGATCCTTTCGGGCGCGCTGTCGATAGGCCAGAAGCTCCCTCCCGAGCGCGAACTGGCGCTGATGCTGGGCGTCAGCAGGCCGGTGGTACATGAGGGACTTGTTGATCTTGG
>DHPI01000066.1:62700-66005 GCA_002407865.1 Spirochaetia bacterium UBA5368
GAGGGACTTGTTGATCTTGAAAACAAGGGGCTCGTGACGATGAAACCTCGCGTGGGAACCGTGGTGAACGACTACCGGCGCGAAGGCTCCCTTTCGCTTTTGAATTCGCTTGTCAGCTATAACCGCGGCAGGCTGGAGCCCGCGATATTAGACAGCCTTCTCGAAATTCGCATCCTCATAGAATTGGAAACCGCGAAACTCGCCGCGGAAAAATGCGGCGACGGCGAAATGAAAGAGCTCCATGAGCTTCTCGACGAGGAAACAGACGCGGACCGCCGTGACATTGGGCGGATCGTCGAACTTGATTTCCGTTTTCACCTGCTTGTCGCCATAGCGAGCGGCAATATCCTCTACCCCCTTCTGCTCAATTCATTCAGGGAAGTGTATACCAATCTTACACGGCAGTTTTTTGAAGATGATTCGGTGGTCGACCTGGTGTTCAGGTCCCACCGCGAGTTATACGGCGCGATCAGAGACCGCAACGCGCGAAAGGCCGTTGCGGTAATGAAAAAGATTATCGGCCACGGGGAGCGCCATCTCAGGGCGATGGTCGAAGATTCGTCTGAATAAGGAGGTCGTGTATGGAATCAGCAGCACAGAAATCGGAATATGCCATCAAGCAGCCGAAAGGACTTTCTCCGCGCATACAGTGGTTGCGCGACTATTATTTCAGGGGCGTTGAGCGAAACTGGAATAACGAATCCACCTCGTGGACGACAGGTGCGCCGTGGGACGCGCAGTACAACGAGCTGACGTTTTATATCGTTCCCGAAACGTACGCGCTGCTGCAGACAATCAGCGGCTCGTACAAAATGGCGGCAAAACCGGTGGCGCTGCCGGAGGGCTTCTGGACGTGGCGCATTCCCGAGCGGAGGGCGTGGTTCAACCGCGAGGTGATGGTGAATTACCTGCCGCACGAGATGTTGCCGGGCGATCTTATCGCGGGGGCGCGGTTTAACGTTGCAACCTCCATGTGCCTTACCCGCGGCGAGGCGAAGAGGCGCGAAAAAAAGATTACCGGCACACACGGGGCGCGCGCGAAAATGAAGCGGTTTCACGACCACGGATACGGCAATGCGGGCGCCACAAGCGGACATCTTGTGCCGGGATATGAGCGGGCGCTTACGCTGGGATGGAAAGGAATTTACGATGATCTGAAGAATACATACGCGGCTCTGACCCCCCGCCGGAAAAAGGGGGCGCAGGGCGCACAGCTTCGCGCGATGATGACGGCGGCGACGATGCCGCGCGACGTGGCTGCGAAATATGCGGCGGCATGCCGCGCCCTCGCCGCGAAGGAGAACGACGCAGCGCGCCGCGATGAATTGTCGCAGATGGCGAAAAACCTCGACCGCGTGCCGTGGGAAACGCCCGTGACATTCTGGGAGGCGGTGCAGGCGCTGTGGCTTACCCACATGCTGGTGATGTCCGACGAAAATTATCCAGGCCCGGGTGTGTCGTTCGGCCGCATCGATCAGTACCTGTATCCCTACTGGAAATATTCCATTGACCACGGGATGGACAGGGAGTTCGGCAAGGAAATAATGAAGTGCCTGTGGGTGCACGCGAATACCGCCTACGACTCTATGATACGCACCGGCGATCAGGGCATAACCGCGGGATTTGGGCAATTGATTACGCTTGCGGGCCGCGGCAGAAACGGTGAAGACCTCGCCAACGACCTCACGTATGCAATACTCGAGGTGATCGACGAGATGTCGCCCATCCTCGAGCCGAAGCCAAATGTGCGGTTACACCGCAATACCCCGGAAGAACTGCTCGACATGGTTGTGGAAATGGTCGCGTCGAGCCAGGGGGCCCCGTTTCTGCTGAACTTCGACGAGCGCTCCATGGCGGGAATGATGCGGGAGGCCGAAAAGGCGGGCCTTACGGACTTCATCAACGAAGACACGGTGTGGGATTACGCGCCGGTAGGATGCCTTGAAAATACCATGGTGGGCAATGACCGCTCCGGTACGGTTGATAACAACCTGAACCTCCTCAAGGCGGTCGAGCTGGCGCTGACCGGAGGAAGGGATATGCTCCCCTTTACCGATCCGATGACGGGCAAAACGCAGAAACCGCGCCAGGACGGGCCGAATACCGGCGTTCCGCGCAAATTCACCTCGTGGGAGCAGTTCTGGAACGCGTACGCGATACAGACGAAATATATCGTCGATGCGATTGTGAAGTTATACGAAACATCTGAAAGCATACGGGCTGAATTCAATCCGACGCCGTATCTCTCGTGTCTCGTACAGGGGTGCGCCGAAAAGGGAAAAGACATTACGCAGGGCGCGGCCGAGATATGCCTCACGACGCTGGAGGCGGTCACCTACGCCACCACGGTCGATTCGCTTCTCGCGGTGAAATACCTCGTGTTCGACAAAAAGGAATGCACGATGGATGAGCTGATACGCGCGCTTCGCGACAACTGGGAAGGGCACGAGGTGTTGCAGGCCAGGGCGAAAAACCGCGCGCCCAAATACGGCCGCGACGACAACGAGGCCGACGAAATGGCGCGCAAGGTTATGGAGCTCTGGACGGAAGAGACATGGAAGCACGCGACGAAATCCACCGGAAGGCGTTTCAGGCCGGGCATGCTGAGCTGGAACTACTGGGCCGGCGACGGTTTCGTCATGGCTGCAAGCCCCGACGGGAGAAAGAAGGGGCAGTTTCTCTCGAATGCGATCTGCCCGTCGAACGGGGCCGATATCAACGGGCCTACCGCGAACGCCAATTCGGTTGGTAAGGCGCTCGGCGGGCGCACGGGTGACAGCGCAGGCGACTGGGGCGGCTATCGTAACATGCTGCCAAACGGCGCGAGCCACACCATAACGTTCAACCCGTCAATACTGCGCGATCCCGAGCACAGGGACAAATTCAAGGCGTTTTTGCGGGGCTATGCCGAAAATGGCGGCACCGCGCTTCAGATCAACATGCTCGACCCGGGGATGCTGCGCGAGGCGCAGAAGCACCCGCAGGATTACCGGCACCTGCTTGTGAGAATAACGGGCTACAACGCGTATTTTACGAGCATCGGCAGGGAACTGCAAAACGAGGTTATCGCACGGCTGAGCCATAACAAATTTTGAAAGGATTGATTGGATATGATTGCGGATATATCTACAGTGCCGAAGGGGGCGGTTCTCGAAATTCAGCGCATGTCGACTGAAGACGGGCCGGGGATTCGCACCACCGTGTTTATGAAGGGGTGCCCCCTGTCGTGCGCATGGTGCCATAACCCGGAAAGTATTTCGCCGAAGCCGCAGGTGCACTGGATCGGCTCGCGGTGTATAGGGTGC
>DHPI01000066.1:66126-66693 GCA_002407865.1 Spirochaetia bacterium UBA5368
GGCTCGCGGTGTATAGGGTGCAAAATATGCGTCGGCGCGTGCCCGCAGGGCGCGCTTGCGTTGACCGAGCGCGGCATGAAAATCGACCGCACGCGCTGCAAGGGCTGCGGGACCTGCGCGGCGGAATGCCCCACCACCGCGATGGAATTGCTTGGCAAAATGTGGAGCGTGGACAAGCTGACGGCCGAGCTTTTGAAAGATAAATCGTATTTCGAGAAATCGGGCGGGGGTGTCACCATATCGGGAGGCGAAGCCACCATGCAGGCGGAATTCGTCACGGCGCTTTTACGGGCCCTTAACGAACGGGGAACGCACACCGCCGTGGATACGTGCGGGCTGTGCCGCAAAACGGTTCTCGATATGATGCTGCCCCATGCCGGTATGGTGCTGTTCGACCTGAAGCATATCGATTCGGCTGCGCATAAAAAATTTACCGGAAGCGGCAACGAGATAATACTGGATAATCTGAAATATATTACGAGCTTCATGAAAGACCGGCTTCGCCCGCGCGAGATATGGGTGCGCACTCCGATTATACCGGGGGCCACCGACACCGAAGAAAATATG
>DHPI01000066.1:66789-75754 GCA_002407865.1 Spirochaetia bacterium UBA5368
GAATATGCGGGGAATCGGCGCGTTTATTGCCGATCTGCCGGCGGGCACCGTGCGCAGGTGGGAGTTGTGCGCCTTTAACAATCTCTGCCGCGACAAGTACGAGCGGCTCGACAAAACGTGGGAATTTGCGCATACCGAACTGATGCGTGCCGCGGATATGGAGCGCCTTGCGGCCTCGGCGCGCGAGTCGGGTGTCGATCCATCGATTGTGGTATGGACGGGCGCTGCGCGCGCCGAGGCCGCAGCGGCGCCGATGCCGAGCGGTGACGCGCCGCGGGCAAAGCGAATCAACACATGCAACTGAAAATGGAGGTGTACCGTGAACACACGATCCGCATTTAACGAATCAGAAATAGCGCGGTTTCAGCCAGACGAGAAGGTCGGACTTGTCGCGACGGTCAACGGCGACGGTCGGCCGCATATATCCCTTATAACGTCGCTTCAGGCGATTGATTCCACGCACATGACCTTCGGCGAATTTTCGCACGGTCTTTCAAAGCAGTACGTGCGCGCGAATCCCCATATTGGTTTTCTTCTTATGACGCTCGACAGGAAGATGTGGCGCGGCAAGGCGGTATGGACCCGCTCCGCGAAAGAGGGGCCCGAATACGAAATGTACAACAACAAGCCAATGTTCCGCTACAATACCTATTTTGGAATAAACACGGTGCACTATCTCGATCTCGTGGAAACCACCGATGAAGAGGGCCTGCCGATGGGCGCAGTTATACGGTCGGCGCTGGCCACGAAATGCGCGAAAGGGGCAGCGGCGCGGAAGAACGCGGGCCGCGTGTTGAACGTGTTTGCCGAACAGATATTCAACATGCTTGGCTCGCTTAAATTCATTGCGTGGGTTGACGACGACGGGTATCCGGCGCTCGTCCCTGTGATACAGTGCCAGGCATCCGATTCCGGCAGACTCGCATTTTCCGGCGGCGCGTTCGGCGAAGACCTCCGCCGCATCCCGCAGGGAAAAGACGTAGCGGTGTTCGCGCTGACGATGCAGATGGAGGATGTGCTCGTGCGCGGCGTATTCAACGGCTACAGCAGGCGCCGCGGCGTGAACCTTGGGACTGTGGACATCAACTGGGTGTATAATTCGATGCTTCCCATGCACGGGCAGGTATATCCCGAAGCGCCCATGCGCGCCGTGGAAAATTTTTAACCGGCGTAATTGGCGCGTTCTCGCGCATGGTTTAAGAGGCGCGGGAGCGCTCCTTCGCTACCGCAACTGGCGGTAAATCTCCTCAAATTCGCGCAGGCGTTGTTCCCATCGCTGCAGCGCGTGCGCGTGTTCACGCCATGCGCGAAAATCAGAATTGCTCTCGCCCGGCTGCCCGCTTTCGGGCGCGCATAAAAAATCCTCGGTGCTCCGCCCGTATCGTTTTTCCATCGCATGCAGGGCCGACCGTATGCGCTCGACCCTTTTTCTGCTCATGGAAAGCTCACGGTACAGCGATATGGCGTATTCGTCGGTATGCATCGGCCTCCCTCCCGGCTGCGCGGTGATGAATTGCACATGCAAAGAGCATCGCATAACTTTCGCGCAATGTCAATTACGATGATTGTGTTTCATGAAATGCGCGAAAAATCATTGAATTATTACAATATCGATGGTTGCTGATTCGATAGGATGCATAAATTTTAAGCCGGGTGATACTGCTATGAAATTATCGAATGAACAAATGAGCAGCCTTGTGCATCTCGCGTTTTCACGCATGGACGGCGCGTGGTTTATGGCGGTCGCGAAAAAGTACGGCATAGAAGCGGCCTGGGAGATGGATGTCGAGGCGTGGAAGCAATTTTCGTATGTCATGGGAAAAAATCTTGCAAAACAGGCGACTGCCGAACCGTCGTGGCCCGGCACATTTCTCGACGCGATGTCTGTCTTTATGAATGTGCTTGGCATGACAGGCCGCAGTATCACGGTGGATGATGGCGCCATCACCATACGGGTAACCGACTGCGAGGTGCAGAAGGGCATCGCGAAGGCGGGCATTGCCGACTGCGGTATCGTTACTGTTGAAACGTATCAGGGCCTTGTGCGTGGGCTCTTCGGCAAAGATGTGAACATCTCGGTGGAGCATACGAAAAACCTCAATCACGGCGACGATTGCTGCGAGGTCGTCATTCGCACGGGGTGAGGCGTAAATACGCCCGAAGGCAACAAATCGATTTGTTGCGACAAATCGATTTGTTGCCTTCGGGTTCGACACCCCGTCGCCTTCGTGGTAACAATCGCTAAATATTATATAACCATTACAAGTTTTTTGGAAATCTCCTTGACACCTTTTCTGTGGATAATTAAGTACATATGGTAACAATTAATCCCTTTTGGTAACTAATTACCACTTTTTATATCGTTTGATCTCTTTATCTGGAGTACTACAGGACGATGACTAAGATTTGCTCACTTGGGATAGAAGACTACATCAGTAAACTCACAAAATTCCACGGAAATTTCGCTCCCGGTCTTCTTATTGGCGGATACATGGTCGATATCGCCTCCCGAAATATGACACAGTACGAATTCTTCGACGCAATATGCGAATCCTCATCCTGCCTCCCGGACGCCATTCAGATGCTCACGCCCTGCACCGTCGGCAACGGGTGGCTTAAAATCGTCGATACCGGCCGTTTTGCGATCTCATTTTATGAAAAGAAAAGCGGAGAAGGGGTGCGGGTGTTCCTGGATGCGTCAAAACTTGAAAACTACCCTGAAATTAAAAACTGGTTTCTGCGGCTGAAAACGAAGCAGGAGCAGGATAAAGATGCGCTTGTCCGCGAAATTATCAGCGCGGGCGACAAAATTTATTCAATGATGAACATCGTTGTTTCACCGAAGTATCGCGGCAAGCACGCGCACAGCTCGATCGGCATCTGCGGTTCGTGCGGTGAAGCGTTTCCTGAGATTGACGGAAAAATCTGCCGCGCCTGTCAGGGGGCCAGCATCTATCAGGAAACGCGGCCTCACATGTTTTGAACAAAAATTAAAACAGGACATGGTTATGAATACAGAAAAAAAAGCACTATTTGAAACCATAATCGGCAGATACCCGCGGCGTAAATCAGCGGTAATGCCGGTTATGCAGCTTCTTCAGAAGGAAAATGGCGATTGCCTGAGCGCGGAGGCCATGGAGGCGGCGGGCAGAACGATCGGCATGAGCAAAAGCCGCGTTTTTGGGATTGCCAGCTATTACACTATGTTCAACACCTCCCCTGTTGGGAAATACCATCTTCAGGTTGACACGTGCGTGCCTGGCTTTCTTCACGGGGCCGATGAGATCGTGAAACACCTGAGCGACAAACTGGGAATAGCTGTCGGGGAAACGAGCAGCGACGGGATGTTCACCCTCTCAAGGGTGCAGGATCTCGCGTCGTGCGCTACAGGGCCGGTTATTCAGGTCAATGACAAATACTACGAAAACATGACCATTGAGAAAACGGATGCGCTGATTGAGGCGCTGAAAAATGGCCAGTTGCCAGAAAGCGATCCGTCAATGAATGTTGTTTCTGAATGCGGCATCCTTCTCAACGACCGCTCAAAAAAGGACTGCCGTACCCTCGCGTATTACAAACAAAATGGCGGATACCAGGCGCTGAAGAAAGCTCTCGGCATGAAACCGGAAGAAATCGTCAACGAGGTAAAAGAGGCGCAGGTCCGCGGGCGCGGCGGCGCAGGATTTCCCGCAGGCATGAAATGGTCTTTTCTTCCGAAAAACGATTCCCGGCCGGTGTATCTGATTTGCAACGCCGACGAGGGCGAGCCGGGCACATTTAAAGACAGACAGATAATGGAGTTTAATCCTCATCTCTTGATTGAGGGGATCGCCATCAGCGCGCATGCGATAAAATCCGTGAAATCGTTCATCTATATACGTGGTGAATTCTTGTGGATAGCCGATATTCTCGAAGCCGCGATTAAAAAGGCAAAGGATGACGGCCAGCTTAAACACGTTGATATAGTCGTCCACAGGGGGGGAGGTTCGTACGTCTGTGGAGACGAAACCGCGCAGATAGAATCACTCGAAGGGAAACGGGGCAATCCCAGGGTGAAGCCGCCCTTCCCGGCCAACTACGGCCTTTACGGATGTCCGACAGTCGTAAACAACGTGGAGACCCTCTCCAACATTCCATATATCATTCAAAACGGGGCCGAAGCCTACAGAAAGATCGGTACGCTCAACAATCACGGACCTAAGATTTTCGGGGTATCGGGCCACGTCAATAAGCCGGGCGTCTACGAATATCCGATGGGCACAAAGCTCAAGGTTATTCTCGAGGCCGCCGGCGGAGTCAAAGGAAAAATGAAAGGGGTGATAGTCGGCGGGCTTTCTGTCGCCATCCTCACGGCGGCGGAAGCTGAAGACCTTGCCCTCGACTACGAATCATGCCAGAAGGCCGGCACGAGCCTTGGTTCGGGGGGGATCATTGTCGTGAATGATACGGTTTCCATTCCCGAGCTCGCGCTGCGTACGATTGAGTTCTATCACCATGAATCGTGCGGACAGTGCGTTCCGTGCAGGGAAGGGTCCCGCGTAATTGAGAATAAACTCCGTTCGCTTGTGGAAGGAAAAGGCCGCATTGAAGACATAGACCTTATTCTCAACCTCTGTGCAAACATACGGGGGCTTACCCTCTGCCCGACCGGCGAGGCGTTCTCGGTGCCGATACAAGCGATGATTACAAAGTTCAGGCCGGAATTCGAAGCCCTGGTGAAAAAATAGATTGGTGCAAAGGAGAATCCTCAATGAGTAAAAAAATTTTTATTGATGGAAGAGAGATCACTTTTGAGGGAAATAAGACCGTTCTCCAGATAGCGAGGGAAAACGGCATTTACATCCCTTCTCTGTGCTATCATCCTAAACTCGGGCCGGCGAGCAAATGCCGTGTGTGCGTCGTCGAGGTTGAGGGGATGAGGGGCCTTCAGACTGCGTGCTCGCTTATGCCGGCGGATGGGATGAAGGTGCAGACGGATACGCCGCGCGTCATAGAAGCCCGCAAAATGGTTGTAAACCTGTTGCTGTCGAACGGCAACCATAACTGCATTTCGTGCGAAGCGAACGGGGATTGCGAGCTGCAAGAGGCCGCCTACAAACATGGGATCGAGGTTCCGGCCTTCCTCGTGGAGCGAAGCGAAAAAAGGGACGATTCGGCGGCATTCATCATGCGCGATCCGAACAAATGCATCCAGTGCGGGCGCTGCATAGAGGGATGCAACAGTATGGTCGTAAACGAAGTGCTCGATTTCGGATACAGGGGCGGTCACACAACGGTAGTCTGCGACAAGAACAGCCCTATGGGAGAATCGACCTGTGTGCAGTGCGGTGAATGCGTACAGCTCTGTCCGGTAGGCGCGCTGGTCGAGAAAAAAGGAATGGGCAAGGCCCGCTCATGGGAAACAAAAAAAGTCCGGACGACATGTCCCTACTGTGGTGTCGGATGTCAGCAGGAACTGCACGTCAAAGGGGACGAGATTATCCGCATTAAAGGCGTCGACGGCGCCCAGCCCAATCAGGGACACCTCTGCGTCAAGGGGCGGTATGGGTACGATTTTATTTATTCTAAAGAAAGGCTGACATCCCCCCTGATAAAAGATGCCGATGGAAAATTCCGCGAAGCAGGCTGGGACGAAGCCCTGGATCTCGTGGCGAATAAATTTAAGCAGATACTACAAGAATCCGGGCCCGACGCGATAGCAGGCGTAAGCTGTGCGAGAAGCATCAACGAAGACTCGTATAATATGCAAAAATTATTCAGATCGGTGATCGGGACTAATAATATCGATCACTGCGCTCGAACCTGACACGCTCCAACGGTTGCCGGTCTGGCAACGACATTCGGTTCAGGCGCAATGACCAACTCTTTCGGCGAATTTGAAAACGCCAAACTCTTCTTTCTCATCGGAACAAACATGACGGAGGCGCATCCTGTCGCGTCGTATTTCGTGAAGCGCGCTGTGAAAAAGGGCGCAAAACTCATAGTGGCGGACCCCAGGAAACAGGCCCTTGCGGACAAGGCCCACATATTCGCGCAGATCAAGGTTGGGTCCGACGTGGCCTTCCTCAACGGGATAATGAACGTCCTCATCAGCGAAGATCTCTATGACAAGAAATTCGTTGAGGAAAACTGCGAGAACTTCGACGAGCTTAAAAAAACAGTCATGGAGTACACGCCTGAAAGGGCATCGAAGATTTCCGGCGTGCCTGTGGAAACCATCAGGGAGATAGCCAGAACAATGGCGTCGATCAAGCCGGGAATGCTTTGCTACACCCTCGGCATCACCGAGCACACATGCGGCAAAAACAACGTAATGTCCACCTCGAATCTGCAGATGCTCCTGGGCAACCTCGGCAAGGAAAACGCTGGAGTCAATCCGCTGCGCGGGCAGAACAACGTGCAGGGAGCATGCGATATGGGCGCCCTTCCGGGGGTGTTTCCCGGATATCAGGGGGTCGGCGATCCGGCAAACAGGGAAAAGTTCATGAAGGCGTGGGGAGTCGACAGCCTGCCCGGCAAGCCGGGACTGATGATTCCGGACATGATGGCGGGGCTCGTCACGAAAAAGATCAGGGCTTTTTACATTTTCGGTGAAAACCTCGCAAACACGGAGCCGAACATCACCCATGTTGAGCACGAGCTCGCTTCTGCCGAATTCCTCGTGTGCAACGATATCTTTCCGACGGAGACCACCCGCTTCGCTCACGTCGTGTTCCCGGCGGCGGCCTGGTGCGAGGATGACGGGACATTTACAAGCAGCGAGCGCCGCGTGAACCGCGTACGCAAGATCAAGGACGCCCCCGGCCTCGCAAAACCGAACTGGTGGATATTCAAGGAGATCGCGAAGCGGATGGGCCACGAATGGCAGTCTAACAGCTCGCAGGAGATCTGGGACAACGAGGTGTCCGTATTTGCGCCTGCGTACGGCGGAATCAAGTATTCCCGCCTGGAAAACGGCGGATTGCAGTGGCCGTGCCCGAACATGGACCATCCGGGAACCAAGTTCCTTCATAAAGACGGCAAGTTTTCTCGCGGCAAGGGCCTCTTTAAGGGGATAGAATGGACGCCTCCCGCGGAAGTCGAAGATGCGGAATATCCTTTTGTGCTCAGTACGGGACGCCGACTCTTCCATTACCATTCGAGAACTCAGACCGGGCGTTCCGGTCTCGACGCCATGCTCTCGGAAGAAACGGCCGATATCTCCCCGATTGACGCGGCGAAGCTCGGCATTGCCGACCGCGAATATATCATCGTGAGTTCGCGCCGCGGCTCGGTGAAAGTCAGGGCTCGTGTAACCGAGCAGATTCCGCCCGGCCTTGTGTGGATGGCGTTCCACTTCCGGGAAGGGAACGCGAACTGGCTGACCAATAACGTATTCGATCCCGAGACCAAAACCGCTGAATACAAGGCATGTGCGGTCAAACTGGAAAAGGTTGTATAACAAAGGAATCCCCGGAGGAAGTCCGCCCCGGGGATTCACTATGTTGCAAAAAATCAGCGATGGTAATTCATCGATACGATGATAAAGGAGAAAAAAATGAAATTCAATGTAAGTAAAAATTCAGAGCCGGCAAAATATTCCGTTTTTAATTTTATCTGCACCGCTTTGCTTCTTGGGGCGTTATGGGGATTCTTTGAGGTATTTTTTAAGGACGTCCTCAGCATGGGCGGTAAACCGTTTGTCGCGGCATTAATGACGGGCATTGGCGTGGCCATTATGGCGGCCGGATACGGCCTGTTTAAACGGGCCGGGATGTTTTTCGCTATTGCTGTGTTTACTGTATTCGCCAGGATGATAATCGTTCCCGTGCTTGGCTGCTCGCCGATGTGCAGGGCAAACGCGGTTGTTGCGCTGTTGCTCCTCGGGGCTTCAACAACACTCGCATTCGGCCTGTCGGCGAAATATTTGAAAAACAGCGCCAGAACCGGGGGGATCACAGCGGGAACGGGGGTCCTTTTTTCCGGTGTCCTGTTTTATTACGCGGGAATGGCCTGCGCCCCATGCCAGTATCTGCTGAATTTCGCGACCAGCGGCGGATTGGCCACTTTTATGTCGACGGAAGTAATCTACTGGGCTTTGTTCTCGGCAATTTTGTTTTATCCCGGATACCTCGTGGGAGTGAATGCCAGAGACAGCGTGAATTCCATACGCGAGCACCGGCCGGTGCCCTATTATCTCGGGATGATCTCCGCGAGCGTTGTTATGATGCTTTTTACGGGATTCATTTTGCTGCCGTAGTCACGCGGGCGAATATTTAATCGTGAATATATCATAATTATTGGAGGATTCGCAATGAAGGTAACACGCCGGGAATTGTTGATGGTGGCGGGAGCCGGGGCCGGGGCGATCGCCCTTGGCAGTCTGGGAATAAATTCTTTCATAACGGAATCTTACGCGAAAAAACTGAAGATCAAGGGCGCCAGAGAAGTCGTTTCCATATGTCCTTTCTGTTCGGTGAGCTGTCATTTTATCGCTCATGTGAAAGGGGGCAAGGTTGTAAGCACTGAAGGCGATTCTGGCTATCCCGTAAGCGAGGGCGCGTTATGCGCAAAGGGATCGACGATGCTTTCGATGATCAACAGCGACCACAGGGTGCTCACGCCATTATACCGCGCGCCATTCAGCGACAAATGGGAAGAAAAAAGCTGGAGCTGGATGATTAAAAAACTGGCGCGGCGCATTAAGGACACACGCGATCAAAATTTTAAAACCACCAATGCGGATGGACACGTAGTAAACCGGGTCGATGAAATGTTTCACATGGGCTCCTCCCAGATGAGCAATGAAGAGGCCTCAATCGTTGTGCAGGCCATGCGCGCCATGGGAATTGTCCATATCGACCACCAGGCCCGTATTTGACACAGCCCCTCTGTTGCCAGTTTGGCAGAATCATTTGGACGCGGCGCAATGACGAATCACTGGATCGATGTTAAAAATACGGACTGTTGTCTTATAATTGGCAGC
>DHPI01000066.1:75865-78483 GCA_002407865.1 Spirochaetia bacterium UBA5368
CTGTTGTCTTATAATTGGCAGCAATGCCGCCGAGCATCATCCCATCTGTTTTAAATGGGTTCTCAAGGCCAAGGAAGAAAGGGGTGCAATGATCATTCACGTCGACCCCAAATTCTCGAGAACATCCGCCAGGTCGGATTTCCATGTGCCTCTGCGCTCCGGAACAGACATTGCCTTTATGGGCGGGATGATACACTACATACTTACAAAGAATAAATATTTTAAAGAATACGTTAATGATTATACAAATGCGTCGTTTATCGTAAATGACAGGTATTCATTCAACAACGGCCTTTTTACGGGCTACAATCCTAAAACGAAAATTTACAACAAAAAGGACTGGCAGTTCGAGCTCGATGAAAAGGGCCAGGTAAAAAAAGACCCGACCTTGAAACATCCACGATGCGTAATGCAACTTTTAAGGAGGCATTACTCAAGGTATGACCTCAAAAAGGTTTCGGATATAACCGGGGTGTCGCAGGATATTCTTCTTAAAGTATATGAAGCCTATGCCGCGACCGGTAAGCCGGACAAGGCGGGAACAATCCTCTACGCGCTGGGATGGACGCAGCATACGGTTGGCGTACAGAATATCCGAACAAGCGGCATCGTTCAACTGCTGCTTGGAAATGCCGGAATAGCGGGGGGTGGAATCAATGCCCTCAGAGGCGAGCCGAACGTGCAGGGAACATCCGACCATGCGATTCTGTACAACATATTGCCCGGCTATCTCCCGATTCCCAGGGCAAACATGCCGACATTGGCGGATTACAACAACCTGAGCACGCCTGTATCCAATGAGCCTGAGAGCGTCAACTGGTGGCAGAACAGACCGAAATACATGGTCAGCTTGCTCAAGGCATATTTCGGGTATGCAGCTACCCAAGAAAACGATTTCGGTTACGGGTGGCTCCCGAAAGCGGATGTGGCAAAAAGCGAACATGATGGAGATTACTCCTATCTGTACCTCTACGACAGAATGGCGCGGGGCGAGATGAAAGGCGGCTCAATCTGGGCGACAAATCCGGCCCAGAGTATGCCGAACACCAATAAAATCAGAAAAGCTTTATCGACCCTCGACTTTATCTATTTTTCAGAGATACATCAGAATGAGACAACCGATTTCTGGCACGGCCCGGGGATGAATCCCAGGGAGATCAAAACGGAAGTGTTCCTCTTCCCCTCCTGCCACCGCGCAGAGAAAGAAGGGAGCATCAGCAACAGCGGACGCTGGGTGTTATGGCATAACCAGGCAACCAGCCCCAGGGGCGATTCAAAATCCATGGGGCAGATCATGATAGAAATCATGAATGCGGTGATAAAACTTTACGAAAAAGAGGGCGGAGTTCACAAGGAGCCGATTGTAAACCTGAACTGGTATAGAAAATACGATGCCGAAGCGGTTGCGAAACGGATAAACGGGTACTTTACAAGCGGAGAAAAGAAAGGGAAACAGCTTAGCGGTTTACCGGACTTTGCCGCGGACGGCTCAACCGCGTCCCTGTGCTGGATTCTGGCCGGAAGCTTCACTGAAGAAGATGGAAATAAATTGAAACGCCGCAGCCTGGAACAGACGCCGATGCAGAAGAAAATAGGGCTTTTCCCCAACTTCTCCTGGGCATGGCCGATGAACAGAAGAATCCTTTATAACAGGGCGTCTGTCAATAAAGACGGACAGCCATGGGATACCAGCAGGGCGGTTATCAGGTGGGATGGCGCCAAATGGGAAGGCGACGTTCCCGACGGAGGCCAGCCGCCGCTCTCGAAAGCGGGCGGGAAAAGTCCTTTCATCATGCTGAAGGACGGACTGGGGCAGCTCTACGGCACCGGTCTTGTCGACGGGCCTTTGCCCGAACACTATGAACCGATTGAAACCCCTGTAAGAAATCATGGTTTTTCCGGGCAGCTCAGCAACCCGTGCGCAAAAATCCCTCACGGCGAGATGGATATAGTTACCCCGCCCGCCGATCCGAAGTTTCCGATTGTACTGACTACCTACAGTTTGACCGAACACTGGTGCGGCGGAAGCGAGACAAGAAATGTGCCGTCTCTCCTTGAGGCCGAACCCCAGTTGTACGTAGAGATGAGTCATGAACTCGCGAAGGAAAAAGGGATTAATAACGGCGATCCTGTTATAGTTGAAAGCGCACGAGGCAGGGTCGAGGCCGTTGCAATGGTGACGGTCCGTATAACGCCGTTTAAAATTCAGGGCAAAACGGTCCATTTAATCGGCATGCCGTTCGCTTTCGGCTGGACGAAGAAGGGCATAGGGGACGCGACCAACCGCTTGACGCTCTGGGCGGGAGATCCAAATACTTCGATCCCCGAATATAAAGCCTGTTGCGTAAATGTCAGGAAAGCCGACAAAGTGACGGAATTAGTTTAAGATGATTTAAAAACCGGCGGATGAATAATCCGCCGGTTACATACATTCTGGAGGAGAACATGTCAAAGTCATTTTTTATAGATACTTCTCGATGCACGGCGTGCAGGGGGTGCCAGGTTGCGTGTAAAGAATGGCAGGGATTCCCCGCGAACCAGACGAAACAGCTTGGCTGGGGCAGTCACCAGAATCCTCCCGACCTCAATCCCTATAATTATAAAATTGTGCGCTTCAT
>DHPI01000066.1:78624-83276 GCA_002407865.1 Spirochaetia bacterium UBA5368
GAATATAAGATAAATGGCCGCGTAATCTGGAATTTTTTCCCGGACCAGTGCCGCCATTGCACGGAGCCGCCATGTAAAGTCGCGGCCGATGCGCATGTAAAAAACGCAGTGGTGATAGACTCCGATACCGGAGCGGTGATTTTCACCGAACGGACGAAAAAAATATCCAATGACGGATTTCTACAGATGAAGGAATACTGTCCGTTTAATATACCGCGAAGGAATGAAGAAAGCGGCATAATAAATAAATGTGACATGTGTCTTGAGCGGATAGAAGCGGGGCATTTACCCATGTGCGTGAAAACTTGCCCCACGGGAGCGATGAATTTTGGAGACAGGAAAAGCATGCTTGCGCTGGCAAACAGCCGACTTGCTGTCGTTAAAAATGAATTTCCAGACGCCACATTGTTGGATGAAGATAGCGTTCGGGTCGTCTATTTAATCACCCATAAACGCGAATTGTATCATCACAATGCGATGCTGGAGAAGCCTTCTATGGATACATCGCTGGCATAATTATGACCGTTGTTGATTCCCGTGAAGATGATAATCGTCGCCTTTGCGAGAATCAACAGCCGGATACACTGGCGGAGAAAAGAATGAGAATGGAGCAGTTATGAATAGTGTTACCGAATTTACTTCTGATTTTCTCAGCAAGGCCGTGAATGAAGTGAAGAAGATAAAACCCGATTATGAGATAATGCTCGATCTGTATGGAAAAATTTTCATTGCTCAGGAAAAATCCAAAAGCTCTATTCGTTTAAAAGACTATCATATGTCGGATGACATTTTATCGTTAAAGACACGGGAAGGTTTTCCGCTCGTTGATATTTCACAGTTTGTCGTCGATCACGAAGCGTCTGAAGATCTCTTCAAAGAGCTGTGCGGCATTCTGTTGAACAAGGGCAACGAGTTGTCCGATTCTGTCGAAAGGGTAATCGATATCGTCGATAGCGAAAAGTTAAATCTGAATAAACTTTTCACGGCGTTTATCAAGGGGGATGAATCGTTTTTCGATACAATAGAGAATGATTTTAACATTGATAAAAAAATTCTCGGATTTGTAACGTACAATAGCGTAAAGCCTTCTTTGTGTGTGTTCTCTCAGATGATGTCGCATTATCTCGATGAAGAAAAAGAATGGGACAAGGGTTACTGTCCGATCTGCGGGTCAATGCCTGAACTGTCGGTGTTTGGCGATAACGGCAAACGTTCATTGATCTGCGGCTTCTGCAATCACACATGGCAATCAAGAAGGATCTACTGTCCATTTTGTGAAAACGCCGATCATGAAACGCTTCACTATTATGATATTGAAGATGAAGAAGAGTATAGAGTTGATGTGTGCGACAAGTGCAATAGATATATTAAAACGATAGACCTGAAAAAGGTTTCCCGCAGCGTATATCTGCCGCTTGAAAACATATCAACACCGTACGTCAATGCAAAATTTGAGGAGATGGGATTCTCCCCGGGTAATGTTATAAATAAGTGACTATGACACGGATAGAATAATTTCAGTTTTTAAAATATTGCACAATATCTGAATCAATTTTCTGGATGTAAGGAATCGCTATTCAATTATAAATGTAAGGAGAATTCATGTGAAACGTTCATTGTTGCTTTTTTTTATACCGTTTGTTCTCTTTGCATGGCTTTTCTTCGGGGTATCCCAAAAGGCATGCAATACTAAAATGCAACCCAATGCTTCTAAGAAAATTCCTTTTATGCACAAAACCCATGTCGC
Source organism: Spirochaetia bacterium UBA5368 (assembly GCA_002407865.1). Lineage (GTDB taxonomy): Bacteria > Spirochaetota > UBA4802 > UBA4802 > UBA5368 > UBA5368. Next base: position 80,372 of record DHPI01000066.1, read on the forward strand.
TAAATATGGAATCGACGATTGCACTGTGTGCCACGGGTATGATGATAATGGAAGGTTTAAAGGCATTCCCACCATCGGCGAATGTACGGCATGCCACGATCGGAATGGCGATCTGACTTCCAACGACCACAGTATGCCGAGGAAAAAAACCATGTTCGATTCGTACAAGGATACGGACAAACCCTGGACCTCCTGGGCAAAACAGCCAGACCTTGTGTATTTCAGCCATAAAGCCGTAATGACCGCAAAATACGAAGATGGCAAACTGAAAGCCCGATGCGACTCATGCCATGGGGACAAGGCTAATTCAACAGATACTACGATGATTAAAGGCAAGATGTTGATGGGTCAGTGCATGGACTGTCATACTGCCCTAAAAATAAGTAACAAATGCGCCATCTGTCATGATTGACGATAAAATCGCAGTTTCGTTACACATCCTGCGCTGACCGGTTTATAGCGCTGCAATCAGCGCAGGATGTGGCCCCCCTCACTGGCCTGCCGGTTGCCGTATATTGCTGAAGCTGGCGGCCTCAGCAATATACGGCAACCGGGAACCTGCATATATGCTTGACTTTCGCCCGTCCCTTCTGTTAACAATGGCATATGAATGAAATGATGACGGCGAAAGAGGTCGCCTCGTACCTCAACCTGAACACCAAGAAGGTATATCAGCTGGTAAATGACGGCCTTATTCCCGCCGCAAGGGTGGGGGGCAAGCTGATATTTCCCCGATCCCTCCTTGAGGAATGGCTGTACAATTCCGCCCGGAATAACCTCAGAAAAGAAACCGACAGTCACGATAAAATACTCATCGCCATCGGCAGCAACGATATGGCCTGGGAACTGCTGTCCAGAGAGCTTATAAAAACGCCATACCATCTTATTACCACCTATGCGAATGTTGGCAGCATAGAGGGGCTTCTTGCTCTCAGCCAGCGGCTTGCCCATATAGCCGGCATTCACCTTTTCGATCCCCTTACCAAAGAATATAATATTTCGTATCTTTCGAGATATCTCAGCGGTTTCAGCGTTACCGTTATAAATTTATTCTATCGTACGCAGGGCATAATTCTGGGGAAGGGAAACCCGAAAAAGATCACCTCTCTCTTGGATTTTTCCCGCGGGGATGTCGTTATCATTAATCGGCAGGATGGTTCCGGCACCAGGATATTATTCGACACCCTTCTTAGAGATAGCGGGATTGCCGCCGCATCCATTAATGGCTACGATAACTCGGTAACGACCCACATGGAGCTCGCCGCGGCGATCGGCAAGGGGCATGCTGACGCGGGCATCGGCATCCAGGCCGCTGCCCAGGCGCTCGGCCTGGATTTTATTCCGCTCAAGGATGAACGATACGATATTGTGCTGTTAAACGATTACCTCTCCCTGCGTTCGGTGCAGACTCTTCTTGAAATAATCCGGTCTGACAGATTCAAGACCCTGCTTCATGGCCGTGAAGGCTATAATCTTAAAGATACGGGCAAAACAATTTTTGAGGGCGTGGTCGGTTCTCGGGATAGCTGATATTGTTTTTCTCTCAAAAAGCATACCTTGCTAAAATCCGGCGCGAGTTGATAATTTAAAACAACGTGCAAGTCCACGGAAACGGGAGAGCATGCAGTATACGCTGCCGGGCCGCCATATTTTTTGACGGCGCATGACGGATACCGTACCTTTAAAATAAAAGGCGCATGCACGAAAGGAGGTGTCGTTATGAGGGGGGAAAAGATACGGCAGTTGCTCGAGACGCAGCATGTTCATTATGAGCTGATTTCTCATCCGCTCGCGTACACGTCAAATAAAACCGCGCATCTCGCGCATGTGCGGGGTCGCGATCTGGCCAAGCCGGTGATCGTAAAGATCAACGGTAAAATGGTGATGGTGGTGATGCCCGCGTATCAGAGGGTAAATCTCACGCTGTTGAAAAACCTGTATAAAACAAACGATGTTGTACTGGCGTCGGAATCGGAGTTTATTCAGCAGTTTCCCGACTGCGAGGCGGGAGCCATGCCGCCGTTTGGCAACCTGTATAATATGGATGAAATAGTCTCGGACGATTTGGCGAAAGACGAAGAAATTGTTTTCAACGCGGGGACACATACCGAGCTTATTAAAATGAAGTTTAACGACTTCAAGGCGCTCGTGCACCCAAAAATCATTAATTTTAAAATCAAGCTGTGAATATAAGGGCCGCAGTTTTCCGCGGCCTTTGCGTTGAAACAATTTTCCTGTCCGCGCGGTGCATGACGGTCTCGGGGGGAGCGTGTGATTTGACAGTGCACGAACGATGATCTATTATTTTGGCATACAGTCGCGGAGAGGTCATATCGTGTTGCAGGGTAAAAAGGGGATTCATATGAAAACATCGTATGGAGGGATGGTGTACCTCATGCTGGCGCTTGCGGTGGGATGTTCTACTACCGTACTTGTGGCGCCGCCCGGCAAACCTGGCGCTGTACCGTATGCGCCGCTGAACGAGAAGGAGAGGCCGGGGATAATGAAATACTATAATGAAGGATCGGAGTCCACGGTACGCCAGAGAAGAAATGAGGCATATAAGCAGATGTACACCCTCTGCGGCGGGTGCTACGAAATCGTCTGGGAGGGGCCTATCGATGAAGCGGTTCCCGATTCAGCGATACACGGCAGATATGCGGCTGTCGACCGCCCGCAGGAATACCTGTACATAAAATTCAGGTGTGTGAAATGCGATAAATAATGCCGCATCGGGCGGCGCTTTGCATGCTCCCTTCTCGTCCGGCTGTTCACAGTACCGGGATGAGGCAAGTTCTTCCTATGTCTGGATGCGAAAAATGTGAAAGAGTGCGAAGGTGAGGCATTTTTTCCTTTACAGATCGTGCCGCTGGCGTATCGATCTCCCGAGTGCCGCGCCATTTCC
>DHPI01000066.1:83397-96356 GCA_002407865.1 Spirochaetia bacterium UBA5368
CGAGTGCCGCGCCATTTCCGGGAAAACGGCGCAATCATCAGGGGATGCGGAACGATCAATGAAAATACACGGCTTTGATAACGAGAAATACCTCAACGAGCAGGCTGAGGCGATTATAGACCGGGTCAGGATGTTTAACAACAAGCTGTACCTGGAATTTGGCGGCAAGCTGTTGTACGACTATCACGCGGCGCGCGTACTCCCGGGATTTGACCCGAACGTGAAGATGCGTTTGTTGCAAAAACTGAGCGACAGGGCAGACATAATTTTGTGCATTTATGCGGGCGATATCGAGCGCAAAAAGGTCCGAGCCGATTTCGGCATAACCTACGATGCCGATACCCTGAAGCTGATTGATGACCTGAAGGATTGGGGAATTGATATTCGTGCGGTGGTAATTACGCGCTTCGAGAACCAGCCCGCCGCGTCCATATTCAAGAATAAGCTGGAGCGGCGTAAAATCCGCGTGTACACCCACCGGTATACGCGTGGCTATCCCACCGACGTTGACGTGGTTGTCAGCGACGAGGGCTACGGTGCCAACGAGTATATAGAGACCGTCAGCCCCCTGGTGGTGGTCACGGGCCCCGGCCCTGGCAGCGGCAAGATGGCGACCTGCCTGTCGCAGGTGTATCACGATCATCGCCGCGGAATCAAAAGCGGTTACGCAAAATTTGAAACGTTTCCCATCTGGAACCTCCCGTTGAAGCATCCCGTGAACGTCGCCTACGAGGCGGCTACGGCCGATATCGCGGATTATAACCTCATTGATCCGTTTCACCTCGAGGCATATAATACCATTGCCATCAATTACAACCGCGACGTCGAATCGTATCCAGTGCTCAAAAGGATTTTGCAGAAAATCGGAAACGCCGACGCGATGTATCAGTCGCCGACAGACATGGGCGTCAACAGGGCTGGATTCGGCATCGTGGACGATGCCGTTGTGCGCGAGGCCGCGCGGCAGGAGATCATCCGCCGCTACTTCAGGTATTCGTGTGAGTATGCCATGGGGCTTGCCGACCGCGATACCGTGCAGCGCGTGGAGCTTCTTATGACCGAGCTTGGCATTACGCCGGAGTCCAGGCGCGTGGTTGTCCCCGCGCGCGAGGCGGCCAAGAGGGCTGCTGCGCACGGAAATGGAAACGAAGGCATCTACTGCGGGGCCGCGATCGAGCTTCCTGACGGGGATGTCGTGACCGGAAAAAATTCCCAGCTGCTGCACGCGGCGCCGGCGCTTATTCTCAATGCGATCAAGAAACTGGCCGGTATCCCCGATCATATACACCTGCTGTCGCCCTACATCATCGACTCGATTATGAATCTCAAGGGAAATGTGCTGGGATCGAGAACCGCCAGCCTCGATCTGGGGGAAACGCTTATTGCGCTGAGCATTGGCGCCGGCACAAATCCGACCGCGCAGGCCGCCATGGAAACGCTGCCGGCACTGCGCAACAGCGAGATGCATATGACGCACATCCCCACGCCGGGCGACGATGCGGGGCTTCGGAAGCTTGGGATTAATTGCACCACGGAGCCGAGCTTTTCCACAAAAAACCTGCTTGAATTTTAAGCAATATACCTCTGACGTGAAGCGAGCGGCGTCTGCCCGCGGCGCGATGACATGAAAGGTTTATTCAATTCCGTATGGAAATTAATTTCAATACGCCCGTCGAATTTTTTAAAAAAATTAATATTTTTGATCACTCAATGATGAAAACCACTTGACATTATGTGGTATATGTTCGATGGTTTCGGCTCAAGAGAAGTTATGCGAAATAAGCGGCCGTCAATAAAAATATAAGGTTCACAATGTGAACATCGTTCATATCGTAGTGAATTTGCATACAGAGATAATCGATTAGCTGTAACAAAAAAATATATCGATTCGCATCATAGTGGAAGAGATCACCTTCGCAAAAAAATAAGTTGTAATTGGATATGCCCTTTAAACCTTGGGAAAAGGTTTATTATAATTATTTTTTGGAGGTCTGTGCTGATGAATTACAAGAAGTTCTGTATGCTGGCTCTTGCTTTTATGCTGACGTTCGCTATGGCGGCGCCCGGATTCGCGCAGTCGGAAAAGAAAATGGCGGCAGGGGCGGGGTTTGGCCTGACGTATCCCATGGGCGATATGGGGGATGTGGTTGACTGGGCGCTTCCTCTTGTTGGATCGTTCCAGTATGCGTTTTTGCCCAATGTGACCGGAGAATTTGATGCGTATTACTGGCTTTATTCCCCGGAAAAAGAAGAATATGGACTAAAGTATACCACAACACTGTATCAGTTCGGTATAGGCGCCAGGTACTGGATCGAAAAGGCTTTCGAGGGGATATACCTTGGTGCCGGCATTGCCCGTACAAATGTTGAAATTGAAATAAAGGGTTGGGGCAGTGGTGATGAAGATTACACCACGCTTGTGCTTAAAGGCGGATATTCGGTGAAGATCGATCCAATAATACTCGACCTCGGCATTCGCTATGATGCTGTTGATATGAGCGACTGGGGCGATCAGCCGATTACCCTGTACGCCATGGCGCTTTTACCATTCTAAGGTGCGAGCAATTGCATAAAAAACGGCTGCCTTTCGGCGGCCGTTTTTGTTTGTGTTGTCTGATACAGGCGCTTACTTTTTCTTCGCCTTCGCTGCTGGTTTCGCCGACTTTACCGTTTTTGCCGCAATCTTGCCTGCAAGCTGCGATCCCATCTGCTGCTGAATCTTCTGGGCCTCTGCAACTGTTCTGTTGATGACTTCGGCGACGGTGGGAATGTCGTGGATGAGCCCCTGACACTGGCCGATGAGCTGTACGCCGTAGTCGAGGTTGCCCTCTGTCGCGGCCTTGATCTTGTCGAACGCGGTGGACATGTGCGCAAGCTTCATCATCGTCGCGGGGCCCTGCAGAAGCATGCCGATCATCAGCTTGAAAAGCGGCAGGTTCATTTCTCTCGCAATGCGCGGGCCGGCCACCATCGCGCGCGTAAGGCTCATGCCCTTTTTTACCGACTTTTCGGCGGCGGGGGTTTTGAGCACGCGGCACCAGAGCCCGTCGAAACGGTCGGAATATATGGTGTCCTGGATGCCGGATTCAAGCTGTTTCTTGATCGTGTTCGTGTGCACGGGGCTTTCCTGTGTCATGGAGAGGCGCGTGCCCATGGCGATACCGTCGGCGCCGAGGGCGAGCGCGGCCGCGAGACCCCTGCCGTCCGCAAATCCTCCGACCGCGACGATTGGAATCTTCACCGCATCGCGAATGGCGGGAACGAGCACCATCGATGTCGCCATGCCGCCGTGCGCGGCCGCTTCATGGCCGGTCACCTGGAGGGCGTCCGCCCCGGCTGCCTGCGCCGCGAGCGCGTGTTTTTCCGTTGTTACGGTGGAGATCACCTTGCCGCCGTATTCGTGTACGCGCCTGATAATATCATCGCCCCTTCCCAGGGAGATGTTTACAACCGGGACCTTCTCTTCGATCAGAACTTCCGCGTTTTCGCGGGCGCCGGGCATCAGCAGTGTGCATCCCGCGCCGAACGGTTTGTTTGTCAGTGACCTGATTTTGCGGATGGATTCTCGCGTCATGTCGGGCGTCAGGGGGCCTGTCGCGAGGTATCCTAATCCGCCCGCGTTCGACACGGCCGCAACCAGCTCGGGAACGCTGATCCAACTCATACCCGGAAGAATAATCGGGTACTTGATCTTAAAAAGCTCTGTAATCCGAGTTTTCATGCAAGAACTCCTTTTGTTATATTTTATAAAAATTATGTTCTTAAGCTTTTACAGCTTTGTGCTCACGTTTTTTGTCTCCCTCACTGGAAAGCATCTCGATCGCCTCGTCGAACCATGCGAGCCATGAAAGTTCGTGGGTAATGCCCCGCCGCAGGTTGAGATACCGGAATCTCGCCTTCGTCGAAAGGGTGTTTTTATCGGGAAAATATTCTTTCTCACGTTCGCGGTACAGCGCCAGCTTTTCGGCGTGCAATTTACGCTGACGTTCGATTTCATCAAGTATGATCCCGCATGGAACCAGGTAACCGACATGAAATTTCGCGAGAAGGTCTTCTTTAATGGGTGAAGGTTCTGAGGGCTGCGCTATCCACTCGACAAGGTGTTGTTTGCCCTTCTCGGTTACGCTGTATACCTTTTTCGCCGGCCTCTCTTCCTGGCGAACGAGTTCGCAGGTGACCAGGCCGTCTTTCTCCATGACGGCCAGTTCGCGGTATATCTGCTGATGCGTTGCCTTCCAGAAAAATCCAAGGTAGCTATTGAACTGCTTCGCGAGATCATACCCGCTGCACGGCTTGTTACCGATCAGCGCGGCGAGGATTGCCTGGGAGAGCGCCATATATCACACGATCCGTATAGTAATATTTCTCAGCACCGGCATGTTCTGCAAAGCCCCTGATTCAGCATGTACTGTTTGCCGGCCATAATGAGTTTCTGTATATGCAATTATATGCATATACAATTAATTGCATCAATTATGCCTTTGTCAAATTAATTTTATTATTTTAATAAAAAAAGAGTGAATACATGATTTTTTTAAGCATTCCGCAGTTGCCAGACACGGCAGGCTTTTATGACTGCCGGACACAAGTAATATGAATCAAAAAGAACAGTTGCCCTGCTGTCCGCCGGCGCCTGAGATGATAAAAAGAGTCCGGCTGACAGTTTTGTTGCTTTACGAAATGGGATAGATAGTTCATCTATTCTCTTAGCGTGTAACTTTAAAAGTCAGTTACTTTGAGTTATTTATATCTATAAAGAGATATTATTTTTATGAAATCCGGTTCTCTTTTTATTAGTGCATTGTTTTATGGTTTATTAATGCTGGTAAATCCTGTTGTCTCATTAGCGGGCTCCCCATTTCTTACCGATGACCCTGAACCGGGTGAGTATCGGCACCTGGAATTTTATATTGCTTCCCAGTCGCAAATAACCAGGCATACAAAGAATATCACAACTCCACATTTTGAAATAAATTATGGGGTTCTTCCTGACGTTCAACTTCATTTGATCACGCCATTTTGCTATAGTCAAAATGACGAAGTAAAGCATTACGGGTATGGTGATACTGAACTTGGCATTAAATGGCGTTTTATGAATGAGTCGGAATATATTCCGATGATGGGGATTTTTCCTATGGTTCAGGTCCCGACCGGAAATGAAAATAAAGGAGTGGGAAACGGGAACGCTCAATATTATATTCCTTTATGGATTCAAAAAAAACGGGAGAAATGGTTAAGCTATGGGGGAGGCGGTTACTGGATTAATCAGGGAAAGAATAACAATAATTACTGGTTTGCCGGGTGGCAGATTCAACGTCAAATCAGGGAATCATTATCTCTCGGAATAGAAGTTTTTCACAGAAAAGCAAGCAAGTCAGGTGATAAAAATAGCACCGGCTTCAATATTGGAGCTGTTATCAACTTCAGTGAATTACACCATATGCTGTTCTCCGCAGGACGTGATGTTGTTGGGCCTAATACTTTTACATCGTATGTATCATATCAATTGACAATCGGCCCGGGTGATTTTGAGTAAGCTGGCGGTTTTAGAATCACAAGAAAATCGGCTGCATTAGCAGATTCGATAAGGAGCCCACGGGGTTCCGTGGGTTCCTTAAATTCGTTGCCGTTTGCCCCGTCAGCCGCGTCTCCTCCAGATTTTCATGCTTTCCGCTTCTTTGACAAGCTCATCGCGGAAATCCGGGTGCGCAATGTTGATAAGCGCCTCGGCGCGCTCCCACGTGCTCTTGCCCTTCATGCTGGCAATGCCGTATTCTGTCACGATCTTGTGCACCGCAGTGCGCGGATCGGTCACGATGGCGCCGGGTGTTAGCGTCGGCCGAATCCTCGATACCTCGTTGCCGTCTTTTCCGGTGAATGTGGAAGACATGCAGATGAAGCTTTGCCCCCCCTTCGATTTGTACGCGCCCTCTACAAAATCGAGCTGGCCACCGGTGCCGCTGATGTGCCGAGTGCCGACGCTTTCGGAGCATACCTGCCCGAAGAGATCGACTTCGATACATGCGTTGATTGAAACGAAATTATGAATCTGCGATATGATGAGCGGATTGTTGGTGTAGTTGACCGAGTAGGCGATAACCCCGGGATTGTCGTCAATAAAATCGTACAATTCCCTGCTGCCCATGGCGAATGAAAATACCTGTTTGTACCTGTCGATGCGCTTGCGCGCGCCGGTGACTTTTCCCGCACGGCTCATTTTAAGATATGCGTCGACGTACATCTCGGTATGCACCCCGAGGTCTTTCAGGTCAGAGTCGGCGATCATGGCGCCGATCGCGTTGGGGATGCCGCCGATGCCAAGCTGAATGCAGCATCCGTCGTAGAGGTTGTCGATGATGTTCTCGGCGATCTTTTTTTCAACGTCGGTGGGCTCTGCCGCGGCCAGCGTCGGCAGGGGCGGATTTTTGCTTTCCACCACATAATCGACCTGCGAGATGTGAATAGATTCCTGGTTGCCGCCCAGCACGCGCGGCATGTTCTCGTTTACCTCGACAATCACATATTCGGCCCTTTCGATGGCCGCCCAGCTTGACGGGGCGCCCGCACCGAAGCTGAAATAGCCGTGTCTGTCCATGGGGCTCACCATAACGATGAAAACGTTGGTCGGCGCGCAATCCTCCTTTGTCATTTTTGGAAGCTCGTGAAACTTCATCGGTATATATGAAAGAATTCCTTCATTATAGTACTTCCTGTCGAGTCCTCCGAAATGCCAGCTATTCCAGTAAAAATGTTCTCCCGTGGGGTCAGCCATATTTGTGTAGTGCGGCCATGCCCCTATATCGCAGCGGATGTTCACGTTGCGCAGCTCGTCTTTGCGGCGCGCGAGCGCTTCATCGACCTCGTTGGCGCCGCAGATGCCGAATCCGTATTCGACCCAGTCGCCCGATTTTACGACCCTGACCGCTTCGTCGGCGGTGACCAATTTTTTCCTGTAGTGTTCCTTCAGAGTTCTATCCATGGGGTGGTCTCCTTGAATGATACAGATATAAGTTGGGCCGGGGACGATGCACTCCCGGCGCATATCCGACAAAGTGAACCGGACGCGCTCCGGCTGTCAAGCCGATTCATGGACAACGGTGAAACGCCTTCGCCCGACGAGGGAGGATGCTGCCCCGGGAATGCATTATAGCGATGAAGAGGATGCTTGCGTGGGCGCGCGGACGCGGGATGGACAGCATGCTGTGACGAGCATGCTCCCGCGAATAATTCGGAGGGCTTTAAATTCTTTATACTACTGCATCTTTGCGAATCATCGATGATTCCTTCATGAGTACGCTGAAGACAATGTTCAGCAGCCCAAGGACTATGAAGGTTTCCATGAATGGCTTCAGGCTGATAGAGCCCGACGCCTTGCTCGCGTCCGCGAAAACATCCATGCTCACCCTTCCAGCGATAGCCATCACCGCGATAAAGATGGTCCCTGAAACCTGTCCCGACAGAATGATCATCCCCTGGGATGTTGATTCGGGCGCCGGGTTGCATACTTCGGCGGCGTACTGGTAGCCGATCGGCGCGGCGCCCATAAAGAAGAATCCGAAGACGCTGCTGGTTATCATGAGGGCGGTATACCCGGTGCAAAAGGTGAGTCCAATGAGCCCCGGCATGAGGCATGTCATGCACAGCACCAGGAAAAACTTTCTTGTTCTGAATCGGTCGGAAAGGGACGGGATTACTACCGCGCCGAGCACGCCGGAGACCATCATAATGGCGCCCACGTTGCCGGCCTGGTTGCCGCCGGCGACATATCCCTTGCTGAACAGCAAAAGGTCGACGTATGTCGTGATAGCATTAAACATGCCAAGCCCTATGAAAAAAAGAGCGAGAAGAAGCAGCATGTCGCGCTGACGGAAAATGAATTTCAGCCCATCGGAAACGCTGTAGCGCAACGTCTCGGATTCCTCGCATGGCGGCGTTGGCGGCCTGTCTTTCGCGAATGCGAGAAAGAGGACGCCCGATGCCACGGAGACGATGCCGTAGACAAGCAGCATTGATTTTATGGCGGGCAATGTGAGCGCTGTCGCGCCCGGTTCGAGAAAGGACGCGGCGAGCGGCCTGGTGAACGCCATGGCCGCGATTATGCCGACAAACTGTGCAAGGGCCGTGATTCCCGAGGCGGTGGCCCGCTCGTTGATGGGAAACCATTCGGCGGCTACCTTGGTGATGGCGTTCATGATAAACGGCTGCGCTACGGCGAGCGCGAACTGGGAAATGCAGACCATCGCATAGCTGTCGCCGTACATGCCGCGGAGGTAGCCGAAAACGCCCGTAAGGAGGGCGCCTGTCCCCACACCGATGCGGATGCCGTACCTGTCAATAATATACGAGGCCGGAACGCTCACGAATATGTAGACAATCATGAACGACATCGAGAGTAGCACTATCCAGAAGGCGGATACGTCATACAGTTTCATCGAATCCACGGTCACGGGCGCGAAGGCTATCCAGTTAAGCTGGATTACTCCGTTAAGGAGCGCAAACACCAGCAACACAATCCAGCGGTAAGGATACACCTTGAACGATTTTTCCATACACGGCCTCCATAGGCATCTGCGGATTATGAATATAACTGTTACAATAAGCGGTACGCTATGAGCACTCGGCGGTGAATTCAGGTATAACTGAAATTTGGAATCTTAAAGTAACCCTTCTGTAAATTTTGCTGCTGCCGCCGTTTTACATAAACGATGCTTACGCAAAAGCATGGTTTTATTCATCATATAGTAATAAATGTAAAATTATAATAAATATCATATATTGTTGACAAACAAAAAGTAAATCCAAAAATGCGAATAGAGACGCGATTCTACTATTGTACCGGCGGAGGGATGTGTGAAAAATCTTACAGCGCTGTTTTATCCAGAATCAATAGCCGTGGTCGGCGCCACGGAGAATACACTGAAGTGGGGATCGTATATTCTTACCAATATACTCGACGGCGGCTACCGGGGAAAAGTGCACCCGGTTACCGTGCGCGGCGATACCGTGTACGGAAGGAAGGCGTATCGGACACTCCGGGATATCGAAGGCGCGGTCGATCTGGTGTTCATCACCACGCCGGCGGACACGGTCATGGAGGTTATGCGCGACTGTGCGGCGAAGCATATAGCAAATGTCGTGCTTATTACGTCGGGATTCAGCGAGACCGGAGAAAAAGGAGAGGCGCTGGAAGAGAATGTAAACGCCTTTGCGCGCGAGCATCACATACGCGTTGTCGGCCCCAATACGATGGGCATCGTAAACACCGCATCCTCGTTGTATGCGACGGGCTCGCACGTACGGCCGCGGAAGGGCGGCATATCCATAATCACGCAGAGCGGCAATGTGGGAAACCAGATCATGGAATGGGCCGAGCAGGAGAGCATCGGGATCGGGAAATTCGTGGGGTCGGGCAACGAGGGGGTGCTTTCATGCGAGGATTATCTCGAGTATCTTGCCGATGACGAAGATACCTCGGTGGTGTTGATGTACATCGAGGGCGTGGATAACGGCAGGCGCTTCAGGGAGATCGCGGAATATACGACACGAAAAAAGCCTGTCATCGCGCTAAAGGCAGGCAGAACCGCGGTCGGCTCGAAGGCGGCGCAGTCCCATACGGGGGCGATGGCGGGCTCGCATAAAACATATGAAAGCGTATTGAAACAATCGGGCGTTATTCTCGCCCATACGCCGACGGAGCTTCTGACCATCTCGTCGGCGTTCGATTCGATGCCGCTGCCGAAGGGCAAAAGGGTTGGCGTCGTGACGCTCGGGGGAGGGTGGGGTGTCATCACCGCGGACGAATGCGAGGAGCGCGGGCTCGAGCTGCCGCCGCTGCCGCGAGATGTGTACGAGCGCCTTGACGCGCTGCTGCCGCCGTTTTGGAGCAGGGGAAATCCGGTCGATCTCGTGGGACAGCCCGATATCGACTTGTTTTTCGCGGCCACCGATGCAATGGTTGCAAGCGACGCGTTCGACGCGGTTATCCTGCTTGGCATGGCCGGATCGGGTAAATTTGTTACGCGCATATTCGAGGCGCGGCAGCGGCTCGGTTTTGCGAAAGAAAAGGAGATTGACGAATTTAAAAAAATATTTGCAGATCGTCAGTCGAAGTTTCTTGACAATATCGTCGATCTTATGGAGAAATACAGGAAGCCTGTGTACCCTGTCGCCCTGATATCGTCGCCGGGCGATGAAATAGTACACGGAAAAAAGGGAAGTGCGTACAGCGTAATACTGTATTCGTCGCCGGAGGAGGCCGTATTCTGTCTCGACAAGCAGTACGAATATTCCCGATATCTGAGAAAAAGGAGCGTTGGTTATGAAGAACATTGTGCAGGGAGCGATAGCAAACGGCCAGAAAGCGCTTTCAGAATATGATTCAAAAAGGGTGATTGCGATGGCCGGGGTTCCGGTGTCGCGTAACGCGCTGGCGAGGTCCCGCGATGAGGCGGTTGCGTTCGCGCGTGATTTCGGATATCCAGTCGTGTTGAAGGGCTGCTCGGACATTCTTACGCACAAAACCGAGATGGGCATGGTGAAGCTCAAGCTGAAAAATGACGATGAGGTCGCCGCTGCGTACGATGAAATCACCGGCAAGGGCATCACCCTCGACGGCGTGCTTGTGCAGGAATGGATAGAAGGCGATAAGCGCGAGTTTGTGGTGGGCCTTACCCGCGATCCGCAATTCGGTCCGTGCGTTATGTTTGGTCTTGGAGGCATTTTTACGGAAGCGCTTAAGGACGTCAGCTTCAGGGTCGCGCCTCTTTCCACGCTCGACGCCGAGGAAATGATAGATGAAATCCGTACGAAAAAGCTCCTCGGCGAGTTCAGGGGAAGCCCGGCGGTCGACAGGGACGGGCTGGTAAAGGCGCTTGTCGCTATTGGGAACCTCGGTGTTGAATATGATGAAATCGCCGAAATCGATATCAATCCGCTCATAATCGACGGCAGCAGGCCTGTGGCGGTGGATGCTCTTGTAATATTACGCAGGGAGACAGCGGCAGACGAGAAATCCGCCTGATATTCTTTCAGGCGGCGCAGTGCCGTACAACACCGTCGGTATGGAGGCAGCACGATGACAGGGAAGCCGAAGTATAATAAGGTCGGAATTCTCTTTTCGGGCGGACCGGCGCCGAGCGCGAATACCGTTATATCGGCAACTGCGCTGAATTTTCTGGATAACAACCTGCCGGTAATCGGCGTGTTCAGGGGATATGAATTTATCCAGGACTTCAACCCTGGAAATCCGCGGCTCCGCAAGGGCGTTCACTACGAGGAGCTTAACTATAATATTACACAGGTGCGCAACGAGCGCGGCATCTACTTGCGCACTTCTCGGGCGAACCCCGGCAAGGATATCAAAACGATCGACGATATCCGCGATCCGGAAAAAAACATCAGGCTCCGCAACATCATCGACGCGTTCGAATACCTTGGAATCGGGGCGCTCGTATCGATCGGCGGGGACGATACGCTGAAGACGGCGAATTATCTTTCGTTGCTCGGGTTCCCGGTTATCCATATTCCAAAAACAATCGACAATGACTATTACGGCATTCCCTGGACATTCGGTTATTGGACGGCGGTCAACACCGCGCAGACGATAATGTTGAACCTCAAGGCGGATGCGCAGGCCACCGACAGCTTTTTTGTCGTTGAGCTTATGGGCCGCAAGGCAGGATGGATCACCTATGCCGCGGGTATCGCCGCTGAAGCGATAATGATGATCGCGCTGGAGGATGTCGAGGAGGATATAATAGATATCGACGCGCTTGCCGAGCGTATCGCGGATACTATCATCGCGCGCGAGAATAACCGCAGACCGTACGGCATAATCGCGGTCTCCGAGGGGCTTGCCGACAAGCTGCCCGAGCACCTCAGGCCGAAGGAAACGGACAAGCATGGCAACATATTGTACCGCGAGGCGAATATCGGGAAAATTCTTGCTGACCATGCGGCCAGGTCGTATAGAGAGAAAACAGGCCTCGAGGTAAAGCTGGTTGCCAAACAGATCGGCTACGAAACGCGGACTGCGGCGCCCATCAGCTTCGATGTGGTGCTTGGCAGCATGTTGGGGTATGGCGCCTACAAGTTTTACAGCGAGAACACCTTTGGTGTCATGGTGTCGGTGACCGACAATTTCGACCTGAAGGCAGTACCCTTCGGGGAACTCATCGATCCGGGCACGTTGAAAACGCGGCTTCGTGATGTGCCGCGTGGCAGCGATTTTTACACCCTTAAAGAAAAGCTGTCGTTCCGCAGGTTCTGGTAAGCGCGCCCATCAGCAAATATTTGCAGTACGGGTGCGCGTGCGGACTCAGACGAATGTTCACATTGAAACTACAAAAACAATCCTGGAGGAAATGGATGAAAAAAGGTTTCGTAGGTATCGCCGCGTTCGTGGTCGCGGCAGGCATTACCGCGTGCGGCGGCGGCAGGCCGAGCGACGTACTCGAAAAGATGCAGGCGGTATATTCATCGGACAGATTCGAGGATGCCGCGCAGTACTACACGAAGGGAACCGTTGAGGCGATGAATGAGCTTAATAAAATCGCCCCGAAATCGGGCAAGGAAGAGGGCCTGGCCGACCGCAAATTCATGAAGGATGCGAAATGGACTGTTGTCGATGAGAAAATCATCGGCGATACCGCCGAGGTGAAGGTGAAATACACGGAGCATCCCGTAGAAAACATGAAGGGATTTGAATATGCATTCAGAATGAAAAAGGAAGACGGCCGCTGGAAGATTGACATGGAGCAGGAGATGAAATCCGCCATTTCGATGATACGGCAGATGAACACAGCCGGCGGTATGATGGAAAAACTCAGAAGCTTTGTAAAATAACGATGAACTGTTTTTTCGTAAATTGCTGTACGGCGCGAGGGATCGCGCCTTTTTTTGTCGCGAAAAAACGAGCGCGTTAATTCAGCAGACGGTAAGGCCGAGGTTGAGGATTATAT
>DHPI01000066.1:96446-96961 GCA_002407865.1 Spirochaetia bacterium UBA5368
AGCCGAGGTTGAGGATTATATCATCACGCAGATCGAGGGCCTGCGGATCGTTCGGGGCGATTTTCAGAAGGTTGAGGCATGCAATGTACGCCATGAAGAGGTCGCCCTGCTCATAGTACAGATTGACAAGGTTGAAGTGGGTTTCCTGAATCGACGGATCGCTCTTGATTGCTTTTACGTAGTAGTAAATCGCCTTTTCGTAATCGCACACTTCCCAGTAGACGCCGGCAAGGTTCGCAAGCGTAACGGAATCATCCGGATAGAGCTCTGCGGCTTTTTCGAGAATGAGGATCGACGACCTGTATTTGCGGAGTTCACAGAGAGAAATACCGAGGCCGTTTAGTATATCAGGATCCGACTCGTTAAAACGAGCGCCTATGCTGAAGAGTTTGAATGCGCGCCTGTAATCCCCTATCTCGACGTAATCGTATCCGAAATCGACAACGCTGTAGCTGTCTTTATAAAATTCGCGCAATTCTTCGGACGTTAAAATTTTTTTAATTTTTTCCTTATAC
>DHPI01000066.1:97135-98673 GCA_002407865.1 Spirochaetia bacterium UBA5368
ATTTTTTTAATTTTTTCCTTATACTGCTTAATATCCTTCATAGTACGCACTGCACCGCCGTTAAACATGCACGCTGAAATCCATTCCCCGCGCTGAAAGACTATGAGTCGGCAAATCCCAAATTGTCAATACAATTAACGAAATATTTTTATCCGTCGGAAATTCACAACACCGCCGCCCGCGGCGTAACAAAATTGGGATTGACATGCCCAACAAAATGGAGGTACAACTACTACCTGCACCATATTTATTCACAGGAGAAAAACATGAGAAAGACCGTGTGCGTACTTGCAGTCGGCATGGTACTGATAGCGACGGGATGTAAAAAAAACAGCGATGTTCTTGCCACTTACACAAACGGAAAAATTACGCGGGGTGAATTCCACGAATGGATTGACTTCAAACATTTCGTGAAAGATTCCATGTTGAAATCCAGGAAAAACCAGATCAGCAAACTCGAAGCGATGGCGATAGACCGATTTGCAGCCGATGAGGCGCGGAAGGCCGGATTCGACGCAACCGACGAGTTTAAGGCGTTTGCCGATATGGCGAATGAATCGCAGTTGATGGATATTCTGTATACAAAAGACATAAAAAACCGCGTAAAGTTTGAAGAGCAGGCAGTCCGCGTAAAGCAGATATTCCTGAAGACGGCCGACTACAAGATAGTGAATAACAAACGGGTGCAGATGTCCGCTGCGGAAATGAAAAACGCCGGCGATGCGACGATTGCACAGGCCCGCGAGATCATCGCGCGGCTGGATAAGGGAGAAAGCTTTGATGAGCTCGCGAAACAGTATTCGCATGATTTCTCAAGAAAAAGCGGCGGAGATATCGGCTATATCGTGGCCGATATGATGCCGCCTGAATTATCCAAAGCCGCCTTTTCTCTCAAGGAGGGTGAGCATTCAAAAGAGCCGATAGTGCTGGCGCATGGTGTGTATATAATCAAGATCACCGATAAAAAAAATCTGACGGAAAAGAATATTGAAAAGGTGCTTAACGACAAGATGCAGGCGGCGCGGCTGAAAAACCGTTTTTACAGCAGAGCATCGCGTGAGTATCTGGATGCCCTGATAAAAGCGCCCGATGTCGAATTGCATATTGATAACGCAGTCAGCAAAAATCAAAGCGATGTCATCTTCAAGGTCGGAGAGAAGGTGTTTTCCGTCGCCGACTTGAACGGCAGAATCAATCTGTACACGGGAATGCTGTCGACGTCTACAGTCGCGCCGAAAATAACCGACGAACAGAAAAAAAGTCTCGCTGAAAACTTTTTTAAATTCGAGCTGCTTAAACGCGTCGCGGTGCAGAAGGGAATTGACAGGGATCCGGAATATGTCAGGAAGGTGAATGCGAAAAAGGAATCGATACTCGCGCGGGAGTATCTAAAAAAGATTGGATCGTCATCGCTTGTTGTAACCGAGGGTGAAATGCGCGCGGAATACGACACCAACAGGGAAAAACGATATTATACGATGACCGCCCGCGGCAGCGAAAGGATCAAATCGGTTGAACCGTACTCCAAAGTGAGAGAC
>DHPI01000066.1:98789-103495 GCA_002407865.1 Spirochaetia bacterium UBA5368
AGAGACAGGATAAAAAAGATACTGGAGAGCAAAAAACAAAGTGAAAATATAAAGAAATGGAAAGAGGATGTGCTGAAGAAAAATAATTTCAGGATTATTGAATCGAAGCTTGAGGGCGATTGATACGGTCGCGGTGAAGTCCGCAGAATTGACATATCGTAAAAAAGAATGCCGGGCTGATGTCCGGCATTGTTGTATATGATACGATGGCGGCGAAAAATTTCAATACGCTTAGTTTATACTCCGGGATACATCCTGGAGTTCTGATGCGATGCAAAGCGGGCTGCTGTCGCCCTCGATTGAAATTGCGTCAAATCGTTCGACCTCGAGGCCGAACTCGTGAGCCGAGTCAATGTAAAATTGCAATACGTTCTTTATGCGCCGCACCGCCTCGTCCCTGCTAACGCCGTAGCAGTTAACATCAAGCTCGGGACAATTTGCGATGTATTCTTTTCCTGTTGCGACAAGGTTGATAGATAATTTCATTTACCGCTACCCGTTGTTGAAGAGTGCTCGAATAAAAAGATTCTCGCGTACATTCGACAAAATTAATATCGACACTGAATGGCGCGCACTTGATTATTTAACGCGCGCGAACGAATACAATTGACCGATAAATTTATTGCAGCCACAATTGGAAATTTATTTACTAACGCAAAAAAATTAATATGAGTGTATTATTTTTTATGAAATAGAAACTTTTTTATAAAAACAGCCCTTATTTTGTTGACAAAAAATATCACCGTGTTTGTATTGCTTTAACGTCACATGGTATTATCTGGGGTGCATTGGCTAAAAAAAGTGTTACACAGTTGATCCTTGCGTATTCAACAGTTGGATTGCAGCTTGCGGTAACGCTCTTGATATTTGTGTACGCCGGGCACAAGTTAGACAGACACTTTAAATCCGAACCATGGTTCCTTCTCGTGGGTGTAGTATTCGGGATGGGTTTCGGGTTTTATAATTTATTTAAAGAGTTGAATGCTCTCGACAAAGAGCTGAAGGGGTTGAAGGAAGAGGGAAACCAGAACAACGATCGTAAACGACGCAAGTGGCTTTGAGCTTCGAATGTTTAATATATAGCTTAACATTAACCTGAGGTGAAGAGGCTTATGATTCATTTACTGCATTATGTTAATTCCTATATTAGTTCCGGCGGTGGTGAAGCTGAAAAAGAATCAATGTATGACATCGTAATGCACCACCTTACTGACCACGTAATATCCACAGGCTTTATCGGCAAAATCAACGAACAATATCTCAGTACAAAACTTTTTGGAATTTTCGACATGAGGATAACCCGCTGGGTTCTCATGATGTGGATTGCCGCCCTGCTATGCCTCATTGTTTTTATTCCCATCGCGCGAAAAGTGAAAAAGGCGAAAAACGGTTCCCGTTCAAAATGGGTCAATCTCTGGGAGGTTTTGATATCGTTTGTGCACGATGAGGTTGTGGAGCCGAATTTCGATCACCATTATGTGAAAAAGGCGATGCCGTATTTTTGTAGTATATTTTTCTTCGTTCTTTTTTGCAACCTTCTGGGCATGATCCCCGGCATGTCGACTGCGACAGGCAATTTGGCGGTGACTGGCGGTCTTGCGATGCTGACGCTTGCCGGGATGATCGGTGTTGGCATGATAAAGCAGGGGCCGTTTGGATACTGGGCGGGCTTGGTGCCGCATGGCGTGCCGGCATTCGTAATTCCCCTTATGTTCCCGATTGAAATCATAGGACTTTTCATTAAACCGTTTGCGCTGACAATACGACTTTTCGCGAATATGACGGCGGGGCATGTAGTTATCATAATATTCCTGTATCTGGTTATGATGTTCCAGAGCTATTGGGTAGGCATTGGGTCGGTGACCGGTTCGCTTATGATATATCTGCTGGAGCTTCTGGTCGCTTTCATCCAGGCGTATATTTTTGCGGTACTTTCAGCAATGTTCATAGGATCGTCGATGCATGCGCATTGATGGGTGCTTAATAATGAAGGAAAACGCTTGCGCGCGGAGGGTCTGACGTATAACATTAAATAAAATTTTTATAGTTTAAAATATTTTCCTTTTAATTTTATACTATAAAATTTAATATAGTTAACAAAAAATCATAATACAAACACTTAGGAGGAGTACATGGAATATTTAGGTCTTTCGTACTTAGCAGCGGGTTTCGGTTCTGGTCTGATAGTTTTCGGCGCGGCTCTTGGTATTGGCAAGCTTGCAACAGGCGCTCTTGAAGGTATGGCTCGTCAGCCCGAACTCAGCGGCGACTTAAGAACCGCCATGATCATCGCTGCGGCTCTTATCGAAGGTTTTACTTTCTTCGCCCTTGTTGTTACGTTCATGCTTGCAACCAAGGCTCCGATTGAAATGCCTGCGGCAGTTGAGAAGGCTCCGGCTCCGGTTGTAGAACAGGCTAAGTAAGGAAAATAAAAAAGCGCAGGTAGTTCATCATGGAAGTTTTAAAAGAAGGTTTACTGAAGGTTGATCCCGGTCTTTTTCTCTGGACGGTGATAACGTTCCTCGTGCTGGCTCTTATTCTCTGGAAGGCGGCATGGCGGCCGATAGTTGACGCGCTTGACGCCCGTGCGGAGAAGGTCAGAGGAGACATCGAAACTGCGGAGAAAAACCGTCTGGAATCAGAAAGGCTTTTCAATCAGCATAAAGAAATGATGGATAAAGCCAAAGAAGAAGCCGCTCACATTATTGCTGAAGGTAAATCTGATGCTGAGGGTTTAAAAAACAGCATCGTTGAAAAGGCAAACAGTGAGGCGAAGGATTTGGTTGAACGGGCAAAGAAAGAGATTTCACTTGCGAAGGACAAAGCGGTTACCGAGCTGAAGGCCGAAGTGGTGTATCTTTCCACAGAGATCGCCGCGAAACTCATCGCGAAAAATCTTAATCCCAACGATCAAAAGGCTTTCATTGAAGACGCATTAGCGAAAATAAGGACAGTTCAGTAATACTGAACTGTCCTTTGCTATTTATCTTTAGTAAAAGAAAGAAGGGTGGAGACCGTGGCTGGGAACGAAGTAGCTAAAGTATATGCAAGCGCTTTATTGGATATCGGGCAGGAGAAGAACATCCTTGCGCGTATCGAAGAAGAACTGGGGTTTATCTCGTCATTGCTGGCGGAAGACAGGGATTTGATGCTATATTTTAGCGCTCCCGGTGTTTCGAATGACGCAAAAAAGGCGTTTGTGGACAAAGTCTTTTCTGGTGAACTATCTGAAATAACTGTAAATTTTTTAAAAGTATTAATAGATAATAATCGTCAATTGTCAATCAGGGATATTCATCAATCCCTGATTGAATTAATTGATATAGTGAATAATAGGCAACGCGTAAAAATTGTGACGAGTTCTAAGATTGACACTGATGTTTTAAAAAAGATAAAGGATACGCTGGAAAACAAGTTTAAAAAGGAAATCATAGTTGAAGAAGTTATAGATGCGAACATTATTGGCGGCATTGTAATAAAGATCGGGGATTTAATAATTGATGGATCCATCGCAAAGGATCTTAAAAATATAAAGGAAAAATTACTTTATAGCAAAGTCAGGAGCGAAGCGGCTTATGAAGATTAAGGTAGAAGAAATTAAATCAATCATCAAGAAAGAGATTGAAGGATATAAATCTGAGCTTGATGTCAGTGAGGTTGGCACTGTCATTCAGGTTGGTGACGGTATCGCCAGGTTGCATGGCCTTGAAAATGCAATGGCCGGTGAGATGCTTGAGTTTCAGAATGGCGCGTATGGCCTTGTTTTCAACCTTGAAGAAGATTCCATCGGTGCCGTTATTCTTGGCGATTACCTGACAATTGAAGAAGGCCATACAGTAAAGAGATTGAACAGAATTCTTGTCGTACCGGCCGGTGACGATTTATTGGGCAGGGTCGTCAATCCGCTTGGTATTCCGGTGGACAACAAGGGGCCCATTAATGCGACGAAGATGCGTCCTGTAGAATTTCTTGCGCCGGGTATTGCGGATCGCCAGCCGGTTAAGGTTCCGTTACAGACGGGTATAAAGGCGATCGACTCGATGATCCCAATAGGGCGTGGACAGCGTGAGTTGATCATCGGCGACCGGAAGACCGGAAAAACAGCTATTGCAGTCGATGCTATTATAAATCAGAAAGGAAAAAATTGTTTCTGTGTATATGTTGCAATCGGCCAGAAGGCGTCAACAGTAGCCGCCGTTGTGGAAAAGCTTGAACAATACGGAGCGATGGATTACACGATCGTCGTTGTAGCAACCGCGTCCGATCCGGCGCCACTGCAGTATATTGCACCGTATGCGGGATGCGCGATGGCGGAATTTTATATGTATGAGCAGGGCAAGGATACGCTCTGTATTTATGATGACCTTTCGAAACAGGCGAACGCATACAGGCAGCTTTCACTGCTTCTTAGAAGGCCCCCGGGACGTGAAGCGTACCCCGGCGACATTTTTTACTGCCACTCTCGTTTGCTTGAAAGAGCCGCGAAGCTGTCAGACGACAGGGGCGGCGGTTCGCTGACGGCGCTTCCGATAATTGAAACGCAGGAAGGCGAAGTTTCCGCGTACATCCCGACCAATGTTATTTCTATTACTGACGGGCAGATTTACCTGCAGCCGGCCCTTTTTGCTTCCGGTATTCGTCCTGCGGTTGACGTTGGTATTTCTGTATCGCGAGTAGGCGGTAACGCACAGATAAAGGCAATGAAG
>DHPI01000066.1:103585-105660 GCA_002407865.1 Spirochaetia bacterium UBA5368
ACGCACAGATAAAGGCAATGAAGAAATATGCGGGGTCGCTGCGGCTTGACCTTGCGCAGTTCCGTGAGCTTGAGGCGTTTGCACAGCTTGGAACCGAACTCGATGCGGCGACACAGAAGCAGCTGGATAGAGGCCAGCGCCTTGTTGAAATTCTTAAACAGGGGCAGTATGTGCCGATGGCGGTAGCCGAGCAGGTTGCCATAATTTTTGCCGGAACACAGGGATATCTTGACAAAATCCCGGTTGCCCAGGTGCGCGAGTTCGAGCGAAAATATGTGAAGTTTCTCCTTGAAGCACATCCGGAGTTGCTCGATGAAATAGCATCAACCGGTGAATTGAAGAGCTTGGAAAAATTCAGCAAGGTAACGGCTGATTTTGCGGACAGTTATCTTGCAGGGACAAAGGCTGACGTTCGATAAAATACTTTATAAAATAAGGGATTGAGCTGTGGCAACTCAAAGAGAAATAAGAAAGCGAATAAAGTCAGTGGCGAGCACCCGCAAGATCACGAAGACGATGGAGATGGTGTCGACGTCGAAGATGAAAAAGATGCAGAACCGTATGCTCATGACGCGGCCATATTCCGAGAAGATTGATCACATTATTGCGAACCTCAGGGATTCCGGCGTAGAGGATGTTGTTGATCCTCTTCTTCAGGAAAGGGCTGAGGCGAGTAGAATACTGGTTCTTATGATCACGGGCAATCGGGGTTTGTGCGGCGGTTTTAATACGAACGTGATAGATAATACCCTTGCGATGAAGAACAGGCTTACTATTGAAGAAGGTAAAGAGGTTCTTCTCAGTGTTATCGGCAAGAAGGGTATTAATTACCTGAGATTTATCAATGAGCCGGTGTACAAAACAGCATTGAATCTGGAAGATAAGCTGACGTTTGATGACGCTGCGGCACTGGGAAATGAATTGATCAGTTTGTTTCTCAATGGGGAGGTTGATGAAGTCTATATCTCGTCAACGAGAGCAGTGTCCAGCTCGGCCCAGAAGCCAATGATTACTCGCCTGCTTCCGATTACTCCTGAGCGGCGGGAAGTTGAACAGAGTACATCGGACTTTCATGTGCAGTACATATTCGAGCCGAGCCCCTATAAAATATTTTCATCGTTGCTTCCTTTGTATATAAAGGTGAAAATATATACATCGCTGCTTGAGTCAGGATATTCAGAACAGTTCGCGAGGCGCGTTGCTATGAAAAATGCGACTGACGCGGCGACGGAAATGGCGCGTGAGCTTACGGTCCACTACAACAGGGTGCGGCAGGCGAAGATTACGAATGAAATTGCTGAGATTGTAGGTGGTGCTGCGGCGCTTGAATAGAAATTCAGATTTTGTAAAAGAAAGTAAGTTAGGGTATTATCTATTTTTTAATTAAGGAGTAAGGTATGGGTCAGAATATAGGAAAGGTAGTTCAGGTAATTGGATCAACTCTTGACGCTGAATTTCAAGACGGCCATCTACCGGAAATTTATAATGCGTTAACCCTCGAAACGGATGTTATGGGCGAAACCGTAAAAATTGTCTGCGAGGTCCAGCAGCATCTTGGCGGAAATCGTATACGTGCGATCGCTCTTGCATCAACAGACGGTATCAAGCGGGGTACCGATATCATAGACACCGGCGCTCCTATATCAGTTCCTGTCGGTGAAGAGACACTGGGCCGGGTTTTTAATCTCCTTGGCGAGCCGGTTGATAAGAAAGGCCCACTACAAATAAAGGAGCGACGTCCGATTCATCGGGAGCCGCCGAAGTTTGATCAGCTTAAGCCGGAATCCGAGATTTTCGAAACCGGTATTAAGGTTATCGATCTCCTTGAGCCGTATATTAAGGGTGGCAAAACCGGATTGTTCGGTGGCGCAGGTGTCGGTAAGACAGTTGTTATTATGGAGCTTATTAACAACGTTGCACAGCAGCATGGCGGTTATTCGGTTTTCGCGGGTGTTGGCGAAAGAACACGCGAAGGCAATGACCTCTGGCTTGAAATGCAGGAATCAGGCGTTATCAACAAGGCATGCCTCTGCTACGGCCAGATGAATGAGCCCCCCGGAGCGAGGCTCCGAGTC
>DHPI01000066.1:105825-107996 GCA_002407865.1 Spirochaetia bacterium UBA5368
CGCTTACAATGTGCGAATATTTTCGCGATCTGTCAGGCAGGGACGTTCTTCTCTTTATTGACAATATATTCAGATTTTCTCAGGCCGGTTCCGAGGTTTCCGCCCTTCTCGGACGTATGCCGTCCGCTGTAGGGTATCAGCCAACTCTCGCAACCGAAATGGGTGCGTTACAGGAACGAATTACATCGACGAAAAACGGATCCATTACCTCTGTGCAGGCGATTTATGTACCGGCCGACGACTTGACAGACCCGGCGCCGGCGACAGCGTTTATCCATCTCGATGCTCAGACGGTTCTTTCGCGTCAGATTTCTGAAAAGGGAATCTATCCCGCAGTGGATCCGCTTGAATCATCATCACGACTTCTTTCGCCAGAACTCATTGGTGAGGAGCATTATAATATAGCGATGGAAGTAAAGAGGATTCTTCAGCGGTATAAAGACCTTCAGGACATTATCGCCATTCTCGGCATGGATGAGCTTTCGGAAGAAGACAAGCTGCTTGTTCAGCGCGCCCGTAAAATCGAGCGTTTCCTTTCTCAGCCGTTCTTTGTGGCTGAACAGTTTACGGGTTTTCCCGGGAAGTATGTGAAGCTGGAAGATACGATCAGGAGTTTCAAGGGGCTTATCGCTGGCGAATATGACCATCTGCCCGAGCAGGCGTTCTATATGGTAGGTGGAATCGAGGAAGCGGTTGATAAAGCGAAGAGAATGCAATCGGGTAAGTAAGCTATGAGCATGAAAATAAACTGTAGCATATTGACGCCGGACAAGATTTTATATGACGGGCAGGTTCATTTCGCGGTTGTGCAGGCGTATGACGGCGAGGTTGGATTTCTGTATAATCACGCTCCGCTTGTTTCCGAGCTTGGAATCGGAGAGATGAGGTTGCGTACCGGAGATATCACAGAGTATATGGTGGTTGAGGGTGGATTTGTAGAAATCAAGGGCAATAATCTCGTTATTCTGGCGGAAAGCGCGTATAAAAAAGAAGAATTATCGAAGGAAACGATAGAGAATAGAATAAAAGAGATTGAAGCGACTGAAAAGAAGACATATGAACAACGCTTGATGCTTGATATTGATTTAAAGAAACAGAAGGCAAGGCTCAAAGTGGCTTCAAGGTAGATTTTTGCAGAAATGAAATGATTGAAGGGGCTGCCTCAAAAGGGTAGTCCCTTTTTTGTTTCACCAGAGCGAGGAAGCTAAGAATACCCCATGGCGAAGTCGATTTCTTAAATTTACCGGGGAATTTGAGATTTTATTGAACAAAATAACAGTAAAATATCCGATAGTATTAACGAATTAATAGTGCTTTTTTTTCATATTAATACCATACATGTTTAGTGTCTCGATTATATTTTGTACGGGAAGAATTTGAATAGTATATTAATTATGATGTGATACTAAAGAAACAGGCTGCGGTTGATAGAATGACGTATAAGGAAAATAGCAGGGAAAGCTCAGTTCTTGAGCCTGATTTTATCGATTCGGAATTTGAGGAAATAGCTGGTTTCAAGGAAAATGTAGCGGATGAAGCGGTTATTGATTCGAATGAGACGAAGGACCGACGTGCTGAACGACACGAAGAACCACATCTGTCCTTATCGTCTGAAGAGATCGGGAATGTCAGCGGAGAATCGATAAAACCGCTCATTATCGATGATGAATATTCTGAGACGAAAGAATCGATACCCCCTGTATCAACACTGCATGAAAAAAGCAAGTTTGATATCAGTAGTATTGCCGCCGAAGTTGATTTACTTACGCGGATAGATTATTCCAAAAAATCAGAATCAATCCCCCCTGAAAGCCATGTCCTTGAAACTATTGAGGACATGAGTGACGACGCAGTGAATGTGGAGCCGGAAAAATCCCCTACTTTAGAAAAAAAAGACCGGGATGAACTCGTAATTTATGAAGATGACGATATCGATATTGACTATTATTCTCTCGATGAATTGGAAGTCACGGAAAAACGCCCTGAAATTTCAAAGGCGGAGAAGGCAAAGATTTCACCGGCTGCAAAAGAAAGCTTACGCGTTGAAAGAGAAACTCCTCACGATTTCATGGCAGATACGCGTGAGGAAAATCACACGATTGCAGAGGGCCGTGATCAGAACGAATCCACAATAACGATTGAAATTACAGATACAATTAAGAACCAATTAT